>CALVBB010000001.1 GCA_944325705.1 Candidatus Gastranaerophilales bacterium
AAGTAATAAAAAAAATAAAGCAAAGGAGATTAAACAATGGAAAAGTCAAGTATAGCAAGGATTTGCGGGGGGGGGGGGCAAGTAGTTTAAGCTCCTTAACCGGCACAGAGCAAGGGATACAGGCAATCGAAGAGGGTGAAGCCTTTAGTTGGCGTGCATTTTGGGGGCAGTTGATTAAGAGAAAATTCCCCTTGCCACCCTGTCTTGGATTTGCTCCACGCTCGGAAAGTTTAGCTTATGAGCCTACGGTTCAACACCGCTCAATTTCCTCGCAACCCGGATTTGTTCGCTTCGCTCACTTCATCCCCTCTCACAAACCAATTCACCGGATTGTTTTGTTCGATAGAGTGCAAATCCGCTTTACAAAAGGGGATGATGTAAGAGCCTCCCTTCCTAAGGGAGGTGGTGCGCAGCACCGGAGGGTTTTGAAGGAAACCACACCCCCTTCACGCTTCACCCGCCGAAAATCCGTCATCCGGATTATTCGGGATGTCGGAAAAGCGTGGTTTCCCGACACCTTACGGGCTGGGTTCGCTATCGCTCACACGGCGCCCTCCCGAAAATCCGGTTTCACATTAGCCGAAGTGCTGATTACCCTTGGGATTATCGGTGTAGTGGCTGCTATGACGTTGCCGACAGTTCTTAACAACATTCAGAACAAACAACTTGAAACAGCGCTTAAAAAGTCTTACTCACTTCTTTCTCAGGTAACCCAGAGAGTAGTTATGGAGGATTTCGGGGGCATGGTTGATGCAGAGAACGGAAAAGAAATTAGTTCTTATTTTGTAAAGCATTATAAAAACGGAAATATTTGCGGAAGCGGCAAAACTTCCGGCTGCCCTGTTACAACCGGTGGCGATGAAGCCTGTAATTTCATGAAGCAAAATTATAAAAATTTTAACGGAAAATCTAACGGCGGCTGCGTTGGTAATGATATTATTTCTAATACGATTGACAGTACGACACTATATTTTGATGCACCAAGAGCTGGTGAAGGGGCTGAAACAGAAGAAAATATTCTTATGGCTGTGGATGTTAACGGCTGGCAGAAGAAACCTAACCGCTGGGGACATGACCTTTTTATGTTCCAGCTTACAAAAGACGGAAAACTTTTACCTATGGGTTCTAAAGATTCTGCATATCCTGAAGAAACCTATTGCAGTTTAACATCGACTTCCGTGAAAAACGGCCGTGGTTGTACTGTAAAAGCACTTAATGATACTGACTATTTTAAAAAACTTCCGAAATAATAAATAATTTTGATAACAATAAACCCTGAAACAGTTTTTATACCGGATTCAGGGTTTATTGTTTTAGTTGTTATATAAATTATTTTTTGTCAGATTTTTTCTCTTTTTCAATCTGTTTTGCTTTAGCGCTGCCTTCTTTTATTTCCTGCTGAACTTCTTTTCTGATTGTAGCAGGATCGAATTCGCTGTTTACGTATTCTATGGAGGAGTTTTTCTTCAAAGATTCAACCAGATTGTCGATAAGCTGTAGTTGTTTCTGGTTCTGGAGGTAAGCTTTGATGTCATTTTTAACCTTTTCAAACGGTTCCTGACCGGCTGCCATTCTGTCTGTTACCATAATAATGTGGTAGCCGAAATTTGTTTTAACAAGACCTGAAACGGTATTTGGTTTCATAGAAAATGCTGCTTTTGAAAATTCCGGAACCATTTCCTGTGCAGAGAAGAAACCGAGTTCGCCGCCTTTTACAGCAGTTGTTGTGTCGTCGGAATTTTCTTTTGCAATTTTTGCAAACTGTGAAGGATCTTTCTTCACCTCAGCAAGAACTTTGTCTGCTTTAGCTTTTTTAGCCGCAATTTCTGCATCCACTTTCTTTTTGATTTCGTCTTTTGAAAGCCCTGCATTTTCTTTGTTGGAAGTTATGATTTCTTCAATTTCCTGCGGGTTCACTGCAATTAAGATATGGGATGCTCTGACTTTTTCAGGGTATTTGAACTGTTTGATGTTTTCATTGTAGTATTTTTTTGCGTCAGCATCGGAAACATCGCTGTTGCCGAGTTCTTTAGCAAGTTTTTTCATTCTTACTTCCTGCGCTAAGTCTTTTCTGAAATCTGCAGCAGAAACGCCGTTTTGTTTAAGAATTTGTTGAAGCTGTTCTTTTGAACCGACTTTATCAACGATTTCTTTAATAGCATTTTCTGTATCTTCTTTAGTTACCTTAATATCGCGTTTGTCCATTTCCTGTTCAAGAAGTTCACGGACGATAAGTTCATTTACAACTCTTTCTTTAATCAGATAGTATAAAAAGTTGTTTTTGCCGTCTTTTACGTTGATGCCAAGTTGAGCAATCATACCATTGTTGGTTTGTTTGTTAAAGCTTTCGTCAAACTGTCCCTGGGTAATGTTTTTGTCGTTAACTTTGATAATTGTTTGAGCAGATTTAATACCGCAGCCGGTAAAGAGGATTGCTGATAATGCAATGGTTGCAAGTAATTTTTTACCTTTCATAAACTCTCTCTTTCTTCTTTTTACTTTGTATATTCGTGACTAATTTTATGTATATAATAAAACAAATCAATCAAAATGTTAAATACTTCATTAAAATTCATATATGAATTATTTAAGAGTAATATGGAGTTACCCTCCTGACAGGATGCAGGGGCAATTGTAAATTTTATTCTTTTCAAGATATTTGAAGGGAGCCCGCGCTGGATAATCTGCCATTCCGGCTGGGTATAAGGGGTATAAATTCTTATGTTGTCGGAAGTTTCGCGGATTGCTGCAATTTTTACATCGCTTGCAGCAAGTCGTATTCTTATTAATTTTATTAAATTCTCGACACTTTCAGGCGGCTTGGCAAAGCGGTCTTTCCATTCTTCTGTTATATAATCGAGTTCAACGTCATTTTTTACATCTGCAAGACGTTTGTATTCAATCATTTTTTGTTCGGCAGAACCTACCCAGTCATCCGGAATGAAGGCGGTAACATTAATATCAACGATTGTCTGGACATCTTTTTCAACGTGTTCCCCTTGAATTTCGTGAATGGTTTCTTCTAATAACTGGCAGTAGGTATCAAACCCTACGTTAATCATGTGCCCGTGCTGTTTTGTGCCGAGAATGTTCCCGACGCCGCGGATTTCGACATCACGCAGGGCTATCTGGTAGCCGCTTCCAAGGGTTGTGAATTCTTTTATTGCTTTTAACCTTTGTACTGCGTCTTTTGTCATTTCTTTCTGGCGCTTGTAGAAGCAGTAGCAGTATGCCTGTCTTTGGGAGCGTCCGACGCGCCCTCTTAACTGGTACAGCTGTGCAAGCCCGAAGCGGTCGGCGTCGTGGATTATCATAGTGTTTGCGTTTGGGATGTCAATACCGTTTTCGATAATCGTCGTTGCAAGAAGCACATCGTATTCGTGGTTCGCAAAGTCAACAATCACCTGCTCAAGCGCTTTTTCATCCATCTGTCCGTGCCCTATTGCAATTCTCGCGTTTGGTACAAGCTGCTGTAACTGCATTTTAAATTCTTCTATTGTTTCTACCCGGTTATAGAGATAGAATACCTGTCCTTCTCTGTCAAGTTCATGAACTATGGCATTTTTAACCATATTGTCGTTCCAGACGCCCACGAATGTTTTTATCGGAAGCCTGTTTTTCGGGGGCGTGTTGATGACAGACATATCCTTAATTCCGGAGAGTGACATATAAAGTGTTCGCGGAATAGGGGTTGCAGACATTGTGATTATGTCAATGTTTTCACGGAGCTGCTTTAATTTTTCCTTGTGGCGGACACCGAAGCGGTGTTCTTCATCAATTACGAGAAGCCCTAAGTCTTTGAAAACTATGCCTTCCTGCAAAAGTCTGTGGGTGCCGACAACAACGTCACATTTTCCGGTCGCAAGATTTTTTACGGTTTCTTTCTGTTCTTTATTGGTGCGGAAGCGTGAGAGCAGTTCCACCTGAACCCCGAACGGTTTAAAGCGTTCCGACATTGTCTGGAAGTGCTGGAGTGCAAGAATTGTTGTAGGAACAACAACCGCAACCTGTTTACCCGAGGTGACAGCCTTAAAGATTGCCCTCATTGCAACTTCTGTTTTACCGAAACCGACATCCCCGCAGATTAGCCTATCCATAGGGTTTTCGCTTTCCATATCAGCCTTGACATCAAGGATGGCCTTCATCTGGTCAGGAGTTTCAGTGTATTCAAAGGCTTCTTCCATTTCCACCTGCCATGTTGTATCAGGGAGGAATTGTATGCCTTTTTGCATTTTTCGTCTTGCATAAAGCCGTAATAAGTCATACGCAACCTGTTCAACTTCTTTTTTAACGCGGGCTTTGGTGTTTTCCCAATCTTTTCCGCCCATTCTGGAAAGTTTGGGTTTAATTGACCCTGAACCGCGGTAACGGCACAAAAGGTTAATCTGTTCTGCAGGAATATGAAGTTTATCTTTGCTTGCGTATTCAATTGTCAGGTAGTCTTTCAACTGCCCGTCAAGCTCCTGCTGTGTCAATCCTCTGTAAATCCCGACACCATGAATACTGTGGACAACGTACTCGCCTTCTTTAATATCATTGATGCTTTCGATAAATTCAGGTTTTTCTTTATAGTAAGAACGTTTTGTGGATGTAACCTCTTTTGAGCGTTTGTTAAAAAGTTCGCGGTCTGTGAGGACTATGGTTTCAAAATCCTCTAAAATTCCGCCATGGGAGGCAATGCTTTCAGAGTATTCAATATCTGCAAAAACTTCGCGCTCCGAGAGGATTTCTCTCACTCGTTCTGGATAATCCGTTGCAATAATTATTCTATATCGTTGATTATCTGTGATAAATTTTGCGATTTCATCCAGATTTGCCGCAAAGCTTTTTACAGGCTGGGTGTTAAATTCCACAAGCTCATCCATCTCACCGTCAAGAAAATTGTTAAGCCCTATCTTTATAAACCCTGCCATTTTGTTTACAAAATCTTCATAAGGAATGTGATTGCGGTCTTTCAGTTCATAATTCAGTGCAAGTTTAAGATTTTCCTGAAGCTGTTTTTCATAATTTTCGTCAAGAAATTCATACTTTGCGTAAATCTCCGGTGATTCATCAAGTATTATTATGTAATCCTTAAAATAGTCAAGAACGCTTACAAGTTCCGGATTAAAGTAGCTCTGATAAACCTCAATTCCCTCAAAATATCCTTCTTCTATGATTTGCTCTTTTATTTCTTCCGGAAGATTTTTGGCTATGACAGGAGTGCGGTCTAACGCTTCTCTGTCGGGCAGAATAAATTTATAAACAGGAAGAATTTTTGCTTCTTTAATTTTTTCAACAGACTTCTGGGTTTCATTGTTAAAGTAACGCAAATCAACTACCTCATCACCCCAGAGTTCTATTCTCAATGGTGCTCTGTCAAGAGAGAAAATATCAATAATATCCCCCCTCACGCTGAATTCTGCAATATCAGACACCATAGTAGCCTTTTTGTAGCCAAGATTTACAAGCTTTTGCGCAAAGTCTTTGAGATTAATTTCATCCCCGATTTTTATTGTAATTGAGTTTTCTTTGATAAATTTTTCGTCAGGAAACTTTTCCAGTAGTGTTTTGACCGGAGTAATTACAATATCTGGTTTTGCGAGCAGTATTCTCAACTGTTCTGCGTAATCGTAAACATTGGCGGTAACACTCTCATACATTGAAATGTTCTGGAACGGCAAAAGTTCCGCCTCTACTCCGTAAGCCTTTTTTAAATCATTCTGGTATTTGAGTGCATTTTGTTCTGTAGAGGTTATGACCAGAATTTTTTTCTTTGAAATCTCATGCGTTTTTTGTATCAGCAAAAGTCTTAAGAGCGTAACAAGACCTGTCGCGGCAAACGATATTTTTGCCTGAACGTCATGTTTGAAACTCTGATAACTCTCGTTTGTACTGAGGCAGTCAATCTTAAACATAACTCTATTTTATCATAAAATGAAGAATTATTAAGCAAAAGTGCTATTGTAACAAAATGTAAAGATGAATTTTAAAGTGGCTGAAATTCAATTATACTCTGAGATAGGATAGGGTGGGGTGGGGTGGCGGTATAGCAATCTTTTTGGGCAAACTCCTTTTTTAAAAGTATAACAAATGCGAGATTGAGTATAAGAAAGGATATTACTATGGTAAGAATTGAAGGAACAAATTTTCAAAGTTCTTCAAATACCCCTCAGGAAAAAGCCGGTGCTGTAAAGCCTCAAAAGAAAATGAATACAGTATTTGATGCTGAGAAAAGGCTAAAAGAAGCAAACGATTATTTGAATCAAGGATATTATCAGAGAGGTGATATTATTCATATGACACCGGTAAATGATGTAGTTTATCTGGATGAGGCTCAGGTTCATCCTGAAAAATATTCTGTTGACGATTTGGATAAAAAGATTGATGATTTATCCGGCCCATTTAAAGAAAAAGTTTTAAACGAAAATTATGATTATACAAAAATGCTTCCTGAAAAGTCTGACAATAACAAAATTGTCTATGAAAGAGGCAATATAGAACAAAAGTATGATACATTGTATTATCATCCGCAAGATTCAGTTGAAGTAACAAGACAGGAAGTGCGTGATTATAATATTGCGCAGGAGTTAACTGAAATTAGAGATAACAAAGTGCTTATGGATGATGTGGAAAACCGCTTTAATTTGAAAGCTCAAAACTGGTAGCCGCAGGATTCTGATAAGTTTGAATAAAAGTAAAAAGTAATAATAAATATTAAAAGCTCCTGAAAAATTTATTCAGGAGCTTTTAGTTATTTCCGTTGGGGCTTTCGTATTCAATGCCCATTTCTTTTAGTGTTCTGATAAAGTTCTGTGCACAGATTTTTTGTGCTTCCGGAGGAACAATTCTCAAGATTTCAACTGTTCTTGAAATTACCGGATCTTTGTCATACCAGCGGTTGTTTGCATTCACCGGTTTTACCATTGCGTAGAATTTATCGACTGTTTCTTTAGAAACTTTTTCCTCAATTTTTTTCAGGAAAATTTCAGCCTGAGCATGCAGTTCAGTCTGATAGTTCTTTAAAAGTTCGATAACTTCCAGCAGAAGCGGATCGTGATCGTACCAGCGCTTATAAGTAGGACTCATTGTGTATTTCCTCCGTCAGGCTGATTGGTGAAGAAGGCATGTCATCTCTTCTTTCAATCTTGCCACCTAACAATCTTAGCTTAGTTTCGAAATTTTCGTATCCTCTATCTATATGATGTAGGTTTTCGATGACCGAATTTCCTTCTGCCATAAGAGCTGCAACAACAAGGGAAGCTCCGGCTCTCAGATCGCTTGCGGCTAATGTCGCACCGGTAAGCTTTTTCACTCCTTTTATAATCGCATGGTTTCTGTCCTGATGAATGTCGGCGCCCATTCTTCTGAGTTCCGGAACTTGCATAAATCTGTTCTCATAAAGGCTTTCTGTTATTATTCCTACACCGTTTGCTGTAGATAACAGAGTCATTGCCATTGACTGCAGGTCTGTCGGAAATCCCGGGTATGGCTGGGTGACAAAGTTTATTGAATTTAAACGGTTTTTGCAGCTTACTTCAAGTGAATTAGGCTCGATAAGCTTAATATTTGCCCCCATTTTCAGAAGTTTATCCGTATAGAAAGTCAAGTGTGCAGGGCATACTCCTTTAATAATTGCCTTCCCGCGGGTAGCAATTATTGCTGTCATGAATGTGCCGGCTTCAATTCTATCAGGAATCGTTGTATATTCTATCGGGTGAAGGCTTTCCTGCTTAACACCGTTGATAATGATTTCGGAAGTTCCGGCTCCGTTCACATCCGCTCCGAGTGAATTTAAGAAATTGGCTAAATCAACAATTTCCGGTTCCTGTGCTGCATTTTGAATTCTTGTAGAGCCTTCTGCAAGTGTTGCTGCCAGCATAAGGTTTTCTGTTGCCCCTACTGACGGGATGTCCAGATAAATTTCCGCACCGGTTAATTTAGGAACTTTTGCATGGACATAACCGTTTTCTATTTTTATTTTAGCCCCGAGCGCCTCAAGTCCTCTGATATGGAAATCAACTCTGCGCTCTCCGATAGCACATCCGCCCGGAAGTGCTACAATTGCTTCTCTGCATCTTGAAACAAGAGCACCCAGAACTATAAATGACGCTCTCATTTTGCTTACCAGTTCATATTTTGCAGTGATGCTTGTAAGATTTGTTGCATCAATTGTAACTGATTTTTCAGCTTTGTTATAAGTTGTTCGGGCTCCGAGTTCTTCAATTACTCTGAGCATTATCTCTACATCGGTCAAGTCCGGTACGTTATAAATTTTACTTTCACCCTTTACCAGAAGTGCGGCAGCCATAAGTTTCAAAACAGAGTTCTTCGCTCCGCCTACGGAAACTTCGCCTCTCAGGGGTGTTCCGCCTTTTATATAATATTTCTGTGTCAATTTTTTGCTCCGAAAAAATTTTTAATGTGTTTATCTCATTTACTTATATGATAATACAATTACTTTCGTTTGGTGTAAATAAGTTAAATAATGTAAAGAAATAATCTATTTTAAATTATTAAAAAATAATAAATTTTCCTTGTTAAATGTTTTTGATAACTTATAATAATTAATATATTATATAGTATGTAAGAGGTAGAGATATGTCACATAAACACAGCAATAATCCTTTCAGAAAACATCTTGACGAAGAAATAAAAGAAGAAAATACAATCGAAGCTAAAGAAGAACAGGCTGCTACAGACTCCACCGAAGAAAAAACTGATGGGGCTAAAAATGATGAGTATGAGAAATTAAAGGCTGATTATGATACCTTGAATAATCAGTATCTCAGACTTGCCGCTGATTTTGAAAACTTCCGCAAACGTCAGGAACAGGAACGCGAAAGCCTTTTGAGATACGGTGCAGAAACAGCTTTGAAAAAAATGATTGAAGTTCTTGACAATTTTGAGCGTGGTGAAAAAGCTCTTGAAAATGTTGAAGATTGCCAGCAGGTTAAAGACAGCTTTAATCTTATTCATAAGCAGGTTATTGAAACGCTCTCTAAGCTTGGACTTGAACAGATTGAGGCAGCAGGCAAAGAATTTGATCCTAATTTCCATGAAGCTGTTATGAGGACTCCTGCAGGTGAGCATGAGGAAAATACTATTGTTGCGGAACTTCAAAAAGGCTACAAACTGGGAGATAAAGTTTTAAGACCTGCTCTTGTTAATGTGGCTTCAGCAGAGTAGAATAAAAATAAAGAGCCTTGCTCTTTTATCAGAATAGGGAAGAAATTAAAATAAAATGGCAGATTACTATGAGATACTCGGCGTAGAAAAAAGCGCAACGAAAGAGGAAATTAAATCGGCTTTCAGACGGAAAGCCCGTACACTTCACCCCGATGTTAACAAAGCTCCGGATGCTGAAGAAAAATTTAAAGAACTTGGAAAAGCTTACGAAACCCTGATGGACGATAATAAACGCTCCACTTATGACCGGTTCGGAGAGGATGGACTTAAGAATGCAGGATTTAATACAAGCGGGCCGTTCGACAGCGGATTTGGCGATATAAATGATATATTCAACGCATTTTTTGGCGGCTTTGGCGGAGGTTTTGGATTTGGCGGCAGACCTGATCCGAATGCGCCGCAGCGCGGAGAAGATTTAAGAGCAGATGTTGAGGTTACTTTTGAAGAAGCTGTTTTCGGTGTGACAAAAGAGGTCAAGTTTGAGCATCTGGAAGCCTGTCCTGACTGCGGAGGAACTGGTGCAGAAAAAGGGTCAAAACCTGTTACATGTCCTACCTGCGGAGGTGCGGGTCAGGTTCAGACGGTTGCGAGAACTCCTCTTGGTTCGTTCACGCAGATTAGCCCGTGCCCTGACTGCCACGGTACCGGACAAAAAATCAGCAATCCTTGCAAAAAATGCAAAGGTTACGGTAAGATTGAAGTTGAAAAGAAAATTGAAATTAAAATTCCGGCCGGCGTTGACAGCCACTCTAAGATTCGTGTTTCAGGAGAAGGCGACGCAGGTACAAACGGCGGAAGAGCAGGCGATTTGTTTGTGGTTCTGCATGTGAAGCCTTCTGAATACTTCACACGTGACGGAATTGATGTTTACACAAAACTGGAAATCTCTCCGGCGCAGGCAGCCCTCGGAGATGAAATTGTTATTAAAACTCTAGACGGAGAACAGAAAATTCAGGTTTATGCAGGTATTCAGAACGGAAACACAATAAAGATTAAAGGTGCCGGCGTGCCGGTTATCTCACGTCCTTCGCAGAGAGGCGATCATATTATTGTTGTGACCGTAAAAATTCCGACAAAGCTTACTGAAGAAGAACGCAGTCTGTATAGACGATTGTATGAGCTTAAAAATGACAGAAAGCCGCAGGATTCGCTTATTGACAAAGTAAAAGGAGTATTCAAATAATGCGCAGATTGTTAACTGCATTTGCGGCGGTGCTGGCGCTTTCGGCGGCCGTTAATGCAACACAACTTCCTGACAATGTGAAGAACGCAGTTACAAAAGATTTTCCTAATACCAATTTCAGGTTTGACGGGGTGGTAATTCTTCCGGATAATACTGTTTACCTGCCTTTAATCCCGGCAAAACTTAATCCTGATAAAGAACTAACAGTGAAGAGCACCTATCCTTCCGGAAAAACTCTCTCAGATAAGCCGGATGTTGTTGTGTTTGATAACGATTATGTTCTTTTGAAAGTCCTGGTGGACAGCAAGGGGCAAAAAAGTATTGTTCGCATGGATAATCCTCCGCAGGAAGTCAGAACGGGCCTTCTGCCTCAGGATATGCTCGTTCCGCGGAATCTTACTATTCCGGATAATTTAAAAAATATTATAGGAAACCTTGAAATTACAACTACAAAAGATACAGGGCTTATTGTGCCGGCTGTTAAAACAGCAGCTTCTGCGGGTCAGATAAGTTCTCTTGCAGAGTTTCCGCAGTTTAAGAATAAGATTTTGTATGTTGCCTCTAATCTTTCAAAAAATATTCAGGTAATGAATCCTGAGCGAAAAAGTCCGGCTTACGCACTTGAACAGCAGAATATTCCTATTGCGATAAAGGGATACAGGGATAGTTTTCTTCTGGTAACCTGTTTCGGTAAAAAATCGCTGGATGTAATTTCTCTTGCGGATGACAAAGTTATTAAGCAGATTGAGTTTAAAACCTGTCCGGATGAAATTGTTATGGATTTGAAAAATAATATTGCCTATGTCGCAAGCGGTGAGGACTGCAGCATATATTTAATTAACCTTGACAGTATGACTGTGAAAAAACAGATTAAAGTTAACGGTATGTGCGAAAAGCTTACGCTAAGCGCAGACGGAACAAAGATGTTTTATAATGACAAACAAACACACACCATCTGGGCAATTGAACTTGATAACAACTATCTTTTAAAAGAGGTCGGCAAGTTCCCGAATGTTTCAAAGATTGCATATCTGAATAACAAAATTTATATCACAAGCCGTACACAAAATCGTCTTGCGATTATCGATTATCAGACAATGGGCTTGATGTCCGAAAACTCTATTGCGGAAAAACCTGTTGATATGCTGGCTTACAAAGATTTTTTATATGTTCTCGGGGCTGTCGGCAATAAAATTGAGGTTATTGACACAACAACGGACAAGCTTGTAGAAACTATAGAGCTTTCAACAAACGACGGCTTTCCGTCAAAGCTTAATTATATAGAAGGAACTAATCTTGCGCTTGTAACTGACGCAAAGGCCGGTGTTTATACAATTATCGACCTTGATGCAAAGAAAATTCTAAAGACAAATCCGATAGATTTGCCGGTGAGTTCAATTGTTGTAGCAAACAGAGTGAGAAAAATAGGCAAATGATTACGGATTTTTCAGAAACAGCACAGGAAGTTCTTATTGAATTAGAAAAAACTCAACGTGATTTCTGGAATATTTCGCGTCCGACTGCGTTGTTTTTGTATAATTTGATAAAAAATGAAGGCTTTACACACGGGCTGGAGGTCGGAACTTCAAACGGCTATTCAGGAATCTGGCTTTCGACGGCTTTGAAGTCAAACGGCGGAACGCTTGACACTATAGAATTTTACGAAAAAAGATACTCTATTGCGTGTGAAAATTTTGAAAAATGCGGAACTTCAGATGTTGTAACAATTCGTCCTGGTGAAGCCTGTGATGTTTTGCGGGCGCTTCCGGAGGACTTTATGATTGATTTTGCCTTTGTGGATGCAAACAAAAGAGAGTCTGTAGAATATTTTAAACTTATCCATCCGCACTTGAAAGCGGGCGGAATTTTTACCTGCGACAATGTGTTGTCACATAAGGAAAAAGTTCAGACATACATTGATGCGATAAATTCCCATCCGGATTACAGGCATGTTGTGCTTGACCTGCCGGCAGGACTTTCGTTTGCAAGAAAAATAAAGTAAGAAGGAAATGTGAAGATGTTGAAATTCAGTAATAATAAGGTTTTCGGGGGAAGGGGGCAGTAGTTTAAGCTTTGTTAAAAGGCTTATTAACAACAGTATTGTACGATTTATTAGCATATTTATTGTTTCTTCAAAATTAAGAAAAAGGTTTAGATGTAAATTTTTATATTGTGCTGAAATGTGTTCTAAAGGAAATAAAGTTTTTGTGGTAGATGAATACGAGCAAAATAAAACGAAAATATTGGCTGCCTCCGCTGTAATGACTTTGTGTTTGACGGCAAGACAAAGTGCAATTAGTTAAAAATTTTAATTGCACGCGGAAGTATGCCGAGGCAGTATGAGATAGTTATACCGTAGTTTGTAATTGGTACTCCTGCCGAATTTGCTTTTAAAATTCTGGAGAGCACCTCCCGTCGGTTTGTCATACACGCACCGCAGTGGATTATGAGTTTATAGCCGCTTATGTCAGGAAAATCATGCCCTGCGTAATTTTCTATAACAAGGTTTTTGCCTGTTTTTTCCCTTAAAAGGTTAGGAATTTTAACACGGCCTATATCATCTTCTATTGCATGGTGGGTGCAGCTTTCAAGGATTAAGACTCTATCCCCGTCTTTTAAGTTTTCGATTGCGGAGGCGCCTTCTTCAAATGCCTTTAAATCCCCTTTCAGTCTTGCAAAAAGTATTGAAAATGAGGTTAGCGGAATACTTTCCGGAACAATTTCAGATACTGTTTTAAAGGCTTGCGAATCTGTTATAACAAGTGCAGGCGGTTCTTTAAGATTATCAAGCGCCTGCTTTAGTTCGCTTTCTTTGACCACATAGCTAAGGCAATCGCTGTCGAGTAAATCTCTCAATGTTTGAACCTGCGGGAGTATAATCCTTCCCTTTGGCGCTTCTTTGTCAATCGGGATTACAAGTATAACTGTGCTTCCCGGAGGAATTAAATCACCTGCGATTTTTGGAGAATTTACAAAATCTTCAGGAAGCATTCTGACAAGTTTTTCTTTGAACTTGAATACAATATCTTTATCCATTCTGGCAGATGTCTTTAAGATTTTGTTCTCAGGTTTTGAACTGTCATTTTGAACTTGTTTCAGAATCTCATCATATTTTTCTGCAGGAATTTCTCTGACATCCTGTTTATTAATCACAATCATATATGGAATTTTTAGTTCATCAAATTTTTTGATTAAATCTTTTTCGTAATCATCAATTCCGTTATAGTCGCATACAATCACCGCAATATCTGTCCGGTTAATGATTTTCATTGTCTTTTGGACACGTTCCTGCCCGAGAGCGGTTGAGTCGTTTATACCAGCTGTGTCAAGAAAGTTAACCGGGCCTACAGGCAGAAGTTCCATGGATTTTTCCACTACATCGGTGGTTGTTCCAGCAATATCAGATACTATTGAAACCTCCTGACCTGTTATTCTGTTTAAAAACGCTGATTTGCCGGCGTTTGTTTTTCCGAAAATTCCTATATGCAGACGCATTGATTTTAATGTTTTCATTTTTTTGCCCTATCTTTTATTACCGGATTATTTTCAAAGTTTTGCCGGCTTCCTTTTTATATTTAACTAATATTGTTTTATTAAAAAAGGCATCCGTTTTTGCGGATGCCCGATTTTTTCTTCTTGTAAATTAACCTCTGATACCCAGTTTTTTGATTAATGCTCTGTATCCTTCAAGATCTCTTTCTTTCAGGTATGACAAAAGTCTTTTTCTTCTGCCGACCATCATCAAAAGTCCTCTTTTTGTAGCAAAGTCTTTCTGGTTGGTTTTCAAATGCTCTGTTAATTCGGAAATTTTCTGGCTTAACATTGCAATCTGAACTTCTACTGAACCGGTATCTTTTTCGTTTGCACCATATTCTTTAATGATGTCCTGTTTGTTTTTTAAGTTAATTGACATATTTTTTCCTTTACATTGTTGAGTGACTATTTGGCGTAAGCACTCTACAAAGCAAATAATAATATATCAAGAAAAAAAATCAACCGTTCTGTTAAAAACACTTTACATGACTTATGCGATGAAAGAATGAGCAATCATGCTGGCTTTATCTAAAAGCTGGTCTGTTGTCATTTCTGCGTTGGAATAGTTTCTATCAGCTTTTGTAATCAACCCCTGTTCATAGTTGCTGTCTGAGTTTTCATATTTTTTTGTAACAGTTTCGCATATTTTTTTGTAGAACTGGAGATTATTTTTCGAAGCTTGATATTCTGCCCAGGCTGCCTCAAATTTTTCCTGCTGTTTTTCGTGTCTTTGAATTAAGTAATCAACAAATGCTCTTGAAGGATTTCCATTCAAATAAGCATCTTTAATGGCTGTTCTTGTTTCAGGATCGCTAACCCCGTTTAGTGCATTTTCAAGCGCCTCGGCTTTTTTCTCCTGAGCCTTTTCTGTGCTTTTGGCAGCTGTAATCGGGTTTGATGCAAAAATAGAATTTATTTTTTCTGTTTTTGCAGCTGATACTAATGTCGGACTATACCCTTGTGTTAATAAATCAATTTTTTCGATTCCTTTTACCATATAGCAATCCCTTGTTTTTCCTTATGTATATATAAAGTATTTACCGTGCTGAAAATTGCCTTTTTTGCTGCTCTGATATTAAGATATGTAAACTTACGTTTCCCAATAAAAAAGGACGGTTTAACCGTCCTGTATTTTAATTCCTTTTCCTATTTTCCTTATTAATTAAAAACCTTTTCCTTTTGCTTTTTCCTATTAATTTAAGCAACGACTCTTGATACAAAATGAATAACGTCTTTGATTGAATCTTTGACAAATTCTTTAGCCAGAGTGCTCACAGGTCTGTTTTCGATACATTCAAAAACATAGTAGATTGGATCCTGTGCATTGTTAAAACGCATTCTTTTATCTCTTTTATCAAGGTAGCTGTAATTTTCTATGCTGAAACCTTTTGTATTTCTTTTATTTCTTCTTCTGCGGGTTAATGAACCAAACTGTCCGTTTCCTGAAGTTTCGTTATGTGAATCTGCTGTTGCTGCCAACATCTCTTTGCTCTCTTTCTTCTCTCTTATCTCTTACATATATATAAAGTATATAGTATGTAAAAAATTGCTTTTTGGGAAGAAAGTTTGTAAAGTTATGTAAATAATGGGTAAAATGCCGACGCGGGAAGGGGTTAGCTGTTAGCTTTTAATTCAATAATATCTTCTTCAGGGATGAGGTTTTTCCCGACTGCTTTTTCAAGCGCAGCACGTGCGGAGTTGTACTGGTAAAGGGTGGCATAATAATTAAGTTGTGCTTCCTGATACTGGATTTGAGCATCTTTGAGTTCGGTCGGGCTTGCTTCTCCTACCTTGTAGCGCCCGTAGGAAAGCTCGTAGTTCTCTTTTGACTGTTTTACCTGAAGCATTGAAACCGGTATCTGGTTTTTCTTTTCCTGTAATGTTAAAAATGCGTTCTGGATTTCCAGATAGATAGAATTCTGGGTGTTCTGCGCATTGGCAATTTCTTTATCGTATAGGTATCTTGCTTCTTTAATTTCATTTCTTATTAACATTCCGTTTACGGTCGGAAAGTTCAAATATCCGCCTAAGTTGTAACCGTAGTTAGAATTCCAGCTTTTGCCGCCGCGCTGATACTGACCTTCAATTGAGATTGTAGGGAAGTAGGATTTTTTGACAAGTTTGAGGGTTTGCTTGGCGCTCTCAACCTTGATTTCCGCAAGGTGAAGCTCCGGTCTGGATTCTCTTGCTATTTCTACCGATTTTTCAAGAGTTACATCAACAGGAACATAGGTTAACCTTTCCTGAACATTGTACCTGTCAATAAAAGGAACTCCCATAACGTTGTTTAATTTTGCAATAGCAAGCTCTACCGCATTGTCGGCCTGAATAAGTTTAAGTTTGGCGCTGCTGAGATTTGTTTCGGCAATAGTAACGTCTACTTTCGGGTTCATTCCTATTTGATAGAATGCTTTTGCCTGATCGTAAAACATTTCAAATTTTTCTACGGTATCTTCCGCAACCCGTTTGTTTTCAAGCGCGTACAGAAGATTGTAGTAAGCGTCCTTTGTCTGGTAGATAATATCGTTAATAATACCGGTCAGGGTTGTTTTGTAGGCTTCGTAATCCAAACGGCGGATTGTTGCCTGATTCTGGGTTACACCGAAGTCATAAAGCATTTGCTGCAGGGTTATCTGACCGAGTATATAGTAGTTAAAAGTGAGGTTTCTACCCAGTGCATCGGATAACTGAAGCTGTTTTATTCTGGTGTAGCCGGTCTGCCAGCTTAATTGAGGAAAATAGTTTGACCAGACCTGCTTTATTCTTGTATCGGAAGCCAGAATATCCTGAAACGCGGCATTAATCTGCGGATTGTTCCCCAGTGCAAGTTCTATACATTTATCAAGCGTCATATCAACACTCTTTTCAACAGAACCTTCTATAACAAAATTATCATTGCCGGTTTTCTTAGGCAGAACTGCCTCTGATTCAGGGTATTCTTTTTGATTAATTTCGTTGCCGATGTTCTCTTTCGCAATTGCCGGAAAGCCAATCAGAGAATATATTAAAATTAATGAAATTATTTTTTTCAACATTTATTTTTTGTTCCTTTTACTTTTAATCAGCCTGCCCGTATTGATTTTAAACTGTTCAATCATAACGTAGAACGCCGGAACAAGAAAAGTTCCGATAAACGCTACGGCAATCATTCCGCCGAATACGGTCATTCCTACAGAGTGGCGGCTTGCCGCACCTGCTCCGTGTGCGAATACAAGCGGAAGCAGACCTAAGATAAATGCGATGTTTGTCATCATTACAGCTCTAAATCTTAGTTTTGCCGCCTGTATCGCTGCATCTTTAATTGACATACCTGCTTCGTGGGCATCTTTAGCAAATTCTATAATCAAAATTGCCTGCTTTGTACTCAAACCGATTAACATTACAAGCCCGATTTGAGCGTAAATATCAAGCGAGTACCCCGCAACATACTGGAACAGCAGGGCTCCTACAAGTGCTACCGGAGATATTAACAGTACTGCAACCGGAAGCATCCAGCTTTCATACAGACCTACAAGGAACAAGTAGATGAATACTAAGGACATTGCAAGTATAGGCCCGATTTGTCCGCTGGATTCCTGCTCTTGCAAAGCGCTTCCCGACCAGGTATATCCCATATCCTCAGGCAGTGTTTTATCTGAGATTTCCGCCATTGTTTTCATTGCCTGACCGGAGCTTACGCCTGTTCTTGCCATACCGTTAATCAAGATTGACGGATACATGTTGAACCTTGTCAAACTGTAAGGCCCGACAACGTTTTTAACTTTTACCACAGCTGATAGAGGCACCATTTTACCGTAATTATTTTTGACATAAATTTTATCAAGGTCAGAAGGTTTTTCCCTGAACGGTGCATCCGCTTGTAAATATACACGGTAAACACGTCCGAATTTGTTAAAGTCGTTTACGTAGGATTTGCCGAAATATGCCGCAAGCGCGTTGTAGATCTCAGAAATTTCAACACTCTGCGCCATTGCCTTGGAAGAATCTACATCAATAAGCAGCTGCGGAAGGTTTGCGGTGTATGAGGTATAAACCATTGAGAATGCCGGATCTTTGTTGGCTTCCCCGATAAGTTTCATTGCCTCGTCGTAAAGTTCCTGCGGTGTCCGGTTGCCCTTGTCCAGAAGCTGGTATTCAAAACCTCCGAACATACCCAGACCTGAAATTGAAGGCGGGGAGAATGACGCAATTGTTGCCGAAGGATAGGTTGAAAATTCTTTCTGTACTCTAGCTAAGATGCTTTCCATTTGAAGGTCTTTTTTCTTACGTTTTGACCAGTTGTCAAGCTGTGATACGATAAGTGCGGTGTTTTCTCCGGAAAACCCTACAAGTGTGATTGTGTATTTTACACCCGGAATTTGTAGAAGTCTGTTTTCTATTTCGGTTGCCACAATGTCTGTTCTGGAGGCGGATGAACCTTCCGGAAGCTGTATCTGGGTGAAGATTGCACCCTTATCCTCTGTCGGCAGAAAGCCTGTAGGAATTATCTTAAACATCCCAACAATTAATGCAATTATAAGCAGAAATGTTACAATTGTATTTTTAGGGGAATCTATAAATACTTTTGCGCCTTCAAGATATTTATTTCTTACCTCATTGAACCAGTTGTCGAAATCCTGTATTAATTTAAAATTGCTGTGTTCTTCTCCGGATTTTAAAATCATTGAACAAAGAGCAGGCGCAAGCGTCAGTGCAACAAGTGTAGAAAGTCCGATAGACGACGCTATACACAGCGCAAACTGTCTGAACATCTGGCCTGTAATTCCTGACATAAATGAAACCGGAACAAATACCGCCATCAATACAAGTGAAGTTGCAAGAACAGCTCCAAACACTTCTTTCATAGTAATTTCGGTGGCTTCTTTAGGCTCCTTTCCTTCCTGAATATGACGCTGTGTATTTTCAAGTACAACAATCGCATCGTCTACAACCAGACCTACTGCAAGAACAAGTCCGAATAGTATCAACAGGTTAATTGAAAATCCTAACAGGCTCATGAATATAAACACCCCGATAAGTGATACCGGAATCGCACAGAACGGAATAAAAGCAGCACGCGCGCTGCCGAGAAACATATACGTTACAATACCTACTAAGATAATTGCAAGTGTTATAGCGTGGATAACCTCGTTAATTGATTCTCTTACAAACTCGGTTTCATCACGCTGGATTTTGTATTCAATACCCTGCGGAAAACCTTTGCTTAATTCTTTCATTTTTGCCTGAATTTTGTTTGAAAGGTCGATAGCGTTTGCTTCAGGAAGCTGGCTTATAGAAATGATTGCAGACTGTCTGCCTCCGATACGGGAGAAGTATGAATAACTTTCCGCCCCGAGTTCAACTCTGCCGATGTCTTTAATTCTTACCTGAGAACCGTCAGGCTTTGAGCGGACAATTATGTTTTCAAATTCTTCCGGGGTTTGCAGACGGCCTTTTGTTCTCATTGTGAGTTTTATCATCTGCTTGTTAACCATTGGTTCTACACCTAAATCGCCTGCCGGAGCCTGAATATTCTGGGCCTGTATGGCGGCGCTAACTTCGCTTACCGAAACCCCGAGGTTTGCCATTTTAGCGGCATCAAGCCATATTCTCATAGAGTAATCGGAAGAACCAAATACGGCTACTTTACCTACCCCTTTAATACGCGCAAGTTCATCCTTAATATAAATTGAAGCATAGTTTGCAACATATAATGAATCATAAGTTCCGCTCGGCGAGTTTATAGAAATCATCATAAGCCCCGGCCCGCCTGTAGTTTTTCTGACAGAAAGACCGTATCTTCTAACTTCCTCCGGCAGACGCGGAGTTACAAGCTGAAGGTTATTCTGGACGTTAACCACAGCCATATCAGGATCAGAACCTATTTCAAAATATAATGTTAATTCATAAGAGCCGTTACGTGAGGTTGAGGACATATAAATCATATCTTCAACACCGTTCAATTGGGCTTCTACCGGCGCAGCTATTGTTGATTCAATTACATCAGAGCTTGCACCGGCATAAGTGGCGCTAACCACAACCTGAGGAGGGGTAATTGAAGGATATTCTTCAAGCGGCAGTGTTTTCAGCATCAACATACCTGCAAGCATAATTGCAAGTGAAATTACTATTGCAAGTTTCGGTCTTTGTATAAATATATTGCCTGATTTTTCTGCCATTTATTTCTTTCCTTATGTATATTTATTATCAGCGTCGTTCTTTTCGGAGGAAGGTTCGCTTTTTTTTAGCTTATCCATTTCTTCCTGAGATATTACTGTAACAGGTTTCCCCGGAGTAACTTTTTGCAGCCCGTCTGTTATAATTCTGTCACCGGCGGAGAGGCCCTCTGTAATAATCCAGTTGTCGCCCTGTTGTCCTCCTGTTTTTATATATACAAGCTGAGGAAGCTCCTGCTCATCAAGTTTGAAAACGTATTTGCCGGCCTGGTTTTCTTGTACGGCGGTCTGCGGAACAATCGGGGTTTTAACAGGGTTGTTTGAATATAGTTTTACGGTTACAAATTCTCCGTGCAAAAGTCCGTTGTCAGGGTTTTTGAAAGTTGCCCTCATTGTTACAGTGCCTGTTGACTGGTCAATTTTGTTGTCGTGAAAATCCTGTGTGCCGTCATATTCATATTTTACGCCGTCAGGAAAGTACAATTCGACCTTTCTGTTTTTATTGTTTGATTTGTCTGCGCTGGAGAGTTTTGCAAAGTCAACAGAATCAATCGGGAAAGTTACGTAAATCGGATTTGTACTGTTAAGGGTTGTGAGTGCGCCGGAGCTTGGTGAAACATAGTTTCCGACGGTGACTGTTATAATCCCGATACGCCCGTCTACCGGAGCTTTCACGAGTGTATAGCCAAGATTCCTTTTGCTGTCGTTGTATCTTGCCTGTGCTGAGGCAAGCTGTGCTTTCAGGGAATCTCTCTGTGCAAGCAGATTATCATATTGTGATTTTGCTATATAATCTTTTTTGACAAGTTCGGAAGCTCTTGCAAGCTGTTTTTCCGCATAAGCAAGCTGTGCTCTTGTGTTTGCAACATCTGCCTGCGCCACATTTGCCGCATTCTGGTATTCTGTAGGTTCTATCAAAAACAGTGTCTGACCTGCTTTTACAAAATCGCCTTCTTTGAAGTAACTTTTCTGAAGATAACCTGAGATACGTGCAAGCACATTAACCTGATACTTGGAAACTACTCTCCCCGGAGCTTCAAAGCTTCGTATAATATCGGCATTTTCTACTGTTTGGACAGTTACAGCCGGTGCAGGTTTGTTTTTGGCTGCTCTTCCCTGCATAACTTTATCAAATATATTTGAGCCGTATCTGAACAAGATTGCGGCAATAATTATTGCTATAACTATAATTATATTTTTCTTCATTAATGCTCCTCCGGTCTGATTTCAGATATAATTCTATCGTAAGCGAAATTTAGGCTCTGTCAAAGTTTTTAACAATGTAACATTTTACTTCTGTTGCGTGAATTAAGGGCTGAAAATATAGAAGTGTTCTGTTGCATTTGCAACACAGTATGCTACTATACTTAAAATAAGATGTCAATAGACTACTTTGTTAAAAATTCTATAACTTTTCTGAGCGCTCTGCCTCTGTGTGAAATTTCGTTTTTTTCTTCTTCTGACATTTCTGCCATGGTTTTCGGGGTATTTTCAACAAGAAAAACCGGATCATAGCCGAAACCGCCTGTTCCTGCCTGTTTGTAAGCTATTTTGCCTTGGCATTCTCCGGTTGTCTGAAAAATAATTTCACCGTTTTCATCAACAAGAGTCATTGCACATACGAACTTTGCATTTCTGTTTTTATGTGGCTCCAGTTCTTTTAAAAGTTTGTTAATTCTTGCCTGCGGAGTGTCAGCATAGCGTGCGGAATACAGTCCCGGAGCACCGTTTAAGGCTTCCACACAAAGACCTGAATCGTCTGCCAGTGACATCATTTTGGAAACACGGGCAGCTTCTTTTGCTTTTATATAAGAATTTTCTTCAAAAGTTTTACCGTTTTCAACAGGGTTAAAACCTTCTGCAGGCGATATAAATTCAATATCAGTATCTCCTGCGATTTCCTGAATTTCTTTTAACTTATGAGGATTTCCTGTTGCAAAAACTATTTTCATCCTGTTTCCTTTTATAAGTCTTATCGCTGCCGGCGGTAATTTTTATTTCCCGTAGCGACGCTGGCGGCGGTTAAACTCGGTGATTGCATCCGCGAGTGCATTTTTGTCAAACTCCGGCCAGAAAGTTTTCGTAACCAGAAATTCCGAGTATGCAATCTGCCATAAAAGATAATTTGATACTCTCATTTCTCCGCCGGTTCTGATGAGAAGATCCGGATCAGGAATGTCTTTTGTGTAAAGATTTTTAGAAATCAATTCTTCTGTAATATCTTCAACCTTAATTTCTCCGGTTTGAACTTTTTGTGCAATACTTTTTGCCGCGTGAACAATCTCGTCTCTTGAGCCGTAGTTGAATGCTATCTGCAGGCGGACGCCTGTATTATTCTTTGTAACTTCAACAGCGTGTGCTAAAATCTCCTGCAGCTTTGTGCCGAGCTTTGTTAAATCTCCGATGAAATTAATTACTACGCCGTTTTCGTGCATTTCTTTAAGTTCATTTCTGATGGTTTCGCCCAGAAGGTTCATCAAAAAATCAACTTCTTCTTTTTTTCTGTTCCAGTTTTCTGTAGAAAAAGCGTAAACTGTCAGATATTTTACACCGAAATCATCGCATGCCCTCATTGCTGCTTTAAGAGCATCAACCCCTTTTTTATGGCCGAAAGCGGACGGGAGGTTTTTCTCTTTTGCCCAGCGTCTGTTACCGTCCATAATTATTGCAATATGCTGCAGATTTGTATTTTTTACTATATCAATTATTTCCTGATCTTTGGTAATTGTTTCCATATTTCCACCTGTACGCTTTATTATATCACAAATATATGATATTATAATTGAGGAGGTTAAAATGAAAAGGGCAGCGGTTTTTGCGCACTATGATAAAGACAGAATTATTGATGATTATGTTATATATTATCTGAAAGCATTAAAGGAAATTTTTGATACCATAGTTTTTGTGTCCTGTAATGAACTTGAGGAAGGTGAAAAATCAAAGCTAGACGGTATTGCGGATTATGTAATTACGGAAAATCATAATGAGTACGATTTCGGTTCATATAAGCGCGGGTACTTTTATCTTTTAAATAACGGGCTTGAGGAAAACTTTGACGAACTGGGGTTCCTAAACGACAGCTGCTACGGCCCTCTGTATCCTTTGAAACCGGTTATTGCGCAGGTAGGCGATTGTGATTTCTGGGGGATGACAAGAAATCTCGAATGGCAGGAGCATATACAAAGTTTCTTTTTTGTTTTTAAAAAGCAGGTTTTTACATCAAAAGTTTTTAAAGATTTTATGGCAAACATAAAAGAGCTGCCACACAAAATTGATATTGTCACGCAATATGAAATCGGACTTTCAAGGCTTCTGGTTCAAAACGGATTCAAGTTTGATTACGCTGTAAAGTATAAGAAAAAATACCGCTCTAACATCACAATTTTTAAATGGCGCGAGGCAATTTTAAAATACCGAATGCCACTTTTAAAATGCTCAATTCTCCGCGGTATGAATACTTTTCATACCACGATTGCAGATTGGGAAACTGTTATTCCGAATGGTTACCCTGTTGAGTTAATCAAAAAAAATCTTGAGCGCACAGCAGTAAAAAATATTAACTGTAAAAGGTTTAAAAATTTGCGGATTTTTCTTTTTAATATTGTCGGAAATCTCAGGAAAACTCCGCGCAGAATTTTTTCCAATTTTATAAAATACTGCCTGCCGTTTTTATCGGATTAGCGCCTGAAAATTTTGCATGTATAGTATAAAAGCCGTTTTATGCACATTACGATTGCTGCAAATATTATGAAAATCAGCAGGTGAAGGTTAAACGGTTCCTGTTTCAGGATTTTTAAGTATGCGGCTATATTGGCAAATCTGAACCTGCATCGGCTGTGTTGTCCGAGGTAACTTTCGCGGTGCTGCCGCCAGAAGGTGAGTTTTTCCGGCAGGTAATAAAAGTCTGTCAGGCGCGCAAGCTGTATATAAATATACCAGTCAAGAAGCCTATCAATCGGGGTATCAAAGTCAATCAGTTCAAGCAGATTTTTCTTTACCATTACGCAGGACATAGTTAAAACAGGATTGCTTATGCCAAATTCATAAAACATACTCCGCGGGAATACTCCTTTGGTTTTCGGGAAACTTTTCTTTATAGTTTCACCGAACAGTTCAACGTCATTAAAAATAAACCCGAAATGCCTGTTATGTTCGATTAATTTGACTTTTTTCTCAAGATAATTTTCTTTCCATAAATCATCGCTTTCAAGAAAGGCAATCCACTCTCCGGACGCCTCTTTTAGAGCTTTTTGAATTGATTTTTTTAAGCCCAGATTTTTGTTGTTTACGATTAATTTTATGCGGCTGTCATTTCGGGCAATTTCTTTAATAATATCAACGGACGAATCGGTTGAAGCGTCGTCTATGACTATTAATTCCAGATTTTTATAAGTCTGTTTCAGGACGGAATTTATAGTATCTTTTATATACTGCTGGTAATTATAGCTGGTTACAATGACTGATACAAGCATAATTTTATTATATAGCATAAAAAAGACGGTAAGACGATAAGTGCATCAAAAAAGTGAAGTGTGAAGGGTAAGGAGTGAAGGGGGCTACAAAGTTGAAATGTTGAAGGGATGAAAGGTTTAACATTAGATATGTAATTCTGAAGCATTAATTGTTGCCGCTTGCATGAGGAGTAGGTCGGATTTACTAATCCGATGACATAACTGCACCGGATAAGATTATAACACATTATAAAACTGGTGTCCGATACCGGACACCAGTTTCGCTCTCTCTTATTTAATTTCCCCTCTACCAGAGAACGGGGGAAAATCTTTTCGCCCTCAGCACGGGTTTTGCTTCGCTCCACCCTGCCGAAAATCCGTCTCTTGGATTTGCTCCATGCTGCTCTCGCTCTGTCGGCTCAACCCGCTCGCAATCCGGACTATCGTCCGTCCTCAAATCCGCTTCTTGCTCGTTCGCGTTTAACGGGACTTCAGACTTTCTTTTCACAAGCTTTGCTTGCTCCAAAGAAAGTTCTCCGCCCTCAGCTCACTCGCGCCTCTTGGATTTACTCCATGCTCGGAAACTTTCGCTTTTGAACCTACGGTTCAAGTCCGCTCAATTCGTTCGCGTTTAACGGGACTTCGGACTTTCTTTTCGCAAGCTTTGCCTGCTCCAAAGAAAGTTCCTCCGCCCTCAGCTCACTCGCGCTACGAACAACCTGAATATCCGCAGTTCAGACAGATAAAGCAGCCTTCTGCCATCTCTATCGTATTCCCGCATTCAGGACAGGTTACTGTTTTAACTTCACCTGACGGATTGTATTCTTCAATCTCATCTTTTATTTCTTCAGCCTTTGCCTCTTCCGGTTTCTTTTTGTCATCAAGGTTCATTGGCTGGAACTGACGTGAATTGTTTCTGTAAACAGTGATGCCTTTCAGGTTGTTTTCGTAAGCAAGAACGTAAGCTTCTTCAATGTCTTTTCTTGTTGCGTGTTCTTCAAAGTTTACTGTTTTTGAAACGGCATTGTCGGTATGAAGCTGGAATGCAGCCTGCATTTTTACGTGCCAGTAAGGCGATACGTCGTGTGCGGTTACGAAGATTTTCTTAACTTCCTCAGGAACCCCAGCAACGTGTGCAACAGAACCTGTTTTGGCAATTTCTTTCATCAAATCTTCTGAGTAGAAACCGTGTTTTACTGCGTAATCCTTGAAAATAGGGTTTACTTCCAGCATTTCAGTTCCGTCCATAATCAATCTTGAGAATACAAGACCAAACAGAGGCTCAACTCCGCCTGATGCGCCTGCAATCATTGAAATTGTACCTGTCGGTGCAATACATGTTGTGGTTGCGTTTCTTATACCGTATTTTTCGATTTGTGAATCTAATTCTTTCCATTGTTCATCTGAGATGATTCCTGCGGATTTCCCTTTATATTTATTATAGAGGAAGTTTTTGCCGTCATAAACACTTCCTTTGAAGTTGTTAAATCTTCCGCGTTCTTTTGAAAGTTCAATTGATTCACATTTTGATTCGTAATCGATGAATTCCATTACCTGACCGGCAAGCTTTGTGCCTTCAGCTGACGCGTATGAGATCCCCATTTTCATAAGCATATCAGCCCAGCCCATTACACCGAGGCCGATTTTTCTGTTATTTTGAACCATTTCGGAAATTTGCGGAAGCGGGTAATTATTTACGGCAATTACGTTATCAAGGAAGCGGATGGCTGTTCTTGTTGTTTTCGCGAGCAACTCCCAATCAACTGTTCCGTCTGATTTAACCATTTTACCAAGGTTAATTGAGCCGAGGTTGCATGCTTCATACGCCAGAAGCGGAACCTCTCCGCAAGGGTTTGTAGATTCAATCTGACCTACAAGCGGTGTCGGGTTATCAGAATTCATTTTGTCAATAAAGATAATTCCCGGCTCACCGTTTCTCCATGCGCCGTCAACAATCATATCAAAAACTTTTTTTGCGCTTATTTTTCCGGCAACAGTGTTGTTCTGCGGGTTGATAAGCTCATAATCAGTACCGTTTTTGAGTGCTTCCATAAATTTATCAGTGATAGCAACGGAAATGTTAAAGTTGTTTAATCTGTTGTTATCAGCTTTGCAGTTGATGAAGTCTAAAATATCAGGATGATCAACTCTTAAGATACCCATATTAGCACCGCGTCTTGTGCCGCCCTGTTTAACAGCTTCGGTCGCTGCGTTAAACACTTCCATAAATGAAACAGGGCCTGAAGATACGCCCATAGTTGAACGTACAACACTGTTTTTCGGTCTTAATCTTGAGAAAGAAAAACCGGTGCCGCCGCCTGATTTATGAATAAGCGCTGTATTTTTAACGGTTTCAAAAATGCCTTCAAGCGAATCTTCCACAGGAAGCACAAAGCAAGCGGCTAATTGTCCGAGTTCTCTGCCGGCATTCATCAATGTCGGGGAGTTAGGCATAAAGTAGCAGTTTGTAATTGCGTCATAGAATCTTTCTGTTAATTTATCGATATCGGCCTGAGATTTGCCGAATTTCAAATCTCCTTCCGCAATAGTTTTTGCTACACGCCTGAACATATCAGCCGGTGTTTCTGTGCATTTCCCGTCTTTGTCGCGTTTCAAGTATCTTTTTTCAAGAACTTTTATGGCATTTTCGGATAAGTTTAATTTGTCTTCCACTAAGTTCACACTAACCTCCATTTATATCCCTCTGTTAATACGTAAAGTCTGTAAAAATTTAAGCATGACTGTTTAATTATCATACAACAATTTTTCTGTTCATGGCAAGGCAAAAAAGTAAATATTACGAAATGTAATTATTTTATTCCCTTAAAATAATGCATGTTGAGATAATTTACAAAAAGTGGTATAATTTATAATGTTATAGTATATACAAATGATTAACTATAGGAGTTGAGATATGAAGTTTCCAATGTTAAAAGAAATGGCGGCGCTTTTTCGCGGAAAGAAGAGCGTTGATGATTGTATTGAGAAGAAGAAAAGACGCGGGATTTCTCTGGCGGAAATGCTGCTGGCTCTGGCTATAGTCGGTATATTAGCCGCAATATTAATGCCGGTGCTGAAATCATCTCAGCCTGACAGGTTGGAAACCCTTCATAAAAAAGCTAATTATATAGTTGAGCACGTTGTTGCGGATATTGCTTTTGATGAAGATTTGTATCCGCCGACAACTACACAAACAGGTCTCGGCAGTATCGGTGCCGTTAAAGTTGACGGCGTAACTTATGCCGGTGAAGAAAAATTCTGTGAATTATTTGCAAGCAGGGTAAATAAGGCTCCTGGCAGTGTAACAAACTGTTCAGCAGGTAAAAAGACATTTACATCTATAGAAGGTATTGACTGGTATCTTCCAGTATCAACCTTCGACGGCTCAAGGCCTTATGAGGAAATTAAATTTGATGTAAACGGTTCTCAGTCTCCAAATTGTCAATATAATGAAACCTCTTGTCCGAAACCGGATACTTTTGTATATTATCTTAAGCCAAATGGGAAACTCTATACAAATACTCCAACCGGTTCTTCAACTACTTATTGTATAAACTTGATGCAGACCGGTCCTGGCAGTGTTATGATTAAACCGAAGACCGGAGGTTCATGGTCATCGCTTGCAGGCAGCAGCTGCGGTAAGGCGCCTGGAGAATATATGTTAAAAGCAACACCGGCAGCCGGTTATGAGGCAAAACCATGGAGTGAGCGAAATCTTACAATAACTAACGCAGATGTTGATGTTAATATTGAGTTTCAGCTTATACCACCTCCTGTAATGAGAGATGTTATAATTACTAAAATAAGAAATTACAGTTTGCTTGGCGGTTTATTTAATCCGTCTAATGTTGCTGATGGTACTGTAAAGCTTGGAGATCAGGAAATTACATTTAGCGGCAGTGGAACTCCGAGTTGTTATTCTGCTTTGGATATATTCCATCTTTCTCCTGGCTGCAAGATTTATACAACAACAGTTTCTGTTGAATCTGGACAATACGGAGTTACGGCTGTTCCTGATGCAAAGAGTGCTGTTGATAAGGTTCAGCCGACAGTTGTGGACGTGACCTCAACTAATGGTAGTGCTGAAATTTCTTTTATATGGAATTATCTAGACAATGCTAAATATAATGTAACTGCTCCGATAATAGGTGATCACTACTGTAATAACGGGATTAATGTCACAACTGTATCCGGAACTGTGAATCAAAAAGAGAAGGGAACTCCATTCACACTGACACTTACTAAACCAAGTGCTTGCGATTTTGAATGGGTTATTAGTGAACCGTCAGTAATTACGAGCGGAAATATTAAATCTATGGTACTTAAGGGTTCAATTCCGGATCATGACATTGATATTCCGGTACGTATGATAGCACCTGGAGGTGCACATGATACCAATCCGGTTAAGCATAAAGTAATAGTTAATCAGCACTGTCCGGACGGGTCTGCGATGTGTGCGGCTGTCACAGGTACAGGTGAATATCCGGAAGGAACTGGAGGCATTGTAGTTAAAGTTTCCCCTTATGAAGGTCTTAGTGCAGACTGGACAGAGCAGACTGTATCTGTTGGTACGGAAGATGTCATTCTGGATGTTACTCTGACTGAAGGTGCATATTGTATTAATACAACTATATCAGGGCCGGGTAATATTTTGCCTTCCAAAAATTATTGCGGCTTGACTAATGGTACATATACAATTACAGCAGTGCCTGCTACCGGATACGGGGTTACCGATGCCGGATGGGTGCAGACTTCTGCTAGTCCAAAACAGTATCAAAAGAGTGTTACGATAAATGATGCCAGTGTAAATGAAAGCGTTTCATTTATTAGGCAGGAAGATAATACATACTGTGTTAATCTTACAATTAACTGTCCGTATGCAGATCCTTCAACTTGCGGTTATTATACCCTGTGGGGAGTTTCTCCGAGTTTCCCTGAATCCTCGCTGACACTTACCGGGAATATTGCTTCTATCTGTGGATTGACTAACGGTACTTACATAGCAATTGTACATCCGGATACCAGCAAAGCTTCTTTAAAAGGTTACCAACCTTCTTCGTACATGGCACTAATTGAAAATGCAAACTATGAAAATACTATTGATTTTGAGAGGATCAAAGCACCACTGAGTGTTGCTCTGAAATTCAAACTGGAGGATGGTTTGACTGTAGTGGACGCTAAAAATAATCTGGGTACAGCCGACATTCAATACATATTGACATTCACAGATTCTGAAACCGGTGTTAATGTTGAATATACGCAGACTATTTCTAATGCTGAGGCTATGGATATTTATGATTCAATCAGCAGCGGTGCCAATATATCTACAAAGACGAATATATCAACTCAGGATGTTCCTATTGGACAGTATACAGTGTCATCCCTTAAAGGTTACAGAATTTCAACGGAAGGTGTAAAAACTGAAATTTCCAGCAGTGTATCAAGTATTGTGATTAATTTAACTCAAGCAGGTGCAACACTGCCTCTGGTGTATACGTTCAAGAAGGAAGAAACCCCCTGAAACTACTGAATAGCCAAGTAATCTACAATTATCAGATAACAAAAGGAACGGATATTAATTCGTTCCTTTTTGTCATATAAATTTTTATTAAAATTCAGTTTGGAGATTATTAAGTTTTGTATGTTTGGTATATAATTCTTATTGAGGTACCAAATTTGAAACATTCAAAACTCACAGCCCTGATATTTATAGCATTGATTCTGGGTGTACTCGTCGGGCACTTTACACCTGATTTTGCAGTCAGAATGCGGCCGTTTGCGGAAATTTTTCTCCGTATGGTCAAGATGATTATTGCACCGTTGCTGTTTGCAACCCTTGTTGTCGGAATTTCCGGCCATGATGATGCAAAAAGTCTAGGTAAAATCGGACTTAAAACAATTATTTATTTTGAAATAGTAACGACTTTAGCGCTTATTATCGGTTTAACAATGGCGAATATCTTCAAACCTGGGGTAGGCTTTGTGTCGGGAACTTCTCCGCATGCAATTCAGATGCAGGAGGCGGGGCTTATGGCAGCGACAAAAGCTCACACCTCTATCGGGCAGATGGTGACCGATATTTTCCCGACAAGTATTGTTGATGCAATGGCTCAGGGTAACTTGCTGCAGATTGTTGTTTTTTCAATTTTCTTTGCGCTTGCTATATGTGCTGTTGGAAAAAAGGCGCAGCCTGTTCTTGATGTCTTAAATTCCGTGTCGCAAATAATGTTTAAATTTACGGAATATGTTATGTATTTTGCGCCTCTCGGAATTTTCGGCGCAATTGCCGCTACTGTCGGCGCTAACGGCTTGAACGTTTTAAAAAGTTATTTCAAAGTTATAGGCGCACTCTACGCTGCGCTTGCAGTTTTTGTCCTGCTTGTGCTGATAATTGCCTGTAAAATAGTTAAAATTTCATTCAGAAACTTAATCAGCGCTTTGCAGGAGCCGGCTTTGCTTGCATTTACTACCGCAAGTTCCGAGGCCGCATTTCCGAAAGCTATGGATATTATGGAACGCTTCGGGGTTCCGAAAAAAATCGTCGGGTTTGTTATGCCGACAGGCTATACATTTAACCTTGACGGAAGTACGCTTTACCTTGCAATGGGTGTAATTTTCTCCTCGCAGATTGTCGGAATTCACCTTGATTTGAACCAGCAGATTATCATAATGCTTGCCTTGATGTTAACAAGTAAAGGGGTTGCCGGAGTGCCGCGTGTTTCTCTGATTGTCCTTGCCGGAACTCTTGCAAGCTTTAATATACCTATCCTCGGCGTTGCAATCCTACTCGGTATTGACCAGATTCTTGATATGGGAAGAACTACCGTTAACTTAATCGGAAACTGTGTTGCAACTGTTGTTATTGCCCGCTGGGAAAGAGAGTTTGATTACGATAAAATGAAAGAATTCGTGCGCCAATCTAAAGAAGAAAGTATCGGCGCGGATATTGAAAAATTAAAAAATGAATTGAGTCATAAAAAGCTGCACGGTGGAGAGCCTGAAAATAGCAGCAATACTGGATTAGAAACAATTGAAGTAAAAGAAGGATAATAGAAGATGAGTAACGAAACCGGTACAAAAGTTGAATTTAAAGAAACTCTTAATCTGCCTCAGACAAGCCTTGCAATGAGGGCAAATGCGGCTGTCAGAGAACTTGAAATCCAGAAATTCTGGGAAGAAAATAATATTTACGAAAAAATTATTTCTCAAAGAGATAAGGCAAATAAATTTATTCTGCATGACGGTCCGCCGTATTTAAGTTCTGAAAAAATTCACGTTGGAACGGCTTTGAACAAAATCTTGAAAGATATTCTTTTAAAATATAAAGCGCAGGCAGGGTATTATACGCCGTATGTTCCGGGGTACGACGGACACGGGCTCCCTATTGAAAATAAAGTTGTAAAAAATATTAAAGGTGGCAGAAGTGCGCTTACACCTTACGAATTGCGCCAGAAGTGCCGTGAATTTGCTCATACAAGTCTTAAAGGGCAGGAGAGCGAATTTAAGCGCCTCGGGGTTCTCGGCGATTGGGAACATCCCTATTTGACAATTGCGCCTGAATACGAAGCTGAACAGGTCAGAGTTTTCGGCGAAATGTATAAAAAAGGTTACATTGAAAAAGGTATGAAACCTGTTTACTGGTGCGCTTCCTGCGAAACCGCGTTAGCCGAAGCCGAAGTTGAATATGCTGATCATACCTCAACTTCTATTTATGTCAGATTTAAATTCTTTGACGAAGATAAGAAAAAAGCATTTGCTACAGCAGGTGTAAACAGTGACAAGGATTTGTATGCAATTATCTGGACGACAACTCCTTGGACAATTCCTTCAAATATGGCAATCAGTATGCACCCGAAATTTGAGTACACTTTCTTTGAATATAAGGGAGATATTTATGTAGCGGCTCAGGAATTACTCGGAGCATTTTTAGCCGATGTAGGATGGGAAGAAAAAGATATTAAAGTTTTAGGTTCATGCACAGGAGCGGATCTGGAGCTTTTGAATACAAAACATCCGCTTTATGACAGAAAGTCTCCGATAATTTTAGGCGAGCACGTTACGCTGGATGCAGGTACAGGTTCTGTACATACGGCTCCGGGTCACGGTCTTGAGGACTATGAAGTGGGCTGCAGATACGGTATTGAAGTGTTTTCTCCTCTCGACAGCCGCGGCGTCTGGACTGATGCGGTTAACGATAAAGATTTAGAGGGTGTTCCGTATTACAAAGGCAACGCAATCGTTATCGAAAAACTTAAAAACTGCGGAGCTTTAATTTCTCAAGCTGATATAAACCACAGCTACCCGCACTGCTGGAGATGTAAAAATCCTGTAATCTACAGGGCAACGCCTCAGTGGTTTGTTAAAGTTGACCGCTTTAGAGACGAAACCTTAGAAGCTATTAAAGATGTAAAATGGATTCCTGCAAGCGGAGAAGCAAGAATTTCAAACATGGTTGCAGGCCGCACCGACTGGTGTATTTCCCGTCAGCGTGCGTGGGGTGTTCCTATCCCTGTTTTCTATTGCGAGGATTGCGGAGAAGTTATTGTAACCGACGAAACAATAGAAAATGTTGCGAAAATTTTCGAAAAAGAAAGTTCTGATGCGTGGGTTAAATATTCCGCAGAAGAATTACTTCCGCAAGGTTTCAAATGCCCGAAATGCGGCAAAAACCACTTTCGTAAAGAAAATGATATTATGGACGTCTGGTTTGACTCGGGAATTTCATGGCGCGCAGTTGTGGAAAAACGCTCGGATGTTCTCGGACACACTCCTGTTGAAATGTATCTGGAAGGTTCCGACCAGCACAGAGGCTGGTTCCAGTCATCTCTTCTGACATCAATCGCAACTCAGGGCAAGGCGCCTTATAAATCGGTTCTTACTCACGGGTTTGTGTTCGGCGAGGACGGAAGAAAAATGTCGAAATCTCTCGGAAATTACATAAGGCCGGATGAAATTATCAAAACCTACGGCGCTGATATTTTAAGACTCTGGGCTGCTTCCGTTGACTACAGAAATGATACCAAAATCGGTAACAACATAATTAAGCAGCTTGCAGAAATTTTTAAGAAAACCAGAAACACTTCAAGATTCTTGCTCGGCAACCTGTTCGATTTTGACCCTGAAAAAGATTACGTAAAATATGAAGATTTAACTGCACTCGATAAATTTGCACTGCATAAATTGAACCAGTTAATCGAAAACGTAACCGAAGCATTTGAACATTACGAATTCTACAAATACTTCCAGCAGCTTCAAAACTTTGCGGCGGTTGATTTGAGTTCATTCTACCTTGATATTGTAAAAGACAGATTATACACGGCAGGTAAAAAATCACTTTCACGCCGCGCCTGCCAGACTGTGCTTTATGAAATTCTGCAGACCCTCGTGAGAATTCTTGTTCCTGTTATGCCTCATCAGGCTGAGGACATCTGGATGAGTGTTCCTGAATGCCAGAAGTGCGGTCTGGAAAGTATACTTCTCTCTGACTGGCCGACTGCAAAACCTCAGTGGCACAACGAAAAACTGGAAGAAGATTTTGCAAAAATCTTAAAAGCAAGAGAAGTCGTAACCCGCGCGATTGAACCTCTCCGTGCCGATAAAAAAGTCGGAAGCTCTTTAGAGGTTGCAGTTTACGTGAGCGTTAAAGATAATGAGGTATTGAAAGCGAATGAAAGCGAACTTTGTAATATCTTTATTACATCACAGGCGCATGTAGCGGATGAAAAGCCGTCTGATGTATTGAATGAATACAAAGAGGACGATTACACCGTATGGGTAACGGCGGCTGAAGGCGAGAAGTGCGCCCGCTGCTGGAAATACAGAAAGTTAAATTCCGACGGTATCTGCGACGATTGCGTTGAGGCTATTAAATAAAAGTTGCAAGACAAAGCCCGCAGACTATAGAACGAAAAAGGGAGCAATTGTCAGCTCCCTTTTTTTAATTATAATTTTGCTCCTTCCTTATAGTTTTTATATTCAAGTTTATCTTTTCCGGTTAGAATATTAATTATACTTTTTCCACCATTAGGTGCCCAGGTACTCGGTTGAAGTTTGTCTGTATAGACTCCAAGAAAACCAGCAGGTCGGAATTACAAATCCGAGTGGCAGAACTGTTGAAAAGTTGAAAGGTTGAATGGGTGAAAGGTTAACATTAGACGTGTCATTCTGAAACGTAAATAGTTGCGTCTCACAATAGTTGCAACTGTTCAGAAGCTCTTTGTTATTAGCGCCCGCAATGGAAAAAGATTTGAAAAAATCCCCGCGCTTAATATTTTCTAAAAAAGTGTGCCAGAAATTCTTGTCCTGAGCGGAAGTTAATCTACCCCCCCCCCCCTGAGAGTTTTGAAGCTATAGTTGTGTTTTGCATAAATGTATCCTCCTTTTTCATATTTTTTATTATAGTATATTTTGATGTATAATGCAACTATGAGAGATCTTATAGAAAAGGCCGTATCTACCCGCATACTGGCAAGGGATGAAATAACGGCTGTTCTTGGAGATAACAGTTGTAATCATGAACTTTTTGCCGCGGCAGACAGGGTTAGAAAACAGTTTGTCGGCGATGAGGTTCATCTGAGGGCTTTGATTGAGTTTTCAAATTTTTGCAGGTGTAACTGTCTTTACTGCGGGATTCGTGCCGGAAATAATCTTGTCGAAAGATACAGGCTTGATAGGGAACAAATTCTTTCTCTTGCCAAAAAAGCCTTTGATTTCGGCTACAGAACAATAGTTTTGCAATCCGGGGAGGATGTATATTTTACTGCCGAAGCTCTTGCAGGAATTGTTGCGGAAATTAAGAAATTAGATGTTGCCGTAACTTTGAGCATAGGCGAGAGAAGCTATGAAGAATATAAAATTCTGAAAGACGCAGGTGCTGACAGATTTTTATTAAGAATTGAAACAACGGACAAAAATTTATACGAAAAAATGCACCCGAAAGCAAGTTTTGAAAACCGGAAAAGATGTCTTTATAATTTAAAGAAACTCGGGTTTGAAACAGGAACAGGCTGTCTTGTCGGACTTCCTGAGCAGACTTATGCGTCCCTCGCCAATGATATTTTGTTCTTTAAAGATCTTGATGCGGATATGATAGGTATCGGGCCTTTAATTCCGCATGAACATACCCCTTTAAAGGATTGTTCTGCTGGAGATTTGACGTTAGCGCTAAAGGTTCTTGCTCTGACTAGGCTTTTGCTTCCTGATATAAATATTCCTGCAACAACTGCTATGGAAACGCTTCATCCGGAAGGCAGGATTATGGCGCTTCAAAGCGGTGCAAATGTTGTTATGCCTAATGTTACACTTGATGAATACAAATCTAAATACGAAATTTATCCGGATAAGGCAAATGTAAACTACGGAGAGCTGGCTGAAAAGTTGAGGCAAATCGGGCGTACGATTTCTGAGAAAAAAGGTTTCAGGGGAAATTCTGACCACCCCCTCACCCTTAATCCTGTGACAGACTTCGAATAATAGTTTGAGCACGACGGTTTTATTCAATAGGATGTCTGGCGGTAAATATAGAAAGGATAAGATATTATGAAAATTGCAAAAAGTTTGATAGAATTAATTGGCGGAACTCCGCTTGTAAAAATTAATAAATTGAATACCGGTGCAGCCGTTATTGCCGCAAAAATTGAATCAAGAAATCCTGCGGGTTCTATTAAAGATAGGCCTGCTTATAATATGATTAAAAGAGCTGAAGATGCAGGGCTTATTAATAAAGATACTGTAATCATCGAGCCTACCAGCGGAAATACAGGAATAGGGCTTGCCATGGTCTGTGCAATTAAAGGCTACAAGATGATTCTTACAATGCCTGAAACCATGAGTCTGGAGCGCAGAATGCTTCTAAAAGCTTACGGAGCAGAACTTGTGCTGACTGAAGGTTCAAAAGGTATGCAGGGTGCTGTAGATAAGGCGGAAGAACTGCATAAAGAAATTAAAAACTCCTTTATTCCGCAGCAATTTTCTAATCCGGCAAATCCTGAAAGCCATATTCTGACAACTGCTGAAGAAATCTGGAAAGATACAGATGGTAAAGTCGATATAGTGGTAGCAGGCGTCGGCACTGGCGGAACAATTTCAGGTATTGCAAAAGGTTTAAAATCTAAAAATCCGGAGATTAAGGCTGTAGCGATTGAGCCTGCCTCCTCTCAGGTTCTTGCCGGAAAACCTGCGGGCGCTCATAAAATTCAGGGTATCGGCGCGAACTTCGTTCCGGAAAATTTTGACCGCAGTGCGGTTGATGAAATTATTCCGGTGTCTGACGAACAGGCACTTGAAACTGCTCGTCATTTAGCTTCTAAAGAGGGAATTCTGTCCGGAATTTCTGCAGGGGCTGCAATGTATGCCGCAAATCTGCTTTCCTGCCGTCCTGAAAATAAGGACAAACTGATTGTCGTAGTTCTTCCTGACAGCGGCGAACGTTATCTCTCAAGTGAACTTTTTAAAGATTAATTTTTGTTACAATTTTAAAAATGATTGAAATTCAGTACTCCTGAAAGTTGTTTTTATAATTAGTGAAGTAATTTAGGAGAGCTGAATTTATGGTAGAAATTTCAAACATCGGGCCGGTCGGAGATAACGGCGGTAGCGGGCAAAAGAAAACTGTCCGCAACAATTCTAATGATACAAAAGTAAGTGCATTTGATGAATACAGAAAATTTCAGCAGGAAAAGCTGCAGGAATTTGAAAATTTCCGTAATCAGGCAAATGAAAACTTTGAAAATTACAAAAAAGAAGCAATGGAACGTTTCGATGCTTATGAAGCAAGTATCAATAAAAAGAAAGACGGCGCAGCAAAAGATGCTGATTTTGACTATGCAAAAGCCCTTGAGGGCGAATGGAAAATGTATGAGGCTAAACCGGGCGAGAGTTTTTATTCTCAGCCAAAACCAAAGACAGCACCTGTTTACAATCCTGATGCAGAACCTGTAAAAGCAGCGAATAGTAATTCTGCTGATGATGTTAATAGAACAAAGTCTGATACAACTGTTCATGAACAAGTAAAACAAGAAGAAAAACCTCCGGTGTCTGTTGTCGAACGGGAGGGTGTCACAGGAAAATACACGCTTACCTCAGGCGCAAACGGCGAAGGGTTTTCCCTAAGTACAGAGATGAGTGTTTTTGGCGGCGGCGAAGCCATGAAGTTTTTCAAAGGCGGTGGATTTTTAGACAGCGATATAAAATATGATAAGGATTCCAAAATGTATTCCTACAGAGGTTTGCAATCAAGCAACAGAGAGATTCTTCAAATGCGTATGATGAATACTGCCCAGCGGGTTTCAATAGACAATGCTGTTTATAATGACCTTCTGGCAAAGCAGAAAAACGGCACGGAACTTAGTGATGCCGAACAGAGTTTTATTCAGTCGCATCTGCAAAACCTTGAGAGATACGGACTCGGGGTTGATGAAGAAGGAAATCTTATCGATAAATCAGAATAAGTTTCATATCTATATAAAAAAAGTCCTGCCTTTTAATTGGCAGGACTTTTTTTTAGTAATATGTGAAAATATGTAACAATTTCAAAATGGTTGTAAACGGCTGAAATTCAATTATACCCTGAGATAGGGTAGGATGGAGCAGGGTGGAGATATTAGCGGATTTTGAAATCTTTTTCTTCGAAATGTTTTTATATATATAAGAGTTATATAGTAAGAGAGAGGTTTACTGATGGTTGAAGGTATCAATAATGTATTTAAGACCGGTCAAAAGATTGAACTTCAAAACAGAGAAACACAGCCTTCCGGTATTACATTTGAATTGAAGTCTGTTTTTGATGACCTCGCAAAACAGGGGATTATTAAAGACAAAGACGGAAAAGGTCTTACAAAACAAGATGTCCTGAATCTTTATAATATGCTTAATCAAATCCATCAAAATACAGGTCGTACAACTAACTATACAACAATGCAGGCAGGACAGAGTTTTGATTATTCCGCAGACGAGATGAAGGCGCTCGCTGAAGCTGCAGGTTATGAAATCAGCGGGCAGGAAGAGCCGCCGGAACCTGTCGATAATAAACCTGTTCCTTCTCATCCAGAATTGCTGGATAAGAAGGATAAGCCTGTGCTTAAGGTGCCGCCTCAGGAGGTTAATAACTCTCCAATAGAGTTACCGGATGATGTCAAACGTGCTAAGACAGAGGGTATGATTGAGGCTCTCGGCGGTAAAATAATTCAGCGTTCTGTAAACGGTGACAAACAGGATATTGCTGTTGTTGAAATTGACGGGCAGAAAATCCGACGTGAAATTAATGATGACGGAACACTTGGCGATACTATTGCAGCCACAAAGACTTCCGGTAAAAATAAATACATAAGCGGGGACTTCCCGCCGGAAACAAAAGTTCTTGAACGAGTAGTAAACGGGCAAAAACAGCAGATTGGTATTTATGAGGATGAAAACGGCAATAAAGTCAGACGGCTTGTGGAAAATGACCCTGAAACAGGCAAACCCCGTCTTGGAGAAAATCTGGTTCTTGTCAGCAGCGCAGGAAAAAATAAGTATATAACACAGAGTAAAATGGACGAACAGGTTAGATCTGCATTAGGAATTGCCGATAACGAGGCGATTCCGGAAGATATTAAACCTGAATTTATTTCAATAGGCGGGGAGCCGACTATTATATTTAAGAAAGACGGCAAAACTTTGAGCCAGCAGCAGTTGAGAGAATATGTTGTACAAATTCAGGAGCAGCGTGTTGAAAAATTTGATACCCAGATGAAGCAGAATAGTAGTGCAGAAATCAATGATTCCAACCTTCTTGCGGCTGCGCAGTTTAATGTTATTAACGACAAATTTGGAGATAAGCAGGGCAATATTACCCCTGATGAATATTTTAACTATGAAATAAAAAGCAGCGGAATTACTGATGAACAGTTGGCAGAAGCAGGTATTACAAGTGAGCAGTTGCGTGAGTATTCGGACTTTAATTTTAATGTAATTGATGCAGATGGTAACGGCGAAATCACAAAAGAAGAATTAAAAACCTACATTGATGGTGCAAATGCTAATAATGATAATCTGTTATCAGCAGATGAAGTTATGCAATACGGCTCGGACACCATTATGGCAAGAAAGAAGCCGAATATTGATAAGGCGGTAGCTGACGGATATACGGTAGGAAAATTTGAAGGTTCTCCAATCTTCATAAAAGACGGTAAGCAATTCTGGATGAATATGGACGGCACTCCCGGAAATCTTATTGAAGAATAAAGGATAATTCGGCAGAGTGCCCTTAAGCTCATAAACAAACACATGTATCATCAAAAGCGATGATACATGTGTTGTAATTTGTGAAAATATCTGTAAAAGCGATTTATATAATGTTGTCACAAAGTATAAGAGTGGGCTACTTTCACTGTCTTGCTCGCTCGCTATTAACGGGCCTCCGGTTGGCGACTACTATGGCGCTTCGCCATATACGTTGCCAAGCCTCCGTCCTCAGCTCGCCAACAAAAAACATGTACCATCAAAAGCGATGATACATGTTTTTTAATTTGTGCAAAATTCCGTAAAAGCGGCTTATACAATGTTGTCACAAAGTATAAGAGTGGACTACGTCCACTACATCATGCCGCCCATACCTGCAGGCATTGCAGGAGCAGCCGGTTTTTCTTCCGGAATTTCAACAACTGCAGCTTCTGTTGTCAACAGCATTGAACCTACTGACGCAGCGTTAACAAGTGCTGAACGTGTTACTTTCGCAGGGTCTACAATACCTGCTGTAAACATATCAACATATTTGTCATCTAAAGCGTCGTAGCCGTAAGCTCCCTGATGTGTTAACACTGTATCAATTACTACATCAGCTTTAGCGCCTGCATTTCTTGCGATTGCTCTCAACGGTACATCAAGTGCAGCTGTAAGAATTTTGAAACCGATTTTTTCATCGTCTGATGAGAAGCTTGTTGTAGCAACAAGTTTTTCTAATTCCTGCTGAACTCTTACTAATGCAACACCGCCGCCAGGAACGATACCTTCTTCGTTAGCTGCTCTTGTTGCGTTAAGTGCATCTTCAATTCTTAATTTTCTTTCTTTTAATTCAACTTCACTAGCTGCACCGACTTCGATAACTGCAACGCCGCCTGAAAGTTTTGCAACTCGTTCCTGAAGTTTTTCTTTATCGTATTCAGAATCAGATGCTTCAATTTGTTTTTTGATTAATCTTATTCTGTCATGAACAGCTTCTTTAGTTTCGTTACCTACAACGATTGTTGTTTCGTCTTTTGTAACAGTTACGCGTTTTGCGTAACCTAACATCTGTGTTGTAACATTTTCCAATTTGATGCCGAGTTCTTCTGTGAACATTTCGCCGCCTGTAAGAATTGCAATATCTTCTAACATTGCTTTTCTTCTGTCGCCGAAACCAGGAGCCTTAACTGCAACTGCTCTTAATACTTTTCTCATTGTGTTAACAACGAGGGTTGCTAAAGCTTCGCCTTCAACATCTTCTGCAATTAACAATAAAGATTTGCCATCTCTTGCAACCTGTTCCAAAAGAGGAACCAGATCAGAAATCAGGTTAATTTTCTTGTTGCAGCAGAATACGTAAGCGTCATCCAATACTGCTTCCATTCTTTCTGCGTCTGTTACGAAGTAAGGTGAAAGGTAGCCTTTATCAAACTGCATACCTTCAACAACTTTCAAATTAGTACCGAAAGATTTAGATTCTTCAACAGTAATAACACCATCGTGGCCGACTTTTTCCATAGCTTCTGCAATAAGTTCACCGATTTCTTTGTTGTTGCCGGCAGAAATTGCCGCAACCTGAGCGATTTCTTCTTTAGTGTTAACAGGTTTTGACATGTCTTTGATTTTCTTGACTGAAATATCAACGGCTTTGTCGATACCACGTTTCATAGACATAGGGTTAGCACCTGCTGTTAAGTTTTTCAAACCTTCACGAACGATTGCCTGAGCAAGAACTGATGCGGTTGTTGTGCCGTCGCCTGCTACGTCGTTTGTTTTTGAAGAAACTTCTTTTAACAATTGAGCGCCTGCATTTTCCAGACCGTCTTTAAGTTCGATTTCTTTTGCGATAGTTACACCATCGTTAACGATTTGCGGAGCGCCGTATTTCTTTTCAATAATTACGTTGCGGCCTTTTGGCCCAAGCGTAACTTTTACAGCGTCTGCTACTGCGTCTATACCTTTGAGAAGCGATTTTCTTGCTTCTTCATCAAATACTATACGTTTTGCCATTTTGTTTATGTTCCTTTCTATTATGTTATTAATCCGTTTGTAGAGGTTGAAAGGATTCAGGTTGAACGGTTGAAGGGCTAACAACTGTTCATCCGTTCAACTATTAAACTATTCAACCGATAAAGCTTATTCAATAATTGCTAAAGCGTCTTTGATTGATAAAATTTTGTATTCAGTGCCGTCCATTTTAATATCTGTGCCCGCATATTTCGCGTAAAGAACAGTCTGACCTACTGTAACGTCCATAGGTTCTCTTTCGCCCTTGTCGTTTATTTTGCCGAGACCTACAGCAACGATTTCACCTTTTTGAGGCTTTTCTTTAGCGCTGTCCGGAATAAAAATTCCGCCTGAGGTCTGTTCGGTATCTTCAATAACTTTTACAACAATTCTGTCGCCTAATGGTTTTAACATATTTATTTCTCCTTCTTATACTAACCAAGTACATTATATTTATATAACGGATTTTGAAAATAATTAAAAACCTTAAGGTTTTTTTAATTATTTGTTGAAAAGAAGCGGAAGATTTGATATAATTAAAGTAGAGAGGACAATCTATAAATGTTTTCTCGAACACGCTCCCGCACTGCTCTCGCTATCGTCTCGAAAACATTTATAGATTGTCCAGAGAAAAGTAATAAAAAAATAAAGCAAAGGAGACTAAACAATGGAAAAGTCAAGTATAGCAAGGGTTTCCGGGGGGGGGGGCAAATAGTTTAAGCTCCTTAACCGGCAAATGGCGGGGATTACAGGGGGCAGGCGCAGAGAGAAAGCTTTGTCGCCGCCAATTCGGATTTACGCTTGCCGAGGTTTTAATAACACTCGGGATAATTGGTGTGGTTGCGGCAATGACAATGCCGGCGGTTATTAATAATTATGGTAAACAGGAGGCCGTTGTCAGACTTAAAAAGTTTTCTTCTACTATGCAGAATGCTTTGAATTTGGCTACAGTTGACTATGGTCCTGTGCAAACATGGCAATTTCCGGAAAAACAAAACGATGCTGATGAAATTAATAGTTTTGTCAATACTTATTTGTTTCCGTATTTGACCGGAATAGAAAAGTGTAATGCAGGAGAAACAAATTGTAAGCGTTTTGTGAAAAATTTATATAGTAATTCTGTGAATTATTTGCCTGTATATGTTTTTAGTGACGGTGGTTGTTTTGGTCTTGTTACCGGCGGAGCAAGCGAGCTATCTTCAAATATTCATTTTTTGTTTGATTATAACTGTTTAGGAAAACCAAATAAATACGGCAAGGATATTTTCCAATTTGTAGTTAAGTTTGGGAACGGGCGGCAATATCCAAAGTTTAATAGCGGAGGTCTAAGAATGTCAAATGCAAAAACAAGAGAAGATTTAATAGATTTATGTAAAAATATAACAAGTGAATACCAGAAATCTGACTGTGCTGCTCTAATTGAATATGATGGCTGGCAAATCAAAGATGATTATCCATGGTGGTAAAAAGAGGTCCTATCAGACCTCTTTTTGATTAATACATTTTGACAAGCTGTCTGACTTCTTCTAAAGTTTTTTGTGCCTCAATGCTAGCCCGTTTTGAACCTTCATTCAGAATATCTTTAACCTCATCAATGTTGGTTTCGTAATAGCGGCGTTTTTCGCGGATCTCGTGAAGTTTTTCGTTAATCACCGCACCAAGCTGACGTTTGCAGTCAGCACACCCGCGTTCACCTTTTTCACATTCGCATTTTACAGTTTCAATCTGCTCATGAGTGCCGAAGATTTCCCAGTATTTGAAGGCGACTTCACACTGGTCAGGGTGTCCTAAATCTGTTTTTCTCATACGGCTTCTGTCAGTGATTGCAGACATAACTTTTTTGGCAGTAACTTCATCAGTGTCGGAAATCTTAATATCATTCTGGAAAGATTTGCCCATTTTGTTTCCGTCCAGTCCGCAAATGAGAGAACAGTGATTCAAAAGAGGTTTCGGCTCATTAAAGAAGTCAGTTTTGTAGATGTGGTTAAATCTTCTTGCAATATCGCGCGTAATCTCAATATGCGCAACCTGATCAATTCCGACAGGCACGTGTGTTGCGTTCATCATCATAATATCTGCGCTCATCAAAACAGGATAGCCGAGAAGTCCATAACTCATCTGGGAGTCCTGAGAATCTTTTGAACGGAGAATTTTAACCATATCCTTTAAGCATGGATCGCGCTCAACCCAGTTCTGAGGGGTAATCATTCCCAGATAAACGTTGAGTTCTGCGATTTCCGGCACAAGCGACTGCACGTATATTGTTGAAATTTCAGGGTCAATTCCGGACGCAAGCCAGTCTATTACAACATCTAGAACATCCTCCTTTAAAGTTTCTGTTTTGTCATATTTTGTAGTCAGTGCATGCCAGTCCGCCACAAAGAAAAAACTTTCATACCTGTGCTGTAATTCCGTCCAGTTCTGGATAACACCCAGATAATGCCCTAAATGAAGTTTTCCGGTCGGGCGCATCCCTGATACAATTCTCTCTTTCATTCTTTGCTCCTTTTCTTCTGTTTATTATACACGAAAAAGTATTTTTTTGATTATATTTTTATTGTAATTTTCAAAAAAAATGTTATAATAAACTTATGAAAAAAATATTATGTTTAATTCTGTTGTTGGGAATTGCGGGCTTTATACAGGAGAGTGCAGGGGCTGCCGATACGGTGCCGGCAGAGGAAACAGTTACTCCGCAGGTGGAAAATGTTAAACTTGATATGAGAGATTACGACGAAGTTGAGGTGCCTGCCGGAACTTTTATTCCTGTTGTGAGCGCTCAGGAAATCTCAACTCAATATTGTCCTGTCGGTTATAAGGTTAGATTTACTTCCACAAACGATTTGTATATGCAGGATACAAATGTAATCCCGGAGAATACGGAGTTTTACGGTTACATAGAAAAGCTTAACGAGCCCGTTGTCGGTACGAATGCTTCTATGGTAATAAAAATTTCAAAAATGATTCTGCCTGACGGATTTGAGGTTCCGATAAGAGCGTATGTCTATACGTCTAATAATAATATAATCGGCGGGGAGATGTCGCAGCCGGCAGAATGGATTAAAATGCCTCATTATCAGAGTAAAATCGGTATTAACACCACCCTGCAGATACGCCCTGGCAGAGCAAGAAAACAGGGCGAGCATACAATTATAAAATCCGGAGAGGACAGGCTTATAATACTTACAGACAGTGCTTATATCACACATACCTTAACAAATTGACAAATGATAAATTGCTAATAAAATGTTATATTATCAGAAGATATGTGTATGTAAGTGAGGAAGGGAAAGAATATGAAAAAAAGTTTAAACCTAATACTGGCAGTAATGCTGTTATCAGGCAGTGCTGTTTTAGCAGCAGGCAACTATAATTATACACAGAATACACAGCCACCGGCATATCAGCCGACATATTACAATCAGCCAAAGATGACAGGAAACGGTACACTGAAAGGAAGTGTTGTAACTGTTCCTGCCGGACAGCAGATGGCCGCGGTTGTGACTACCCCGTTGAGTTCTGAAACCCTCACTCTGGGGCAGACTGTTACCCTTGCACTCGGTTCGGATTTCTATTACAACAATAACCTGATTGCACCTGCCGGAAGTTCTGTCACAGGAACGGTGCTTGAAGTTTCAAAGGCTAAACGCGGCAGTATGAACGGAAAACTTACTCTCCGCTTTACGCAGATTATAACACCTTACGGAATACAGATACCTATTTCTGCCGTTATAAAGACTGAGGACAATTCGGGTACACTAATAGGCGGTACTAAAATGGATGTTACAAAAGATTACGCAAAAGATTTGACAGTCGGCGCAGGTGCCGGTGCTGTTTCAGGGGTTGTGTTCGGCGCGCTCGCAGGCGGTGATATAGGAAAAGGTGCTGCTCTAGGTACTGCTGTCGGAGCAGGCGGGGGGCTTGTGAAATCTTTGTGGGATAAAGGCGATAATGTAGAGATCCCGGCAAATTCAAGAATAGAACTTGTACTTACCCAGCCAATTACTGTTAATCCGGCAATTTATAACTCCAATTATTAGTAAGCCGGCTAATAATTTTATTTACGCTTTGGAATAAAATTATTATTGAAAAACAGATTTTGGAAATATTTGTTGATAGGTAGAAAAATGTCAATCTTAGGAAAATACTCGGACAATTTAATAGAAGACGATGATACGGAAGAAATTACAGGATTTACCACCCCCGTTGTTATCCGGAAAAAGGAAGAAGATTCCTTAAAAAAATCCATTATTATTTCAACCCTTCTTCACCCTGCGGCAGTCGGGGCATTCTGTCTCGGGTCACTGATATTGACGCTTCTCGGGATTCACCTTTTTACCGTGGATAAACCCGAACCTAAAATGAAAGACATAGAGTTTGTGCTTGTCGACAAAGAAGATACCCCTATAAATAAAAATACACCGTACCGTGCGGATATAAATTCACGCGCGGGCGGTCATCACGATCCGACAAGGAAAGTTTCAATGCCATCTCCTGCACCATCTGCAGCGCCTTCAAGGGCTCAGTCTGCTTCTCCTGCGCCGAAACAGGCGGCAAAACCTATTCAGCAGAAGCCAAAACAGGTTTCAAAGCCTAACGTATTTGAACAGATTATGCAGCAGGCGGCAAAACCTCAAAAAACAACTCAGCAGACGCCGTCACCTGCCCCGAAGGCAAAGCCTCAGGCAAAACCGCAGCCGCCGACGGCTAGACCTTCAATAAAACCGCCAATGACACCGAGACCGGCCGCGAAGCCGTCCTCAGCGTTTCAGGTTCCTGTACCAAAGGGCGGAACATCAGGCGGACGTTATACAACAGGCCCGATTAGCGGTTCCGGCAAACTTGCACACGGTGGATCTTCCGGAGGAGGCAGCGGAAGCGGACGTTACACTCCTGCACCGGTTCTTGCACCGACAGGCGGCTCTGGTTCGGGTGCAAAACTTGGAAGAGCAGGCGGAGGCGGTACCGGCGGGTATGGCAACCCAGGGCCCGGAAATCCGAACGGCAGACCCGGAATTGATGCGATTAGAGAACCTGATTTCGGACCTTACATGAGAGAACTACAGCGTAGAATAAAAATGAACTGGAATCCGCCTAAAGGTAACGAAAGCAAACGTGTTGTTCTTTTATTTAAAATTGCAAAAGACGGTAGACTGTTGTCCTGCAGTGTATTTAAGTCATCAGGACTTCCGGGGGCTGATAAGGCTGCACTGGATGCGGTAAAACTCACAGCACCGTTTAAGCCGCTTCCGGCCGAGTATAAAGGCTCCAGCATCGATATTCAGTTTACATTTGACTACAATGTATTCGGGGCTACCGGATATTAAGCATAAAAAATAACGTATCACAAGATAAAGAGGATTAAACTATGGAACTATTATTGAACTCAATTAAAATGGATTGGCCTGTATTATTACCTATTCTGGTATGTTCGATCCTTGTAGTTGCAGTTGTTATCAACAGGGCAGCGTTTTATAAAAAGAACAAGCGCGACATTGTTCTTTTTATTCCGAAAATTCAAAAAGAACTTGCTAAAAACAATCTTCAGGCAGCCCAGAATGTTGCGGTTGATTGCGGCGGGGTTATCGGCGAAGTTACAGAAGAAGCTGTCAGAATTTTTTCGGAACAGCGGAACGGTTTTTCGCGCTCATTTGATATTGCTGCAGCTCTTGCTACAAGAAAGCTCGAAAGTCATCTGACAATTCTTGGTACAATCGGTGCTGTTGCTCCGTTTTTAGGGTTGTTCGGAACTGTTGTCAGAATCCTTTATACATTTCAGGATCTGGCTATGCAGGGAAACCAGTCGGCAGCGGTTGCAATGGGTATAGGTTCTGCTCTGATTGCTACGGCTTTCGGTTTGATAGTTGCGATTGTTGCGGTTATTTTCTACAATTCTTTCCAGTCTATTGTAAAGCGTTATGACGATGATTTTCAGTTGATAAAATTGTTGTTCCTGAGCTTTGTAGATTCGGAAACAGAAGTGAAACCGGCCTCAAGTGCTTCAATGTAGTTTACTAATAAGTACGCTCAAGGTTAGAAAATAAGGATTATAAGAAAATGGCATTCAGTTCATCATCAGGTAAAAAGAATAAAGGTTTTACGGACATAAACATAACACCGCTAACTGATATTTTTCTGGTACTGTTAATCATAATGATGGTAGTTGCACCGACATTCCAGTCAATGGATAACACGATTACAATACCGGAGATTAACAGCGGGGTATCTATTGAGCAAAAAAATGCTACTGTTTCAATAACTCAAGACGGCATTATGTATGTAAACGGCAAAGAGATAAATCCTGATACGCTTACTGATGAACTACTTGCACTAAAACCTTCCTTAGAAAAACTGGAAGTGGTAGTAAAGGCTGACGAGAGGGTTAAAAGTTCCGAGATAATGAAAGTGATGAACGCGGCTCAGGACGCCGAGTTTAAAAAACTAATCGTAGCGGGCGAGCCGTTAACCAAAAAAGAACAGAAAGATTTAAAAAACAAGTCCGGAAGGCAGGGAGCGTAAGCTATGAATCGTGATACATTCAGTGATATAAACATAACACCGTTAACCGATATTTTTCTGGTGCTGCTTATTATAATGATGGTGATAGCACCGCTTTTAGACCAGCAGGGGCTTAATCTTACGGTTCCGGAAAATGTTGCTGAGGAGCAGGCAAATAAAGATGCAAAAATTTTAACGGTAACGGTTTCTGCAGATAACAGATATTATATAGACGGTGAAGAAGTTTCAATTCCGCAGCTTGAAAGCGTATTGAAAACTCAGGCAAAGGCATACCCTGACGGTATGATGATTCAAACTGATGGAGAGGCAACCCACGGCGCTGTTGTAAAGCTTATGGACAGTGCAAGAAACTCCGGCGTTACAAGTATATCAGTTTCTGAAGTATGATGTTGAAAAGTTTTGAAAAATAGATTATAATAAAGAGGCAGGGGAAAAGTCAAAGAGATGCTGAAATAAATTTCTCGGACATGCTCCCGCGCAGCTCCCGTAATCGCCTCAAAAAGTTTTTTATTTAAGTTGGAATACTATATGTCATCCTGAACTAGTTTCAGGATCTAAATAGAGAAGAAGAAAAAAGCAAAGGAGAATAAACAATGGAAAAGTCAAGTATAGCAAGGATTTCCGGGGGGAGGGGGCAAGTAGTTTAAGCTCCTTAATCGGCACAGAGCAAGGGATACAGGCAGCCGAAGAGGGTAAAGCCTTAAGTCGGCGTGCATTCTGGCGAAAACTGATTGAAATAAAATCCCCTCAGTCCCTCTTGAAAAAAGGGAGTGAAAATCTATGTCCTTCTTTTGAGGGAGGACCGAAATCTATGATTTCGAGGAGGGGTAGCTCAAAGTCAAGGTGTGGCGCGGAAGTGCCTGAGGGTTTACCCTCACCAGAATTTGTAAACTCGCATACTCTCATAAACAAATTCTGCCCTCTTACAGAGAGAGAGGGCGAAAGGCACAAGTCATATCGTGTTACACATTTTGCAGGGCTCAGCTGTTCCCTTTGTATCGCAAAGAGAGAGGGCAATAGAGAACGCTTCACCCGTCGCAAAGCCGCTTTCACGCTTGCAGAGGTCTTAATCACCATCGGGATTATCGGTGTAGTAGCTGCCATGACATTACCAACCCTTGTCCAGAGGCATCGGGAAAAACAGACCGTATCGGCGTTGAAATCTGCCTATTCAATTTTTTCTCAAGCATATCTTATGGCTGTTAAGGAGTATGGTACGCTTGACAACTGGGGATTTGCCGGTATAGAAAAAGTTGAACATGAAGATGGCTCCGTCGATTACGTTTCAGAAGAAAACGGTGTGTCGAATAAAGTTATATATGATAAATTTGCAAAATATCTCAAAGTCGGCAAGCATTGTTCGCCTGGTGATGAAACCTGCTTAAAGACTGTAACCAAAGGAACTTTTGAATCAGGAATATTAACTAATGGTATGGCATTTAACTTTGTTCAAAGAAGCGGGGATTGTTCTTCTAAAGCAGGTTCGACAAAAAATTTACAGAGCGTCTGTGCAGATATTACGGTTGATATTGACGGGCCTTCTAAAGGTGAAAATGCCTGGGGAAAAGACTGGTTCAGGTTTTATATTACTAAATACGGGGTTCTGCCAAAAGGGACGCCGGATTCAACCTCGTTTACTTTTTCAAAGAATTGTATTAACGCAAGTCAGGCAACATACGGCGGAAAATACGGCGAGGCCTGTACTGCATGGGTACTATATAACGAAAATATGGATTATCTTCACTGTGACGATTTAAGCTGGGAAGGTAAAACTAAATGTAAATAAAAAACAAGACCTCTTTAAGAGGTCTTATTTTTTATTCTTGAACCATTGCCTTTAAATTTTCTTCAGAAATTCCTGTACCTGTACTCAAATCTTTTAGATTAATAGCAACATAAGGTTTTCCGTCAGGGCCAATCGGAACTTTGTACTTATCTCTGTTCCCGCCGTAATCGTCACGGATATTCTGGTACATTGTACCGTCTGCCAGGTTAAAACGGCCCTTTATCTCACCGAGTGTAGTATTTTTGTCGTCAACTGTAATTACAACACGATTTTCAGCACCGAGAAGTTTTAAAAACCAGTTTGGTTCTTCATATTTCACGTTACCGCCTTTAACTTCGTCCGAAAAATTCTTTAAGGCTTCCTGTTGTTTGTGAACTTCAGTTTTTTTGCCTATAGGAATAACTCCGATGCCGCTGTTATTTCCGTTATATCCTGTAGACTGTGCTGCTCTTGTCTGCTGAACACCATTCACACCATTGATACTCAACGTCATAATTTACGCTCCTCTTTTTATTTAAGTACTCTTACTTAAATAAAAACATTTGAAAAAGGCGAATTTCAGCATGATACAAAAATGTTTACAAACTTAACAATTTTCTAGAAGCCTGAATATTTCATTTACAGGTTCAATCAGATTTTCAACTGGGCAATTTTCATCAAGTTCAAGCGTAATTGTCGGAATTTTATTCTCAATACCGGCGAAAGTTCCGAAACTCCCCGGTGTCGGATAGCCAATATTTGCCTCAACAGGATAGTGAATTATTTTTGAAATTTTTTGAGCAATCTCTTCTGCATCGCCGTCGTAGTTTACGACTTTAAACGGGGCGTGGAGTGTAAGTATTAGACGCGGTTTGTATTTTTCAATTATGTTAACCAGAAATTTGGTTTCTCGTTCGCTTGCAGGAGTCTGACCGCCGAAAAATTCATTTTTTTCTGTTAGTTCCCAGTTCTCTGTCGGAAAATTTCGGTTAAGGTCAACTCCGTTTGCGTTTGTCCGCATATTCTGAACAAGCCCATCCGGATTGAGGCAAGGAATAAACAGAAGCAGACTGTCGTTATTTTTCAGATAATTTTCAATTAAGAATTTTCCCTGTGGCTCATCGCCATGAAAAACACCTATTACAAGAATGTTTTTAGCCGATTCGCCGCCAAGCAGAACTATTTCGCTGCCTTTTACAGATTTAGTTTTTTCCAGTACTTTCATCAGTTAAAAATAGCCTCGATAAATTCTTCTGAATTAAAGTCTTTCAAATCTTCCATTTTTTCTCCGACGCCGGCAAGTTTTACAGGAAGCTTAAGTTCTTTTGCAACAGCAAGCACAATTGCGCCTTTTGCCGAGCCGTCAAGTTTTGTGAGCGCAACCGATGTTATATTCACTGCTTCTGTGAAAACTTTTGCCTGCTGAAGCCCGTTCTGTCCGGTATTTGCATCCAGTACAAGCATACATTCCCTGAGGCTTTCCGGTGCATTTTTGTCAATGACGCCTTTGATTTTGGCAAGTTCTTCCATAAGGTTGAACTTATTTTGAAGCCTGCCAGCAGTGTCGACAAGGATTACGTCGTAATTTTCCTGACGAGCTTTTTGAATTGCCTCATATACAACCGATGCAGGATCGGCCTTGTCGCGGCGGACAATATCGGCGCCTGCGCGTTTTGACCAGATGTCCAGCTGTTCTTCGGCTGCCGCTCGAAACGTATCGCCTGCTGCTATAAGAACTTTTTTCCCCTGATTTCGAAACCTGTATGCAAGTTTCCCAATTAAAGTAGTCTTGCCGGCACCGTTTACCCCTGTAATGAAGTAGATGTTTAAGGTATCAGGAATGTAGTTTAACTCGTTGTTTCCTGCTTCCTGAAGAGTTTTTAGAAATTCTGTTTTCAGGTATTCTTTAACCTCTGACGGCTTAATTTTTGACTGGCTGCGGAGTCGGTCAACGAGTTCTGCGGCGTAATTTACGCCCAGATCCGCGCTTATGAGAACATCTTCCATATCTTCCAGTACAAATTCGGAAAATTCTTCTTCATGCGCAACAGATTCTGTCACGCTGCCGACAAGTGCGTGTGCAGTATTTGATACTGCTTTTTTGAAGTTATTAAATCCGTCCGAGAAGAATTTAAACATACTATTTAAGTCCGTTTTCAACGATTATTTTGGCGAGCACGCCGTTAATAAATGAAGAACTGTCGTCGGTTGAGTATTTTTTAGCAAGTTCAAGTGCTTCATCAACAACAACTTTCATCGGCGCATCTTTCATATACAGAAGCTCAACAATCGCAATTCTGAGAATATCTTTGTCCATTTTAACGAGGCGTTGAAAATCCCAGTTTTTAGCGTGGCGCTTAATCATATCATCGATTTCGGTGTGGTATTTCTGGAAAAATTCTGCGATGCGGATTGCATATTCTTTCACCTCATTCTGGGAATCCAGTGTGGTGAATTCGGCAATCTCAAGCGCAAGCAGTGCTTTTTCTGCAATTTCAATCATCTCGTTAATCCTGCCTGACATATCGGAGGTCATAGGCAGCGGAACCGGAACATTGGCAACGCCGAGCGGTCTTTTGAGGTTTGTTTCGTGTTCGGCTTCGTAGGTGTCAATCTGGTCTTTCATTTCAACCAGAGCGCCTACGGTAATTTTCAACTCGTCGCTTGCGTTGCTTGTCAAAATTCTGACTGATTTTAATATAATATCTTCAAGATCCTGTCTTGAATAGTTTGTAATCTTTTTATCGAATTGTGAAAACAGGATAAATGCCAGTTCTCTGGCAGCTCTACGGGCTTGCATAATCATTCCTCACATAAATTAGTCTTACACAAGGCTATGTTAGCATGAAAAATTTCTCACGACAAGCAGTCAGTTTTGGGACTTATATAGCAAATTCCACTAATAATGGTTAAAAATGTAACCCTGAAATAAATTCAGGGCGGGCTCTGAACTTGTTTCAGGGTCTTGCCGGTGGTAAAATTCCGAAACACCAGGCAGGGGCATAAAATCACGTTTCGCCTCTGGCTCAACGGATTTTGCAGCCAGTTCGGAATGACATTTCCTGTATCTCTTAGTAATATTTGGTGGAAAATTATATATAACTCCCTCAGTTTTTAGAATTTGTGACAGCTGCAAAAAACATCAATAATGCGGTGTCGAGTTTCCGGCAGCGTCTGTGAATTCGTATGAGATCGGTTTTTGTGACTTCTGGTTGTTTTAAGAGTGCTTCAACATATTCCTGGAGTTCGCCGTTGATATTTGCTACTGTTTCAAGTTCTTTATAGAAATCTATACATTTTAACATATTACATAATCATTAATGTTTACAACATTAATAATATAGCAGTGATTTTAATTTTGGTCAAGCTTATATAAATATAATATGCTTTTATTATGTTGGATATTTATAATGAAATAAGGGCACTTGTATACAGGCGTGGTACGTCTTTAACAAAGATGCTGGCTGACTTGAGGGCGAAAGGTATAAAGGTGGCGGAGCAGAAAAACTTTGCCTATAAATGCCGTAATCGTACTATAAAATTTGAAGAAGTCCAACATATTCTGGATTATCTGGGTTATGAACTAATCATAAAAGAAAAGCAATAAAAAACCTCCTGATTGAGGAGGCTTTTTATTTTGAAAATTCTGTAAGAGAGGCTCTCATTTTGTGAGATACTGAACTTCGGAAGAAAACAGGCTCACACAAAATTTTAAAGATCCTGAAATAAATTCAGGATGACAAAAATTAGTATCCTGAAAAATCCGCTCTTTTATTTCATCGGGATTGTCAATTTCTGCCCTATGGAAAGTTTGTTCGGGTTTTTCATGTTATTGGCATTCATGACCTTCCAGGCTCTTTCCTGGGTGTAGCCGCCGTAAAATCTTGTGAGTATGCTTTCCATAGTATCGCCGCTTTGAACGGTGTAAACTTCGTCTGCCGGAGTTTCAACGGAATCTGTTGCCGGCAAAAAGTTCAGTTTTTCCTGTTTTGCTGCCGGAGCCGGAAGTGAAAGTTTCATGTTCCAGTTTATCCCGTGCATTGACATAAAGATTAAGCCTGCAACGATTGCTGTTGTCACCACTCCGCCGGCAAATCCTGCCGCAATATATACACTCGGTGATTTGTCAATCTTCTGGTTAACTTTGAAATTCTGCCACAACAGGTCTAATTCTTTTTCCCTGTTTGGTCTTACATAAACATTCGGGGTAATATCATGAGTTTCCTGTTTGTATTTAGAAAGTGCTTCTAAAACTGCCATTTTCTCCTTAGATAAATTTGACCTTCTTATAGTTGAACTCTTCATACTGACCTCACAACCCTAATTATTGTAAATTGTTTCTGCCAGTATCCTATCATGAGAGTTTTTTTTGCGCAAGTTTTGTTACTAAATCCTGTCAAGTCTTTTTACATCTTGTAATATTTTGGGGCGATGTGGTGATAAAGAAAAGACGTTAGGACGATAAGACGCTAAGAGCGACAAAAAGTAAACCGTGAAGGGTGAGGAGTGAAGCACAGTTCCCTCTCCCCCTGAGGAGCAAAGCGAATAGGCGAAGAATGCGCCTTGTGAGCCTGCTTCCGGAACACAGTGCAGCTGAGAGGGTTAGGGGCGAGGGGATTTTTCTATTGCCCTCTCTCACTGTGATACAAAGGGAACCGCTGAGTTCTGTGAAGCGTGTAGTATGCCTTGTGCTGAGGGTTGCTTGGGCGGAAGAAGGTGTGATGATTTGCTAATTCGATGCATCTTAGTGTTCTAAGAAGCTATAATGCAATGGACAATAAGAGGCATATTGGCACTAGTTAAATACAAAATATAAAGAAATATTAAAAATAAGAATAATTCCTACTTTACAAAATATTTATTTTATACTATTATAGCTAAGTAGAAAATTGATAAACAAAATGGTATTTTGAGAAAGGTGGAAATTATGGTAAAATTTGTATGTACAGTATGCGGCTGGTCAACAGAAGCTGACAAAGCCCCTGAAAGATGCCCTCTTTGCGGCGCAACTACTTTTAAAGAAGTAGGCGGAGGCGAAAAAGTTTACGCTTGTGAGCACAAAGTAGGCGACGGTAAAGTTGAAGATAAAGAAGTTCTTGAAGGTTTGAGAGCACACTTTAGCGGAGAATGCACAGAAGTAGGAATGTATCTTGCAATGTCAAGAGTTGCTGAAAGAGAAGGCTATCCGGAAGTTGCAGAAGCTTACAAAAGATACGCTTTTGAAGAAGCAGAACACGCTGCAAAATTTGCTGAACTTCTCGGTGAAGTTGTTACAGATTCTACTAAGAAAAACCTTGAACTCCGTGCTGAAGCAGAACACGGCGCATGCGAAGGTAAACTTGCTATTGCAGCCCGTGCTAAACAGTTGGGATATGATGCTGTTCACGATACAGTTCACGAAATGGCAAAAGATGAAGCCCGTCATGGTAAAGGTTTTGACGGACTTTTGAAAAGATATTTTTCATAATGAGTGTTGTGTGTTGATTTTACCGGCACACTGCATATTACTCCATTGTTTATAAAGCCCTCTGGAAATTAATCCGGGGGCTTTTACTATTATTAAAAGTATGTTATAATAAAAACATACAGGGGAAAAGTCAAAGAGATGCTGAAATAAAATCAGCATGACAAAAAGAAAACATCAAGTCATCCAGAACTTGCTCCTGCTAACGTCAAAATAAAGTAGAACATTCCAAAATAAATAAAAAACTTTTTTCGAACACGCTTCCGCGCAGCTTCCGCAATCGTCTCAAAAAGTTTTTTATTTAATTTGGAATACAAAGTAAAAGTTATATGTCATCCTGAACTAGTTTGCAGGATCTAAATAGAGAAGAAGAAAAAGGCAAAGGAGATTAAGCAATGGAAAAGTCAAGTATAGCAAGGGTTTCCGGGGGGGGGGGGTAAATAGTTTAAGCTCCTTAACCGGCACAGAGCAAGGGATACAGGCAGCCGAAGAGGGTAAAGCCTTAAGTTGGCGTGCATTTTTGCGGAAACTGATTGAAATAAAATCCCCCCTGCCCGCCTTAAAAAAAGGGAGTGAAAATCTATGTCCTTCTTTTGAGGGAGGACCGAAATCTATGATTTCGAGGAGGGGTAGCTCAAAGTCAAGGTGTGGCGCGGAAGTGCCTGAGGGTTTACCCTCACCAGAATTTGTAAACTCGCATACTCTCATAAACAAATTCTGCCCTCTTACAGAGAGAGAGGGCGAAAGGCACAAGTCATATCCTGTTACACATTTTGCAGGGCTCAGCTGTTCCCTTTGTATCACAGAGGGAATGGGCAATAGCGAACGCTTCACTCCTCACTATTCACCACTCACCTGCCGAAAATCCGCTTTTACTCTGGCAGAAGTGCTGATTACCCTTGGAATTATCGGAATTGTTGCTGCTATGACCTTGCCGACAGTAATAAATAAGTATCAAAAAGTTGAAACAACCACAAAGTTAAAACGAGTGTATTCTCTTCTGACAAACGCAACACAGCGTGCAATAAATGATTATGGTCCTTCTCAATACTGGGATTATCCGATAAAAGATGAAGATGAAGGTGCCTATCTGCCTTCAAGCATTACTCAGGATGAGTTTTTTAACAGGTATTATGCTCCGTACCTGAAAACTTCAAAACTAAATCAAAATCTTCTCGGTAAAAGTTACAAAGTGTATAATTTTAATAAACAGGATGCAGGATATGATGGTAATCAAACTGGGCTTGGTACCCGTTTTAGATTGAATGATGGTATGTGCATTACAATGTGGTCAAATCACCAATATTTTGTGTTTACAACGGATTTGAACTGTGAAAAACCGCCTAATATACTCGGAAAAGATGTTTTTGATATAGCAGAGTTGTACTGGGAAGGGAATAAAACACTTCAATCCCCGCCGAGGCTTGCGCGTATAAAAAATGAAGATGACCGTAAAGAAGCAATTGAAGAATGCAAAAGTGATGATTATGTAAGCGGGAATGCAACCATCTGTTTTGCTATATTTGTATATGACGGCTGGCAGTTTAAGGCGGATTACCCGTGGTGATACGATGTGCCCGCTTATAGTTTTATAAATTTTACTTCTGCCAGCTACATACTTTGTAACGTGTTTTGTTGAAATTAAACATGTTTATGAGATAATTTTAATGAGGCTAAATATAAAATAGCAGAAGTACACAATATATAAAAAAGGAAAAACAAAATGGCAAGAAAAACTCCATTAGAAAAAATCAGAAACATTGGTATTGCCGCTCACATTGACGCCGGCAAAACCACTACAACAGAGCGTATCTTGTTCTACACAGGAAAAACTCATAAAATCGGTGAGGTTCACGATGGTGCTGCTGTAACCGACTTTATGGAACAGGAACGTGAAAGAGGTATTACAATTCAGTCAGCAGCTGTTACTGCAACCTGGAAAGGCCACCAGATTAACGTTATCGACACCCCTGGCCACGTAGACTTTACAATTGAAGTTGAACGTTCTTTACGTGTATTAGATGGTGTTGTTGCGGTATTCTGTGCAGTTGGCGGTGTTCAGTCGCAGTCAGAAACAGTTTGGAGACAGGCAAACAGATACGAAGTTCCTCGTATGGTTTTCGTTAACAAAATGGACAGAACAGGCGCTAACTTCTACCGTGTAGTTGACCAGATCAGAAACAGACTGGGTGCGAACGCTCACCCTATCAGATTACCTATCGGTGCTGAAGACCAGTTCAAAGGTTTAATAGACCTTTTTGAAATGAAAGCTTATATCTATACTAATGACCTTGGTACAGATATTAAGGTTGAAGATATTCCTGCCGATATGGTTGAAGATGCTAAAAAATACAGAGAAGCACTCGTGGAAGCTATTGCTGAATGCGATGACGATATTATGATGAAATATCTTGAAGGCGAAGAAATTTCAATCGACGAATTGAAAAAAGGTTTGAGAAAAGGCGTCTGCGATAACAAGATTGTTCCTGTTACATGCGGTACTGCTTTCAAAAACAAAGGTGTTCAACTGCTCCTTGATTCAATCGTTGAATTGATGCCTTCTCCTGTTGATGTTAAAGCTATTGAAGGCGAACTTGAAGACGGTACAAAAGTTGAAAGACATTCATCAGATGATGAACCGTTTTCGGCTCTTGCTTTTAAAGTTATGACTGACCCTTACGTAGGTCGTTTAACATTCTTGAGAATATATTCAGGTAAATTGACTTCAGGTTCTTATGTTCTCAACGCTACTAACGGCAAAAAAGAACGTATCTCAAGACTTGTTCAAATGTACGCTGATCAGAGAATTGAAGAAGATGAAGTGTACGCAGGTGACATCTGCGCTGCTGTTGGTTTGAAAGATACAACAACAGGTGATACTCTGTGTGATGAAAAATCACCGATTATCTTAGAAAGAATGACTTTCCCTGAACCTGTAATTTCAGTTGCTATTGAGCCGAAAACAAAAGCAGACCAGGATAAAATGGGTATCGCACTTCAGAAACTCGCGGAAGAGGATCCGTCTTTCCGTGTTAAATCTGATACTGAAACCGGTCAGACAATCATATCCGGTATGGGTGAACTTCACCTTGACATTATCGTAGACCGTCTGCTCAGAGAATTCAAAGTAGACGCTAACGTTGGTAAACCGCAGGTTGCTTACCGTGAAACTATCAGAGGCAATGCTGATCAGGATTCTAAATTCATCCGTCAGTCAGGTGGTAAAGGTCAATACGGGCATGTTAAGATTAAAATTTCACCTGCAGAAGAAAACGCCGGATTTGTATTTGAAAACAAAATCGTCGGCGGTGCTATTCCGAAAGAATACATTGAACCTGCAAGAAAAGGTATGGAAGAAGCCCTTGAAGGCGGTATCTTAGCAGGCTTCCCGATGATTGATGTAAAAGTTGAACTATATGACGGAAGCTACCACGAAGTCGACTCTTCTGAAATGGCATTCAAAATTGCAGGTTCTATGGCAATCAAAGAAGGCTGCCGTAAAGCAAAACCTTGTATTCTTGAGCCTATGATGAAAGTTGAAATTGAAGTTCCTGAAGAAAATACAGGTGATATTATCGGTGATATTTCATCCCGCCGCGGACGTGTTGAGGGTATGGAAATCATTGAAGGCACCGGTATTCAGAAGATTAACGCTATCGTTCCGCTTGCCGAAATGTTCGGTTACGCAACCGATATTCGTTCAAAAACTCAGGGACGCGGTACTTTCTCAATGGAATTCAAATGCTACGAACAGGTTCCTGCAAATATCGAAAAAGAAATTATCGAGAAATCAGGAGCAAGCAAAGAATAGGTTTAATTTTCAGCTCACCGGTTTTGACCGGAAACAGAAGAGAAAAACCTGTTGCGAATTTGAAAAAAGACCTCTTGTAAAAGAGGTCTTTTTTATTTTAGGCAAGTCCTAAAACTTTTTTGTACCAGCTGAATGTTTCCAATTCAATTCCGTTGAAGGTTGTTCTTAAGCATTGTTTTTTCAAATAATCTTCAAATTCGTCATTAAATTTGGATTTTGGTTTTTTCATTGTTGTCTTAGTTAATGTTTTCATAGAATCCTTCTCCTTTTTCTTACCATTAGACTTTACACCCCTAACATTGTTTGTATTATAACTTTATTTTTGAAATTTTACTACTACCTAAAAGAATTAGTTTTTAATTTTTTAAGCCCGGAGCGGATTTGTATGCGTAAATTTTTGTAAAATCATTTTAATTCCCTTCAGAACTAATTATTTTGTGTTATACTCACTTTATGATTTTAATAGGTGAAAACATCCATGTAATTTCAAAATCTGTTCAGAGCGCTTTAATGACTCGAGATGAACATTTTATAAAAGATTTAATTAACCTGCAGGGAAAGATGGATTATATTGATTTGAATGTCGGGCCTGCAAAGGGTGGGATGGCTGGTGTTTTGCCGTGGCTTGCAGGGCTTGCAGACGGGAAAAAGCTCTCATTTGATACCACAAACTCTGAGGAGATGAAAGCCGGACTTGCAGCCTGCGCTAATCCGTCGGAAACTTTCCTCAACAGTACAGGGAAGGACGAGCCTAGGCTTTCAAATATGATAGAGTTAGCCTTGCAGTACGGCGCAAATTTGATAGCGCTTACTCTCAGCAAAGAAACCGGTATCCCTAAATCATCAGACGGGCGACTTGAGATTGCTTTTGAGATTTATGAAAAGTGTCTGGAAAAAGGTATGGACAGCGAAAAACTATTTTTTGACCCGCTGATTTTGCCTGTAAGCGTCGACCAGTCGCAGGCTATGGAGGCTGTTAATACAATAAAAATGATTAAAGAAAGCTTTGACCCTCCGGTAAAAACGGTTATTGGCCTGTCAAATATTTCAAACGGTTCTCCGAAAGAATTGCGTCCTTTGATAAACAGAGTGTTTGCGGTGCTGGCTGCCGGCGCCGGACTTGATGCTGCAATTGTCGATGCCTGTGATGTTGAATTAATAAGAATTGTCAGAATGCTTGATAAGAAATCCCCTGAAAATCCGGCGGATGAACTATACTTAAATCTTGCCTCAACAGTGGAAGATTTCGGTGATATTAATGATATAAATTATGATAAAGATGATGCCGGTCAGGTTGAAATTATAAAGACAGCAGAGATTTTAACCGGTAAGAAAATTTATTCGCACAGCTTTACACAAATATAATTTTTTGCTAAAATACTGGTGTATATATGAGGGCAGAAAAAATTAAAAGGCAAATTTTTTTATCAGCTGTAATACTATCAATGGCCGCTTTTATACCTGCTGAGGCATATATGTCGCCGGAAGCTAATGCGCTTTACCAGCAGGCGTGCACGCTTGAGTATCAGCATAACCTCCCGGAAGCGGCAAACAAACTTAATCAGGCGATTAAACTTGCCGGTGATGAGGCTATGCTTTATACAAAACTTGCCGGAATTTACACTGATATGGATGAATTCGACAAAGCTGTTGCAGTTTATCAGAAAGTTATTCAGCTTAAGCCTAATGACGCTTTTGTTTATATAAGTCTTGGCAATATATATGAAACGCAAAGCAAATATAATGATGCGCTTGCTGCCTACAAAAAAGCTCTCGAAATTTTTCCGGAGTACAAATACAACTATCTGAATATTGCAAATATTGAATATCAGATGAAAGATTTTAAAAGTGCTATAAACGATTACAATACATTTCTTGCAACTTATGCACAGCACAATGAGGCGCGTAAAAATCTTGCATCCTCTTATCTTGCAAACGGAAATTACGACAGAGCAGCCGTTGAATATGAACAACTTTACTTAAAAGATTTTCAGAACTTTGACGCTTATGCAAACTACGGCACAGCGCTTTTTGAAATAAAAGATTACGGCAAAGCTGCGGAAATGCTTGAAAAAGAAATAGGAAGAAACCCTGATAATACTGCAGCACATGCAACGCTTGCTCTTTCCTATCAGGAGCTTGAGAAAAATGATTTAGCACTTGAGCAGTATAAAGTTGTGTTTGCACAGAAACCTAATCTTTATTCTTTGAAATTTGATTACGCAAACCTTCTTGCGGATATGGGGAAAAATACAGAAGCACTTGCGGCTTATAATGATTATGTCGCGCATTATCCGGATGATGCGCGGGTGTACAAAAATCTCGGGCTTGTTTATAAGCGCCAGAAAAATTACAACATGACGATTGTAAATTACGAAAAAGCGCTTAAGCTTTCTCCGGACGACACCGATTTGAAAAAAGATCTTGCAAGCTGTTACCACCTGCAGGAGGATTACGAAAAGGCCCTGAAATACTATAATGATGTGCTTGCAGTAACCCCTGACGATTACGATGTGAAATTGAACAAGGCAATTGTTCTTCACGCAATGAAAAAATATGAAGATGCAATTGCAATGTATAATGATTTGTTAACCGTAAAAAACAGCGACATTGTGCAGAATAATTTGACTGAAGCTTATGTTGCACAGGGACATGAAGATTTAAAAATTCATAATTACTCAAAGGCAACCGATGAGTTTTTGAAAGCTGTATCAAGAGGTACAAAAGACAGCATGGCGTATTACGGGCTTGCAAAGGCTTACCGTGCCTGCGGGGTAAACGAGAAGGCAACTGAATATTACGAAAAAGCGATTGCAATGGAGCCGGAAAAAACATTATACAGCAGCGAACTTGCGGAGTTTATTGCTGAAATGAATTCTAAAACTGCCGCATCGGTTTCTCCGGAAACTCCGGCTCAAAATAATCAGGAAATAAAGGTTGAACCTGTAAAAACTCCTGCTGGCTCATCTGAAACTGCTTCGGCCGCTGCAGCTTCTGCAGGTGGCGCGGATTCAATGGCAAAAGCTGCTGATAGCAGTCTGCCGGAAATTGTAGTTGCGGATAGTCAGGTTAATAAAGAAGCTGATATGCAGAAGAATAAAGACTTGATTGCGCTTGCGGATGAAAATTACAAAAAGAAAAATTACGATACCTCGATTTTAAATTACAAGGAAGCGCTGAAAATTAACCCTTCCGACGAGGTTACGCTTTTGAAAATCGGTAATGTTTATAAACTCAAAGATGATGAGAAAAACGCAATTGATTTTTATAAAAAAGCTATTTTCGTAAACCCTTCCTATGCGGACGGCTGGTTTAACCTTGGGCTGGTTTACGCGTCGCAGAAAAATGTTGCCGAAAGCAAAAAATGTTTTGAACGTGTAATTAAGCTTGAAACAGATTACGCTTATGCTTATTATGCGCTTGCTCTGGCTTATGAAACAGAAAATAACAAAGAGGAAGCTGTGAAAAATTACGAACTGTTTCTTAAATACAACAAAGACCCTGAGCAGGTAAAGACAGTTGAAGAAAAAATAAAAAGCTTAAAATAAAATGAAAAAGAGTTTTTTAATAATAATCGCAATGCTTTTTGCGCTGGTGACAACCGGTTGTTCTGATAGACCGGCTATTATGTTTAATAAAAATCCTATTACAAAAGAAAACGTGCTGGACTATTCTTCTGTTTTCAAGCCGAATGTGAGAATATACTATTTAATTCTTATGCCAAAGAAAAACCATTCAAGGTATCTTTATATTCAGCTTATCAAAAAAGACAATGCTGAAATGCGTCTGGGGTATAAGCTTTACTGGACAAAGACAGTCAGGCTGAAGGATGAGGAGGAAAGCTATTTTACGGATTACGTTGTGGTAAGCAGTCCTGGCGCTTACGTAATGCAGGTTTACTCAAAAGACAGACCGCATGAGCCTATGGCCAGAGCGCAGTTTTTTGTACAGGAATAGAAAATGTACTCTCCTGCACAGAAAGCAAATTCGTTATAATTATGATTTTGTAACAAAATGTAAATATAAATTTTAATATGCCTGAGCATCAATTATACTCTGAGATAGGATAGGATAGGATAGGATAGGGGGGCGTGTAGCAATCTTTTCGGGTAGAAATACTTTTTAAAAATATAAGTATTATTTATATAAAGAGTATAAACACGAAAGGAGATTAATATGTTTGAACTGGGTAAAGTCGCTGGCTCCGGAATGGTTCAGCAGGAGGGCAAAACGGCAAGTTCAAAGCGCAGGAGCTTTGGTGAAGAAGCGATTAATTCTATCATGGATAATTACAAATCCGACAAAACTAATAACAACAAGGGTTCTCATCAGGATGTAAAAGAGAAAAATAATTATGATGACTACAACAAGTTTAATAATCTGATGGAGAAATCTAAACTTTCCAACAAGCCGTTAAAAGGTGTAGATTTGCTTAAAGCAGGTTATTCACAACAACCTTCATTTGACAAGAACGGCGGTGTTTATTACACCAATCCTAAGACCGGTGAAGAAATAAGATTGTGTAACTGGGAAGGTTCAAACATATACGTAACAAGGGATGGTAAAAAATATACACAGTATTTTGATAAGTCAGGAAAGCCGGCAGGCGGTGAGGTTACCGTAACAAATAAAAACGGCTCTACTGTTACATATAAATACGAAAATGATATTGCCGGAAATAAATTTATTACCGACGTAAAACGAACAGACCCGCCGGAGGACAGAAGAGAGGAAATGGCGGCTGAAGGCATGAAGAAATTTCAGGCTTGCATAAATGATTTTGAAGAAGAACTCGGTATTCCGGATAAGTTTTTGCCGGTTTCTGGTGTTGTTATTAAAGATGACGGTAGCGAAGAAGCAGTGCGTTATTCAGAGGACGGAAAGTATAAAATTACTATCCAGACCGATAAAGATGGCAGCCGCACACAAACTTATTCCAGAATATCTGCTTATTCCGGATATACCCCTGTTTATGAAGAAATAGGAACGTGGTCTGTCAGTAAGCGGCCATTTATGTACGGCTACATCTGGGATTATAGACAGGATAACTATATAACAGGTATAGATATGGTGACAAAATAATAACAAAAACGGGATTTTTAAAAATCCCGTTTTTGTTTTCAAATGCAGTCTGAAACAGCTGCACCGCTTTATAACATTTTATTTATTGTCGTCTAAAAGACTTGTCTGTGAAACGTTCTGTTCAACTTCTGCTGCGTCAGCGGCAGCATTGTCTTTTATAATTGTTTCATCGTTATCAGGGTTTACGATTTTGTTAACAGACACAACAACATCGTTATCAACAAGGTTCTGAGCGCGAACGCCGGTTGCCGGTCTGCCCTGACAGCTTATCGAGCCTGCGTTCAGCCTTGAAACAACTCCGTTTGCAGTAACCATCATTATATCGTCGGAATCTTTTACAATAGTCAGTGCAACAAGTCTTGATGTATTTGATTTAAATTTAGTCGCAATTAACCCGATGCCGCCTCTATTCTGGGTTCTGAATTCGGAAAGTTTTGTTCGTTTGCCGAAACCGTCTGATGTTACGACAAGCAAATCAGCGTCATAGTCACGCGGAACAATGTCGCATCCGATAATTTCATCGCCTGTTCTGAGTTTCATTGAGGTAACCCCTCTTGCGCTTCTGCCAAGAGGTCTTAAATCTTCAATCGGGAATCTTATTGCCATACCGCAGGAGGTTCCGATGATAATTTCGTCGCGTGCGGTCGCAAGTTTAACCCATTTGAGTTCGTCGCCTTCTTCAAGACCGATTGCAATGATACCGTTGCGGCGGATGTTTACAAAGTTATCAAGTTCAATACGTTTGATGTAGCCTTTTTTCGTCAGCATAATAAGGTTTAATTCATGAGAGAAGTTGCTTACAGGAACAACGGCCGTAATCATTTCATTCTGATCTATTGGAAGAACATTAATAATCGGCAGCCCTTTAGCCTGACGTCCGCCCTCAGGGAAGTCGTAAACATTCAGGCTGTAAACAGTACCTTTAGATGAGAAGAACAGTACTTTATCATGCATCATTGCTGTGAAGAAGTGCTGAATATCGTCATCTTCTTTTGTTTTAATACCGGATTTGCCCCTTGTTGCGCGGTTCTGGCGCTCGAATGTGTCAAGCGAAATACGCTTCAAATAACCCTGATGAGTAATAAATACCGCCATAGGTGTGTTAGGAGTTAAGTCCTCAATTGTCACTTCGCCCTGTTCCGGCAGGATTTGAGTTTTTCTGTCATCGCCGTATTTTTCTTTATCCTCAATGAGTTCGGCTTTAATAATGTCAAGGATTTTCTGACGGCTTGCAAGAATATCTTCGTACTCTGCTATTTTTTTGATTAATTCGTCATATTCAGCTTTAACTTTGTCCTGTTCCAATCCTGTCAATCTTCTTAATTGCATTTCAAGGATTGCATTAGCCTGATCCGCGTCCAGTCCAAAGCGTGACATCAAGCCTTCGCGTGCCTCATCTGTTGTTTTGGAATTTTTGATAAGTTCAATAACTTCATCAATAGAGCCGAGTGCAATGATTAAGCCTGCTAAGATGTGCGCGCGCACTTTAGCTTTTTTGAGGAAGAAGATTGTCCTTCTCGTAACAATTTCAACCCTGTGTTCAACAAATTCTGAAAGCACTTCGTACAAATTCATTAATCTAGGCTGTTTTCCGCAGAGTGCCAGCATATTTACGCCGAAAGTTGTTGCAAGCTGGGTATATTTAAACAGGTTATTTTTTACAACATCCGGTTTTGCATCACGCTTAAGCTCTATTACAATTCTCATCCCTTCGCGGTCGGATTCATCACGTATGTCAGAAATCCCGGTAATTCTCTGGTCTTTAACAAGTTCCGCAATTTTTTCAATAAGCATGGACTTATTAACCTGATAAGGAATTTCTGTTACGACAATTGCCGTACGTGCCTGACGGCCGCCGCCGCCTGCGATTTCTTCAAACCCTGCAACAGCCTGCATTTTTATAGAGCCGCGGCCGGTTTCGTATGCTTGTTTAATATCATTCAGCCCGATAATTGTGGCCGCAGTCGGGAAATCAGGCCCTTTAATATATTCCATTAACTCAGATACCGTAATATTTGGGTTATCAATGAGGGCGATTGTGCCGTCAACGACCTCCGCGAGGTTATGCGGAGGAATATTTGTTGCCATGCCGACAGCAATACCGGAACAGCCGTTCAATAAAAGCATAGGAAGTCTTACCGGAAGAACTGAAGGTTCCTGCAACGAGCCGTCAAAGTTCGGCTCAAATTCAACTGTTTCACAGTCAATATCAGCAAGCATTGAGGTAGTAATCTTGTGCATACGGGCTTCTGTATAACGCATAGCAGCTGCGCCGTCGCCGTCAACAGAACCAAAATTCCCATGACCGTCAACAACAAGGTATCTGGTGTTAAAATCCTGAGCAAGACGAACCAGCGCTTCATAAACGGAACTATCACCATGCGGGTGGTATTTACCGAGAACTTCCCCTACAATACGGGCGCATTTTTTAAACGGTTTATCCGGTGTCATCCCAAGTTCGTTCATAGCGTAAAGAATACGTCTGTGAACAGGTTTAAGTCCATCTCGGACATCAGGAAGCGCGCGGCCTACGATTACTGACATTGCGTAATCAATGTAGCAGCGCTTCATTTCTTCTCTTATGTTAACCGGAACAATTTTTCCGTCCTCAAAAATATTTTGCTGGCTCAAAATCTTCTCCTTATTATCCAAGTCATTTTATAGCAATAGTGTAGCACAAAAACAAGAAAATTGGTATTTTTAAATTTTGTTAAGAGGAGAGGAGTGAAAAGTGAAGGGTGAGGAGTGAGGTGTCCACTGTTTTCTTCCCCTTGCGGGGGAGGAGGCCGCAGGCGGGAGAGGGGGCGATAATGTTGAACGGGTGAAAAGTTGAATGGTTGAAAGGAAAGTAGGTCGGATTTACTAATCCGACAAACATATATATAGGCCCGGTAGTATTAATTTTTTCAACACGCTCCCGCTATCGTTTCTAAAACAAAGTCTTTATTGTTGAGCCCTTCACTCCTTACTTTTCACTCTTCGCCTTTTCAAATATTCATATTCAAATTCAATAAGTCCTCCAGTTTTACCTCAAGAAATTCCGAGAGGTTTTTCATATACAGTAAGGTGGGATTGGTGAGCCCCCGCTCAACTTTGCTGTAGTAACTTTTGTCTATATCAAGCTTATTTACAATATCGTCCTGTGAAATTCCCTTGAGAGACCGTATAACTTTGAGTTTAAGCCCTACCTTTTTTAGAAATTCTTTGTTATCCATAATTTCAATTTTATGGGGTTGACTTGAAGCTCCGGAAAGCGGGTATACTAATCATAACTCATTATTTTCGGTCTGGATGTAAACGGATTAAAAGGGCCGAACAGGTGGGGTTATGATTTATTTTATCTTAATCTATACAGAGAAAACGCAAGAAAACCTGTCATCGGTTTGACATTCGTATGCGAACTTATAGAAAAAGGCGGTCAGTCCGCGGAAGATATTTTGCTGAAATAACTTAAAAATTCCGCAGCTGTAAATAATCATGCAGTGCTGCCTGCCAGTTGCGGCAGAGGTTTTGGTTATTCATTACGCTGTATTCAGGACGTTTTGCAAGACGCGGGAATTCTTCCGTTTTACATGGCAGCAAATTTACATCAAGCCCGGTCTGAGCAAAAATTTCTTTTGCAAAACCATACCAGCTAACAGCACCGGTTCCGCAAATATGGTATATTCCGTAAGGTTTTGATAAAATCTTTAAAATTCCGTTTGCAAGTTCAACCGTCCACGTCGGGCAGCCTTTCTGGTCATCCACAACCATGATAGTTTCCTGCTTTGCAAGCGAAAGCATTGTTTCAACAAAATTCTTGCCGTAATGTCCGTAAAGCCAGCTTGTACGTGCAATATAGTATTTTTTACAGAATTTTTTAATGGCTTCCTCACCTGCAAGTTTTGTTTTTCCGTAAACATTCAGCGGTGCAGGGGTATCATCAGGAGTATAAGGTGTTCCTTTTTTGCCGTCAAACACGTAATCCGTTGAAATATACACAACAGGAATTTCCAAACTGCCGCATGTTTTTGCGATATTTTCAGTTCCTTTTACATTTATAAGTTCTGCCTGCTCAGGCTCAGTTTCGGCTTTATCTACATTAGTGTATGCGGCACAATGAATTACAATATCAGGATGAATGTCAGAAATTGCCCTATTAACTGCATCAACATCCGTAATATCCAGACTGTCGCGGTCTGTTTCTATAACAAAAGCTCCGGCATCTTCAAAAACAGGACATAAATCCTGCCCGAGCATTCCGTTTGCACCTGTCACCAGAACCTTCATTGAAACAACCCTGTATTTTTTCTGTCAATTACTTTACTCAGCCATTTTCTGTTATTCATATACCAGTCAATCGTAAGTAAAATACCTTCTTCAAATGTAGTTGTCGGCTCCCAGCCGAGTTCGTTTCTAATTTTGTCATTACAAATCGCATAACGTCTGTCATGCCCAAGTCTGTCCTGAACATACTCTATACAGCTTTCATCCTTGTTCAGAGCATTAAGAATAAGTTTTGTAATTTCAAGATTAGTTTTTTCATTATGACCGCCGATATTGTAGATTTCGCCGGCTTTGCCTTTATGAAGAACAGTATCAATCGCCGAGCAGTGATCAAAAACGTAAAGCCAGTCGCGCACATTCATCCCGTCGCCATATACAGGAACCTTCTGACCGCTCATGAGCTTTGCAATAAAGCTCGGAATTAGTTTTTCCGGATACTGATAAGGACCGTAGTTATTAGAGCAGCGCGTAATTACTGTCGGAAGCTTAAATGTTTCATGGTAAGCTCTTACAAGCAAATCCGCTCCGGCCTTTGACGCAGAATACGGGCTGTTAGGTGCAAGCGGGGATTCTTCCGTAAAATAGCCTTCCGCCCCGAGGCTTCCGTAAACCTCATCGCTTGAAATCTGTACAAACTTTTCAATATTAAATTCTTTTGCTGCCTGCAAAAGGGAAAGAGTTCCTTTTACATTAGTTTCAATAAAGATTTCCGGACCTGTAATAGAGCGGTCAACATGGGTTTCCGCCGCAAAGTTCACAATTGTGTCAACACCTGAAACAACTTCGTACACCAAATCTTTATCACAAATATCCCCCTGAACAAATTCGTAATTAGGGTTGTCTTTTACATCGTAAAGGTTTTCGATATTTCCGGCATAAGTGAGTGCGTCATAGTTTAAAATTTTATAATCGGGATGATGTTCAAGCATGTGTCTGATAAAACAGCTTCCGATAAATCCTGCGCCGCCAGTTACTAATATTTTCATAAAAGCTCCTTTTTATTTATTTCCTTTAATGTTGGTTGCACTTTATCCTTTTCGCTGAGAACCGGCTCAAAGTCAATTTCCCAGTTGATATTAATATCTTTATCATTCCATAAAACACCTCTATCAGCGTCTTTGTTGTATTCTCCGCCTGCTTTATAACAGAGTTCGGCTTCTTCTGAAAGAACAACAAATCCGTGGGCAAAACCTTCCGGTATAAAAAGCATATTTTTGTTTTCTTCTGAAAGTTCGACTTTAACGTATTGCCCGAAGGTTGCAGAATCCAGTCTTATGTCAACTGCAACATCGTAAATTCTGCCGCGGACACACCTTACGAGTTTTGCCTGTCCGTAAGGTTTCGCCTGATAGTGAAGTCCTCTTAAAACGTGAGCCGAGGATTTTGAGTGGTTATCCTGATTAAATTCAACATCAATTCCGTTTGCCACGAACTCTGATTTTTTATATGTTTCCATAAAAAATCCGCGATTGTCGCCAAAAACTTTCGGTTTTACAAGGATTACATCCGGAATAGATTGTCTTTCAAATTCAAACGGCATACAGGCTCCTTAATTCTGAAAACATTATAGCATAAAACCTGTAACATGGTTAATTTTTGTAAGATTATTTATTTCAGTAAAATATCTTCCGCGGACTGACCGCCCTTTTCTGTAAGTTCGCATATGAATGTCAAACCGATAACAGGTTTTCTTTCATTTTCTCTGTATAGATTAAGATAAAACAAATCATACCCCCACCTGTTAGGCCCTTTTATACCGTTAACATCCAGACCGAAAAATAATGAGTTATGATTATAATAATACTTCTGCAAGTGTAAATGCAATTTTACAGCTATCTTCTCTCAATAAAAATTCTCCAGTTGTAAATCCTCTTTTAATCATATATATCTCCATAATGTAAAGTTGGAATAAAGTTAAGTGGTATCAGCTGGCAGAATCAACGGATTTAAGCACCGCAACAATATCAAAGCTTATGAAGGGTGAGAATATTGATGTAAAGCTCAGTACAATAAATAAGCTATGTAATTATTTAAAATGTGATTTAAAAGACATACTGGAATATACACCGGATTAGAGCCTTATCCAGCTGTCAAGCAGGAGATTATCTGATTGCGGGGAATCCTTAAACCAGTGTTCGGGGCAGACAACAATTTTGTCAGGGTTTTCATTCAGCCAGGCGGCCCACCAGGAAAATGTTGAGTTAGGAATAATATTATGCTTGCAATTTTTCATTAGAAATAAATCTTTATAGCAGTCATTACCGGTGTTAAAGTCAACATAGTCATATGGAAAATTAATTTCTGTAAAATTCTTTTTTACATAATCCATATCATCAGAAAAGAAGAAGAAACATGGATTTTTAATTTTTTCGGTAATATATTTTATAGCCCTTTTGTAGTATTCCAAATCTGTATCAATATTTAAATCAACATAATCAGTTCTTCTGATGTGGACAGAAACGGATGTTGTTGAGTTTATTTTATTAAGCATATCAGTATTAGTTTTATCCAGCCTTTTCTTTGGCGTAAATTCTTTTAGAAGGTCATTTCTATACTGTTTAAAATATTTTTCATTCTGGAAATATCCTTCGTAAACAATGTTTTCAGCAGCCGGAAGCTTTAGCAGTTCCGGAGTAAAAACCCACTGTTGAGATTCTTTTATAAGAGTGAAATTTTTTACGGATGGTGTAAACGGATGAAAAAACTTATTGTAGATTTTTACATTGCAGTTGAATTTATTTAAAACAAGAAACCTAATATTCTTTTTGGAGAGGTCACAGAACTGAACATCATCCCCGAAATTTTTAGCAAAAGCGTATTCAAACATCTGGTTGCCAAGCCCGCCTAAAAGTTTTACCAGTAGCATCAGTTTTTCCTCCAGCGGGAAATTGATGCTGAAATGCAGTAATAGCGGTTATTTAGGCTGTTTGAGCCCCCCCCCCCTCTCCGGTTTTAAAGCTATAATTATGTTTTGCATGCGCTTGTTTTCTCCCTTCTTTTTAAAACTTATCACCCATTTGAAAATATTTCAAGAACCTGCTATAATAGTGCCGGAAACAGAATTAACGAGGAAGCAGGATGAAAGGCATTATATTAGCGGGCGGAACAGGTTCAAGGCTTTATCCGGAAACGATTGCGGTATCCAAGCAGCTTCTGCCTGTTTTTGACAAGCCTATGATTTACCATCCGGTTTCAGTGCTTATGCTTGCCGGTATAAGAGAAATTCTTGTAATCTCGACGCCTGCAGATTTACCAGCTTTTGAGAGGCTTCTTGGGAGCGGTGAACAATTCGGGGTAAAATTTTCCTATAAAGTTCAGGAACGGCCGGAAGGGCTGGCGCAGGCTTTTATTATCGGAGAAGATTTTATTGCAGGTAATGATGCAGCGCTTGTTCTCGGGGATAATATTTTTTACGGTCCCGGATTTTCAGGGAATCTTAAAAAAGTTGTTAGACGTACCGGTCAACAAGGCGGGGCATCAATTTTTGCCTATCAGGTAAAAGATCCGCAGCGGTTCGGTGTTGTTGAGTTTGATGAAAATAAAAAGGCTGTTTCTATTGAAGAAAAACCCGCTGTGCCAAAGTCAAATTATGCAGTCACAGGGCTTTACTTTTATGATAAAAATGTAGTTGAATATGCAAAATCTCTGAAGCCTTCTGCAAGGGGAGAGCTTGAAATAACCGATTTGAACAATATTTATCTTGCACAGGGAAAGTTGAATGTAGAAATTTTAGGGCGCGGGTTTGCATGGCTCGACACAGGAACTCCGAAATCGCTACTGCAGGCTTCCCAGTATGTGAACACCATTGAAGAAAATCAGGGGATTAAAATTGCATGTCTTGAAGAGGTCGCCTACAGAATGGGATTCGTTGACAAAAATGATTTGATTAAACGTGTTTCAAAATATAAAAATAATGACTATTATGATTATGTTCTTAAAATTTTAAATAAATAAACTGTTTTTTTATTTTTTGCTATAATTTTTGTATGGACAGAGAAAAATTTATTGAAGCAAAGCGTATTGTTATAAAGTTTGGTACAAATATTCTGAGAGGCGATGACGGAACTGTATCACTGCCGCGTGTATTTTCGTTTATAGAAGATATTTCGCATCTTGTGAAATCCGGTAAAGAGGTGATTGTCGTAACCTCGGGTGCTGTCGGACTCGGCAGAAAACGTTTGCGGCTTGAGGGGACGGAAGGAACTGCGCTTAAGCAGGCATGTGCTGCTATCGGACAGGGTAAACTTATGTCTATTTATGAGGGCGGATTTGATGCTTACGGACTGATTGCTGCGCAAATTCTGTTGACAGAGGATGATTTCGGTATCAGAACAAGGTATTTGAGCCTCAGAACAACCTTAAACAAGCTTCTGGAACTTGGAACTGTACCTATCATCAACCAGAATGATACGGTTTCTACAATAGAAGTGTCGCCGTCAGCTGCACAGATGCAGGTTTGTTTTACTGATAACGACAAACTTTCTGCCCTTGTTGCAAGCGAGCTTGATGCGGATTTGCTTATAATACTGTCTGATGTTGACGGACTTTATGATTCCAATCCGAAAGAAAATCCTGACGCAAAAATTATTAAAGAAGTTGATGAAGTAACGGATGAAATTTGTGCACTCGGAACAGATGCTTCTGACGGCGGACGCGGCGGAATGCGTACCAAGCTAAAGGCTGCCCGTCTGGTAACCCGTTTCGGCGGGAAGGTTTTGATTGCCAATGGAAAAATTCCTTATGTAATCAAAAAAATCTTTAACGGTGAGGAATTAGGCACAATGTTTCTTCCGCAAACCGAGGGGCTTTCTGATAAAAAGCGCTGGATCGGATACGCCACAAATATTATCGGTAAACTCGTCGTGAATAACGGCGCTAAAAAAGCACTTGTCGAAAAAACCAAAAGCCTTCTGCCGATTGGTGTTGTGGATGTCGTTAATACTTTCAGCAAAGGAGATGTTGTCTCAATTGTCGATGAGAACGATAATGAATTTGCCCGCGGAATTGTGAATTATGACTCCGAATCCTGCAAAAAGGTTATGGGCTGCCACTCCAAAGATATTATTAATATTTTGAACTTCAAAAACTACGATGCAATCATAACCCGTGATAATATAACTATTCTTTAAGGAGAGATTATGGATTTTGTAAACATTGCAAAAAATGCTAAAGAAGCGTCTTTGAAAATTGCCGATTTGCCGGAACAGGTTAAAAATGAAGCTTTGTTAAAAATAGCTGATGCTATTGAAGCTGAAAAAGATGAAATTTTCAGCGCAAATTCAAAAGATCTGGCAGAGGCAGAAAAACTTGTTGCCTTAGGTGAGATTACAAAATCTGTATTTAATCGTCTTAAACTTGATGAGAACAAAATGCGAGATATGATTAAAGGTATCAGAGATATTGCAGCATTACCGGATCCTGTAAACAGAAAGCTTTTAGTGCGGGAACTTGATGAGGGGCTTACGCTTTATAAAGTTTCATGTCCTATCGGGGTTCTCGGGATAATTTTTGAGGCAAGACCGGATGTTATTGCACAAATTTCTTCTCTTGCTATAAAATCAGCGAATGCCGTAATTCTTAAAGGCGGAAAAGAATCAATCAATACAAATAAAAAGATTCTCAGGGTCATAAATTCTGCGCTGGCATTGGTGAAAGGATTCCCGGAAAATGTTATACAGCAGGTGTTTACCCGTGAGGATGTTGCGGAAATGTTAAAGTGCGACAAATATATAAATCTTATTATCCCGCGCGGCGGCAATAAGCTTGTAAAATTTATCAAAGAAAATACAAAAATACCTGTTCTAGGGCACGCTGACGGTATCTGTCATATTTTTGTGGATGAAAGTGCTGATTTAAAAATGGCAGAAAAAATTATTGTTGATGCAAAAACACAGTATCCGAGCGCCTGCAATTCCGTTGAAACCCTTTTAATCCATGAAAAATTCCCTTACAGGGATGAACTTCTTGCCTCTTTGCAGCTTTCGGAAATTAAACTTATAGATAAGCCGGAAAGCTGGGCGTTTGAGTACGGCGACAAAATCCTTGCTTTCAAAACAGTTAAAAGTATTGACGAGGCTATAGAACACATAAACACTTACGGTTCGGGGCATACTGACTGCATAATTACCGGAAGCGTTGAAAATGCAGAAAAGTTTATGAATAAAGTTGATTCCGCGGGCGTTTACAGGAATGTGTCAACAAGATTTGCGGACGGGTTCCGCTATGGCTTCGGCGCCGAGGTAGGAATTTCAACAAACAAAACACACGCAAGGGGGCCGGTAGGGCTTGATGGTTTGACCATATACAAGTATAAGCTTATTGGAAACGGACAGATTGTAAAGGATTACGCGGACGGCACAAAGCAGTTCCATCATAGAGATATTATCTAACTTCAGTGCGCCATGGTTCATCAGGTTTGATGTACCGGAGGCTGATTTCGCGGTAAGCCATATTCCCGTCTTTAACATCTCTTGTGCCTGTGCACCGGAAACTTGAGCAGCGGTCAAACACGATTTCATCAACCGGTTTGCCGTTTGAGTAATGATGTGTAAGCCGTGAAACCCTTGACCCTTCATCCACATCAATTATCATTTTGATGCCTCTATTGTTGGTCAGGTAGTAAGCAGCAAAATCAGAATCCATTTTGGCTGCATCATCGGCAACTGCTGCATAAGGATACCCGTTCAGCCGGATAGTGTCGCCATTTTTCACTGCAAGAAGTCTCTGATAAGCTTTATAATCTGATGACCAGTCCGGTTTTTCGCCTATACACCTGATTGCCGTGAGTTTTTCTTTTATTGGTTTTAACCTTTTAAACTCAAATGATGTTTGGGTAATCATCTCACGCGGGGTAAGCTTTGGGTCTATCACATTAAATGGCATATCCATGTGTTTGGGATAAGGGCTTGCGCTGACAAGATGGTGGTTAATCCCGTTAAGATGCCAGTGCAGCGACACGGATTCGGATCTGAGCGGACGCAAAAGTCCTTCCTTTTGCGCATCTGCCCAGTATTCATGGCAGAATAGAGGTTTGTTTTTTGTCTGTTTTATAACTTCATGCACTACATCCGCTGCAGTTTTGTTTGTACTTTGTGCGGCAGCTTTATCTGCGCCTGTGATAATCCCCTTTATGGCTTTTCCAAATCCGGTTCTGTTAATAATTTTCCCTACATTCATATATTCATTAAAACAAATCAAAAGACAAAATTGCTTGTTTTTGATAAAATTAAAATCGTAGCATACCGGCGGCACCTGAAAGTGCCAGGCGATTTAAAAGGGAAAATTTATGACGAAAATAGGTGTTATAGGACTCGGACTAATCGGCGGTTCTATTTTTAAGGACTTGAAAGCTCGGGGGTATGATGTTATTGCTGTTTCAAAGTCGCAGGATGGCGAAAATATTTTTAAAAGTTATGAAGTTTTGAAGGACTGCGGGCTTGTTTTTGTGTGTACAGCAATGAATAAAACGCTTGCCGTGCTTGATGAACTGGAAAATGTTTTATGTCCGGAAACGGTTGTTACAGATGTTTGCAGCCTGAAAGAGTTTGTCTGCAGGAAAAAACGCCCTTATCGCTTTGTCCCTTCACATCCTATGGCAGGAACCGAGCATAAAGGGTTTGAAAATTCTTTTGCAGGGCTTTTTAAGGGTGCAAAGTGGGTTCTGACGCCATGTTTTGGAGAAAGTACCGAACTTGTGGATATAATAAAAAAACTCGGTGCAAAGCCGGTTATAACTACCCCTCAAAAACATGACGAGGCTGCTGCCATGATTTCGCACATGCCTATGCTGCTTGCGCAGGCGCTTTTTCTTGCAGCAAGTGAAAACCCGCTTGCGCTCGAAATTGCCTCGAGCGGTTTTCGTGATATGACGCGGCTTGCACTTTCAAATGAAGAAATGGCCTGCGATATGGTTTCAATGAACCATAAAAATATTGAAAATTCTATTTTGAAATTATATAAAGCAGTCGGAGAATTAACATCAGGGAATTATCCGGAGATGATTGCAAAGATTAAGTTAGAGCGGGCCAAGATGTTTTAAAAAAAAAATAAAGAGTATTCCATGGTGGGGTGGAATACTCCGGTTTTGAAAAAATAATATGATGCTTATTTTTTCTGACATTAAAATTTTGTTATGCGTCGGTTCTGAGGATGTTATGAATAAGTCCGGCTGCAAAACCTACCGCAGCACCTGCTGCTATAAATGTTCCGGTGTGGCGTGTGCGTTTTACTGCGCCCTCATAGGCTTTTGCGCAGCGCTGGAACATCTCGCCCGCCTTTTCATTAACATTTGAAATTATGCTTCTCAACTGTATTTTGTCGGTCGCTGAAAGTTTTGCTTCTTCAAGAACTTTTTTCATTTTGCCTGCTCTGCCGGCTTTTGTCAGACCTTCGCTGTTTTCAACATCTACCATCTTTATGAAAGTATCCTGAGCTGGAGTTTTATTGGCAATTTTTCTTATCGAATCAATTGATTTTGCTTTAGCTTTTTTTGATTCGGTTTTGATAATATTCATTGCACCTTTAAATTCATCGTCCATTTCATCAGATGTTAAAGGAAGCATGTATTTTGCAGCGTAACCTGCAATACCGCCTACTGCTGTAGCTTTCACAATTGTCGGGAATGTCTGTTCATTTGAATGTATAGCGTGTGTCTTCATAGTTAATAAACCTTTACTTAACTAATACCCTTAACCTATTGCCATATACGACCTGCTCATTGAGATTTTTGTGAACAATCTCAATTGAAGTGTATATGAGTGGATTTGCACTTAAATATTTTAAATAATTCAGGTCATCCCTGTAAAAGTCTATTTCTACAAGCAAGCTTTTTAAATTCTGCAGCCCATCTGCTGCCTGCTCTGACCATTTTCTGTTTTGATGCCCCGTTCACTATTAATTAAAACTGAGTAATCAAATCCATCTTGCATAATAACATAACTTTATTTTTTTGTCAATACCTTGATGAAGTTTAGTAACAACATGATAATTACTGTTGCAAGAATAAAAATAAAATAATGTTTTATTGTATTTTCTCCCATTAGAAGCGATGCCAGAGCGCCGGCAATAATTGCAACCGACGTAAGAATTACAACGGTTTTTTTCTGGGAAAATCCGGCATGCAGAAGTTTGTGGTGAATATGTTCCGCATCAGCTACAAAAGGAGATTTTCCTTTTGAGATTCTTCTCAGAGAAGAATAGGTAATATCCATAATCGGTACGGCTAAAACCACAAACGGAAGTAAAATTGCAAAGGTTGCGGCTTTCATAATACCTGTTATTGAAATGGTGGCAAGCAAAAAGCCGGAGAAAAGTGCTCCGCTGTCGCCCATAAAGATTTTTGCAGGATTAAAGTTGTAGGTCAAGAATGCAAGCATAGCACCGGCAAGAATAAAGCCTACAAGTGCAATAATAGGATTTGGCGGTGTCATTGCAACCGCAATAATCGCAAGGGTTATAGCATTAACTGTAGTGACAGAGCCTGCAAGTCCGTCTACACCGTCAATAAAGTTCAAGGCATTGCTTATACCTACTATCCAGAGAATTGTTATCGGATAAGACAATAGCCCTAAATCCCCGAGAAACGGAATTGAATCTATTCTTACTCCGAGCAAATACACAAGTGTTGCTATTGAAATCTGGATAAAAAGTTTAAATTTTGCATCAAGGTTGTAAATATCATCAACAAGCCCTAATAGGAACATTAAAGAACTACCTAGAAGGATGCCTGACAGAAGGCTTCCGTAAGGGTAATAGCTTAAAAATACAAGACACAAAAATGTAAGCATTGTGCTTGTCCAGATTGCAACTCCTCCTATCCTCGATATTGGTGTTGTGTGGATTTTTCTTTCGTTCGGAACATCTACCAGTCCTTCTTTCTTAGAAAAGTTAATAACGAGAGGCACAAGAAATACCCCGAATATATATGCGATAATTGTTCCTATTATATGTGCATGTGTTAATTTAATAATCATTTTTTATTCTCGTTTTACTATTGGTATAAAGGATATTTTTTGCAAAGTTTTAATGATCGTTCTCTGAGATTTTTCAATCCTGTTTCATTATCTGATGCGTAAATTGCCGACGCTATAATTTTTGCAACCTCAATCATATCATCTTCTTTAAAACCTCTTGTCGTAACGGCAGGTGTCCCAAGCCTTATGCCGGAAGTTATAAACGGGCTTTGAGGGTCATTCGGAACAGTATTTTTGTTTGCTGTAATACCGACTTTTTCCAGAACATTTGCCATATCTTTACCGGTTTTGCCTGTCTTTCTCAAATCAAGTGTCATAAGGTGGTTTTCAGTCATTCCGCCGACAATGTCCATCCCTTCATCCATTAAACCCTGCGCAAGAGCTTGAGCGTTTTTAATAATTTGTTTTGCGTATTCTTTGAATTCAGGTTTGGAAGCCTCGAGAAGTGCTACGGCTTTGGCTGCAATAATATGCTCAAGCGGGCCTCCCTGCATTCCGGGGAAGATTGCCTTATCTATTCCTGCGGCATGTTCGGCCTTGCACATTGTAATTCCGCCTCTCGGGCCTCTTAATGATTTGTGGGTTGTTGTTGTTACAAAATCTGCGTAAGGAGCCGGCGACGGGTGAAGTCCTGCAACAACAAGTCCTGCAATATGTGCAATGTCAGCCAGCAAATATGCTCCGGCTTCATCTGCTATTTCGCGGAACTTTTTAAAGTCAATGATTTTAGAATAATTGCTTGCCCCGCAGATTATGAGTTTTGGTTTATGGCTAAGAGCCATTTCTCTTACATTGTCGTAATCTATATTCCCGTTTTCATCAACGCCGTAGCTTTTTACGTCAAAATAAAGTCCTGAAAAATTGACAGGAGAACCATGAGAAAGGTGTCCGCCGTTGGACAAATCCATTCCGAGGACTCTGTCACCGGGTTTGAGGCAATACATAAATACGGCCATATTTGCCTGAGCTCCGCTGTGAGGCTGAACATTAGCATGATCCATTCCGAAAAGTTCGCATGCTCTTTTCTGGGCAATTTCTTCAATAACATCAACGTGTTCGCAACCGTTATAAAATCTTTTGTGAGGTTTTCCTTCTGCGTATTTGTTAGTTAGAACGCTGCCTGCAGCTTCCATAACTGCTTTGGATGTAATGTTTTCGCTTGCAATAAGTTCTATAGTTTCCTGTTGTCTTTTCAATTCAAGCTCAATTTGTTCTGCCACAACAGGATCTGTCTTTTTAAGATTTTCCAAATTCATAATCACCTCACACTTTCCCTGAAAAAATTATAGTGGAAATATTTTTTTCTGACAATAAGTTCATATTATTTTTACATAATATATGTTAGGAGTATATGTTCGGTTTCTTTTCTTTTTTAGCGGAAAAAAGAAACAGAACCAAAGAAAAGAAAAATCGGCAAAAGAACACAGCGTCGTAAAGCGCCGCAAAACCAAACGGAAGCAGTTAAATGCTAACGCATTTAACATTTAAAGCAGTGCTATCGCAGCAAGGCTGCACGCACTGCGACCGGTTCCGATTTAGCGACCGCGCAGGAGAATAAAAATTCAACCTAACGGAAAGAACAGCCGGTGTTAAGCGAAACATGTTCAAAAGCAGGTACTGTTTGAGGAACGTATGTGACGAGTTTACCTGCTCCGGGTTGAGCTTTTTACATCCGGCTAGTGATTGCAGTTCGAGTTGAATTTTTATTCTCCTGCGCGGTCGCGTTCATTTCCGATAACATATTTTATGAGATTTGCACATAGAAAAAATACGTTATATAATAAAAAAGCTATGAAAAATATTAGACAAACAAACGTAAATATTCACAGGGATTCCTGGGTTGAGATAAATGTTGGAAACCTTGCACACAACGCAATTGAGATTAGAAAAAATGTTCCGGCAGATATAAAGCTTCTTGCTGTTGTGAAAGCTGATGCCTACGGACATGGTTCTGTAATGCTTGCCCCGACACTCCTTGCATCAGGCTTTGATATGCTGGGTGTTGCCTCTATTGATGAGGGTGTTGATTTAAGAAACGCCAAAATCACCTGCGATATACTTGTTCTCGGGGCAGTTCCGGTCTGGGCTGTGGAAAGTGCAGTTGATGCAGATATTTCAATAGCTGTGTTTTCGGAAGAACACCTTAATGCCTGCCGGCAGGTTTATGAACGAACTGGCAAAAAAGTTAAGGTTCACATAAAACTTGATACCGGAATGAACAGAATTGGGGTTTCTCCGGATTCTGCGGTTGAATTTATTAAGGAAGCCCGGAGTGCTGAATACTTGAATCTTCAGGGGATATTTACCCATTTTGCAAATGCTGAAAACAGGGAAAAAACACAGCTTCAAATTGATAAATGGAATAATGTTTTATCTCAGATTGATACTACAGGGCTTTTGCTTCATATTCAAAATACTGTCGGAACAATGTGCTACGACATTCCCAAGTCCAATATGAGAAGGGTCGGCATAGCTCTTTACGGTTTGTGGACTGATATGCCGGATGATAAGGGTTTTAGACCTGATTTGAAACCTGTTATGTCTGTGAAAGGCAGGATTGTTAATATTCATACTGCAAAAGACGGAGAGGGTGTCAGTTACGGACATACATTTATTGCAAAAGGCGACAGAACCATTGCCACAATTCCGATAGGATATGCTGACGGTGTTTCAAGGGGGCTTTCAAATAAGATTTGCGGGGTGCTCAACGGGAAAAAAGTTCCGCAGGTCGGCAATATTACAATGGATCAGATGATGTTTGATATTACTGGAGTTGAGGCTGAAATCGGCGATATTATCACTCTTATTGGCGACGGAATCTCAATTGATGAATGGGCACATATTCTCGGTACTATTAATTATGAGCTATGCTGCCGTCTAAAGGTCAGATTGCCGCGTATTTATACCAGATAAGCAAGGAGAATTATGGTTCAAAGTTTTGATTTCGGAATAATCGGTGCTGGGCCGGCAGGGTACACTGCAGCTTTACATGCCGCAGCAAAGGGGATGAGTGTTGTGATGTTTGAGAAAGACTGCATTGGCGGAGTTTGCCTTAACCGCGGCTGTATCCCGACAAAAGCAATTTTACATTCCGCTGAACTTTTTGAAGAAATGCAAAATGCACAAGCCGTTGATATACGCTGTGAAAATCTTTCTGTTGATTATAAAGCTGTTGTTGAGCATAAAAACAGTGTGGTAGAACGCCTGCGAAAATCTCTTGAGTTATCGTTAAAGAACGGCAGCGTTGTGATTAGAAATTCGAAGGCAAAAATTAAATCACGAACAGAGATTGAGGCTGATGGCGAAATATACACCTGTAAAAATATTATTGCAGCGTGCGGAGCTTCCCCGAGAGTTTTGAAAGGGTTAGAGTTTGACGGTGAATTCATTTTAAGCTCGGATGATATTCTTAAACTGGAAACACTGCCTGAAAGTATTTTGATAGTCGGTTCGGGTGCTATAGGTATGGAATGGGCGCGTATTTTTGCTGCTTTCAGGGTTCATGTAACAGTTGTTGAGGCTTCGGAAAACTTGCTTCCGGCAGCAGATATTGAGGTTTCAAAACGCATTGAGAGAATTTTTAAATCAAAGAAAATTAGGGCTTACAAATCAACGGTTGCAGAAAAAGTTATTGACAGAAAGGTTTATCTCTCAAACGGAGAAGTCCTTACTCCGGAGGTTGTCCTTGTCGCGGCAGGACGGGTTCCTAATAGCTGCGAAAAAGTTGAAGGGGTAACTTATCTCGGTGATATATGCGGCTCTATCCAGCTTGCGCATTTTGCCATAAAGCAGGCAGTGGAACTTGTTGACGGGATTCCTTTTGATAAAACTCTCGTGCCGTCTGTGGTTTACGGAAATCCTGAAATCGCGTGGATAGGAAAACGTGAGCAGGAGCTGGAAGAAGGCAGCTATAAAAAATCAATGCTTCTTGTGTCAGCTCTTGGAAAATCTCACTGTGACAATGCGTCTGAAGGTTTTATTAAAATACTATCAAAGGATGATAAAATTATCGGGGCTCATATTGTATCAAAAGAGGCTTCCGCTATGATTCAGGAAATACTTATAGCCATGCAAAACAATATCTCTGTCAGCAGGCTGAAAGAGATATGTTTTGCGCATCCGACCTATTCGGAAGGAATTTTTGAAAGTCTGTTTAAGCTTTAACACTCCGGAGAATTCCGCTTCCGTTACTTATTCAGGAATTGTTTTTAACGGAATTTGGATGTGTGGCCGTAGTGCGTTGAGCCGGCGGAAATCCGCGCAGCGGATTAACTACCATGTGCTCAAGGAGGAACCATTTTTGAAAGCTCCGCCGGTACCGAATTTTACGCCGCCCATATTCCAGTAAGTATTTTTATCCATAGGCGGTTTTTTACCTACGTTAATTTTCCTTTCGTAAGTTGTTGTCTGCGGCTCTGTGAGGCTTTCTTTTGTGACGGTTGTTGTTTCGAGTTTCTCTGTGAAACTTTTATCTGTAAATAACCCGTCACTTGTATTAGTTACCGAGTCCACATCATAGTTAGGTGCATCCATTGCGAAAACGCAGCAGGGTGTAAATGCCAGCAGACTTAAAATAATTGCTAATTTTTTCATATAAAATTCTCCTTTTCCCTTTATTATAACTGATTTTTACATCAAAAATCAACTTTTTAAAACTATTATTTAAAAATATTTAAATAAAAATTTTTGAGTATATAATTAAAAATATGAGAGAACGGCTTCCTGAATATTTAAAACGTCCTATAATAGATACAGATATGACAAGAAACGTCAGAAAAATTTTAAAAAACAGATGTTTGAATACAGTTTGTGAGAATGCCAGATGTCCTAACAAAAATGAATGCTACAGTGCAAATACAGCAACTTTTTTGATAATGGGAAATGTCTGCACACGCAACTGCCGTTACTGCAATATAAGCTGCGAGCGTCCACAGCCTCTGGATGAGGAAGAGCCGCTGCATATTGCGGAAGCCGTGAGAGATTTAGGGCTAAAATATACGGTTATAACCTCTGTAACCCGTGATGATTTACCAGATGGCGGTGCTTCTCATTTTGCAAGATGTATTCAGGAAATAAGGCGTCTTACACCCGGGGTGAAAATCGAAATCTTAACACCTGATTTTAAAGGCGATATAAATGCACTTGATGTTATAATCAATGCAAAGCCTGATGTTTTTAACCATAATATCGAAACTGTCCGGCAGGTGTTTAAAAAAGCAAGACCGCAAGGGGATTATGATTTGTCACTTTCGGTTTTAAAGTATATAAAAGAAAACAGTTCTATAGTTACCAAATCCGGTTTAATGGTAGGGCTTGGCGAAACAATGGAAGATATTAAGGAAACTTTTACAGACTTAAAAAATTGCGGCTGCAATATTGTGACTGCCGGACAGTATATTCAGCCTTCCAAAAAGCATCTGGAGGTTTCGAAATATTATACTTTAGAGGAATTTGATGGGATAAAACATCTTGCGCGGGAGTGCGGAATAGAGGATTATGCTATCGCTCCTCTGGTAAGAAGTTCATACAAGGCTGCAGAACTTGTGTAATTTTAGATTAAAGGCGGATGCTAATATAAAAACCATAATTAAAAAATAACATGTAACGAAATGTAAAGATGAATTTAAAAATGCCTGAAATTCAATTATACTCTGAGATAGGATAGGATAGGATAGGATAGGATAGGATGGGATGGCGGTATAGCAATTCATTGTAGCTGATTTTTTTATTAACTGTGTAAGGGATATTAAAAGAAAGGAAAGGAAAAATTATTATGGGGAACACAGTTGAAAGAGTAAATGCAGCACACACAGCAGCAGTATCATCAAAAGAAAATGAAGCACCGAAGGCTAAGAAAACAAAACTCGAAATAGGTGCAGCATTAATTCATCAGGACGGTTTTAAACCGGGTATTACAATTGGTCTTGATCAGACTTTGTTAGAAAAGAACGGTTCAAAATTGACAATCGGCGCAGAAGCCGGCGCCTATCTTAAAATGGGCAGAGTTGGAGCAGATTTGACTTATACAAAAGAACTTAATCCTAACCTGAAACTCGGCGGAGCTCTTGAAGGAAGCTATGATTTCAGAGAAACAAAGAAAGAAAATGTATATCTAAAAGGCAATCTGCCGGATGGTTATATTATGCACAAACAGAATAAAAGTAAGGGTTATGCTTTAGGTAAAGCGTTTGTTGAATACTCACCATCTTCAAAATGGAATTTGAAGGCAGGCGTTAATGCAGGTGAAGTATTCAATGATAAGAATTACAGCTCAGAGATGACTATTATGGATAGACACTCAACAGAAACTACGCAGTCTGTACTGAAAAAAAATAAATTTAAAGCGGGTGCTTTTGCAGAAGCTTCTTATAACATCAACGATAATTTAAAAATCGGTGCATACGGAGATTCTCTTAAAAAAGAAGGCGGCATAAGTTTTAAATATACATTTTAATAATTAGAAATGACTTGGTTGAAATAATGAAAAACGGACTCTGAATTTTAAAGAGTCCGTTTTTGTTATTATTTGCAAAAAATGATTATATCTGGTAATATTATTTATTATAATAGAGGGTTAGGGTAATGAAGAATACGATGAAAAATTTTGTTGTTATGCTGTCGCTTGCGGTGTGTTTATCTTCTGCGGCATTTGCAGCACCGGTGCATATAAATGATTTGCGCAGCAAGTTCCTTAATAATTCCGCGATAATTTATGCGATAAATATCAGAACGTTTAACGCGCAGGATACAAACGGAAACGGTATTATAGACTTTAACGAAGGGGAAGAAAGCGGAAACTTTCTTAATGCAATAGCAAACCTTGATGAACTTAAGCTAAAAGGAGTTAATGCAATTCATATTCTTCCGATTACTCCTGTCGGGAAGGTTAAGGCGCTCGGAACGGCCGGTTCTCTATATGCTGCGGCAGGTTTTAATTCGCTTAATCCGCAGTTAAAAAGTGAAAATACCATGCTTTCTATTGAGGAGCAGGCAAGAAAATTTATTCAGGAAGCCCACGACAGAGGTATTTCCGTAATCGTTGATGTACCGGCATGCGGCTCTTATGACTTGTTTCTTCAAAGACCTGAACTTTTTGTAAAAGATAAATCCGGAAAAGCTGTTATCCCTGCTGACTGGACTGATGTGCGGCTGCTTAATGCAGGCGATGAAAATCAGGTTAATAAAGATGTTCTGAAATTATATAAAGAATTTGTGGATTATATGCTTGACCTTGGTGTTGATGGAATTAGAGCTGATGTAGCACATTCTAAGCCCGCAAAATTCTGGAAAGAATTAATTGATTATTCAAGGAAGAGAGATCCGCAGCTTCTCTGGCTTGCGGAATCTTCGAACTCATGGAAAGATGCCGTGTCTGAATATGCCGTCTACACTCCCTATGACAAACTTCTGGAAGCGGGTTTTGACGGATACTACGGAAGCTACTTCAACATGAAAGACTGGAAAACTTCTAAAGAATTTATGAACCAGATAAAACTTGACCGGTCTTTAACAAAAAAATTAGGTACGCCTAAGAGTGTTATCGGAAGTTTTACAACTCATGATGAACTGAGTCCACTTCTGATTAACGGCAGGAACTACAGCGAGATGATTTTGTGGCTCAATTCAACTTTGCCTCTGAATGCTTATTACGTAGACGGTTTTGATACTGGTGATAATTATATCTACTTCTGGGCTAATAAAAAAGCTCCGAAAACCTTTACGGATGATGAATACTACTTTGCCCACCGCGGGAAAATTGATATTTTCAACTTTTCAAGACGTCCGGGAGGGTCAGATAAAGATTTAGCAGAGGATTTTAAAATCGCAAATACGTTTAAAAAAACATACACTGCACCTTTGAATGCAAAGGGCAATTTTATTCCGCTAAAAACAAATAATCCTTCGGTGTTTGCTTTTGCAGTGAGCGATACAAAAGAATCCTTTATTGTAATCGGAAATATGAATTTTAACTCGGATAATGAAGCTGATGTTCGTATTCCTAAATTCAAAGGTAATGAGGATGTAATTATTATCAAAACAACTACTATTCCGACAGCCGGAAAAGGGAAAATGACTGTACGGCTTGAACCGGGCGAAATTCAGGTTCTTGTTCTCAGCAGTTTTCCTATAAAATAATCCGCAAAAAATTATTTTCAGGAGTTTTACAAATCGAAGAGAATATAAATGAGGCGTCATGACAAACACATTGCTTAACACAATCGGAGCGGGAAGCAGAAATTTTTCAAATATGAATTACATGCTTCCCCCGCAGAAAGATTTTTTTATAGCGAAGAAACAGTCAATTCTGCCGCAGCCGGCGGCATCCCTGCCAGCCGTTGAAAATCCGGCTCCCGCAGCAAAAAAAGAGAAGTTTATAAAAGACGATAAAACAAAAATGCTTCTGGCAGGACTGGGCGGTCTTGCCGTAATAGGCTCCGGTGCTGTTCTGGTTTACAACAGGCTTAAGAAAGGAAAAACCTCCGGCACTCAAAGTTCTCCTCTTGATGCGGCCAAAAACAAAGCAAGAGATGAGTTTAAAAAATTAAAAGAATCTATGCTTGATGAATTTAACGAAAATCTTCCTGATGAGTTGAAGGTAAGAACGGGCGTAACCTTTAAATCGTCAAAAGAGCTTGAAGATTTTAAAGAGGCACTCAAAACTGGAGATGATTTCAGTGTAGAAAAATATGAAACAATGCGCGCTGAAACTTCAGCAAATGTTAAATCACAGCTTCAAAAGCTTGAGGGCGACAGTGAGTGGCAGGAGCTTAGAAAAATGCGTAAAGCTCTTATAAAATCCGCAGATACTCAGGATGATGCAGGAAAAATTGCGCGAGAAAAGATTTCTATAATTAATGACCTGATGTCATATAAGGTTGACCCTTCTCGCGAACAGGTTTTCAAAAACCGCAATATGATGGACGTGAGTGACGGTTTTGCACTTGTAAGACGTGATTTTAAATCGGCTGACGAGTTTTATGCCGAAAAAGAAAAAGTCACAAAGTACGATTTCGATTTTGATATTGGTGAAGGCTTCTTTGCCGGACACAAGCCACTTACAATAAATGATTTGTTTGAAGATGAGCAGGATACCTACAACTTTGCAAAGGATAACCTCAAAAAAATAGAAACTATATGTAAGGAAGTTATTCCAAAAGCCAAAGAAACTCTTCATCAAAAATTAAGCGAACTTGCACAGGGTTTCAGAACTTCTGAATTTATTGAAAACCTGCACAGTTTTACCCGTAAATCTGCATAATCCATGAAGTTCTAATTCTTGACAACCCCCTTTGAGCACGTACAATTTACTTGTATATAACCGAAGGGAGTATAGAAAATGTTGGATCGTATACAAATTACTAAAGAAGTAGAAGAAATGTGCTGCGTAAAACGCGGCGTTAAAGGTGAACCTGCTCCTATCCCTCAGGAAGGAGAATGGACAAAGTCTAAAGAAATTAAAGATATTTCAGGTTTAACACACGGCTGTGGCTGCTGTGCACCTCAACAGGGCACCTGCAAATTAACTCTTAACGTTAAAAACGGTATTATCCAGGAAGCGTTAGTTGAAACTCTCGGCTGCTCCGGTATGACTCACTCGGCTGCTATGGCTGCTGAAATTCTTCCGGGCAAAACAATTCTTGAAGCTTTAAATACTGACCTTGTCTGCGACGCAATTAACGTTGCAATGAGAGAATTGTTCTTACAAATCGTTTACGGACGTACCCAAACAGCTTTCTCAGAAGGCGGACTTCCGGTAGGCGCCGGTCTTGAAGATTTAGGCAAAGGCCTTCGTTCTCAGGTTGGCACAATTTTCTCAACTAAGCAGAAAGGCCCTAGATACCTTGAAGTTGCTGAAGGTTACGTGCTCGAACTCGGACTTGACAAAAACGATGAAATCATTGGTTACAAGTTCGTTCACTTAGGTAAATTTATGGAAGCCGTTAAAAAAGGCATGGATCCTAAAGAAGCTCTGGAAAAATTCACTGGTACTTACGGTAGATTTGCTGAAGCTGTGAAGAAAATCGACCCGAGAGTGGAATAAGCGTTAGCCGGTGTGAGCGCGGTGCCGGCTTGCTGTAGAGCAAGACGGGCAGACGCGAACATAACGATACCGCCGTTGCGACAGGAGCGTAAGCGGATGGAGCGAAGCAATCTTTGATTGCACAGGCGGTTAATATTTAAAAGTATTTAAAATTTAAGAGGAAAATAAAATGACAGTAAAATTTGAAGGACAGGACAGACGTCAGGCTAAATTAAACAAAGTTTTGCCTGAGTACGGTTTCAAATCTTTAGAAGACGCTAAGGCATTATGCGATTCTAAAGGCGTTAACGTTGATGAAATCGTTAAAGGAATTCAGCCTATTGCATTTGAAAATGCTGTTTGGGCTTATACTCTAGGCGCTGCAATTGCAATCAAAAAAGGCGCAAAAGATGCCGCTGAAGCTGCAAGCTTAATCGGTGAAGGCTTACAGGCTTTCTGCGTACCGGGATCAGTCGGCGACACAAGAAAAGTTGGCTTAGGCCACGGTAATCTTGCCGCAATGCTTTTGAGAGAAGAAACAAAATGCTTCTGTTTCTTAGCCGGCCACGAATCTTTTGCAGCAGCAGAAGGTGCTATCGGTATTGCAAGAAACGCTAATAAAGTAAGAAAAGAACCTTTAAGAGTAATCTTGAACGGTCTTGGTAAAGACGCAGCTTATATCATCTCAAGAATTAACGGCTTTACCTCTGTTGAAACACAGTACAACTACAAAACAGGCGAATTAAAAATTGTTAAAGAACAGCCGTTCTCAGATGGTGAAAGAGCAAAAGTTAAATGTTACGGTGCTGATGATGTATCAGAAGGTGTTGCAATTATGATTCACGAGGGTGTTGATGTTTCTATTACAGGTAACTCGACTAACCCTACTCGTTTCCAGCATCCTGTAGCAGGTACATATAAAAAATGGTGCTGGGAAAACGGAAGAAAATACTTCTCAGTAGCATCAGGTGGCGGTACAGGCAGAACCCTTCACCCTGATAATGTTGCCGCAGGCCCTGCATCTTACGGTATGACTGATACAATGGGCAGAATGCACGGTGATGCACAGTTTGCTGGTTCATCATCAGTTCCTGCACACGTAGAAATGATGGGTATCATTGGTATGGGTAACAACCCTATGGTTGGTGCAACTGTTGCAGTAGCTGTTGCTGTTGCAGGCGCTTTGAACAAATAGTTTTTATAAAACTAAAAAAAGCCTTCTTATTCCAGAAGGCTTTTTTTATTTGTTCTCAAACACGCCCTCGTATTGCTTCCGCTATCGCCTCAAAAAGTTTTTTATTACATGTTGAAAAGAAGCGGAAGATTTGATATAATTAAAGTAGAGAGGACAATCTATAAATGATTTCTTGAACACGCTCCCGCACTGCTCTCGCTATCGTCTCGAAAACATATATAGATTGTCCAGAGAAAAGTAATAAAAAGAATAAAACAAAGGAGATTAAACAATGGAAAAGTCAAGTATAGCAAGGATTTTCGGGGGGGGGGGCAAGTAGTTTAAGCTCCTTAACCGGCACAGAGCAAGGGATACAGGCAGCCGAAGAGAGTAAAACCTTGAGCTGGCGTGCATTTTTGCAGAAACTGATGGGAATAAAATCCCCCCTGCCCCACTTTATCAAAGGGGGTAATGCCAAAGACCTCCCTTGTAATGGAGGTGGTACAATTGTGCCGGAGGGTTTTGTTGAACCCTTCACTCCTCACCATTCACGCTTCACTTCTAAAAAGGTCGCTTTTACATTGGCAGAGGTGCTGATTACCCTTGGAATTATCGGAATTGTTGCCGCGATGACTATGCCGGCGCTTATTCAAAAAAACAACAACAAAGTTGTGGAAACGCGGTTAAAGAAGTTTTATTCAGCAATAAATCAGGCAGTACTGATGGCGGAAAAGGATTACGGAGATAAAAAAGTCTGGTACGAAGATTTAGCAGGAGCGGATGTCGATGAAGAAGGAAATATTATAGAGGGCTCATCTGAGGCTGAAGTATGGTTTAGAAAGTATCTTGCACCGTATATGAAGATTACTAAGATGGAAACACTGTCTGACGGCTCTTTTGTAGCTTATTTTGCTGACGGGGGAGCTTTGAGAATGCGACTTACTGATTCTACAAGAGATTGGGATTATTTCCCGGGGAATGTAAACAAATGTTTAAGTAAAAACAGCAGAAGCAGTTATATAAGAGAATCAACCGGCAAATGCGCATTTACATTTATTTTTAACCCTGCAGTTAATTCTGAAGGGTGGAAATATCATTACAATAAGGGTTTTGAACCATATAAAGTAACATGGGATGGAAATATAGAAACACTAAAAACAAAAAGTAACTATGGATGTAATTCAAATCCAAGCAGTTATAGGCAATATTGTACAGCATTAATTCAGATGAACGGCTGGAAGATTCCAGATGATTATCCATTTAAGGTAAGTTATTAGCAGATGAAAAACATCAATTAATTAGTAAAGAGGGCGCTTAATAAAGGCGCCCTCTTTAAAAAATTTATTTCACATTTGCGGACAGGCAGGTCTTTTCGTAGTGGAGCCTGTTGTTAAACGCGTTTATCCTTGACATAATATCTTTGAACATAGGAATTGTAAGGCTCTGCTTTCCGTCCGATAAAGCGTTCTCAGGATCGTGGTGAACCTCTATCATAACACCGTCGGCGCCGACAACAAGCCCTGCTTTTGCCATAGGCTCAATTAAATACCTCTGTCCTGTACCATGGCTCGGATCTACTATTATCGGCAGGTGTGAATATTTCTTTATCACAGGGATTGATGCTATGTCCATAACATTTCTTGTAAATGCACTGTCAAAACTTCTTATCCCGCGTTCGCAGAGTATTACTTTAGAATTCCCCTGATACATAATGTGTTCGGCCGCAAGAAGAAATTCTCTGATTGTGCTTGCAAGTCCGCGCTTAAGGATTACCGGCTTGCTGCATCTTCCGACTGCCTGTAAAAGTTTGAAGTTCTGGACATTCCTTGCTCCAATCTGCAGAACATCAACGTAATCAAGCATCATTGGAAGATCAGAAGCGTCCATAATTTCAGATACTGTCAAAAGTCCGGTTTCTTCACTTGCACGCTTCAGGTAACGCAGAGCCTTTTCACCGTATCCCTGAAAGTCGTAAGGAGAAGTTCTCGGCTTAAACGCACCGCCGCGGAGAAATTCGCAGCCCATTTCTTTTGCTGCAACTGCAACTTTTAATAGTCCTTCGTAATTGTTTTCTACCGAACACGGCCCAACCATCGCGACCGGCTTATTATTTCCGCCTATTTTTACCCCGTTAGGAAATTCTATTACGGTGTCCTCCGGCTTTCTGTCTCGTGAAGCAAGTCTGAACGGTTCTCTAATAACTTTAACCTCTTTTACTCCGTCAAGTGCTGCCACTCTGCCAGGCGTAACTGTGGTTTTATCTCCTATAGCATCAATAACTGTATGAATATTGCCGACATTGCATCTTACTTCAAACCCGTTGTCCTTGAGCAAATCTATAACACGCTGGATTTGAACCTTGGTAGCATTACGCTCCATTATGATAATCATCCTTTTCTATCTCCTTAATCTGTTAATTACGTAGTAAATGTATTAATTAGTGTAATATAAACAATTCTTATTGGCAATTTAATTTAAGCTTTCTTTGAAGATTTATTGCGGGAAAATATTCCGGCAGCACGCCGAGGCATTTGTTTATGTAAGTTCCGGCATTTTTAATATCGTTTTTATTAAAATAATATTCTGCAAAAAGATAATGAAGCTCCGGATCGTTGTAAAAATAGTTTTCCGCCTGCTGCAGAAAATATAAACCTTCTTTTTCATAGCCGGATTTCAAAAGAACCCGTCCGATGTATTTGTGAACTTCCGGATTAATTGTGCAGAGCCAGTCAACGTACCTTATAATATTCTCAAAGTAATCGCCTTTGTAATATTTTAACAAAAGATTTAAGTCAATCTCAAGAAAGTTTCTCAGCTGCAAATATGTCGGGTATGTATTGACTTTTCCTGCGGCAAGGTCGCAAAGAAATAAGCCCCATTGAGCGCGCACATCTTTTTCCGCGCTTCTTGCAAAAAGTTCTTTAGCATTTTTCAAATCATCTTCCATCAAACAGCAGTATGCAGCTTCAAGATTATAACCGTTATCCTCAAAAAATTGCCGGCATCCGTCAATGTCAGATGCCAACAATTTATTTTTTGCAAGTTTATAATTTAGGTCCATAAGATTAATTGTTTGTATTAACAGGATTCATATTGTTTAAACTGTTCATCATAGAATTCATCATCATTGCCTGAATAACTTTCGGGTCAATATTCTGACCGTTGTTAGCGTTCATCATATATGGAAGCATATACATCATAGGATCAGGGCTTGTATTATTTCCTCCGTTAAGCATCATGCTCATCTGCTGCATTTGCAGATCCGGAGTGTAAGCCATAGGGTTCTGTGCCGGCTGAACTTTAGGTGTCTGCGCTGCAGATTGTGCTTTCTGAGCGGCTTCTACCTGAGGCTCTGTTTGAATGGATGCTGTTTGTGCCGATATATTTACTCCCGCACGCTTTAATACATCCAGAGCTTCTAATACTTCGGAGTTTGAAGGTGTTTTAGAGTTTTTTTTTGAGCCGTTGTCTGCAAATGCCAGTTTATCAGTTGAAAGAATTTGTGATTTATTAAGCTGTTTCATTTTTTCAACTTCTTCCGGAGTAAGGGTTTTTCCGTTATTAATTTTGTTCTGGATTGCTCTGAGCTGCATTTTTTTCCAGTCTGTATTAAACTCGTCAGAAAACCCGTTGCCATAAGGCGATGCTATAAATTCATCCATCTCGTCTGTTCCTTCTCCTGTTGAAGCACCTGTGCAGGAAGCATCTCCGTTTACGCAGGCTTTCCCTCTTACCGAGTATTCAACAAGCATAGGATTTTTATTCAGGTTGATTACTCTCTGGTAAGCTGCAAGAGCCTGATCTTTCTTTCCTGCCTTTACGTAAGACATAGCAAGATAGTAGTATGCAAGTGAATTTTCAGGTTCTTTCTTCAATATGGAATATAGTTCCTGAATGCAGCCTGTGTAATTATGTTTTTTATACTTGGCTACAGCACTTTTCATTGTGGCTTTAGGATAGTATACCGGCAGTTCTGTATCTCCGAAAATTTGTTCATCGGTTACGGGCTCGCTTTCATCAATTGAAGGCTGCTGCTGAGCCTGTTCAGCCTGTTCACGCGCTTCTCTTTCACGTTTAAGCTGTTCTTTGCCTTTGTACAAATTTTCACCCGGAATACCTTCCGCATACGATAGGCTTGTCAGCTGTATGCCGGCTGCTGAGGTGAACATTATTGCTGCAATTAGTAAAGCCAGTTTTTTATTCATTTTCATCATCCTTCTCTTCCTAATTTAATGATTTTTTTTATAAAATCAAGTTTCTCTCTTATTATTATATAACATTTTCGGGAAAGTTTCTAGTATAAATATATGATTTTATCTCAAACTGAATTTACATCCGCAGTAATTCTGTCTGTAAAGCCCGAGTTCTTTTGATATTTTGTTAGTTTTTAGAAATCCGTCTTTTTTCTTAAAATCTATGTCAAGGTAATTAAGATTGTATTTTTGCGCAATATCTTTGCCGAGGGCGGACAGAAGTTTAAAATTTTTGTGCGGGCTAATGACTATTGAGGTTGAGAAATTTTCAAATCCGTTTTCTTTTGCATAAGCAGCTGTGTTTTCAAGCCTGAGCTTAAAGCATTCTGTGCAGCGTTTCCCTTTTTCAGGTTCATTTTCGAGTCCTTTTGCAGCCGTATAAAATTCTTCCGGATTGTAAATTTCTTCAATTAATTCAACCCCGAGGCTGCGGCAGAGTGTTCGTTCTGCGTCCAGTCTTTTTTGATATTCAGTATCCGGATAGATATTCGGGTTGTAGAAGTAAACACTGACAGAGTACCCTGCATCTTTCAAAAAAGACACAGGGTATCCAGAACATATTCCGCAGCAGGCATGAAGCAGTATTTTATTTCTTTTTTCCACCTTTTTCAATTACCCATTTCTTTAAGTCCGGATAGGCTCTGAGTCCTATGTAGACATCGTTTCCTATTTTCATTGACGGGGTTGCATTGATGCCCTGTTTAAAGCTTTCGTCAATTTCATCAAGTATCTGTTGTCTAATTTCAGGACTATCTGCATCTTTTTTGAGTTGTTCCATATTCAGACCGAGATCTTCTGCAATTTTGAGCATTTTTTGTTCGTCAAAAGGTTCGTTTGCAGGAATGTTCTGGAAAAATGCGTTATCTATATCCCAGAGTTTTCCCTGTTTCTGTGCTGCAAGCGCATATCTGGCCATTTTGCAGGAGCCGTCATGGTAAGGCTGTGTGAGATATTTATTGCATTCTGTATCAAGCGGAAGATTTTTATGTATGATTTTAATATTTTTAATTTCTTTTGCAAGTTTATAAATCATCATGTTGTGAACTTTGCAGATAGGGCAGCGGTAGTCTGTGTATGAATAAAATATAATCTCTGCATTTTCGTTTCCGAGAATATTACCGGAAACTGCATATTTATTTGTTTTTGCTTCAATAAATTCTTTGAAGCCTCTTGCATTTTTTACCTGCGGTGCAAATTTCATTGTGACAGTTGTGTATGTAAGCCCTCCTGCGGCAAGAAGCATTACAACGATAAACGCAATAAGGTAAGCTTTATTTTTTATTGCCTCAAGAAAATCTGTAACGCTCTGTTTGAAGGCTTTTACAACTCCGCCGTTTTTGTAATCCAGCGCGGTGAGTGCAATAAGTAAGTCAATAACATAAGTCAGCGCGCAGAGGATACACAATTTTTTTATCTCAAAAAGGCTTATGCAAAGCAAAATCATTGAAATTGAAAATGCGATTATTCCTAGTGAGGCTATATAATCCAGCGGATTTTTAAACACTTCCATAAATTTAAAAAGTTTGATGTTTTTAAGTTTGTCTGCAATTAGCATAAGAAATATGAAAGCATATAAAAACAAGCCCCAGTAAGCAAGCGGTATCCCGAAAAACTGGGATTCCGGAGTTCTTGCAACACCGTCGCAGTCAATCAGATCATTTACCGAACAAAAACTCGGCAGCGCATAAGGATTAAAGTTTGCTTCGTGATAAATTACGGCAAGTTTTATTGTTGTTAAAAATCCTATCAATGCAAGTACAAAAACAGCTATCTTCTTCTTAAGTGTGGTTTCCATTATTATATTCTCCTATTCCATAAGGCTATTTTACAATCTTTATTATTATAAATCAATACCGGAAAGTAGTAAAAATATTCTCAAAAACATTGATTAATCTTTTGTTTTAATATATAATCTATTTTGAGGTTTAGATGAAGAAAAATATTTTTAACTTATTTCTGAGTAAATTGCTTGAGTATCCCCTCTGGGTTAAGCAGGTAGTATATTTAAAACTGCATCATAATATGCAGAACTATCACTGTGAGCGCTATATTGTTAAAAATTCCGATAAATTGTTTTCTACTTTTGTGCCGACTGTAACTTTTATGGGCAAAACTGAAATGTGGAATAAGATGAGCGGGCTGGATACTAATATTTATAATTTTTTAAACCTCTGTTATGAAGGATATAGTATACTTGAAATTTCCCTTAATACATTTCTTTCAATGGAAGAAGTTGCTAAGCACTGTATATTCTGTATTGAGCAAAATTACATAGAAGTTCCTGACAGTGCGGAAATTCTTGCAATGGCGGGATTTATTGCAGGAAAATTTAAAACCGGTGAATATTACAGAATTAACGGCTCTATAACCATAGATCAGCTGGATTATGCTATTATGGAGCAGCGCCGGCTTGATGACAGGATGGAGCACAAACTTTTCGGAAAAGTTCTTGTAGATTTAGGTTTTGTTACAGAAGAAAACGTAAAAACCCTTTTTATTCTCAAAAATGATGCAAGAAGAAGATTTATTCTCGACAGTGACAAAATGGTATCTGCAAGACTCCCTGATCAGGAAAGAGAAGATTACGACAACGAGATTGAAGAACTTAAAAAGGAAAACAAAGCTCTTAAACAAAGATTGATGCAGTTATTAGATCTTGTAAAGGATAAATATGATTAGTGAACCGGAACTTTTAGTTAAATATATAAGAGATGGGCTTGTTGAGCAGGCACATTCAGGTTTTGTATTAGTTTCTGATAAGGAACATGTTATAGACAGTAACGGCGAAACTAACGGGTATCCTTTCTATCTGCGTTCCTGTGCAAAACCTTTGCAGGCTGCACTTATTATTGATTACGGTATGGATATTAAATACAATATGACACAGGAAGAAATTGCTCTTTGCTGTGCTTCTCACGCCGGTGAAAAAATTCATGTTGAAACTGCGGTTAATCTTTTAAAAAAAATAGAGCTTGATGAAAGCTGCCTGCACTGCGGTTTGCATAAACCTATATCGAAAACCGAACAGGAAAAGCTTCTTCTGGAAGGCAAAAAAGAAAATATTTTCCAGAACAACTGTGTCGGTAAGCATATTATGATGCTCGGGTTATGTAAAATGAACAACTGGAATTTGTCTGATTACGAAGATAAAGAGCATCCGCTTCAGGTTGCAATCAAAAAGCGTATTTCAGAGTTGTGCGGTCTTAAAAAAGAATACCCTGTGACAAAAGACGGTTGCGGTGTGCCTATTATGTCTATGCCTCTTGAAAATATGGCAAAGGGGTATTTGAATCTCTTTTGCAATCCGCGTTATGAAAAGATTAAGCTGGCGTTTCTTAATTGTCCTTACATAATCGGCGGTGAAAACAGACTGGATACAAAAATTATGGAAAATTCAGATAAACTTGTTGCAAAAGTCGGTGCTGGCGGACTATGTATAGTTGTTAATACAGAAACAGAAGAAGCTCTTGTTGTCAAAATCTGCGACAGTGATATGAAAGCACGTGAACTTGTTGTTCTTGATAGTCTTAAAAACCTCAGGTGGGCTAATATAGACGCCGACCATTCCATAAAAACACTTCACGGTGAAACGGTCGGCGAAATTGTTACCTGTTTATAGTTTTTATTTTCCCGTCTGAAAATTCAAGTGCCTCTTTGTTGTAGCCTGCAAGCTGATTTAAGAAATACTGTTGCTGGGAAATTTTTGGATTTTTTAGCTTTTTATATCCCAGTGCACACTCTTTGCGCAGAAGTTCTACGCCATGGTTGTAAACCTTTTGCTGGGTGTTTATTATGGACTGCGGAACGCTGCCTTTATACATTTTTGCAGCAGTAGAAATATCAAAGAGGCGACGTTTGCTTAATCCGCTCATTTCTTTGCCTTTCTGCGTCTTGTTGTTTGTCATAAGATTAATTGCAGCCTCATATTTACCGCTTTTAAGGGTCCAGACGAGGCCTTTTGTATCTTCAATTATTGCGGTGCCTTTATTGAAAGTCATATCAAGAAGCGCTTCTTTTATACTCTGCGGAAGTTTGTCATAGTTCTTTTTACCGCCGAGAACGCTCCAGAGGTTTTCTTCCATTTTAAGCATATCATTTACAAACAGTTCAAGTACTTCTTTGTTGGAAAGTCTTGTTTTTTCGCCTCTTTGTAAGACATGTCCGATACCTATTGTCCTATTACCGGCGTCATCTATGTATGGAGTGTTATGGAATTGAGTGTCGGTAAAAGGTTTCCCGTCGGATTTGTTGCCGTCTTCAATTCTTTTTAACCTTTTTATAAAATCAGCGCTCACCCCCATTGCTTTTGCTGCATCGTTAAGATTATTAATGTTTTTTGCGTGTCTGCTGTCCGGAATTTTTAGAACATCACCGGGCTGTAATCTTGTTGCTGTCTGTTCATTCAGTCCGTTCAGGGATAGAATGTTTCTTTCTTCAACGTCAAATTTTCTTGCTATTGCCGAAGGGTTGTCGCCTTTTTGGATAGTGTAAGGCTGGTGTCTGGTTATTTTTATATATCGGGCTCTTGTGTTGTTCTGTTCAATTTGGGCATCAGAAATCTCGGGCATCATGGAAATCTCGTTCCGGTCTGTTCTGGTACCGCCTGACGGAATTGTCAAAATTTGACCGATAGAGAGTGTGTTTCCTTCGAGATTGTTGGCTCTTTTTAAATCTTCGACGGAAATACCGGCTGTTTTTGCAATAGAATATAGGGTTTCGCCAGCTTTAACTTTATGACCTTCTGGTTTTTGCTGCGGTGACTGACTTTTAAAATTAAAATTAATTTCTGTCATTCCAAACCTCTTTTTACTTAAGCATAGTTTCTTCAATTGCATTAGCAATACATTCCGCATATTTTTTCTGGTCAAAGTCTGAAAGCAGCGAATTTGTAATTTTTTCATTTGCAATGTTACCTATTTCAAGCAGTGATGAAGGGATTCCTTTAGCTGCTCGGTTGACATATAGATTATCCTGATCGGGAGCCGGTGTTAAAGCTCTGAACCCCTGATTTACATGTTTATAAATATTATCGGCAAGTTGTTTATCAATATCTTTTGTGTATCTGACAGTACATTTTTTTTCATCAGGTTTTTCCTTGGCTGATTCGACATGGACTGACAGAAATAACATATTGGATTTATCTGTGGAAGCCATTAAATCTCTTACACTGTCATCACCTTTTTTGCCCTCAAGCATATTTTCAATATATTTTTGGGCAGCCATTCCGCCGTTTCTTACTGCACCGGATACTATAACTACGCTGGCACCGCGGCTTCTGAGATTATCGGAAAGCTTTTCAACATAGCTCTGGGCAACCCGCCATTCTTCAATCGGCATTTCTTCTCCTTCTGCATTTTTAACTGAAAGAACAGTACCGGCATCAAAATAGCCGTTTGCCTGTTGATAACCGCCATGTCCGGGGTTCAGTATAACAACTTTCCCGTTTAAACTGCCGCCGGATGTGGGTTCCAGCACCTCTGTTACCGCTTCAATTTTTCGGGTTTCGGTGTTGTAATTAGGAAGAGGCCGCATTATAAACGGATTTTTAACATCTTTAAAACCTTTATCTCTTTTGCCTCCGCTGATGGCCCAGGATTTTAATGTTCCGGCATTTACGTAGTTGCCCTCCCTGTCTTTTATAGAGGTCATTGTTGACGGGGTAATATCTTTACTTTTACCTCCGTTTGTCGAGTAGAAAATTTCATTTGGATAAGCTTTTCCGCTCAGGTGGGAAGCTGCGCTTCCGGTGTTGCCGGTGCGTGTTTTTGCGGATTTTTTCACCGGGGTTCCGTTGCTTTTTTCGGGATTTATCATTCCGTCAATGATTTTGTCCATTTTTTTTGTTGAGACAAAACCCCAGGAATCAAATTCATCATTAAGCTCTTTTATAAATTCTTCTCTTAAATTTTTGCTTGAATTTCCTGTTTCTTCTGCAACAAGGTCGAAAATTTTTGTCATGGCAGCTTTTCTTGCATCTTTGCTGCTGCTCCATTCGTCAGAAATCATATTAATTAAGCTTTTGCCGTTTTCTTCCCTGAAATTTTTAATAACATCAATGACGTTATTTTTGTTAATTTGTTTAAATACTTTATCAAATGCTTCTTTTCCTACAGCTCCTCTGTAGTCATCGGCAGCCTGTTCCAAACCTGCTGCAATTTTTTCTGCACTCATAGAAGTCGCTTTAGGCGCAGGTTTTGGCTTTGGTGCAGCCTGTTTAGGTGCGGCTTTTGCAGGGGCTGCCTTTTGTGTTGATTTTGCGGCTTGAGACGGCTTTTGTTTGTTTTTGTTAGGAAAAACATAAAAGTACTCGCCTTTTTGCGGTTTGTAATTTTCTTTTATGCCGTTTAATTCGGTGAATTCTTTAAGAGTCATACCGTTTTTGCGGGCAAGTGCGGCAAGCCCCATTCCACTTTCTATTTTTGCTGTCGGAATATTTTTAATAACCTGACCTTTTTGAAGTGTATCTTTTGTAAGTCCTGTCATGTTTTTAAAATCTGTCAGTGACATTTTAAATTTTTGAGCGATTGCAAACAAACCTTTTTCGCTGCCGCTCAGACTTACAATATATTCTCCTCTTGCCTTTGCCTCTTTTTTTAATTTTTCTGTATCTGTCTGCTGTGTTGCTGCTGATTTTTTAGCAGAGGCTGTGCTTTCGATTTTTAATTCCATTCCATACACCTCTATTAACTTCTACACAGAAAAAATAACGGCAACTAAAAAATAAACTTTAAAAAATAAAGCAGTTTTTTTACATAATTTTACAATATGGAAATTAAAAGACGATAAGACGCTAAGTATTAAAAATTCTATCGCCTGCATCGCCCATTCCCGGAAGAATATAGCCTTTGTCATTCAGGTGATCGTCAACCGCCGCTGTGATAATTTCAATATCCGGATAAAGTTTGTGGATATTTTCAAGTCCTTCAGGCGCCGCGATTATGCAGATTATCTTAATATTATCAATAGGAATGCCTTTTTCAGCATAGAGTTTTATTGCCTCGATGAGTGTATTTCCTGTCGCAAGCATAGGATCTGTAAGGTAAATATAAAATTTTTCAGGCTCAGGTGCTTCCATCGGAACCTTATTATAGTACCAGACAGGCTTAAGGGTTTTTTCATCCCTGTACATTCCGATATGCCGGATACAGGCCTGCGGAAGTATATCGATTGCCTCATCAGTAAAAATTAAACCGGCTCTTAAAATTGGCGAGATAATAAGGTTTATGTCAGGGTCAATTGTTTTTGTAGTAAATTCCATTAATGGGGTTGTTATTTTTATATCAACGAGCGGAAGATTTTTGGCAGCTTCATACAGAAGACAGCGTGTAATCTTCCTTGTGGCAATCCTCACCCCCTGCGAGTCTGTGTTTTTGTCGCGCATAGTACAGAGATTCTGTAGAATTACCGGATTATCAATTATTCTTACCTTCGCTTTGTTCATCTTTTTTTAACTCCTTTATTAGATTTTTAAATTTCAGGCGGTTTTGTCTGACAAGTTCAAGCTTTTCATCAAGATTGTCAAGGTTTTGCTGCTCATCCTCGATGGATACAGGTTCTTTAACAGGTGCAAATGCCGAAACCTCGCCCATAAAATGAGAACATCTTACAATGATTGAGCCTAGTTTATTAAACATGTCATCAAGGAGACTGAGTGCTTCGTTGAGGCGCATAGGCTTATTGACTGCAATAAGTTTGTTGGAAGCAAGGCTTTCTTTTGTCGGCTCGTAAAGTTCAAGTGATTTTGACCCCCCGAGTCCGTTAAATTCTACGGTTGCAATAACACCTTTGGGCAGGGTAAGATTTTTGTCCTCAAGTACAAACTTTACATAAACATGGTCTGCAACAATCTTAACTTTTTCAACATGTCCTATTTGCAGCCCCATCATTCTTACCGGCGAGCCAACAATAAGCCCGTCAACGTCTTGCAGAAATATTTGGTAAGTCTTAAGCTCTGCCTTCTTTTTGTAATTGTGATACCGGATGCCTCCTATAACAAGCGTCAGTATCAGCATCCACACAATTGCCTCTAGCCATAAAAATAATTGAAGCTTTGCTTTTTTATCCATGCCATAATTATACCTTAAGCCGGATTTTTTTACTACTTGCGAAAAATTTTTTTATATTATATTATTAAAATACTAAAGGTGATTTGTACGCGGGATGCGTATACGCAAGCCGCAAACCGGATTAGAAATGTGAGGTTTAGAATGGAACAGATTATAAAAGTAGCCTGGGATTTGAATGAAAATACCGAAAACAGATACCAGCTTGTTTATGAGATTGCAGAACTTGCAAAAAAATTAGTTGATGAAAATCAGGCTAAAAAAGCTCATGATGATTTTGTTTTTGAAGAAAATTACGATACAGGATACACAAGAGAAAATCCTGTGGAACATGCCATTATGGTAAAAGCATCTGAAGCTGATGATAACCGTCTGGTAGGTTAATAAGTTTTTTAGAAGTTTGTAAATAGCGGAATATTCAGCCATAAGTTGTTGTTCCGCTTTTTTAGTGATTAGGGAGTGTTTATATGGAAGATACAATTAAGTTTATTAATGAACGTACAGAGAATTTTAAACCGCAGGTTGGGATTATACTTGGTTCCGGTCTTGGAGAACTTGCTGATGAATACTGCAAATTTGCCATACCTTACAGTGAAATTCCTAACTTTATAAAATCCACTGTTCAGGGACATAAAGGCAGACTTGTTTTTGCGGAAATTGCAGGAAAAAATGTTGTAATGATGCAGGGCAGAAATCATTTTTACGAAGGACATTCAATGCATGAAATTACCTATCCTGTCAGGGTTATGAAGAAACTCGGCGTAGAAACGCTTATTCTCACCAATGCAGCTGGAGCAGTTAATGAAAGTTATGTTCCGTCTGATTTGATGCTTATTAAAGATCATATAAACTTTATGGGTACAAATCCGCTTATCGGCCCGAATAATCCGGACTTTGGCGAAAGATTTCCTGATATGACAGAGATTTACAGAAAAGATTTGAGAAATGCAGCAAAAAAATGCGCGTCAGAACTTGGAATTGATATAAAAGAGGGTGTTTATCTTGCAAATTCAGGCCCGTCTTATGAAACGCCGGCCGAAATCAGGATGGCAAGGCTTCTCGGGGCAGACGCCGTCGGGATGTCAACAGTTCCGGAGGCAATAGTCGCAAACTATTGCGGTATGCGAGTTCTCGGTATCAGCTGTATTTCAAATACTGCAAGCACCCACGACGGTGAGAAACTCTCGCACGCAGAAGTTATTGACACAACAAATAAAACAAAAGAAAAGTTTAAAGCCTTAATCGTAAAAATTCTTGCAAATTTATAAATATTAAGTTTTGTAAATTGGCCTAAACCCCTGTTAAATAACCCCTTAAAGCGGGCATAATACATGTATGCAGGCAATTTTATATACTAATTAGTTTTTAAATATATATAAAGTATATAAAAGGAAAAAGGATACTATGACACCAGGCGTAAACGGATTCAGTTATATGCGTCCCGCCGGCTCGATGGCTTCTAAAGGCATGCAATACGGCGGTGCTGCAGGCAATATTGTGAATAAATACAGTACAGTTGGAAATACAGGCATGAGCAGAGCCGAATTGAGTAACTCCGGAAGGGCTGCTTCTGCACAGTATCAGTATGAAGCTGGTATGCAGAAAACTGCCGAGTATGCACAACAGTTAACACAAACCGCACAGATGTGGGGAGTAAATAACTTTAACGCTATGATGGCCGATACTGACGGTAACGGCATGATTAGCAAAAAAGAATACAATAATATGGAAAAACAGTTGCAAATGTATGCAATGCAGAATATGCGTACAGGCGGAGGCGGAGAAACCTCATCTACAGGGAATGTGTTCGGAATGTTAAACAGCATAACAGATACTGCCGGAAATATTATGGGCGCAATCGGAGGCGGAAGCGATGGCAGCTCCGGCGGCGGTGGTTTTCTTGAAAAAGCCGGTAATTTCCTCGGCGGATTATTCGGTTAAGATAGAATTATTAAGTCCTAATTATGCTAGAATGCTTGTAGTATGCAAGTTTTAACTTATTGTTAAATAACGTAAATTTTTTGCCCTTATGGACTTGTCAAAATTTTCTTTTCGATTAAAAATATCTGAAGGGAAGGACAAGAATATGCTAGTAGGAAAAACGGAGTACATAATACGGCCAAAGCAAAAGGATTACGGGATACTATCCCCTAATCAGGCTCCTGTTCCTTCCGTTCAAAAATTTAATAGAGATATTAAGAGACCTTTAAATAATAATTCAGCTGATTTATCATTTAAAGGTCTTTCTATATCTAAAGCTGTTAACAAACTTATGTTTGCACAGGACAAAGAGGTTACATACAGCGCAAGCGTTCTTTTTGATAAAACCAAAGGGCATTTAGGCGACATGGTTAAAAAACATTATGACCATGTTAAATCCTCAAAATTGGCTGGGAAACTCGTCAGATTTGACGGTGATAAAATCACTTTCCGTAAAAAGACCATCCCTCATCTTATATGGGATGGTTTAATTTATCCGTTCAAAATTCTTCCGTTTGACATCCTTAACGGCGTTGTGGAACTTATCGGAAAAATTAAGCCGTTTAAAAAATGGTCGCAGAAAGTTTTAGAAAAACCCTTTTTCAAAAATATAAGACAGCGTTCAAAAATCGAATCAGAAGTAAGTTCTCTTAAAGGTTTGTGCGAAACTGCTACAAAGTTGAAAGATAAACCTGATAGTGAGATTTCATCAAAACTTTTCCAGCAGTCGGTAAAAATGTTTGATCCTGCAACCGGAAATTATGATACCAAGCATGAAAGAGCGCTGTGTCGTATGGTGTCAGGCCTTCCGCCGGCAATTCTTTTAGCTACGGATGCTTATAACCTTTCCCGTATGATGGATGATGATCCTGCTGCCGCTAAAAAAGAAAAGAAAGCAAGATTTCGTCAGGAAATGAGCCGCCTTGTTATGAACGCTTATCTGATGCTTGTAACATTTGGCGCATTAAATAAGTTTATCAACCAGTCTGCAGCAGGAAGTATGCTTATGACCGGAGCAACAACACTCTTTACGGAAACTTATTCCCGATTGAGAAATGGAAAACATATTACAAGACTTACACCGGAAGAAGCCCGCGCAGAAAATGAAAAGAACAATGCACCTGAAAAAGATATTAAGCCGCTCTCCTTCCAGTCTGATGCGAAACCTGCTTCCCGCCCTAAAGAGCCGCAAAAACCTCTCCTTTCATTCAATACCGTGATGAAAGCCTCCGCAGGGGTTATTGCAGCAGGATTTGCTGTGAAAGGCGCTAAAAAATACATTCCTGGGGTTGAGGATACTATAAAAATTATCACTGAACCATTTAAGAAAAAATACAAATCACTTACACAGATTCAGGATTTCAGAATTTCAGGCGAGAAGTTTGACGAAATTGTGAATGTATTAAGAGAAAATAATTTTACCGAACTTGCAGATAAGTATGAGCAGGTAGCCGCAACCGCAAGAAACGCTGACGGCTCAATCAGCCTCGGCGTTAAAGATAAAAAGACAAAACCTCTTGTAGATTTTGTAATTGCTCCGTTCAAGTTTGTCTGGAATACGGTTACACTGCCATATAAGCTGGTGGATAAAGGTATTAAAGCTATTACGAATAAGAAAACCCCGAAACCTCCGGTAAAAGATATTGCATCTCTTGCAAAAAGTATTGAAAAAATCGGGGCGGAAGCAACTAAGAAAGGCTATAGCAAAGAGAAATTCCAGGAATTTGTAAAAGATAATATTATGAAAGCCTTCAATACGGATACAATGTCATCAGTTCCGAACCATGAACTTGCAAACCTTGCAAAAACTGCCGCAACAGCTGCTACTATGTGGTTCCTGATGACAGACAACTATAATATGGTTATGCTAAAATCCAATGGAAATGACAAAGAAGGCGCTGAAACAAAAGCTAAAGAAAGATTTGTTCAGGAGTGTTCAAGATTGTTCTATTCAACACTGTTGATTGACCTGTTCAACAATACATTCCAGAAACAGTACAACGCATCGCTTCTCGGTATGAGCTGGATTACACTCACAGATACAACGATAAGCGAAATCCTTACAAGAAAATCTGTAGGTATGACAATTACACCGCACACAAGGGATGAACTTCTTGCCATCGAAGAAAAGCAAAATAATGCAACCGGAGCTCTGAAAGGTTACTACAACTTTATGCAGAGATTAACCGGCAAACGTTCTATAAAATCTTATGAAGTTAAACCTAAAAATGCCGCTCCGGTTAAAGATGAAACTGAAAAAACTCATGAACCTTCAATGCTTGGAAACAACAGGAACAGTATTCTCAATCAAATGATTAAAGGTTAAATTTTTTTTTGGGGGGGGGACTGAGAAATTTTAGTATTTAATACTGGGCTGCGGCTGGCTGGTTATTATGCGGCTATTCCAATGACAGTACAGGCACTCTGCGGGGAAGAGGCTTGTGGTGCGGCGTTTCTGTTGTTAAACCAGAAAAATGCCCCGGCTGCAATTAACGCTACTATAATTATTACGAAAAGCATTTTTGTAAGTATTGCAAAGATTTTGCCGATGATAAAAAGTGCCGCAATAACTGCAATTGCAATAAGTATAACTGTATAATCCATTTTTTTTAATTACCTCACTTTGTTTTCTTCACCTTTAAGAAGCCGTTTGATGTTGCTTCTGTGAAGCCAGATTATATAAACCGCTCCGAGTGCACAGTAAGCTATATATGCAGCCGGTGCACCAAACCACCACATTAAAACCGGCGACAATGCAAGCGCTATAATCGAGCCGAGCGAAACATATTTTGAGGTATATGTAATAACAGCCCAAACTGCAGCAATTAACAGACCTACAATCCAGTTAAGCGCAAGAATAGTTCCGACGCCTGACGCAACGGACTTCCCGCCGGTGAACTTCAAAAAGATTGACTTGCTGTGGCCGAGAATTACGGCAATCGCCGCCACAACAGGCAGGAGTCCTATTCCTGTAAAGGTTGTTGTAAAAAATTTTGCTAAGATAACAGGCAGTGCACCCTTGAACGCATCAAGCAGCAGAGTTATGAAAAACCATTTTTTGCCCATAACCCTTTTTACATTTGTAGCGCCGGTAGAGCCGGAGCCGATTGTTCTTATATCCTGTCCTGTAAAAGTTTTGACAATTATATATCCTGTCGGAATTGACCCTATCAGGTAGGCCGTTACAAATACCACTGCAAATTCGAAAAATTTTTCCATACTCTCTCCTTGTCTGCTTTCAGATTATAACACAACTAAAAACCTTATGGCAATATTGCTTTAAGTCAAAAAGTATGATATAAATATTTTAAAAGAGAATTGGTATTTATGAATAGAAGATTAATAATTACGGGTATTTTAATTTTGGCTCTTTCTATTGCCGGAAAACTTATATGGACAGGGTTGAAAAATGTTAAGGTGGACGATTTCAAACCGGCTGCGGTAATTTTTGTGGTGGATTCATCTGCTTCAAACCAGAAAAAGCTGCCGGAGCAGAAAAAACTTCTCAGACAAATCTGTAACATTCTTGATCCCGAGGATTTGATTAAAATTTTGAAAGTTTCGGAGGATTCCTATCTTATATACGAAGGTGCGCCGTTTAACGGTTCCGGAATTGAAAAAGCTATGGATGCCTTCACTGCTTATGATGAAAAAGATTACGGTACAGCTTACGGTGTAGGGTTAAAGAAGGCTTTTTCCCATGCGCTTGAGATGAAAAAGAATGGATACCTTCCGGCTGTTGTTGTTATCGGTGATCTGGAAAATGAGGGAGCTGTGGAAAAACAGATTAACTGGGAAACGCTTCCTGAAAATGTAAAAAATGTTCAGAAATATGCTCCTGATCTTGCGATGATGTTTTTATACGCCCATCCGGAAAAACTCGACAGGGTAAAAGAAACGCTTACTCCTGTTCTCGGCGAGAAAAAACTCATTGTATCTCCCGAACAAAATTCGGATAAGGCTGTAAAATCCTTTATTCACGCTCTTGACAGATAATTCTACGAGGTAATTTATGACTATTGTAATTTCATCTTCAAAACAGGAAAAAACTTTTGAGGACAAAGATGTAATAAATATCGGCAATAACGAAAAATGCGACTTTAACATAGATACAGGCTATGATGTTTTGCTCACTGTGCAGGTGGATAGTATTACCGGAAAATGCTTTGTAACAAATAACTTCCGCAATGAAAAAATTCTTTTTAAGGGCAGACCGCTGCAGAAGATTGAAGTTAACAATATTTGTAAAATTGTCTTTGCGGATACAACAGAATTTATTAGTGTAAAGGTTTTGGCTGCAGGAAACCCTGCTGTTTCAGGTTTTTCTTCCGTAAATCAGGATTTGAACGAAAGCGACCTTAAGCAGATTTACGGAAATGATGCGGCAGCGATAACCAGAGCAAAAATCGAAAAACAGCGCGAGCCTATTGAACATGCGCGTGTCGGGATTATAAAGCAGGTTGCTTATTCTATTAATGAGTTGAAAAATAAAATTTCCGCAAATACCAGAAACAGTATCTTTTTGCATATAGCACTTGCTGTGAGTGCAATTTTCAGCTCTTTTGCAGTGGCAAATTACTTAATGGGGCTTACTATTCAGGAGGCTGAAAAATACCTTTATCTTCCGACAAATATTAAAGTCTGGGCGGCTTATGCGGTTATAGTTTTTGGTATCTGCCTTATGCTGAAGCAGGGCGTTTATCTTTACCTGCAGAATAATGTGGTGAAAGATCTTGCAAAAACCACAAGATTTGCACAGAATTTTATGCTTATTATTTCGACAATTTTTATTCTCGGAATTTATGCGGTGAACCTTGTTTATTTTATGAATTTGAATAATTTCATATCATTTGCACTGTTTATATCGCTGTTCTTTGTCGGTATTATGGCTACACTTGCCATTAGCTGCGGGTATTTTAAATGCAACAATTCCGAATGGAGCGCTACATTAAACAAATTTGAATACAGAGAGGATTTTGAAGCTGTTTTGAAAGCCTACAGACAGTGGATTGACCGGTACATAAACAGCCTCGGCAAAACTAAAATTCAAAACATCAGGGACAGACTGTTTAATCTCCAGCTTAAGTCCGGAGGGGAAATCCTTGTTGGTATCTTAACAGCTCCTTTTCTGGCATACGGAGTATCAAATACCCTTGCTATGTGTTTCCCGGAGGCCGCAGGCTGGGTAAGGATTTCGGGATTGCGTTTCAGCCCGATATTTCTTGTTCTTGCAACATTTTTAATTATTTTTGCATTTTTTGGATTTGTAAGTGCTTTTACGGCGTCCAAGAAAATTCAAGCCTCGCAGGTTATAAAGCAGGACGGCTTCAGCGATTACAGGCAGCATTCAGTAAATATCTTCGGGCTTGAGGGTGTCAGAAAGCTTACCGCTGATAAAAACCGTTATCTTGCAATTGCTTGTTCTATAATATTTATTGAATTTTCAATGAACGTGTCATATTTTATGACAGAAATTGGCGGGGATTTGCAGGGAATAGGCCTTAGTGTTATTGCCGCACTTGTTCCGACCGCGCTTCTGATTGCGGAAACTTTAATGCTCAGCCAGACGCAGTTTGATATTTATGCCTGCGATGAACTGCTTGCAAAAATAGATAAAGATTAATCTTATGACATGGCTTAAAGTTTTTGTAGTAATTGCATTTGTATTTATTAACCTGTGCGTTCTGGCATTTGAGCCGTCCGTACATGCCCCGTTTGTAATGGAAAAGAAAGACTTTAAGCTTGCAAAATCCTATCAGGAGCCGAAGTCAACCGGCAATATTAATTTATTTAAAATAGGATTTTCCGGTAAACCCGTGCAGGATACGCAGTCCGGAACAGAACTTGCACCTGTGGATTCCGCGCAGCCCGTTACAAGAGAAGTCCATATTGAGCCTTCTGAGTTTTACAGACAGGCGAGCGGGTACGGAATACGTAATGTTTCAAATACGCGGCAGAAGATTTCTGAAAGGGTTAAAACTCCTTCTGAAAATTCCGGTATTCAGACGCGGGTGGAAAATATTACAAATCCTGTTGAGGAAAAGCCTAAAAAGCTTACCCGCAGGGAAGAAACAATTGCCTGGAACAACTGGCGCAGCAGTCTGCAGAACAGAATTATGGATGAAAGCCAGATTGCGGCTCCTATGGGCACTCTTGTTACTTTCTCTTTTCGGGTAAGTAGCAGAAAAACTATTTCCAAGATAAAAGTAAACTGTACAAACTGGGGTTACTCTGAAAAAGTAAGAGAAGCAATGATACCGCTTATACAAAGCTATGCAGGAAAAGATTTTCTGGCATTTCCGGAGGGTTCAGAGAGAAAATTTACAGACGTTAAAGGGGCGTTTTTAATCTGGTATGAAACCAGTTATTCATCGCCTGATGATTATAATGATTTTGAAAGGGTGCACTGGTATGAGTAAAAAAAATCTTGTTATACTGTTAATATGTGCGGCAGCTGGACTTGCTGTGATTACTGCATCAGTGGCTGTTTTAAAGCCTGATATTAACAAATCGGTTGTCTTACAGATTATAAAATATAAAAAATGACAGCGAGTGAAAATATTGCAGTTTGCTTAAAAGATGATAAACTCAATAAATAAGTGAAGGGGGGGAATGGTTCTCACTTTTTGCTCACTTATTGTCTTAGCGTCTTTATTATTTTATAAATATTTTTATCTCATCGTTGTTTGTATAAACATAAGCTTTTATTTTTTCGCCGGTGTAATCCGCAGGAGGGGTTTTATAAGAAGCCGTTTTTTTTAGCATGTCAAGAATAGTTTTGTTAAAAATTTTATCGCCCTGTCTTTTATACATTTTTCGGTTTGTAAGCGAACCGTCAGAGGCAATTCTGAATTCTATTTCACATTCTCCGGAGGATTGAATTGTTTTTGTTGCAAGGTTTGAGTAAAAAAGATTTTGCAGCCCTTTTTTATAAATATCTATTTCGCTTCCTCCGTTCGAAACTGTAGACTGAGCGGGGGTATTATCCCAGATACTGTCAATAGATGGAATATTTACGGCCTGAACAGTTTTTTCACGAACCGGTTCGGATTTTCTGTGTACATTTTTTGTGCCGGTAAAAAACAGCACGTATATAGAAAGTAAAATACAAACAGCAAAAATTCCCCGTGACAGTATATCCTGCAGAGTAAAAGTTTTCGGAGAATTCTGAGGTGCTGCCTCAACATGTATTTCCTCAAATGTATCGTTCCCGCAGTCGCAGTAGTCAACGCGGGCGGCATATAATCTTTGACATACAGTACATCTGAACATATTTATAATTTTATTACAGCACTTATTTAGCGCAATCCTCTTAAATGTTGAATTTATAAAAAGGAAAAGATAAGTGGACGATAAGTTCAAATTTATTGAACTTATTCTCCTCTTATCTTAACGCATAATTTAAAGTGAGGTTACGTTGAAATCTCTTTCTGATTTTGAAGAAGAGTTTTCAAATACAACTTTGAGGCATTTTTCAATAAAAGCTTCAATACCTGAAATTTCAGCTTTTAAAGCTTCGTAATTTTCTTGTTTTCTGCCTTCAATGGTTTCTTTAAGATTTTCGTAATCGTACATAATTAATACTCCTTTTAACTTCACAGGAAATTAAGACGGAGGATTTTTTGAAAATCTTTAATACTTACAGTTAAATTTTTACAAAACTTTAATTAAATGCGGGTAGATACTCCGGATCAATCTGAAAGCCCTTGCTGTAGTATTCTGAACGTTTGTATGTGCAGTTTTGCGGGTTTTGCATGGCTTTTTGCCAGATTTCCTCTGTTTTGTTAATTCCCGCTCTGTAATCAGGTTTTATTAAAAGAGCATTATATAAATCCCTTGAAAGTGCTTCATTGAAAGAACAGCTTACCGTAAGAATTCCGTTTGCCGTTCCTGTAACCTGTAAATATTCGCAGTTTTTTCCGTTTCTGCCTAGTATTTGCTTGCTGTCGTGAAATACTGTTCCGGCCATATTAAATGTGGCATTTTCTATATAAACATCACAGTTCTTGAATTTCTGCGTAAATTTTTTACTAAATCCGTTATCGGTGCGCTCGTTCGCAATTACACCGGCACAGCCAGCTGCTAATATAAGAATTAATAAAAATGACTTCTTCATATTTTTATTATAAGGCAATTTTTATAAATGAAAAGTTTTAATATTAATATAAATATAAAACTGTGCCGGTTTTAAATATCAGGGGAATAAACGGCACCGGGTTAATTGGGGAAAAAATAAAGGGGATAAGTTATGGTTGACAAGGTTAAGGAACAGGCGTACATAAGTTACATGATGCAGAAGCTTCCGGATGTGAAGCAGGGGAAGGAGCACAAACTGCAAAAGGGCGACAGCCTCTGGGGGCTTGCTAAAAAAGAACTCAATAACCCTAAGGCTTCTAATCAGGAAATCAGCGAATACATGCTTCTTATCGCAAAACTCAATAATCTCGATACAATAGATGAGATGAACAGTTTAAAAATTAATGACAAAATTAATCTGCCGGAACAGGCTTCGGCAAAATCTGCACTTTCATCTAGAACTAAGCCTGCGAAAACTCCTGCCGCAAAAAGGCAGCCTACAGATGCGGAAGAAAGTTTTGCAGATGTGAAAGATGCACTGTTTAATGATAAAACCATCCAAGTTGCAAAAGCATATCCGCGAGAATTAAATTTATTCCACGTATATCAGTATTATCATGATAAGGAAAGCGGCTACACAACAAATCGTCATCCGGTAGTATCTTTCAGGCTGGATAAGAACGGGAAGTTTGAAGATGCGTCATTTGAAGGAAAAAAGGATGTAAATTCATACGGATATGATTATAACATCGACAAAAACGGCGCGATTACACAGCGAAACAAATTTAGGGATAACGCGCGCGGCAGGGTTGATGCAGCAGATATGAATGAGGTTAAATCACGTCTGGAAGAATTATCAAAGCAGGCTGTTCTTTCTTATTAAAATAAGCGCAAAAAAATATATTTACGGGTTTGTTATTCGGTATGCAGATTTCTCCGTATAATAACAACCCCGCATTCAAAGGCTATGACGCAAGACGCCTCAGGGCGCTTGCTATGACCAGCAACAGAGGAAATATCGCAAAAGAACTCAAAGAAATAGGCGACAGAAAAGGTTTTAAAGTCTGGCTTGCCAGACATGATGATCTGGTTGAGGATGGTTTTGAGAATGTTCTTGACCGGTATCCTTATACAACCTGCTGGGCTCAGGATATTGCAGGGGTTACACCTGACGGAAAGGTTTATTATCCGTGGCGGGCAGATGGTCTGGGGTGGCTTCTTTCAAATTTTAAAAAGTTTCAGGGTATTCTTGCTCAGAACCATGTTTCCGGAGGTAACTATTTTATTGTTAAAAACGGGGCGAAAAACGATTTAATTGCCGGCAAAAATGCTGAATTACTGCTCGGGGTTGATAAATTGAAGTCAAGGTTCTGTGCGGAAAATGTCTGTATTATTCCGCAGATGGATTATCATATTGATTTAGGTATCAGGCCTTTGACTAACAAAAATGTTCTTGTCTGCGACGATGATTTAACGGTGGCAGAACTTGAAAAAGGCATAAAACGTACAGAAGATTTCAGAATTGTAAACGAAAACCTGAGAGTAATTCTGGCAAGATTTAAGGAGGCAGTCAGCAAAAATTTCCATGAAAAACCTTCTAAAACTGCAAAAGTCCTTTCTGACCACGGGTACAATCCGATTAGTGTGCCTGCAAGAATTTATGATGTAAAATTTAAACCTTCTACAAAAAGTACAGGGCTTGTTTACAATTTGAATTATGTAAATGCCGTAGCTCTTGAAAACAACAAAAATGAGATTATTTATATTACAAATAAATCACTGCTTGACAGGCAGTGTGGAATTACACCTGATACTGAACGCAGGACAGGATTCAGTTTTGAAAAAATGTTTAAAGACAGTTTAAAACCCTATGTAGATGAAAACAATATATATTTTGTTTCCGGTGAAAATTATGAAATTGCAGATTATTTGACAAATTTTGACGGAGGCATACACTGTCTTTGCGCAGAAATACCTCAGCTCTGATAAATCTGTTTCATCAAAGGCGGGATTGCAAGTTCGTCGGTAAAGATTTCTATATAACAGAGCTTATCCTCCACTGCAAGTTCAGCCTGACGGAGTGCGGCATCAAATTCTTTATTTGTTTTTGCCTGTGCAGTCCATATATTTCCGCCGAAATCTTCAGCGATTTTTGTGTAATTCCAGTCTGGGATATTGTTAAATTCCGCCTCTGGAGTTCCGGAAAGTACCCGTTCTATCGTGTAGCCGAAATTGTTCAGAACAATTATAACAGGTTTGATTTCATACCTGAGCATAGAGCTTAATGTCTGAAATGTAAGCTGATGTGCGCCTTCTCCGGTCAGTAAAATCATTCTTTTCTGCGGTTCTGCTAATTGCGCCCCGAATACGGCAGGTGCTGCCCATCCGATGGAAGCCCATAAAAGCTGTGAGTACCATATAGCATTTTCAGGCAAGTTTATACAAGGCATCATGTATGAAAATACGCCGGTATCTGTAAATATGCAGTCATCGGGGTTGAAAAATTCCTCCAGCCGCGAGGTTATGTATTCAAAGTCAAGCGGCTTTTCTTCATTAATAATTGAATGCGCAGGGCAGGATTTATCTTTTATAAAATCAAGGTTTTGGGTTTTTATGTTTTGCGAAAGCTCATTCAGAAGCTCTTTCATCAGAATATTGTCATAGAGTTTTCCCTGAATAATTGTATAGGTGCCCTGTATATTGATACCGTTATCGGGGGTGATTTGTATATCAAAATTAAGAGTATTAAAGTCGCTGAAGATTGTTCCCACACATATCGGGCAGTCTGAGTTGTTAACCTGATAATTTACATTCGGGTTTGCGTAATTTGCAAGATAGGTGCCGATGAAATTCTGACAGTTTTCATTAAGAAGCCCTTTCCCCATAAGAAGTGTTGTTGCAGGAAGCCCGCTTTTTGTCAGAAAGTCGTAAAATTCATTTTTGCTGTCATAGCGGACAATTAGAGAATCTCCTATAACTATCGGGGATTGTGATTTTTCAATTAATTTAAGCGCATGTTCAACTGCTTTTTTTAATTTCTGTCTGTCACTCCGTACACTTTTAATTTCCGGAACTGCCTCTATTTCAATATCACAGACATCTTCCGGAATTGAAATATAGACAGGCTTTTTGTGTTTCCGGAAAAGATAAAGAAGCCGTTCAATTTCCTGTTTTGCATTTTGTTCATTAAGTATTGCTGCACCCTGTGTGAAGCAGGAATATGCGTTAAAGCTTGCAAAATAATCTGGCGTACTGAAATTATGATGCAGAAGTGTATTATTTTTTATATGTTTTGAGGATGGCATTCCGACTATATGAATTACCGGAACGCTTTCTGCCATAGCCCCTCCGATTGCGTTTATTGCAGAGAGTTCCCCCACGTTGTATGTAGTAATCAGTGCTCCGTAGCCGTTCAGTCTTGCATAGCCGTCTGCTGCATATCCTGCGTTAAGTTCGTTTGTGCAGCCTACCCATTCGGTTTCCGGATTTTCAGTAACTGCATCTATTATCTTAAAACAGTAATCGCCCGGAAGTCCGAAAAAACGGCTTATGCCCAGGTTTGCAAGCTCCTGTATTAAAAAATCAACCACTTTAATCTTTGCCATGTAATACTCCTTTTTGTTCAGTATTACATATTCTAATATCTTGAAAAATTTTTTGATATTAGAAAAGAGGTTAAATTTTTATAATAGTAGGGGCGCAGCCTGATTTCAGGCTGCGCCCCTTTCTATAGTTGAGATGTGAGATTTTAGAATTACTTGACAGTTAATTTTTTAATGCCTTCGGTTTCTGCTTTTACTTTTGGCGCAATGATAGAGAGAATACCGTGTTCAAGTTTAGCTTCTGTTTTTTCAACATCAATATCCATAGGGAAGTATACTGTTCTTGAGAAATCTCCGTACTTAAATTCGGATTTTCTGTAACCTTTAGTATCTTCTTCGTGTTCTTCTTCTTTTTTAGCGTTTATTGTCAGGTGGTTTTTGTCAATATCAATGTCAAGATCTTCTTTTTTAACTCCAGGGAGTTCAGCTTTTACGTAATATTCTTTATCTTTTTCTTTGATTTCTACAGGCATTGCAAATTTATCCATTTCTTCGGAGAAAATGTATTCAGGGAAGAAACTGTCAAAGTTACGGCTTAAAATAGAGCTGATTTCATCATTGACTGACTTAATAAAACCATCCGGTGTTTTTTTTATTAGAAATTTCATAACCTACTCCTTTCGTTTCCATTTTCATTTCTTCTTACATTATTATTATTACTCTGTTTTTACACAAACCTTTTATAATTAATCAATTTTTAACAATTCATAAAGTTTTGTAAAAAGTTTAATCCTCCTATTTTATAGCTTGCGGCATAATGACATTTGTATGTGAGTAAGCTCATTATAGGACGTAATTCGTATTCAGTTATCAGAAGATTAAAGAGGACAAATGTTTAAAAGAAAAAAATATTATGCGGCCTTTGCCTGTCTGATTTTGATGCTGGCTGCAGTGCCGGTATTGGCGGAGAATTCTGACGCAGTACAGAGCAAATATCCTGATTATGCTTATCAGTATCTGGGGCGCGACAGGTTTGAAAACTTTAACAGAAAGATGTTTACATTTAATTCAAAGTTGAATAAATTTGTGATAAAGCCTGTTCATATTTTGTACGCATCTGTAATGCCGCAGTTCGGGATGGACAGGATAAAGTGTGCTTGTTCTAATATTGAATATCCGATAAGGCTTACAAGCTGTTTAATCCAGAGAGATTTTCCTGCCTCTGGGCGTGAAACCCTCAGATTTCTCACAAATTCCACAATAGGGTTAGGTGGTTTGTTTGACCCTGCAAAGAGATTTTTCCATTTGGAGCCTGTTGCAGAGGATATGGAGCAGGCGCTTGCAAAATGTAAAATTAAAAGCGGGCCTTATCTTGTTGTGCCGATTATATCATCAACCACACCGCGCGGGCTTGCCGGAAAGGCTCTTGATGCGGCGCTTAATCCTTCATGTTATATTGCAACCCCGATAATTGCAATTATAAAAGCGGGGCTTACTTTGAATAAATCAACTGAGATTCAGCCGCTTGCAAAGACGCTTGAAACAACTTATGCAGATCCTTACGAGGTTGCTCGGAAACTCTACGGACTTGATAATTTTATAAAAAATTCAAACCTTGACAGAAAAGAGGTGCTAGACACACAGATTAACCTTTTTGACGGTGAAGAACTTGTTGAAAATAATGAGGACAATGAGGTTAACGTGACAGCGCTGGCGCCGGAAGAAGAAGCGGAGCCTGTTGATAAAATTGCGCTTAACGATATTTTAAAGGGCGGTGCTAATATGGATGATATTATACTGAAAAGCTATGATAACAAAAACTCAAAACTTCTTGCTGATATGATACTTTTTGATTACAACCCGCAAGGGCCTGTGATTGATGCTATGAGGACAGCGCTTTTTGATCTTCCGGAGATTAACGATTCTATATGGAATGAACTTTCTGTGTGGAACAGGTGTTTCAGCAAGAAAATTAAAACAGCTGCTGTTTCGATTGCTCCGGAGCGTGCAGACTACCGTTTCCGTTATATTATGCAGAAAGACAAAAATGCTCCTGTGGCGATTATTTATCCCTCAATCGGCGAGGGGATTATGTCTTATCATTCTGTTGTGCTGGCAAAACTTTTTTATGATGAAGGGTATTCTGTTATAATTCAGGGAAGCCACTTCCACTGGGAGTTTGTGAACAGTATGCCGGAAAATTATGCCCCGGGAATTCCATCCTATGATGCGGATTACCTGAAAACCGTGACTGCAAAAATTATTGATAAGCTTCAGGCAAAATACGATTGCACATTCAGGGGAAAAGTGCTTATAGGTACATCTTTCGGTGCAATGGAAACACTCTTTCTTGCCGCTAAAGAAGCCAAGAATAACACCCTCGGTATCGACAAATTTATCTCCATAAACCCTCCGGTGGAACTTATTTATGCGATGAAACAAATAGATAAAAACAGCGAAGAATGGAATAAAAGTCCGGAAAACTTTAATAATAATACAGCGGTTACTGCTGCCAAAGTTATGAGAATTTATAAAATAAAGGCAGAAGATCCAGATAGGGAAATTAATGAACTGCCGTTTTCTGAGCGGGAAGCAAAACTTATTACAGGGTTTATTATGCACCAGAAACTTTCGGATGTTATTTTTGCGATTGAACAAAAATCAAAAAGCAACAAGTGTTCGGATTTTTATCAAACAGTTAACAACACAAATTATCAGGACTATGCGGAAAAATACCTTCTCTCCGGTGATTACAAAACCATTGAAGATCTTGAATATGATGCGAGTCTGCATTCAATTGCGGATTATCTTCAAAATAATGACAATTATAAAATCTACCATGCGTTAGATGATTACCTTGCAGACCACAGCCAGCTTAAAAAGCTTAAACAGTATACAAAAGATAATTCCATGTATATGAGTAACGGTTCACACCTCGGGTTTTTGTACCGGAAAGAGTTTATTGATGATTTGAGAAAAGAAATTTCCTTAAGCCGTTCTGCCATTGCTTCAAAATAATATTGAGTTCTTTTTCTTGCAGGATTATTAATCTTTTTTACCAACTACTTTATATGATGGATGTGAGATAACCCAGATTTTTGTACCATATATAAAGGAAAAGTGTGCTATTGAGCAGCAGTGTGCACATGCGGCAGTGCAGAACTAACGATAATTAATATGGAGAAAAGTATGAAACTAAGTTTGACAAGAAAACAGTTGGCAATAGTAGTTTTGCTGGTAATTATTGTTCCGATTATATATAATAAAGCATCAGGTTTTGTTGCTGCAATTATTCAGCGTCAGGCAATGATGATGCCAAAAGAAGTTGAGGTTGACAATCCTCATATTGAAGCTGTTAATGTTTCTGCAGAGGCCACTGGCAGGGTTGAGGCAAAATATTCTGTTGATCTTGTTGCAAGGGTTCCGGGATTTTTGCTGAAAAAATATTTTAAAGAAGGTGATTTTGTCAAAAAAGGACAGACCCTTTTCCAGATAGATCCGCGTGAATACCAGATTGAGGTTAACAATTCAGCGGCAAACGTGAACCAGTACAGCGCACTTCTCAAAAACGCACAGCAGGAATTAAACAGAGCCAATGCGTTGATTAAGGAAGATTTAATCAGCCGTTCAGATGTTGATTCAAGCCTTGCTGCCAGAAACCAGAACAAGGCGCTTCTTGATGCGGCACGCCAGCAGCTTGAACTTGCAAAGGTAAATCTCAGCTACACAACTATTAAATCCCCGATTGACGGAAGAATTGGTAAGGTTAATATTACCGAAGGAAACTACGTCACTGCAACCTCGGGTTCGCTTGTTAACATTTCAAGCGTTAACCCTGTTTATGTTACTTTCAGTGTGAAAAATGATGACTTTGTTAATCTCTTGAAAGCAAGCAACCATCTGAAAGATGTTAAAGTTGAAGTCCAGTTTGACGGCGGAAACTGGTACGACAAAACAGGTACAATTAACTTTGTTGATAATAAAATCGATAAGGATTCCGGCTCTGTATATATGAGAGCTACTTTTGACAACTCGAAGATGTGGCTCGTTCCGGGCGCTTATATGAAAGTTAAACTCACAGCCCCGAAACTCGTCAAGTTTATCACTGTTCCGCAGGCCTGCACAAAAGGCGATGCAATGAGCGGATATTACGTCTGGGCTGTCGAAGATAACAAAGCTGTAAGAAAAAATATTAAAGTAAGCGAAAATATTAATAATAACTGGGTTGTAAACTCCGGACTTAATCTTTCTGATGTGGTTGTAGTGTCCGGTATCCAGAATATTGCCTCGGAAGGTCAGAAATTAAAAATTGTTGAAAAAAAAGATAAAGCAGATAAGTAATAGCAGGGTTAAAATTCATGAAAAGAATATTTGATAAAGACAAGTTATTTTTCTTTATAAGAAAACCGAGATTCGCGCTGGTAATATCACTTTGTATCGTAATACTTGGTTTAATCTCTATTTTGAGCCTAAAGCAGGAGAGTTATCCAGATGTAACCCCGCCTCAGGTAAGGGTTTCTGCAAACTATCAGGGCGCGAGCGCCGAGGTTATTGAATCCACCGTTGCAACGATTCTCGAAAATAAGCTTAACGGTGTTGAAAATATGACCTATATGACGTCAACTTCAACTGACGGCAGCTATACTTTAACCCTCTACTTTAAAGTAGGTACGGATAAAAATATTAACCTTATGAACGTCCAGAACCTTATTCAGCGTGTTCAGTCACAACTTCCTGAGGATGTTCAAAGAACAGGTGTCACCGCAATCAGCCGTTCATCAGGCTCTGGTGCAATTATACTGACACTTTACCCTGAATCCGGCAACTGGACACAGTTAGACCTGACAAACTACGGTTCTATTTATATTAAAGACGAACTTAAACGTGTTGAAGGTGTTGCTGATGTAATGGTTTTCGGCGGCGGAAACTACTCTATGAGAATCTGGCTTGACCCGCAGAAAATGGCGGGACTGAATATCTCGACAAGCGAAGTTGCAACAGCCATCAAAAACCAGAATACTCAGGTTGCAACCGGTGCCCTCGGACAGCTCCCGACAGATGAAAAACAGGCGCTCCAGATTACCCTGAAAACTCCGGGGCGTTTATCAGATGTTAAAGAGTTTGAAAATATAATTATCCGCTCAAATATGGATGGCACCAATGTCAAAATTAAAGATATTGCACGTGTTGAGCTCGGTGCAGAATCCTATTCAAACTTAGGTCTTGTTAACGGAAAACCTTCTGCGGTTGTTGTAATTTCACAGCTTCCGGATGCAAATATAATTAACCTTTCAAAAGCTGTTAAAGCAAAGGTTAACGAGTTGAATTCCAGACTGACCAACGGTATTAAAATCCTTTATGTAAAAGATGATGCAGACTTTATCCACGAATCAATGAAGGAAGTTGAATTTACGATACTTCTTACTGCATTAATCGTTGTTATAATTATTTACCTGTTCCTCGGTGACGGTATGGCGACTCTTGTTCCGTGCGTTACAATTCCGGTATCATTAATCGGTACGTTTTTCGCGCTGAAAGCTATGGGGATGACGATTAACCTTCTGTCGTTGTTTGCGCTTGTACTTGCCGTTGGTGTTGTTGTTGATGACGCGATTGTTGTTATCGAAAACGTAAACCGTCACATTGAAGAAGGTAAATCCCCTATTATTGCAACCCAGCTTACTATGGAAGAGGTAGGCTTTGCGCTTGTTGCAATGGCACTGGTATTGATGGCGGTGTTTGTGCCTATTATATTTATGACAGGCATGACCGGCGTTATGTATAAGCAGTTTGCTGTATGTATTGCTGTTTCTATTGCAATTTCAGCAATCTGTGCACTTACTCTTTCTCCTGCAATGTGTTCGCACTTTTTCGGGCATAAAAATCAGGAGCGCCACGATTATTCTAAATATCCGTGGATGGAAACAGTTGACCGTATAAAAGAAAGAATCGGCAGACGCACATCTGTTCTCGTTGTTAGATTTAATGAGATGTTTGCAAAGCTTGAAGATTTTTACCTCGAGTATGTAACGAAATTTGTTTATAATAAAAAACTTGTTGTAATATTTTATGCCGTAATACTTGCGTTGACATTGATTTCATTTAAGACAATATCAACCGGCTTTATTCCGGATGAAGATCAGGGTGTATTGCTTGCCTCAATTACTTTGCCTGACGGTGCGTCGCTTTCAAGGACAGAAGAGGTTTCAAGACGTTTCACAGAGCAGATTAAAGATATTCCTGGCGTTAATCCTGAAAAGTTAACAGTATTCGGCGGAGACGGCGCGACAAACCAGTCAACCGTAATTATTCAGCTTAAGGATTACGCAGAAAGAAAGATGAATCCTGTAAAATGGGTTGTATATAAATTACAGGGCAAACCTACCGACCTTTCTCATGTTGCAATTTTGAATAAGGTCAGAGCGGTTGCTGCAAACACAAAAGAAGCCTCAATTATGGCGTTTTCACCTCCGGCAATTAACGGTATGAGTATGATGGGCGGTTTTGAGTTCCAGATGCTCTCTCAGGGCGAATACACCGCTCAGGAACTTGAAACCTGGGCAAACAAACTCGTTGCCGCTGCAAATCAGAACCCGTCTTTATCAAGCGTATATACTTCATTTCAGGCAAACGTTCCTCAATATATCGTTGATATTGACTATGAAAAGGCGCTTGCGCAGAACATTGATTTGCAGGAACTTTATACAACTCTTTCTTCAATGCTCGGTACAAATTACGTAAACGATTTTAACAAATATGACCGTGTATTCAAGGTTCAAATGCAGGCTGAAAGCGACTTTAGAAACAAGGCCTCCGATCTTTCCGGCATATATGTTAAAAACAAAAACGGTGTAATGGTTCCTATACTTTCTGTTGTAAAACTCAAACAGACAGTGGGTACAGCCTCAATATCAAGGTACAACCAGTACAAATCCGTGCAAATTCAGGGTCAGCAGGCAGCCGGCAAGAGTTCCGGAGATGCGATGACAGCTATGGAAGAAGTCGCAAAAAGCGTACTTCCGTCTGATATAACATACGACTGGTCAGGTACATCAGCACAGGAAAGGGAAGCTTCCGGGCAGACTGCTATGATAGTAGGTATGGCGCTTATATTTGTATATTTGTTCCTTGTAGCATTGTACGAAAGCTATACTATTCCGATTGCTGTACTGTTGATTTCGCCTATTGCGGCACTGGGTGCGTTAGTGTTCCAGATGATGATTAACCAGTCTTTCGATATTTATTCTCAGGTAGGTATGATTACGTTAATCGGGCTTGCCGCAAAACAGTCAATCCTGATTGTTGAGTTCGCAAAAGAGGAACACGAAAAACACGGACTTCCTGTAAAAGATGCTGCTATAAAAGCTGCAAAACTCAGGTTCAGGGCGATTATGATGACAGAGATGGCATTTATCTTAGGTGTAATGCCAATGTTATTCGCAACCGGTGCAGGCGCAAACTCAAGAATTTCTGTAGGTTCTACAGTATTTGGCGGTATGATTGCTGCTGCAACTCTGGGTGCTGTTCTTACCCCTGCATTTTACGTAATAGTTCAGGAATTTGTTGATTTATTCCCGAAGAAAGAAATTACTGAAAAAGATTTGGAGATTTCAATAAAATGAAGAAGATTTTGAATATACTTTTAATATGTTCGGTGCTTGCAATTTCGTCAGGAAGTGTTCTTGCAAAGGATGCAAAAACACAGGAGCCGGTGAATATTGCCAAGAAGCCTGAGGAAATTCATATTGTAAAACCTGAAAAGAAAAAGAAGGTTAGTAAGCGGCAGGAACGCAAAAAAAATGCTGAAAATGCCAAATCAAAACAGGAATCTTCTAAAGAAGCGGAAGGCATGTATGAAACAAAATTCCCTGTCATAAACAGCCAGATAGAATATGCTGATATGAACGGCGAGGTTACGCTTGTCGATTGTATCAAACTTGCTATAACCCATCACCCTACAATTATGTCGGCAATAAGCAACGCTGAAATCTACAAATCCAGAATAGGTCAGGCATGGGCAAACTACTTCCCGACAATCGGCGCCGGTGTAAGTTATTCCAGAAACGATACACTTATGACAATGAGCAGTTCTTACGCACGTATGATGTCGCAGAAATATAATATGTTCTATGCTCCTACCCTTTCTGCAAACATGCTTTTGTTTGATTTCGGCAAAACAAAAGCTTCTGCCGATATGGCAAAAAGAAATTACGAAGCTTCCAGATACGATGCCGAAACAAGTATTGAGCTTGTAATTTATAACGTAAAGGTCGCATATTACAATCTGATTTTTGCAGAAATTCAAAAAACTGTATACGAAGATACAGTAAAAGATTTTGAACTCCAGCTTAAGCAGGCTCGCGCCCAGTATGAAATCGGCAGAAAAGCCAAAATTGATGTTACCACTGCCGAATACAACCTGGGCAATGCAAAGGTTAACCTTATTAAAGCAAAAAATACCCTTGAGCTTGCTGCGGCAGAACTTGCAAACGCTGTAGGTATTCCGGAACTTGAAGGGGTTTTCTTGAAAGATAAGCTGAACACAAAAGCTTATGACGTAAATTTAAAAGACCTGCTTGCAACAGCACAGGCTTCCCGTCCTGCGCTTCTTGCTTCAAAAAAACTTATGGACGCTGCAGAAATGAATGTAAGAGCTGCTAAAAGGGCTTTTGCACCTGACTTAAGCGCATTCGGTTCTTACAACAACGGCGGACGCCAGATTGATTCTGATTACGGCTATCAGTTCGGTGTACAGCTTAACTATTCGGCGTTAAATATTCTTCTGTTGAAAAAGCAGGTTGATGAAGCCAGTGCAACTTATAAAAAGTATGTTGCTGATTACGAACAGCAGAAGCAGAATGTCTATCTGGAAGTTAAAAGCGCTTATATAAATCTTTTGAACTCTCACGACAGTCTTGATGTTTCAAAACTTGCACTGCAGCAGGCAAAAGAACGCCAGTATCAGGCATTCCGCCGTTATCAGGTAGGACTTGGCGATGCTATTGAGTTTAAAGATGCAGAAAATTCGTATCTGAATGCCCAGCTTGATTACTATTCAAATGTTTTGAACTACAATATTAATGCCGCCGAGGTTGAAAGGGTTATCGGCGCACCTATTAAAGAATCCGATAAGGATTTATAATAAAAACTGTTTTTTAGTGAAGTATGAATTTGATTAAAAAAGGTTGAACGATTTTTCGTGCCGTTCAACCTTTTAATAGATAGTGAGTTTTAAAGATAAGCGCTGCATATTTGCCCGGCTTAAAACCCTTCGGGCGCAGCTATCAATATTAATGTTCTGCCGGTTATTTTTTATTCTGAGGATTGTACTCTTCATCAGTTACAGGCTCAAGCCATGTTGTTTCGTTATCAGGAAGATTTGTTTCAATTGAGATGTGTGCAAACCAGCTGTCAGGTGCGGCTCCGTGCCAGTGTTCAACATTAAGAGGTATTCTTACAACATCGCCTTTATGTAAAATCCGGACTGGCTGGCCTTTTTCCTGATAACGTCCTTCTCCGGCTGTTACAAGCAGTATCTGACCTCCTGAGTGTTTGTGCCAGTTAGTTCTTGCACCGGGTTCAAAAGTTACGTTTGCAATAGATGAGTTCCAGGTTGTATCGTTTTCACTGAGCCGTGTAAGATACGTTGTGCCTGTGAAATATTTGTTAAAAGGGTTTACATCGCCTTTTTGAAAAGGCTGTTCAAGTTCATTCGCCATTGTTAATCCTCCTGTTAATAATCCTGCCAGAGTTAATAATGCTAAAAGTTTTTTCATTTTCAGCTCTCCTTTCATAATTTAAGTTTACTATATGAGAGCAGCTATCAGTCAAGTGTTTTTATTAGCTTAGATTTGTATATTCCAGCAGCGTATGTACAAATACTTTTGTCATTTTATTAAATTTTTTATCAAAATGTACCGGATTTTGTAATTTGTAGTATGCTGTTTAAAAATGGAGGGCTTTATGAAAGATTTTATGAAGAAATTTTTATTAGGTATTTTAGGAGGTGTAATGATGTCTTTACCTGTATTCAGTCAGAACGGTTTGCCTGATGACAAAAAGCAGGAGCTTATCGGAAAACTTAATGATGCGTCGCTTGTTGTGTATAAGAATGATGAGATTAAAACATTTACCGAACACGGACTGGCGCCACTTTTGATGTATCTGGAAGATTGTAATTTTAAAGATACGTATGTCTTTGATAGAACAGTCGGGAGGGCTGCAGCTTTTTTGTATGTTTACGGAGATGCTGATTACGTTTATGCTGATACAATTTCAAAACCTGCAATTGAAATTTTGAAAGAAAATAAAATTACATACGAAGCAAAAAATGTTGTTGATGAAATTCAAAACAAAGATAAAACAGACTTGTGTCCGTTTGAAAAGCTTACAAAAAATGCAACAAGTTCGGCTCAGGCTTACGGTTTGATTTATAAAAAACTTCATCCTGATACAGCTGTAGTTTATTTTACGCCGGATATAACTTCCGATAAGCTTGTAGAAGTTTACAAAACTCTCGGGAAAAATCTGGATGGCAAAGTCGCGGTTAAGCTGCACTCCGGCGAACCCGGCGGGCACAACTTTTTGCAGCCGGATTTTGTGAAACCTCTTGTTAAATATCTGGATGCTACTATTGTCGAATGTAATACTGCTTACGAAGGCCGTAGAAACACAACAGAAAAACATAAGGAGGCTATTAAAGAACACGGCTTTGATAGAATTGCAAAAGTGGATATTATGGATTCCGAGGGTCAGATGGAACTCCCTGTTCCTGATGGCAAGCAGATTAAAGTCAATTATGTCGGCTCTCATTTGAAAAACTATGACTCAATGCTTGTGCTTTCTCATTTTAAAGGTCATCAGATGGGCGGTTTTGGAGGTGCACTGAAAAATATGTCAATCGGGATTGCTTCATCTTACGGAAAAGCTTATATCCACGGCGCAGGAGTGCCTGAAAATATCTGGACTTGCGAGCAGGATAAATTTCTGGAAGCTATGGCTGATGCAGATAAATCGGTTATGGACTATATGAAAGGCAACATAACTTTCATAAACGTAATGAGCAAGATGTCTATAGACTGTGATTGCAATAACAATCCAACCCCGCCTGAGATTGCTGATATTGGAATTTTAGGTTCTGATGACCCTGTAGCACTTGATCAGGCTTGTGTTGATCTTGTTTACAGCTCAAAAGATCCGGGTAAGGCTTCTCTTATCAAACGCATGGAAGAAAAACATGGTATCCACACTGTTGAAGCCGCTGCAGATTTAGGCGTAGGCATTAGAAAATATAAACTTATCGAAATGAAATAATGATAAATAAAATTCTGAAAACGACGGATTTCCGGCAGATGGTTGTCCGTCGTTTTTTGTAAATCAATAATCAGCGTGTATAATTTTATTTGTAATACTTGTGAAGGAATTTTTATGTTAGAAAATTATCCGGCTTATTTGATGTTCATAAATGACAGGATTGCAAAGTTTTTTGAAATCCAAAAACCTTATATATCCTGTTCAAAAGGGTGCGCAAAATGCTGTAAAAATGCTCAGTTTCCGTATTCTGAAATCGAGATAAAGTATCTCCTGTCAGGTTTTTTGCAGCTTGATGAGGGTACAAAGGCTGTTATTGAAAACAACATAAATAAAGTTCTGGAGCAGAAAAAGAATTTTAATGGGGAAGAATTTTTCTACGATTGTCCTTTTTTAATAAATGATGTTTGCTCTGTATATCATTACAGAGGGCTTGTTTGCAGAACTTTCGGACTGCTTGCAAGAGGGGCTGACGGCAGAATGAAAATTCCTTTTTGCGCCTATGAGGGGTTAAACTATTCAAACGTTCTGGATTTAGAGAAAAGAGAAATTTCTAAAGAAAAAGTTGAAGCCTTAAATTTTCCGGAGAAACCTGCAGGTTTTAATATAAGCTATACATTTTTAACGGATTCAGATTTTGAGAAAACTTTCAATTTTAAATTTGGGGAAAAGAAGTCGCTTATAGACTGGTTTATTCCGGAAAGTTCAGATGGTGTCGGTTAGAATTCTGGCAGTATTGTTGTGCAAGTATGCCCAACCGACACTTTATTGTAATAACAACAAACTGGACATTAAAATCTGCTTTATCCGGACAAAACGTTTTAATATAACTAACCCCCGCTTTAGCTGACTGCCGGATGGAATTTTGTATAATCTGGGACGGAAGGATTCGAACCTCCGAATGGCTGGACCAAAACCAGCTGCCTTACCACTTGGCGACGTCCCATTAATTGTCACATCTATTATTGTACCTGATAAACCGGTATTGTCAATATTCTATTTCTTTGAAAAAGTCATTTATGTCAACACGAAGAATTTTTGATAATTTGAAAATGACCAGTGCACTCGGTATGATTGTTCCACGTTCAAGTTTGCCAACGTAATTTATGCTCATATCAAGCAGTTCTGCAAGTTTATCCTGCGTGTAGTGCCGTCTTAGTCTTTCTGCTCTGATATTTGAACCTAACAGATACCCGAAATCGTTTTCCATAATTATTAATTTTATACTGTTGACAAAATCAAGCAAAGAGATTATTATAAAGAAAATATTTACTATAATAAATATTTAGGTTATTATTATAAATGTTTGCGAGGTGTATAGAATTATGCGTAAAAACAAAGGAGCGTTTACTCTAGCAGAGGTTTTAATTACGCTCGGGGTAATGGGAATTGTTGCTGCTATGACGCTTCCGGCGTTTGTTCAGAAGCATAACGAAAAAGTAATAGTTTCAAAATTGAAAAAGAGCTATTCCACTATGCAGCAGGCATACTTGATGGCAGTTAAAGACAAAGGAACTCCTGATTTGTGGGGACTGGTCGATAATTTGACTAGTGAAAATGATGATATTTATGATGTCAATAATTTTTTGTACCACTTAAAAGATTATTTGAAAATAATAAAATATTGCGGTAAAGAGGCGAAAGGATGCTGGGCTGATACCAAAACTTTGTATGGAGTTTTGTTTCAGCACCACGAAAATGCTTCTAGGTATTCAAAAGCAGTTTTGGCTGACGGATCAAATATCCTTTTACATACGTCACAAATCCTGAATGCAGCGGAACTTCCGGATGGGTTAAGGATATATGTGGATTTTACAGGGTGGATGTAAACGGGAATAAAGAACCGAATTCTATGGGTCGTGACGTATTTACTTTCTATATAACAAAAAACAGAATTGTTCCGGCAGGTTCCCAGATGGAGGCAAATGCCGGTTATAGTTTTGCAAAAAGCTGTCGAGATTCCAAAACCCAGGAAGGCAGAGGTTGCACAGCATGGGTTATTTACAATGAAAATATGGATTATTTACACTGCAGCGACTTAAGCTGGGATGGCAAAAAGACATGTAAATAATAGCATCAATAGATAAACGGGCTTTTTTCCGCTGCGCGAACAGTTTCAATGTCCGGAAGAAGCTTTTCAAAGACTTCAAGAACCGGAATTTCACTTTCAAAATGTCCTGTATCAAAGAGCACAATCGGGCTTTCAAGTGCTGTGTGAAACTTTATATCACCGGTAATGAGTGCGTCTGCACTTTTTTCAAAGGCTTCTTCTATAAATTCAGAGCCGCTTCCGGCACAGAAGGCAAGTTTATTTAATTCTTTAACCCCGCGGTTATTTACATATCGGAGATTTGGTGAAAGTTTCAGAAGTCTGCCGCGCAGTTCATCTATAGAAATTTTTGCATCTGCAAACCTTAGAAAATCAGAGGTTTCACTCACCTCAAATCCGAGTTTTGCAACAAGTGTGTCTGTTGTTCCGCCCTGTGTGCGGTCGAGGTTTGTGTGGGCTGTGTAGATGTCAATATACGGCTGCAGAGCTTCTGAAACAAGTTCAGAATGACAATTTATTGCGAACATCGGATGGTGGGAGATTATCATATCGCAATTTTGTTGAAGCGCCTGTCTTATAATATCTTCTGTTACTGTGAGACAGAGCATAATTTTGTTAATTTCTGATCTGTTTGTTTCAACTGCCCATCCCGAACAGTCCCAGCTTTCCGCAAGTTCTGGCGGTGCAAAATCTTCAATCCTTTTTACAATTTCGTATTTATTCATTTATAACCTTTAAAATTTCACGTGCAATTTCGGTTTTGGATGCACGCTCAAGTTTTGTCATTTCTCCGTTTTTCTTGATGATTGTAACCTCATTATAATCACTTGAAAATCCGATGTCTTTTCTTGAAATGTCGTTTGCGATTAAGTAGTCGCAGCCTTTTTTTTGAAATTTTTCTTTTGCGTTCGCGAGGAGATTTTCACTCTCCGCGCAGAAGCCGACAATTATTTTGTCATTCTGAACTTGTTTGCCTTCTTTTGCTGAAAACTTGTTTTCGGGCAAAATGGCTTCTGGTGACAGAAGCTCTTCTCTTTTTCTTTCACAAAGTCCTTTTAAGATGTCCGGATTTTTAACAAGTTCAAGCGTTAGGGTGTCATCATTTGTCTTTTTAATCTTTTGCCCTGATTTATTTTTCACCCTGTAATCAGCAACGGCTGCAGCCATTATTATAAAATCAGCAGCTTCAAATTCCGAGTTGACAGTCTGCTGCATTTCGATTGCAGATTTTACTTTTATAATTTTGTAAGGTCTTGCGACATCGACAGTTGTGATTAATGTGACGTTATTGCCGCAGCGGTAAGCCTCATCCGCAAGTGCAATCCCCATTTTACCGGAGGAGTAGTTTGAAATATATCTTACAGGGTCAATATCTTCAATTGTTCCTCCTGCCGTGATTACATATTTTTTGCCTCTGTTTTTTGATGTAAGAATTGCGGCTGCTTCATCGTAAATTTTTTCTAAACTGCAAAGCCTGCCCTTGCCTTCATAGCCGCAGGCGAGGTAGCCGCTTTCAGGGGCAAGAATTTTGTAGCCGCGTGAGGAAAGTTTTTTTAAATTTTCCTGAATTGCAGGATTTTCCCACATATTACAGTTCATTGCAGGAGCGATTATTACAGGCTTTTTAAATGCGCAGACAATGGATGTTAAAAGATTATCGCAGATACCCGAGGCGATTTTTGAAATTGTATTTGCGGTTGCGGGCGCTATTATCATAATATCCGTTTCATCCGCGTAAGATATATGTTCCGGTTTGAAATCCGGAATGTCAAATTCTTCCACGCCGACTTCGTTCTGGCTGAGGTTCCGGAGGGTTAATTTAGTGACAAAGTTTAAAGCGTTCGGTGTGCAGACAACACGGACGTTTGCGCCTTTTCTTTTGAACATTCTTATAAGTTCGCAGATTTTATAAGCGGCTATTCCGCCGCAGATGCCGATTAGAATATTTTTCCCGCTCAGCATTTTTGTTCTCCGTAGATAATATTTTCTAAATCGCTGATTGCTTTATCAAGGTCATCGTTTACCACTTTATAATCAAAATTTTCGGCGCGTTCAAGTTCAGTTTTTACTTCCTGAAGCCGTTTTTGAATAGTAGCTTCATCTTCGGTATGGCGGCCCCTGAGCCGATTTTCCAGCGCTTCAATTGATGGCGGGCAGATAAAAATCAAGACTGCTTCCGGCATTTTCTTTTTAACCTGAAGGGCGCCTTGAGTATCTATTTCGAGGATAATGTCTTTCCCTTCCTCAAGGCACTGCTGAATGTATTTTTTCTTTGTGCCGTAACGGTTTCCGGCAAATTCTGCCCATTCTAAAAATTTGTCATTATCAATGCAGTTCTGGAATTCCTCTTTCGTAATAAAAAAGTAATTTACGCCGTTTATTTCGCCTTCACGCGGAGAACGAGTGGTACAGGAAATTGACAGCATAAAGTTAGGATGTCTAATTAAAAATCCTTTCAGAACAGTACCTTTCCCGACACCGGAGGAGCCTGAAATCACAAATAATTTTTTTGTTCCGGAATTTTTGTTCATATTATAATTATACAATGAATATTTCTCATGAAAAATTTCTGGGTAAATTTTTGAAAAAACTTAATACAATCTGCACTATAAAGGAGTTGTGCGCCGAAACAGTTCAGACTGTAATGAAATACACAAAAGCGCAGGCAGGATGGGTTTATCTTTCCAATCACGAATTTAACACTGTTGCTTTCAGGAAGGTTTATTATACATCTGACATAAATAAAAAGCCGGAGATAAAGAAGAGTGCGGAAAATATTTTTACACTCGGAGAGGATTTGTTTTCCAACAGTTATGAGATGGAAGATACGATTGACTATTTCAAGAAATTGTCTAAAGAAAATACAATAATAGTGCCCGTTTTGGCGCACGGTTTTTTAATCGGATATTTCGCTCTAATCGGCAGGCGGATGGAGTTTAATTACAATTTTGAAGAACTTGTTGAAATTATCACGGATTTTTTGAGCGCACGTATAGAGATAATGCTTTTGCGAGAAGATCTTGATAATCACGACAGAGAAAAAATTCAGTTTCTTGCAAGCATTTCTCACGAATACAAAACACCGCTGAATTCTATAATAGGTTTTTCTGATATATTAAAAGGCCGGCTGAATGATAAAAATGACTATAAATATATTGATAATATATCAAAGAGTGCAAAATTTTTGTTGAGTTTGATACAGGATATACTGGATTTGTCAAGAGCCGAGATAGATAAGCTTGAACTGAACAAAGAGGTTTTTCGGACAAAGGAGATTATAGAGGATATTTCTTACAGTTTTGATGAGATTGTGAAATCAAAGAATCTTCACTTTTCTTATACAGTTATGGACGTTGAGATTTATGCGGATTTGAGGCGGTTTAAGCAGTTGATTTATAACCTGATTTCAAACGCTGTAAAATTTAACAAACTTAATGGCAAGATTACAATTGTTTCTTATATGAATGATGCAAACGAATTTGTGTTTGAGATAAAGGACACAGGCGACGGAATTAGAAAAAAGGATTATGACACAATATTTTCTTTTTTCTCGCAGGTAAACAGAAGCGTTTTGAAACGCCAGCAGGGTTCCGGAATAGGGCTTGCGCTGTGTAAAAAAATAGTTGAAGCGCACGGCGGCGTGATAGGGTTTAAGTCAAGGTTGAATTGCGGAAGCACCTTCTGGTTTACAATCCCACAGCCCGAAGCGTCAGAATAAAACGTACGTTTTAATAATCAAAAAGCCTCTCAATTAAGAGAGGCTTTTTACTTAAACATTTTTCTTTTTCTCATCAATCATAAGCACCGTACAGATAGCAATACAGATTAGCGCGGACACAACCCAGAAAGCAATTGCGCCGTTCCAGCCGAATTTATCAACCATAAATCCTGTTCCTGTAGCTGATAAGACTGCCCCGATGTATCCGAAGGTTCCTGTAAAGCCTGTAGCTGCCGAGGCAACTTTTTTGGAACTGCTTTCTACTGCGCATAAACCGCCTATCATCATCTGCGGGCCGTATGTGAATGCCCCGAGAAGCCCTATTAATACAAAATCTAAAGAGCTTATTGTGTTGAATTTCAATAACACAAGGCAAATTACGACTCCTGCAAGATAAATCAAATTAACAGGCGCTCTTTTGCCTTTAAATATCTTATCAGAAATTAAGCCGGCACAAATTGTTCCTGCTATACCAATCAGCGGAAACGAACCCAGTTTTATTGCAGCAAGCTCTAAAGAATTAGACTTTGCTTCATGCAGGTATTTTATCAGCCAATCCTCTGCGCCAAATCTTATTATATATACAAAAATGTAAGCAATAGCCAGAAGCCAGATTGTTTTGTTATATAAAATATTTTGTTTGAAAATTTCTACATAAGAACGGTTATCCTCCTCTGAAGCACCTGTATTTTTTTCTTCAGGTTCGTTATTATAGGTTTCAATATCAGGAAGTCCCAGTGACTGCGGTCTGTCGCGGAGGTTCATAAACAGCCATATTGCAACAAGGATGGCAAGAATACCCGGAACGAAAAACGCCATCTTCCAGCCCCATTGTTCAACTACAAATCCTGATATCGTAATGCTTAAAAAGGTTCCAACCTGATGCGAACATGACCAGAGCGACCATTTTGTTCCGCGCTCGGAATTTGAATACCAGTAAGTCAGGCTTTTGGCAACAGCCGGAAATCCTGCTGACTGAAACCATCCGCTTGCCCCCCAGAAAAATACAAACAGCCATAAAAGAATTGTGTTTGCCGGCAGTCCGAAAAACGAAAGGTGTCCCGGAGTTATAAATACTGCAGACAATGCAAAACAGATATTTGCTATCGCCGTCATGATAAGCGCTGTGGGAAGAAATTTCCTGACATCAGAACCGTCTGCCAGAACTCCGTTTACAAACTTCCCGATACTGTAAGTAAGATACAGTGAACTGCCGAGAATTCCGAGTTCAGTATTTGTGTAACCATACTCCTCACTCAACCCCGGAAGCGCTACTGCAATATTTTTTTTGCACAAATAAAAAACAGTATAGCCTATAAAACAGGCGTAAAATATTCTCAACCGCCAGTGAGAATACATGCTTTTTACTTTTTCACTGTCCTGAATTGTTTCTTTTACGGGCGGTTCTTTAAAAAATTCAGCTATTCTTTTAAACATATTTACTTCCCTGCTTTTATTATTTGAATGTTTCTTGTTTCGGTTATTTCCTGACGGGCATCTTTGATAATTTCTTTTTTATCCTCATCCAGTCTGTAAACAAGTCTGTCAACAAAACCGGTATTAAGTTTTACGGCCTTGTCAAACGCTCCGACCTCCTCCAGTACATCCTTTATCTGGTGAAGATCATAGCCGAAAGTCTGTTTGGAATTATAAACAAGAGTTTCTCCCGACTGTGCCACAATAGGATTCCCTCCCTGTTCAAAATAGAGTTTGAATACAGATTTCAAGTCCTGAAGTTCTGACTGGAGTGTATTGATTGTCTGCTGTATTCTTAAGTACCTTTCAAAAAGGTATTCAACATTATCAAGCTGTTTCTGTTCCCAGTCGTATTTTTGAAGGTACAGTTTTTTTAGTTTTGGATAAGCAAGAGCAAGCCCCATTGTATCAGCCATTGCTCTGTGATGATTTGTGAGCGGAACTTTAAATTTTTCGGTGAGTGCTTCCAGACCATGGGATTCCAAATCCGGGTAAACCTCTTTGAACATCTGCTGTGTGTCTATTCTTGCATTTGTAATTTCTTTTCCGAAAACTCTTTTGCTTGCTTCATTGATGAATGTAAAGTCAAAAATCGCATTGTGTGCAACTATCGGATAATCCCCGATAAATTCCATAATTTTTGGCATTGCTTCGGCTTCTGTCGGGGCATCTTCCACCATTTCCGGAGTTATACCGTGAATTGCCATACTGGATTTTCTAATGTGCTGTTCCGGATTAATAAGTGTCTGAAATTCATCTTTGATTTTGCCGTTTTCCAGTCTTACCGCAGCAAATTCTACCATCTTTTCTTTTGTAAAATCAAGTCCTGTTGTTTCTGTATCAAGGACTATTTCTATAATTTTTTTTCTAACCATTTCTTATCCTGTTGAATTCTATTAAGATAATAGCATAAAAAAATTTTCTGTGATAAAATACCATTTGTTAAATAAGTAAAGGAGAAATTATGTCAAACGCTATAGATATTAATGATGCAACTTTTGAGCAGGAAGTTTTACAGTCGGAAGTTCCTGTTGTAGTTGATTTCTGGGCTCCGTGGTGCGGGCCATGCAGAAAACTCGGGCCTGTGCTTGAGGAAGTCGCAAATGAATTTGAAGGCAGGGTGAAATTTGTTAAAGTGAATACGGATGAAAATCTTAATACTGCTAAAAATTATTCAATCAGCGGTCTGCCGAGCCTTCTCGTTTTTAAAGACGGAAAAGCTGTCGAAAGACTTGTAGGACTTATGCCGCGAACATCTATTGTTTCTAATATTGAAAAACATCTGTAACATTGTGTTACCGGTAATAGCGACAGTTAAAATAAAATGAAATAATCAAAACCCGCATATGCTGCAGAATCAGAATGCGGGTTTTTAAATTTAGTTTTGTAACAAAAATCTGATTTTATCTAAAGTTTTTTCGGGGTATGCCGTTATCCATAGCAGATAGTAGTATCTTTAAATGGAAAGGCCTGTTAATGCTGGAAAGCATCTCCGAAATCAAGAAAAAAACACAAGCATATAAATATCTTCCAAAAGGTGAAGATATTGATGTTGATGCTCTTGTTTTGCAATTGAAAGCGGATACCAGATTCTCATCGTTTTCCGAGGGAGAACTTTATGGATACGCTCTCGGTATGATTGCTAACGGTCAGAGTTCCGTTTTCAAAAACGGGTTGCAGTCAATACTTGATAAAGTCAATCAGGGCAAACCGAATGATCCTATGTGGAACCAGTATTCATACGAAGAAATTATTGCAATGGAAGAAAACGGCGTCCTTGTGCCGGAAGATTTTCTTGAATGGGCTCATTCTATGCAGGATGCAGATACGACATCTTATCAGATTGAAACTGAGTCAGAAGATTCAAATGCGTTTGACAATCTGGAAACAGATACCGAAACAATGACAAAGTCTGATATACAGAAAAAAGCTCAGGCTTTTGCATCCAAGGCTGAAGCTCAGGAAGATTTGACTAAATCAGAGATTGAAAAAACTCAGCCTATGACTGCTCAGGTTGAAGCCAAACAGAATGAAATCGCCAGAACACAACAGCTTTCTATTGACCGGATGGAAGATATGAAAAGAGAGTGGACTGCTCTTGATAGAAAATTCCAGAACGGTGAAGTTTTAACAGATACCGAGCAGAAAAGATACACAGAACTTGGTACAATTTTAAATAATCAGCAAAATGATATTGTAGCGCAGGCAGACAGTCTTACTGCCGATATTGATGAATTAATGTCGCAGATTGATAAAATATCTGATCTTGTAAATACAAACGGACGTATTGAAGAAGAATTAAAAGATGTAGGAACAAGATTATCAAAATTTGAAGGCGGCGAGACAAAAACCTTTTTGCCGAATATGCCGAATACAGGTTTGACAGGTATGCAGGCAAGCTTTTACTTTGCGGCAATGGGCAACAACCTCTCTACTGAAACCGAAACTATCAATACAAGGTTGTATTTTGATACAATGGATATTCAGCATAAGCTTAATGCAAATGTTGCGCTTTCCGAACTCGCCTCAAGCCAGTCCGTTGAAGTTAAAGATGTTTCAAAAGTTGCAGACGCAGTTCCGCAGCAGCAGGGATCTGTTCAGGCTCAAAATTCAAGCAATGAAGAGGAAGAACTTCCGCTGCCTGAAAACCGGCAGGAGCAGCCTCAGTCTGCAAATACTCCTGCAGCTCCGCAGCGTCCGGAATCTGAGGTTACAAGCGCACAAACAACATCAACCGACGCTGCCCAGACAACAGCCGGCGCTGATACTGCAGCAGAAACTGCACCATCAACAGATACTGGCGAAACAACCCCGACAGCAGATGCCGAAGATCCGCTTGAGGCTGAAACAAAAGCTTATGTTGAAGCATGCTCTGTTAAAAATCAGGAGATGCTGCAGGCAGAACAAGCTCTCGAACCTCTTAAAGAGCAGGTTTTGCAAATTAAAAAGAATCAAAAGCAGGAAGATGCAAAGCTTGAAAAAGACCTTAAAGATGCACTGAAAGAATACAATTCTCTGCTCAAAAAAGTTCAATCCGGAAACGATCTCGGCAAAAAAGATATGGCCAGATTTGATTTTCTTGGCAAACTTCTCAGCGCGGATAACGGTAAATTTATCGTTCAGATGCAGAACAAAGTTGATGCGCTTACAGGCTTCAATTCTGAACTTGAAAAAGACATCAGCCTTAGTGTCGAAAACTCTCAATACGGTGCCCAGGCTGTTGAAAAAGGTAAAGAATATGCTAAATCGGTTCTTGGTGACAGAGAAGGGCTTGCTGAAACCTTCTGGTTTAAAGCAATGTCAAAAGAACAGAAATACGATATTCTTTACGGTAAAGCAGGAGAATCCGCCGGCCGTGATGCTATTGACAGCGGTGAAATTCTCGTTGCAAATGCTAATGCTTCTAATACCAGATTGTCGGAATATCTGCCTTTAGGCGCCTTCGCTACAGAATATTCCGGTGTTTTGAATGAAAAAATTGCAAACACCAATAAAGAAGTCAACACTATGAATCAGGACTTTGATGAAGCTTTTGCGAAAAACGCCGAAAAGAACCAATCAGAAGGCGGTTCCCAGTCAAGTGAACTCCCGCAGAACGTATCACCGAACAATGCAAACAGCAATCAATCTGACTCTTCTGCTAGCTCTGAGAAGAAAGAAGTTACTGAAGAAGACGGCAAAAATGTTGAAAAACAGGGTAAAGACGTTAAAAAAGAGGGTGACGAGGCAAAAACTAAAGACAAAGAATATAAAAAAGAGAAAAAATCAACAGATAAACAAATTAAGACAGAAACCGCAAATCTTAAAGCAAATGAAAAGCGGATAAAAACATACACAAAAGATACCGAAAAAGCCAACAGACAGATGGAACAGATGGCAATTGAAGTTCAGTCGATTATTCAGTCGCTTGAGCAGCAGCCTGAACAACAGGCAGAGCCTCAGCAGGCTCCGGCTGCAGCACAGCCGGCTGCTGCAGTTATGCCGGTTACTCCTGTTGCCGCAGCCGGCAATAATGTAGTTGCGGCAAGAACTATGTCTGCTGCTGCGGTTAATTCTAATTCTGCAAGAGCTGCTGCTCCTCGTCAGGCTTCAACACCAGCGGTATCTGCTTCAAATTCTACAGGGGCTGCAACATCTCAGGCTTCATCTGAGGCGGCTGTCAGACTTCAAACTATTGCCGCTCAATCCCCTCAACTACAGCAGCGTGTTGCCAAAAATGCTTCAAATATAACAAAACTTCAGAAATCTAGCACTAAAAAAGCTAAGAAACTTGATAAGCTTTACAAGGTAAAATTAAGCGAAGCAAAATATCTTTCAAAGCAACAGGAAGAGGCTGTTAAAAATAATGAAAAGCTTAAAGGCACCGTTACTAAAATAGGTTATGCCTTTACCGGTACAAAAATTGCAGGGCAGGCTATGATGTTGATGCCATGGTCAGCAGCCGCCGGAGCCGTTATGTTCAGCATAGGTAAATACGGTGAAGTTGCCTGCTATGTCACAAATGCCGCAATCGATGTTGCAAACGGCAACTTTATGGGCGCTCTGGTGAGTGTAGGCGCTGCTGCAATGAGTTTTGCAAGCGGCCCTGTAAAAATTAACGGTGCCTCTGAGGCTGTTAAGGGTGCTGCAAAAGAAGGTACAAAAGCAGTTGCTGAAGAAGGCGGTAAACAGGCACTTGAACAGGGTGTTCAGCAGGCTACAACTGTTGTAGCAGAACAGGGAGCGCAGCAGGCAACAGGTTCCCTTGCAGCTCTTGCTGGCAGCGGACTTGATGCTGCCTATGCCGGAGCCGGTGAAATGATGAAACAAACAGCTGCTACTGTTTCTAAACAAATGGCTGCTGAAGCTGCTAAGTCCGCTACAAAACAGGCGCTTATTAACGGAGGTTTGCAGGCTGCCGGTTCCGCTACCCAGATGTTAGGTCAAAAATTCGGTCAGAAAAATACTCCTGAGGAAGAGAAAAAGCAGCGTATGTTTGTTTCATACGAAGAAAAGAAACGCCGTAAGTCTAATCTTAATAAAATCCAGAACTCAAGTAAAGTCGGATACAACAATAGAAATTCTTATGCTTAATCTTTAATAATCGCTGCTGCTGTAGTCATCTTCATCTTTCAGGGATGAAAGGTCGTCTTTGTATCTGGTATCAAAATCATCAGGCAGATACTCTGCATCAGGCCAGACGGTGTCCTCATCAAATCTGCAGGCATCAAGGTTATAAGAGCCGCTGAAATCAGAGTTGCTCAGGTCGCTTTCCGAGAAAATGCACCCTGCAAGGTCAGCATCTGTAAAGTTACAATAGGTCATCTCAGCATAACTGCAGTCTGCACCGGTCACTATACTTTCGGAGAAGTCACATTCAATTACCTTTGCCCTTGTAAAGTCGACAGAGGTTAAATCTGCATTGTTAAATTTTACAAAAGATAATGTACAATCGGCAAAAGAACTTGAATTCAAGTCAACATCTGAAAAATCAATTTCAGAAAAGTTCATTCCGGAAAAGTCAACTTCTGACAGGTCAACTTCTTCCTGATCGAGTTTCCATTCATTAAATTTTTCCGGATGTTTCCGCAGCAATTCTACTAATTCTTCTTTTGTATAATCTATCATTCTTTTCTCCTTATTAAATTTTTATTCCGTAAGATTTGAATTCATTGCAACAAGAACTGCCTGAGTTCTGTTTGTAACATTTAACTTTTTGAAGATACTGTTCATGTGGCTTTTGACAGTAACTTCCATAAGGCATAATTTATCAGCGATAGCTTTATTATTTTCTCCTTTTGCTGCCAATGCCAGAACTTCCTTTTCTCTTGCAGTAAGCGGAGCCGGTTTCTTTTCTGTTTTAAAGGGCAGAGAACTATTTTTAACTGCCTGGGCAGACCACTTTGCACGCCTTAGGACTGCTTCCATCCTTGCAAGAAGGTTTGGCAGGATAAACGGTTTGATTATATAGTCATCAGCGCCTGTTTTCAATCCGGAAATCACTTTTTGTTCTTCATTTACCGCTGTAATCATTATAACAGGCGTATATTTTGTTTCCTGTTTTTTTCGGATGGCTTTCAGGGTTTCCCAGCCATTCATATTAGGCATCATAATATCAAGAAGAATTAAATCAAATTTATTTTTGTCAAGAATTTTCAACGCCTGAACACCGTCTGCCGCAGTTTCTACATTATATCCGTAAAATGGCAGAGCATCTTTCAGGTATTTAGGGTTGTCATCAACTAACAAAATATTAGCTAATTCAGACATTAATTCTTCCTTCATTAAACTATTTTGTACTTTAAGGCTTTTAATGCAGCCTGAAGCCGGTCATCGACTTCCAGTTTCTGGAGAATATTTGCAACATGCGCCTTTGTTGTGTTGATACTTATAACTAAAATTTGTGCAATTTCCATATTGCTGTAACCTTCTGTCATAAGTTTAAGTATCTGGGTTTCTCTTGACGTCAGGTCGTAGGAGCGGGCATTATTTTCATTGTCTATAACAGGAGAGTTTGTTGTTGCCCTGAGAACTATATGCGCAATACTCGGGTCAAACCAGGCTGCGCCATCCGCAACAGATTGCACTACCTGAATAAGCCGTTGCGGGTTAATTTCTTTTGAACAGTATGCGTTTGCTCCGGCTCTTAAGCTGTTCAGAACTTCTTTTTCGTCATTGTGGGAGGTCAGTATAATTATTTTTACATCTTTATTTGAAGAACGGATTCTCTTTGTGGCGTCAATTCCGTTCATTGCCGGCAGCCCCAGATCCATAATAACAATATCTATTTTGTTGTTATTAAAAATTTCCAGTGCGGTTTCAGCCGAATCTGCTTCATAAAGTTTGTCGACAAAGTCAACGCCTTCAAATGCGGTTTTCAGTCCGAATCTTGTAAGTTCGTGATCCTCTACAATCAAGATGTTTTGCTTCATATACTTAATTCCTCTTTTGCAGGTTTAAAATCAGGGTTTATAGAAAGACTTTTTCTGAAGTTATAAATTGCATCCTGCAGCATTCCCTGCGCTTTGCAGACTAATCCTTGATAATAATAATATCTAAAATCATTTTCGTCAATATATTTTGCAATTGCGAGGTAATGTCTTGCCGCATTATAATTCTGTTTGTCTATCGCAAGTTTTGAGAGCGCAAGCCAGCCTTCCGTAAAATCAATATTCAAAGAAACTGCTTTTTTTAAATATTCGGATTGTCTGGTTTTATCGTTAAGTCCTACGTTATAATATGCCATTGCACAGTCGGAATGTTCTTTCAATATTTTTGAATAAATTTCCTGAGCCTGTTTCACTTTACCGGTACGTTCAAGTGTCTGTGCTGTTTTTACTGCAGGAACAGTCGACTTTCTATCTTTTGATGCAGCTTTTTCGTAGTATTCAAGTGCTTTTTTAAATTCGCCGTTTCTGTAGTTTATATCACCGAGCACAAGCAGGGCAGTAACATTTGAGCCGTCAAGTTTTCTTGATTTTTCCGCAAAACTTTCAGCTTTTTCAAACTCTTTCATCTCATAATAAACTTTTGCTGTAAGTGCGTAGACGTCTTTGTTGTACTTCTTTTTCTGTGTAACTGTAGTCTGGAGTGTTCTGAGCGACTTGTTTAATTCTCCTTCATAATAGTAGTAATATGCAAGGTGGTATTTTTTTTCTGTGTCATTTTTTACTGTTTTATAAAGGACGTACTGCTCAAGCGAATTTACTTTTGTGGTAAACTCTTCTGAAAGCAGCGGTTGTTTTTTTATTTCCTCTACAATTTTCAGTGCATTTTTAGGTTTTTTGCTCTGGAGCATTATTTCAGCTTTAAGTTTTTTATAATTAAGGCTTTGTGGATTTTTTTCGATTGCATTATCAATAAATTTCTGAGCCTGTTCAATACTGCCTGCTTTTAGAGAACCAAGTGCCGCCAGATAGTTTGCGTAATCCGAGTTTGAAAGAAGCTGCTGATTCTTGAGAATTTCATTAACGGCCTCGCGGCTCTGGTCATTGTAGATGATATTAGAGAACATCTCCGCAAGGTAAACTTCATCTTTCGGCTGAAGTTTGAATACAGGAAAATAGAACTGTTTTATATCCTGTTCAAGAACATTTGAAATGTTTTCATCCGAAACCTTTGAAAGGGCAAGCTCTGACAGGTTAAAAAATCCTAGATCAGCCATGTTCATTGCCATCTGCAAATACGCATAGTCATTAGGTACGATTGTTTCTATGAGAATTTTAAAATCTGCATAGGAAGCCCTTACGTTGCACTGGATAAATCTTTCAAGCGCAATTGCGTAATGGTTATGGACATCGTTTTTGGTGAGGGTTGCTTTTTTAGGAATAGAAAGCTGAATCCCCTGATTCGTGTTAATAACAGGCTCTTCTGCAAGCGGATCTGCCGGCTTTATCGCATCAAATCCTTCCGCACTGTATGCCGGTGCGGCAAAGAGGCTTATTAGCAGTATTGCTGACAGTATTTTTTTTCCCATGAAACTAAGCACCCTCATTTTTATCTTCTATATTACCAGAATAATAGTAATTAAAAAGATTGACAAGTCCTTTTTGTTCTTCTGTTGCATTTTCGTTATTTGAGAAGTTATAAATATCCAGAAGGTTATACCTGCTCAACTGTTCGCAATCCTCCGGTTTGAGGCTGTGGTGATTTTCTGTTAAGAAAACTCTCACGATTTTATCAACCGGAATTTTCAGAAATACATCTACTATATTTTTGTCAAAATGGGTTCCCGAATCTTTAAGTAGGATGTTTATGACATTAACTATCGGCATTTTATCTCGATAGTGGCGGCGTGATGTTATCGCATCGAATACATCTGATACGGCTAATATTCTTCCTCCGTAAGGGATTTCTTCTCCTTTCAGATGTCTGTAATATCCGCTGCCGTCATATTTTTCGTGGTGTGAGCAGGCGATTTCAGTTATTTGTTTGAAATCTTCTGTCATACAGATTTTATCAAGGATGTTATGCGTAATCTGTACATGTTCCTGAATGTGTTTGTATTCTTCAGGAGTTAATTTGCCTTCTTTTTGAAGAACGGAATCTCTTATGCCGATTTTGCCTATATCATGGAGGGTTGCGGCTTTTTCAATGATTTCTTTCATTTTATCATCAAGGTTAAGCGCGTTAACAATCAGCATTGAGTAAAGTTTTACACGGTTTGAATGACCTGCGGTAATCTTGTCGCGGGCATCGATTGAGGCAGCGAGTGTGTTGATAAAGCTTTCAAACAGAAGCTTTTGTTCTTTATAGAGTTCTTTCTGCTGTTCAAAGAGCTGTGCATTTTCTAACGCAATGCTGGCACTGCCGCCGATTGCCGCAAGAAGATCTTCATCGCTTTTTGTAAACACTCCGTCGATTTTGTTTAAAACCTGAAATGCTCCGATGATTTCCTGATTGTTATTCTTTATAGGCATACAGAGCATTGTTTTTGTTTTGTAGCCGGTTTCTTTATCAACTTCAGGGTTGAAGCGTTCATCGTTGTAAGCGTCCTCAATGTTGATAGATTCGCCGGTTCTGACAACATAGCCGGCAAGCCCTTTATCTGCAGGAAATCTGATTTCCTGACTGTCCATGCCAAGCGCTACCATTGACCAGAGTTCATTTTTATTTTTATCAAGCATAAAAACGGAACATCTGTCAGCCTGCATTGCGACTTTTGTTTCTTCAGCGATAACTTTCAAAAGTACATTAATATCGGTCAGAGCGTTAATTGAGCGGCCTATTTTTACCAGTGACACAAGCGGATCGCTTTTTATGGGAAGTGTAAATTCCAGCCCGCTTTTTATCTGTTTAATCCTTGTCAGTATGTAGCCTACAAGATTGTATTCATCATTTTTAATCCCGATATTTTTTGCATTTTCGTAATGCAGAAGTGCAATATCGTTATTTTTTTCACAAAAATTAATATTACCAAGAGAAATTTCATTAAACAGTTTTGCCGTCCTGTCTTTGCAGATTTCTGCCATTGATGTTCCGTCATGAACAAGTGCCAGTGCTCTGTCATAATTTTTTTTGTCGCGCAGGTATTCAATCATGCCTGTAAGGCTCAGGCAGATTGACAATCCTTTGGTTGAATTTATTTGTCTAAAAAATTCCTGTGCTTCATGAATAGTCTTTCCGGCAATGTCGTACTCCTGGTTTTCTATATGAGAAAGTCCGTGTATTATAAGCTCTTTTCCTTTTTCATATATATCTCCGGATACGTTTTCTGTCTGTTCCATTTTTTGCTTAATTCCTTTTACAATCATCCATTTTTATTATACAATATTTTTTAGAATTAGACAAAGGTTTAATAGTTTTTAAAGATAAATTTTGGAGTTTTAATGAAGAAGATAAGTATTTTAATCCCTGTATACAATGAAGCCGCAACACTGGAGGCTATTTTAAAAAAAGTTGAGGACGCTGACTTTTGCGGTCTGGAAAAAGAGATTATTCTGATTGATGATTATTCAACAGACGGCACGCGTGATATTTATCCGAAATTTCCGTATAAAGTTTTTTATCATGACTTCAATCAGGGCAAAGGTGCAGCATTAAGAACTGGTTTTGAAAACGCAACAGGCGATATAATTGTTATTCAGGATGCGGATCTTGAGTATGAACCTGCTGATTATTCGCCTCTGATAAAGCTGATTATAGACGGCCATGCAGATGTCTGTTACGGAACGCGGCTAGCCGGCGGAAAACCGTCAAGGTCTTTTATGTTTACGCATCTTCTTGGAAATAAATTTTTGTCGCTGCTGACAAATATTCTTTACGGCTCGACGCTTACAGATATGGAAACCTGTTACAAGGCTTTTAAAGCTGATTTTATAAAGGGGATTCAAATAAAGTCAAACAGGTTTGACTTTGAGCCCGAAATTACAGCAAAAGTTCTTAAGCGGGGGGCAAGGCTTTATGAACTTCCAGTTTCATATTATGGAAGAGAGTTCTCGGAAGGTAAAAAAATTACATGGAAAGACGGTATCCATGCTATTATCGCTTTAATTAAATACAGATTTACGGATTAGGAATAATAAATTCAGGTGCCGGTTAATGGTGCCGGAGAAGGAAAAATAAGGAGATATGTTATGAAGAAAATTTTTTTATCGTTGTTTGCGGCAATTATGATTACAATGCCTGTGGCAGCTTCAACATGGTCTGCTGCTGACAGGGTTCCTGTTGTCGGAGTGCAGCTATTGAGCAAGAACAGCCTTCCGTCAAACACTACTTTTAAAGTTACAGCGCACGGAGGCGACAATTCAAATGTAGCTTATACTAACGTTGTTTATATTTCAAAAGAGATGCTTGAATATGCAGGAAATGACAACGAAGTTGCAGCTGTTGTTTCAACCGAACTCGGGCATATTATAAACGGTCATTACGCAAAAAATAAGATGTTAAATCTTGCAAAAGATGCACTTACAAGTAATTTGAGCGCAGATAATATTATCACAACAACAGCGAACAGCGATTATGTAGCAAATAAAACAAGCCTTAACGACAACAAGGAAGCAGATATTACCGGAGTTGATATGATGGTTCAGGCTGGTTATAATCCGCTTGCCATGGTTGTGGTAATTACAAAAATGCCGGGCAGCACATGGGAAATCCTCACCGGCAAACCTGCCAACGCTGAAAGAGCCATGAATGTTTATGACTATCTGACTTACAACTACCCGTCAAAGGTTAAAGCTGGCTACGGATGCAATGAATACAGAGCGTTCTTAGCTTACGCTGACCCGATTGTGGAAAAAAGAAATTCCAGCGCAAAAAAATTGGAAAAGTTTAATAAAGAACAGGAAAAAGCAAAACTGGAAAGAGCTGCAAATATTGCAAAATATAAGGCTACAGGAGGTCTGAGCGGCTGGGATGCTACTTATACCATACTGAAAAACCTTTCAGAAGGCGCTGAAAAGTAAACTGATTGCATAACCGCCTTTTTGTTGCATTTAGCATTGACAAGTTTGTTAAGATATGTTAAGATGAAGTCTGTACAACTGGAGGTTTAATAATGGCTGATTCACATCAAACTTTAAGATGTCCTGCGTGCGGTGAAGAAATGCAGAAGGTTTTTGTTCCGTCGCAGGGTGTTAATATTGATATTTGCACAAAAGGCTGCGGTGGAATTTTCTTTGACAACAGAGAATTTCGGATGTTTGACGAACAGGATGAAAATATTGACGATATTATTCAGGCTGTAGAAAATAATGATTTTAAAGAAGTTGACGAGTCTTTGCCGAGATATTGTCCGGCTTGCGGCGCTAAGATGGCAAAAAATTTCTCAAGTATTAAAAAGAAAATTCAGGTTGATGAATGTTATGCCTGCGGCGGAAAATTTCTTGACCACGGCGAACTTACTGCAATAAGAAATGAATACGAAAATGATTTAGAGCGTACAAATGACGTTATGAAGTTCGTTTATAATGAAATGGGCGTTGATTTTATTCATCAGGACGCCACAAAATCCGACCGCAGGAGATCGCCTTTGCAAAAATTGTTTAATAAGATGATAGGCTTATAATACAGCCTGTTTAAGTTTTTCGATTTTTTCAGGGCTGTCGCTTTCAAAATAAATTCTTAAAAGCGGTTCTGTTCCGCTCGGACGGATGAGTATCCAGCTTGAATTATCATCAAAATAAAGTTTAACACCGTCTTTTAAGGCGGTGTTTTTTACTTTGAAACCGCCGATTTCAGAGATGTTTTTGTATTTTTCAAGCAGCGGTTTAATTTCTTCTGTATTTTCAAGGCGTTTATCTACCCTGTCATTATAAAATCTGCATCCTGCAACTTTGTATAGGTCTTTTTGAAGTCCGGTGAGCGGTTTGTTTTCATAAGCCATAGCCTCAAGTATAAGAGAGTTTGCAAGAATGCCGTCTTTTTCAGGAATATGCCCATGAATACTCAATCCGCCGCTTTCTTCCCCTCCGATAACAGGATTATATTTGCGCATGGCTTCTCCGACGTGCTTAAAGCCGACTGCGGTTTCTATGACCTCTACACCGAGTTTTTCAGCGACTCTGTCAAGTAAAAGACTTGCGCCTACTGTTTTTACAAGCGGGCCGTCAAGATTTTTATTTTTTTTCAGGTGCATTAAAAGGATTGCGATAATTTCGTTCGGGGAAACGTATTCGCCGTTTTCGTTTATAACTCCGAATCTGTCGCCGTCTCCGTCATTTGCAAATCCGATTGAGTTTGGCGTTTGTTTGACTTTTTCGATTAATTCTTTGAGATATTCAGGTTTCGGTTCGGGCATTCCGCCGCCAAAGTTTGTGTCGTGTTCCATGTGAAGGCTCTCAAACGGTATATCATTCATTGAAAGAATTCTGTCAAAGTAACCTATTGTTGCCGAATATAGACCGTCAAAGATTATGTTTGTCTTTAATTCTTTTATTTTTTTGTAATCAATGATTTTGTTGAGATGTGCAAAGTAATCCGGTTTGAAATTATATTTTCGGATTTCGCCTTTTTTAAGGTGTTCCTTTATTGAAAATCCGAGGTTGTACATAATTTCATCAGTAATATCCTGCGTTGCAGGCCCTGCATAATCCGGAATAAATTTTATCCCGAGGTATTCCGGCGGATTGTGGGAGGCTGTAAACATTACGGCGCAGGCGTTCAGATGCTTTGCATTATAAGCAAGAACAGGCGTCGGAATGACAGAATTACTGTAGAGAACTTCAAACCCGTTGTCCGCAAAAATTTCTGCACATTTATACGAAAATACATCCGCCATATTCCTTGGATCATAGCCGATGAGTATCGGTTTTTCCAGTCCAAAGTTGTCATAAATGTATTTTGCTATGGCATTTGATGCTGTAATTACGTTTTCTTCCGTGAAATCTTTCCCTACAACAGCCCTCCAGCCGTCTGTCCCGAACTTTATACTTCCCATTTATTGCCCTCGCTTAATCTTTTGATTATAATTATAGGTAAAATACGGAGTAATGTAAATGATGAATTTTGATAATGTGCAGAGAATAGCTTATCTTGGCCCTGCTGCATCTTTTTCTGAGATGGCAAAAGATTTATTCTGCGCGAGATATGAGATTAAGGCTTACCCCGAACCGGTACAGACTATCAGGCAGGTTCTGGAATTCGTGGAACAAAATCCTAATACTCTCGGGGTTCTGCCGGTTGAAAATTCAATTGAAGGCAGTGTGCGCGAAAGCCTTGACTGCCTTATGACGAGTACAAATCCAAATATAAAAATTCTTTCTGAAATTATCATGCCGATACATCACTGTCTGCTTTCAAGAACAACGGAGTTTTACAGTATAACCGGCGTAATTTCGCATCCGCAGGCTCTTGCCCAGTGCCAGAATTTCTTGCATGACGAAATGCCGCGCAATTTGAATATTATTGAGGCGACAAGCACGGCGGAAGCCGCAAGAAGTCTTGCCAATTATAATCTTACATATGCTGCTATAGGCAGTGAAAAAACTGCAGAGGTATACAACCTGAATATTCTTAAAGAAAATATTAACGATGATAAATCTAATCAGACACGTTTTGCCCTAATAGGAGATTTTGAAACCGAAAAGACAGGCCGTGATAAAACTTCTCTTGCTTTTTCCACTGCAAACAAGCCCGGGGCGCTGCTGGAAATTTTGAATATATTTTATGAAAATCATATAAATTTAACATTTATTGCTTCAAGACCGTCCAAACAGGGTTTTGGCGAATATATATTCTTTGTAAACTTCGACGGGCATGTTCGCTCTAAAAAAATTCTGGATACTGTCAGTAAAATTAAAGAAAAAACTATTTTTATGCGTTTTCTCGGTTCTTATGAAAAGTGTAATGCTTGACGAAACCGGCGTATATAGGGTATAATATGTTTATATTATACGCCTTAATTCAGACATAGTTCCTGAGTATTAGAAAGGAACTATATGTCAAATTCTCTTATTCCATACTCTTTTACTCCCGGAACAAAAGCCAAAGCGCAGGAGGTTAACGCCAATTTTATTGCTCTGGCTACCCAGATTGAGGAGAACAAAGAGTACACTACCGAATTAGTTCAGGATACAGTTGCCTCTTTTAATTCGGATAAAGCTGACAAAAATTTGTCAAATACAGGTTTGATTACAAACTGTATCCTTGAGGCCCCGAATGGTGTGCTAACTTATTCCGGAAACACAATAACAATTAAAAACGGGTTAAAAGTTCTTATTCCTGACGGCAGGAATACAGACGGCTCTGTTAAGAGTATAGAATATACGGTTGATGAAGATTTTACGATTACAACAGTAAAAAATGACACCGTAAACTGTGTTTACGTCACAACCGGTACACACGGAACCGCTGAAATGTATCAGTATTCTCTATCTACTCCTGTAAATTCTAAAGGTATCTGGTTTAATCCAAAAGAGAATAAAACCTACATTTACAGCACATCTTCCGCTTCCTGGGTAGAAACCCCTGCCGTAATTATTGCTACTTATGAAAACACTGATGAAACCGTTTCTAATTTAAAAACAATAAATCCGTATTCAATTTTAAAAGAAAACGATGTTGAAACTATATGCAGCTGGCGGAATCTTGATTACTCAAAAGCGGTTGGAAAAACTCAGAATGTTACCTATACTGCACCTGTAGACGGGTATATTTACGCTTATGGCGACACCCAGCAGAATCAGGATCAGGCTGTAACAATTAATTCAACAAGGATGCCTTTCGGATACCACATCAACGGTCATATAGGCAGTGCGGGAATTTGTTTTCCAATTTCAAAGGGCGATACTTATAACGTTTTTGGCTACCATATTTCAGTAAGTTATTTTATACCGTGCAAAGGAGGAGTGTAATGTTTTATGTAATAAAAGATAATATTTTGTATGAATACGGCGATAGAATTTCTGCCGGCTGGAATTGTCCGCAGGACGCTAAAGAACTTTCAGGCGTTACTATGGCTGATTTTATTGCTAACAAAGAAAAATATGTCGTTCAAAACGAGTGTCTGGTAGATATTTCTTCTACTGAAACTTATGTTGCCTTGCAGCAGGAAAAGCAAAAAGAAGCTCGCATTACAGAGATAAAAGCGGAACTTGACGCTCTGGATTTAAAATGTATCAGAGCAATGAGAGAAGGCGGAAATGATACTGACGGAGTGCCGTTTCTTGAAAAATTCCAGCAGCAGATAAATACTCTGCGTGCAGAATTAAATTCGTTAGAATAATTTAATTAAAGGATAGCTGCAGCCTTGATGTATAACACCGGTTGCAGAAATCAATTCAGGCTGTTTTTATAAGCAGCCTGTTTTTTTATGTTTAAGCAAAATATTCCATCATTGTATTTTCAAGTGATTTATTTATTTTTTTAGCACAGAGTTTAACATGTTTAGGGTTGTGAATTGTATCAATATATTCATCCGGATATTTGTTTAATTCGACAGACAGGCTGCGTGTGAGAAGCAGTGCGCGGTCTACATAAGGGCTTATTAAATACTTTCTGTCGTTTTCAAAATTTTCTTCCGGTTTTAGTGCGATTTTCCGCGTAATTTTTGCAATAAATGAAAATACCGGAAGATAACCGTCTGTTTCCGGAACAATTACCCCGTTAAGTTTGAAAACATTTGTCCCGCCGTTGTTTATGCAGGCTATATTCACAAAATTGGAGTAATACTGGTTTTTAAAAGAATCGTATTTTTTAACAAGATTTCTGTATTCGGTTAGGTCGTTGCCGTCCTCATCGTCTTTAAGCTGGGTGTTGAGATAACGGACTGTGATATTGCGTTTACCATTAAGTTTTTCCACAATACTGCTTGTGTTTCGTGTACCGGTAAATGAGATTTGCATATTTTGTTCCTTTGTATCTAACGGTAGTGTTCACATATATGGAACACGATTTTTCATGTTAAAACCTGCGGATAAAATTTTTTGCTGTTTTGTAAAGAAATTTTGTTTCTGTTACAATCATTTTAATAAAAGGAGAGAAATTATGGTTGAAATAAGACAGGAATTTTTAGATCAGGCAAAACATTTGACAAGAAACGCGGAAGTATTACCGGGCGGAATTGAAGAACTTGCAATTAAATTGCAGCATTCACACGATACAAACACTCCGTTAAGAGTAAAACTCGGTATGGATCCGACGAGACCGGATTTGCACCTCGGGCATACCGTTGTTATGAGAAAATTAAGAGAGTTTCAAACCCTCGGGCATAAGATTGTGTTAATTGTCGGCGGAGCAACCGCAATGGTCGGCGATCCTTCCGGCAAATCCGAAACAAGACCGGCTTTAACAAAAGAGCAGGTGGAAGAAAATGCAAAGTCTTATTTTGAGCAGATGTCAAAAGTTCTTGATGTATCAAAGGCGGAGGTTACAAATAACGCGGACTGGCTGCATAAGATGAGTTTTATTGATTTATTAAAGCTTGCTTCGCAGGTTACTGTTGCTCAGATGATGACGCGTGATGATTTTGCAAAAAGATACGCGGAAGGCAAACCTATTGCAATCCATGAATTTTTCTATCCTTTAATGCAGGCGTATGATTCTGTGGAAATTGATTCTGATATAGAACTCGGAGGAACTGACCAGCGGTTTAATACTCTTCTCGGACGTGATATTCAGGCAGCTTACGGTAAAAAGTATCCTCAGCTTGTAATGCTTCTCCCGTTATTGGAAGGCACAGACGGTGTTGTTAAGATGTCAAAAACTTATCCGGAACACTGCATCTCTCTGACGGATTCTGAATTTGATATGTTCGGGAAACTGATGAGTATTCCTGACAATATGATTTCAAGATACTTTAGCCTTCTGACTGATGCTACAAAAGAGGAACTTGAAACTATAGATAAACAGTTGGCGGAAGATTCAGTCAACCCCCGTGACATCAAGATGAAACTCGCTTATACAATTACTTCGGAATACCACGGCGAAGATGGCGCAAAAAGAGGTCAGGACGCGTTTATTAATATTGTTTCTAACAAGGGAATTCCCGATGATATTGAAGAAGTTTCCGGTATGAACGGCAAAGGTATTCTTGATGTGCTGGTTGAACTTAAATTCGTTCAGAGTAAAGGTGAAGCCAAACGCCTAATTCAAGGCGGCGGTGTAAAACTCAACGGCGAGAAGATTACCGATATGACCTATACTCTTAATTTAACAGAAGATGTAGTATTACAGGCAGGGAAAAGAAAATTCGCCAAACTGGTAAAATAAAATGTTCAAAATTTTAAAACGCGGAATAACAAAGGTAAAAGAAGATATTCAGGTAATCTACGACAAAGATCCTGCGGCTGAAAATCTGCTGGAGGTAATTCTGTGTTATCCCGGGCTTCACGCCCTGATTGCCTACCGGTTTGCCCACAGGCTATACAAATGGCATATCCCTTTAATCCCGCGGATAATTTCTTATATAACGAGAATTATAACGGGGATAGAAATCCATCCTGCAGCGAAAATAGGCAGAAGATTTTTTATAGACCACGGAGAAGGTGTTGTAATCGGGGCAACAGCAGTAATCGGCGACGATGTACTTATTTACCAGCAGGTGACACTTGGCGGAACAGGCAAAGAACACGGCAAACGCCACCCGACACTGGGGCACGGCGTAATCGTCGGGGCAGGAGCAAAGGTTCTCGGAAATATTACGCTCGGGGATTACGTCAGAGTGGGCGCTGGTTCTGTAGTTGTTGAAGATGTTCCTGAATATTCAACTGTTGTCGGAATTCCGGGTAGGGTTGTCAGAAGAAAAATTAAAGACCAAAACGGAGTTCTTATGCACAACAGAATTCCGGATCCGGTTAAATGCGAACTTAACAGGCTTAAATACGAGGTTCAAGACTTAAAAGAAGAAATAGAAAAAATAAAGCAGAGTTGAAAAATCCTGCTTTAATGTTTTTATGATAAAATAAATTTGTCATAATTTAAGATTATGTCGTAAAAGCGCCATTTCGGGTTGCGACCAGCAAGCACAAAGTCTATAATTGAAAATTTTAGAGAGGGATATATTATGAAAGCTGTTGTATTTGATGAAAATCTTAAACTCGTAACAGATTACGAAAAACCGGTGCCGAAAAAAGGTGAGGCGCTTGTGAGGGTTACTCTTGCAGGTATTTGTAACACCGATTACGAAATAACAAAAGGTTATATGGGGTATAAAGGAATTTTGGGGCACGAGGCAGTCGGTGTTGTGGAAGAAATTAACGACCAGAACCAATCTTTGCTCGGGAAACGTGTTGTATCGGAAATAAGCTACGGCTGTAAAGACCCGGAATGCCCGTGGTGCGCAGAAAAACTTTACCGTCACTGCCCGAACCGCCACACTTTAGGTATCTGGTATAAGGACGGGGTTTTTGCCGAATATTTTACAATGCCTATTGAGGTTTTGTTTGAAGTTCCGGATAACGTTTCTGATGAGCAGGTTGTTTTTGTGGAACCGCTTGCGGCTGCGTGCGAAATTACTGAACAGCTTCATATTAAGCCGTTTGAAAAAGTTGTGGTTCTCGGCGATGGTAAATTAGGCTTAATTACGGCCTTAACTCTTAACGCTCAGAACTATGATGTAACACTTGTCGGCAAACATCAAAACAAACTTGATATTGCAAGAGCTCAAGGGGTTAAAACCTCTTTGTTACAGGATTTCCTTGTAGAAAAGAAATACGATGTTGTGGTTGAGGCTACCGGTTCTGTATCTGGTTTTGAAACTTCTCTTGCTCTTACAAAACCTCGCGGGGTACTGGTTTTGAAAAGTACAGTTGCCACCGGTAAAGAACTTAATCTTGCACCGATTGTAATTGATGAAATTACTGTTCTAGGTTCGCGTTGCGGACAATTTGGCGCTGCCCTGAGGCTTCTTGAAAACAATAGAATTGATTTTTCTCCTCTGATTTCTGCCGTTTATCCAATTGATGATGCGCTTGAAGCTTTTGAGAAAAATAAAGAGAAAGATGTCTTAAAAGTTCTTTTGAAATTTTAAATAATTATAAAAATCTGAAAAATTTTTGTTTTGGATGCAGTAACGAAGACTGGCAAGACTTATTACGGCTTGATTATCTGCTTAAGGTTTTCACACGCGCAGGTGTGTGTCAGGGAAAATAAATATTTTCAGATTTTCTTTTATTTGCGTAAAACTTTTGTTTAAATTATCATATTGGCATGGCTGTAAGGAAAAAAGTCGCAGAAAAGATTAATAGCATAACTCTGCTTGATAAATATATTTTAAAACAGGTTGTGGAAGTTTTTATTATGGGCGTTTGTGTTTTTACCTCTATAATCTTTGCCTCAGATACCTTTATAACTCTGATTAAGCAGATTTCGCTTTTCGGAATCCCTTTTAAAGTTGCATTGATGATGATTATCCTAAACCTTCCGCAGGTTATTGTAATGACAATTCCTATGGGTGTACTTCTTGCAACGGTTATGACGCTTAACGGTTTAAGCCTTAAGTCTGAAATTACGGTTATGAGAGCATGCGGCATTGGCTTAAACCGTATCGCAAAACCTATTTTTGTTTTTGCGATATTGATGTCAATTTTCAGTTTTGTAATTAACGAAAGTGTTGTGCCTGTAATGACAAAGCAGTCAAAAGATTTAGCATTATGGGCGCTGGGGCAGAAAAATATTCCTGACGGCAAACAGAATTTCGTGTTTAAAGAGATTAATTCGGACGGAATTTTGAAACGGCTGTTTTATGTGGGGTACTGTGAAAATAAGACACTTCATAATATAACAGTTCTGGATACATCAAAAGACGGCACAATTCAGGTTCTGCAGGCGCAGGAAGGCAAAACATCACCTTCCGGTTGGGATTTCCGGAAAGGTGCTGTTTATACGGTAGGACAAGAAGGTAATATTTTAAATACAACCCTGTTTGACGATTCTAATGTCAAGTTCGGGCTGGATATGTCCAAAGAGTTAAATAAAAATATGGCTAAAGAGATGAATTTCACACAATTGATGAAATTTATCGCTAAGAATATAAGTACACTGGAAGATAAGCAGCGGAATGTTGTGGTTATTGAGCTTTATGACAAACTGGCACTGCCGCTGACAACCATAGCGCTTGTTTTAATCGGGGTTCCGCTTGCAATTACACCACCGCGTGTCAGATATAACAGAGGGTTTCTGTTCAGTATCCTGATAATATTTGCGTATTACCTGATAAGGGCGCTTTCAATATCATTCGGGGAAGCCGGCTCGCTTGCGCCGTTTCTTGCTGCATGGATGCCGAATATTGTACTGACCTGTATCGGGGTAATTCTTTATTACAAGAAAGTTTATACTATCGAATAATTTATTCAAAAGGAAGTTCTTCAGAGCCTGCTTCCGGCAGACAGACGCCGAACTGGCAGTTTGAATTGTAATTCTGAGAGGCTGCCCCTGTTGTCTGTGGTTCTTCTGTGTTGATAAGCATGTCGTAATACGGAGTATGGTATTTCGGTGCAAAGGCGTCGGGTTTTTGCATGTTTTCCAGATGGTTAGGCAGATACCTTTCTTCAATAGACGGCATATCAGTAAGAGAGGAGGCTACACCGGTGCAGGCTGCATTTTCAATACTGCATACCGCAAATGCAGGCATTGCAATTAAGCTGATTATTAAAGACATTACATATTTTTTCATATTTTCCAACCTTTCATTTATCCGGTTAACTAAAGCATAAACGACAATGCTTTTTATTCCATTAGACAAAAGGATAATCTTTAATTATTTTTCAAATCGGGTTAATTCAGAAACTGTTGTTTCTAACTTTTCTGCAAAACTTATGAGGGTGTCGAGCGATGGTTTTGAAAAAGCAACTTCTATTTTCCCCATAAAATTAAGGGAAATTTCCATTTTGTCGGCAAGCTGCTGCTGCGTCAGCCCTAATTCTTTACGCCTTTTCTTTATATTTTTGCCTAGTAGAACGTAAAAATCAGAATTCATACGTACAGTGTATACGTAAATTTTTGTTAAATATACGTACTAGTAGTACGTAAAATGTGGTATATTATTTTTAGGAGGATAATTTATGAACAAAGCATTTACACTTGCAGAAGTATTAATAACACTTGGTATAATCGGTGTTGTTGCAGCAATGACATTGCCGTCAATTATTTCCAAAAATAATACAAAAGCAATGGAGAGTAAGTTGAAGAAAACCTATTCAGTTCTGTCACAGTCGCTTCTTATGGCAGCTGGAGAACTTGGAGGGCTTGATACTGTAGACTTTAATGATGGGAATGATGCAGGGATGGAAGAGATGTTTTATACCTATATTGAAAAATACATGAAGATTTCTAAAAAATGTGTAAATAAAGCAGGGTGCTGGGCTCAATCAAGGAATTTACAGGGGATTAAAGAAGGTTCTGAAAACGGTATAGGTACTAATATTATTACTTTCACCACTTATGATGGTGTTTTTGTCTGTATGGATGGGAAGGCGGCATATAGTATGAGCAGTTATTACGGTATTAACACAGATAAAGACGGGCTGATTTTTTATATTGATGTAAAAGGGATGAAAAATCCAAATACTTTTGGGAAAGATATTTTTCTTTTCGGATTTTCTGATAAAGGACTGGTTCCGGCAGGAAAAGATAAAACCCAAAATGAAGTTGATACAAACTGTTCTGCTGGTGGCAATGGATATTTGTGCGCCGCAAAGGTTATTGACAACGGCTGGCAAATAGATGAATTTTAATTACTTTTTGCGTTTTTTCTTTTCTTCTTTTTTTAAAACTTCTTCAAAGCTTATAATGGGTTCCATTTTGTAGCCGCAGTCGTCAGAAAGTGCCCCGCCCATTGAAAAAAGTTCCTCCTGCGGGTATCTCCTGCAAATGCCCGGACGGGTTTTGTGAATTTTACACCTGTGCGTCACCGGATCGAGATTTGTACATTCAAATACCAGACCTGTTTCGTCTTTGTCAATAACTCTTAAGTATGTATAAAATCTGTGCAGAAATTGGAGCTTTTTAAATTCTTCCTCGTCCTGTATCACGTGTTTGTAATGCTTTACGTAAATCTTTGTACAGCATTTCCCGCAGGCGTTGCATTTGCCTGTTCTATAGTATTTCCTCCCTAGAATTCTGGATAATATAAATTTTTTTACTTCCAAAAGAATATTTTTCATAATTAATGTAAAGTTTTGTAAATATTTAAAACCTGACTGGCAAAAGTAAATCTTCACGAGAATTAATAAAAATGCTGACAGATAAGATTTATAAATACCATAACAATACTATAACATAACCAAAATAACCAACCTTGACCTCTTGATAAAATCAAAATAAAGAGGTCTTTTTTTTCGTTTAAGTCTCGATAGGCTTTAGGGCGGCGTATCAGCCCTTCTATCGGACAAATAATTAGGGCGTAAGGACCGGCCGGCGGTTTGGCCGGGCATAGCGGCGTGGAACTTTTTGTTAAATCTACACTATTTGATGGAGTAAATTTCAGAAGTAATGTTTTATCCTGAAAATATAAAGTTAATTGTACTTTGAAATAAAATCATTCCGCAAATAGTTGAAGGCATGGTATCAGTGATTACTATTACAAATTGTAACCAAAATTTAAGAAATATTAAAACGGCTGAAAACATGTCCTCATCATGGTTTCGGATGATATTAAGGGGAGGTGGTTACACTTAAAATAAAATAGTTGTCCACATTGCCCAAATCGGGTAAAATTAATACATACACAATCGGTTTTGCCTTAGACGGGCAGCACGGAATGTGTTTTTCTTGTAGAGGTAAGATTATTTATGTTTGAGGCAGTTAAGAAAAATCTTTTACAAATACAGGAAGAAATCGCACCTTATAGACCACGAATAATCGCAGTCACTAAATATTTTGACGAAGAGGCTATTGAAGCGGCTTACAGGGCAGGTTTGAGAGATTTTGGAGAATCCAGAGCTGTTGAGGCTGTTCAAAAAATAAGCGGGCTTCCGGATTATGTCAAGGAAAATTCGACTTTCCACTTTATCGGGCATCTTCAGTCAAACAAGGTTAGAAAAGTAATTGAAGTCTTTGATTATATTCATTCAGTTGATTCTCTGAAGCTTGCGGAGATAATTTCACAGGAGGCGTTAAATCACAGAAAAGTTCAAAATATACTGCTGCAGCTTAATAATGCCAACGAAATCCAAAAATTCGGTTTTTCCAAAGATGAGTTGTTGGAAAGTTTCGGCAAGATTGCAGAACTAAAAGGCGTGAATGTTTCAGGGCTTATGAATATGGCACCTTTAGGGGCGTCTGAGGAGGAATTAAACCGGCTTTTTAGTGACGTGGTAAAGACAAAAGAGCTTCTGGAAAAACAGTTCGGCTGTGAATTAAAGGAAGTGTCTATGGGCATGAGTCAGGATTACAAAATTGCAGCGCAAAACGGCGCTACGATGCTTAGAATAGGCAGAAAATTATTTAGTTAAAAGTAAATTAAAAATAAACGGAGGAAAAACGGTGGCAGTAGTTACAGACAAAATTAAATCAGTTGTAGATTTTCTGGTAAGAGGATTTGAACCGAGAGAATCGTTTGAAGATTTAGCAGATGAAATGAATGACGAAGAAGGCTATGATGTTCAGGACAACCTTGCGTTGGCTCCAAAATACAATTATCAGCCTAGAGAAGAAGTTACTAATGATTTGAAAGTGGTTAATCACCCTAACTACAGGGGTTACGAAGTTATGGTTATGGAACCACGTTCATTTGATGATGCTGCCCAGATTGTTCAAAACCTCAAAGATAGAAAAACAATTGTTCTTAACCTCCACCTTCTGGATAAAGAACAGTCACAAAGAACAATTGACTTTATCTGCGGTGCTGCTCACGCTCTTAACGGCAAACCTCAAAAAGTCGGAGATTTAGTATTTGTTTTCACTCCGAGCAACGTAACTTTGTCTGTAGATATTAAAACAAATCAAAATAAGTTTAATGACTCTCTGTGGAGAGCACCTCTGCAGTAGTCGTATCGGGATAAGAAGAAGAGGATAGTTTTTTTTAAATAAAGGAACGGTTTATCCGTTCCGTTTTTTTATAAGAGCGGGTCAGGTTTGAACGCTGTTTGTTGTGCTGCTCTTAGTTAACGGGTGAATGGTATGAAGACTGCTGCCGATTATTATAATGGTTCGTTGTTCTGCCGCGCCTTAAATGTTTGCAAAAAGATGCAGCCTATGATATTGTTCTTTGTATGAAAAATAAACGTTTTGGTATTTGCTACAATCCGAATATAAAACAGTCATCAGAAGTTAAAGAAAAACTCTTTGCTTTATTGTCCGGATACGGTATTAATGCCGAGATTCTGGATATAGACAGGTTAAAAACAGGATATGACTTTGTTTTTGTAATAGGCGGCGATGGTACAATTTTGAAATGTGCAAGGTTTTATTCTAAAGATGCCACCCCTATTTTCGGGGTTAATCTCGGGAGGCTCGGGTTTTTGTCACAAGCCTGCGTGGCAGATATTCAAAATGCTGTAGATAAAATTTTAAAAGGCGAATTTGTTGTTCAGGACAGGATTATGCTTCAATCAGGTTCTTATATTGCCCTGAATGATTTTGTTATCAAAGGTTCTTCAACGGGCAGAACATCAAGATTTCTTATAAAAATTAACGGTCGTCCAGTTTGCGACTATCTTGCTGACGGGATAATTGTTTCAACTCCTACCGGCTCAACGGCTTACGGGCTTTCTGCCGGCGGTCCTGTTGTGGTGCCCGATTTGAACGCTTTTATTATTGTACCGATTTGTCCGCATACCCTTACCGCACGCCCGCTTGTTATCCCTGACAGCGAAGAAATTTCGATTTCATCCGGAGAGTCGAGAAAAGAGTATGTTATATCAACTGACGGACAGGAGTTTTTCGAAACCGCATCGGAAATTAAAATAAAAAAATCCGAATACTGTGCAAAGCTTGCCCTGCTGGATAATGCGGATTTCTATTCAATTCTGCGGAGCAAATTATTCTGGGGTACTTCTCCCGCAAAAATATGCCGCTGAAGCCCTTACAAATCCGTTTAATATTTAAATCTTCCGGTGTTTGACAGGGGTTGAATAGGTTCCTGTCCGATTTTCAAAAAATATATTAACTTTTGTTCATAATTACCCCGAAATTATTGTACTTTTTTTCTATTTAAAATAGTATGTTATTATATTAGGGGTGCCTGTTAATTTAATATTTGAAATGGGTGCGGATTAACTGATTAAAAGTAAATTATTGATAAAGAGGTAAAAAGTAGTGGAAAATTTTGTATCAGATATTTTTGCAAAAAAAGATGAAACACCGGCTCAGGAGCCAATGCAGCGCTCGGGTGTAAATCCTACAAAAATAAAAGTTGTTGGAGTTGGCGGAGGCGGCGGAAACGCAGTTAACCGTATGATTAAAGCAGGTTTGTCCGGTGTTGAATTCTGGTTGATGAACACAGATTTACAGGTTCTTGAATACGGACAGACAAAAAATAAAATCCAGCTTGGTGCAAAATCTACAGCAGGATTAGGTGCAGGCGGAGATCCTTCAGTAGGCGAAAAGGCCGCAGAAGAAGCCCAGCAGGAAATTACAGAAGCTTTAGACGGTGCTGATATGGTATTTATCACAGCAGGTATGGGCGGCGGTACAGGTACCGGTGCTGCTCCTGTAGTCGCAAAAATTGCTAAAGAATTAGGAATTTTAACTATCGCTGTTGTAACAAAACCTTTCACATGGGAAGGCCGCAAAAGACAGAATCAGGCAAATCAAGGGCTTGAAAAACTTAGAGAAGCTGTTGATGCGGTGATTGTTGTTCCGAACGATAAACTTCTGCAGGTTGTAGACAGACAGGTTTCGCTCACCGAATCATTTATTATAGTAGATGAGGTTCTTTTGAGAGGTGTTCAGGGTATTTCAGATATAATCACAGTTCCTGGACTTATCAACGTTGACTTTGCTGATGTTAAATGTGTTATGCAGGCATCAGGTTCGGCTCTTATGGGTATTGGCCGTGGTACCGGTGAAGGCAGAGCTGTCAAAGCTGCTGAAATTGCAATTAATTCACAGCTGCTTGAATCTTCTATCAATGGAGCAACCGGCGTAATCGTTAATATTACAGGTGGCCCGGATATGACACTCCACGAAATCTCGGATGCTGCTAATATTATTCATGATGCAGTAACAGAAGATGCTACAGTAATTATCGGTACAGCTGTTAACGAAAATATTACAAACGAAATTCAGGTAACAGTTATCGCAACCGGTTTTGAGATGAAAAATACAAAGGATGTCGAAAAGAAAACCCAGCCAGCTCTCAATCAAATGAGTGCCTCTGATTTCTTTGCAAGCTCCTTCAACACATCTGCCGGTGTCCAGCAGTCAAATGTCAGAAGAACAATGCCGGAAGTTTCTTCAAGCTTCACTAATATTGAAATCCCTGACTTTTTAAAGAAATAATGGATTAAAAACTAACAAAATTAAAAATAAAAAAGTCTCCGATTGCACGGAGGCTTTTTTCTAGCTCGTGCTCTTCGGCTATGCCGCCTACAAAAAATAAAAAGACCGCCTCAACTTGTGAAGCGGTCTTTTTTATTTTTCTCTTTATAGAGAAATTAGTCTTTGGCATGTCCTGCTGTTCCAAGAACGTCGCGCATTTTGTGCATAACCATTTCTTTAACAGCGGTTCTTCCAGGGCCCATATATTCTCTAGGGTCGAATTTTTCAGGGTGTTCAATAAAGAATTCTCTGATTGTAGAAGTCATTGCAAGTCTCAAGTCTGTATCGATATTGATTTTTGCAACACCGTGTTTAGAAGCATAGTTAAGCATATCTTCAGGAACACCTTGAGCGTCAGGAAGGTTTCCGCCGAATTTATTACATTTAGCAACGAATTCAGCCGGAACTGATGATGAGCCGTGCAATACCAGCGGATAATCATATCCAACAGCTTCATTAACAGCTTTTTTAATTTCAGCAAGTCTTTCAAAGTCTAATTTAGCTTCGCCTTTGAATTTGTAAGCTCCGTGAGAAGTTCCGATAGCTACAGCTAATGAATCGCAGCCTGTTTCTTTAACAAATCTTGCAGCTTCTTCAGGATCAGTGTAAGTTGAATCTTTAGCGTGAACTTTAACATCGTCTTCAACACCTGCTAATTTGCCAAGTTCAGCTTCAACAGAAACTCCGCGCGGATGAGCGTAATCAACAACCTGTTTAGTTAATTTGATATTTTCTTCCAGCGGGAATCTTGAACCGTCAATCATAACTGATGAAAAACCGCCGTCAATGCAGGCTTTACAAATTTCAAAATCAGCACCGTGGTCTAAGTGTAAAGCGATAGGTACTGTAGTTGTAGCGAGAGCAGCTTCAACCAATTTAATTAAGTAAGTTTGGTTAGCATATTTTCTTGCACCTGCTGATACCTGTAAAATAATAGGTGACTGGGTTTCTTCTGCAGCTTCTGCAATACCCTGCAGAATTTCCATGTTGTTAACGTTGTAGGCACCGATAGCATAACCGCCTGCGAGTGCTTTTTTGAACATTTCTCCTGTTCCAACTAATTTTCTTTCACTCATTTGAGTTCTCCTTCTTTTTTTATTCATTTGCCGATATTTCGGACTTTTTCTTTTAGCCTGAGGTCAAAACCTCTCTTTACACATGTTAAAATACAACAAAAACATATTTAATACAATATGTCTGTACATGCTACTTTTATAGTAATTATTAAGAAAAATTAAAATAGTATATACTATTTTACAAAGGTTTAAAAGCCTGTTATAATAAGAAAAAATGGGTTAATGAAATTTTGTTACAAAATTAACTAGCAAAAAATTTTGCGGTTGGATTTTCTATGAAAAGGATATTTTAATGTGTGGGTTAAGAATGGAGTATAACAAATGACAATAAGTCCCGTATCAAATTTAGTAAAAACTAACAATTATCATGTTCATTTCACGTCAAAAAATAATAAAAAGCCTCAAAATTCTGTACAAAATTCATCTTCAGCAGGTTTGAAGGCTGTTCCGGTAATGGTTATGATGGCAATGAGTCCTCTTAACGCAAGTAATGCAAATGTTTTTGATGCAGCCGGTAATGAAAATAGAATTGAACTTGTCAACGGAATACAGCAGGCAAGACGTAATGTAAAAAAAGACTATAAGCTGATGAAAGAACAGGAAATCGGTATAAATACACTGGCACTCAAAAGCAGCACAGGCGATAAAAAAATTGATAAAATTCAGCATTACATGGTAATGTATAGTCCTGCTATTACTGAATATAATCATGTAACGCTTGAAATTGTAGGTGATGATGGTGTTCCGGGAGATACTATTGCATTTCCGATGCTGACAGAGTCTTTTAGCAGTGATAAAATGCCTGAGGCTAATAATGAGCTTTGTAAATTCGTCAAAGATTTTATGGACGGTAAAAATAAAGACGGATTTGTTAATAATGGAGCTGTAAAAGAAAAATTTATTAATAAAAAAATCAGGCCGGATTTAAACGGCTCATTACAAAATGTGCCGTCAAGAACTGATTGGATTACAAAAGGTCAGCAGGAGAGTGAAGATTTTGGCGTAACTCCGCAAGGTATGCCGGAACGAATTGGTTTATTTACTGAGAGCGGTTTTTATGCAATAAGTCCTTACTCAACAGACGGCAATAACGAAACCTTTGAAGCTATTACGGTTAACAGGGTTGGCAGCGGAGCCGAGTTTAAGGTTGCAGGTTTGAGAACTTCAAAAATAAGATTGACCACAGGCGGCAGCGGTGAGATTGGTACAATTACGCTGAATACAATAGAGCTGTATAAAAGAAATAGTAAAGAAAAGGCTGTAATTATTAATAATGACCTTTTCAATACTTTGCTTGAAATTACCAAGGATACCCGTTATAACAATGCCTATAAGTGTCATCCTATAACTGCTTCAAATGTTCTGGTCTGGAATGAATGTATTGTATCCCCTTATAACGAATAATGTAAAATTTTGTAAATTTTTGTAAAAATGCCAAAACATGCTGAAATTCATGGTTTCAGCATGTTTTTACATATATAGGAGTATAAAAATCTGAGAGTATAATTAACAATGTCTGGTAATATTAATACAGAATTAAATACTATAAAACTTCAAGAGCAGCAGGTTTCCGGCCAGCAGGTTTCTGAACAGTCTGCTTCTGGAAAGCCTAATACTGTATTTGATCCTGTATCAGAACTTCTTAAAAAGAAAAGAGTTTTAACTCCGGAACAAGAACAGATTTTAATATCTAAAGGCTTAGACCCGGCTTCATTGTCTGCAGAACAGATTAACAAGATTTTGCTCGGGATGGCTGATGTAAGCACACTTGCAGCAAGGCAGGAAAAAACGCTTTCTTCCAGCTCTGCTGAGGTAAACGTTGATACTGCAGCGGATGTTAAAACCTCCTCAAGTGCGGCTGTTGAGGATACCAAAACTGCTGTCACCGAACAGCAGCAAACTGACAATCAGCCTGTCAATTCTGAAGTTCAGCCTGCTGAGGCTAAAAATTCCGAAATATTAAAAAATAAAGTTGTATATTCAGAAAAAGATGCAATAATCGATTTTAAATCAGAGAAGAATAAAAGTTTTGAATTAAATCCTGCTGAAACAGGTGTATATTTTTGCGATTTTAATGCAATGCCGGAAGATAAGGGTGCAGACTTTTTGCTGCAGGAACTGACAAAATATCAGGTCGGTAAAGAAAAATGGGCAGGAATGACCGAGCAGCAGCAAAAGCAGGCAATTGATTCTGTAAATGCTCAACTTACAAAAAATGTTCCATCCTGGAGTAAACTTGATGACAAAGGTAAAATTGAATTAACAAAGTTTTTGCTGGCAGGTTCTCCTGAATGGTATGCTCTTGTGAAAGAATATCCTGATGTAGTGTCTAAAACTCTTGATGAAAAACTGGAATTCTGTGCAAATTTTGTTGCAAATCAGCGCGTTAATGAAAGAGAACTTGAATGCAATTTAAAAAAATTTAATGCTGCGCTTAAAGAGTATATAAAGCAAAATCCCAAATATGAAGGAAAGAGTTTCGATGAGCTAAATAAATCCGGTGAATACACCAATGCTATGTATGATTTTCTTGCTGAAAAACTTGCAAAAAATGACGGTGATATTAATAAATTAAATAAATTTGAAGCAAAACTGTATAAACAATTAAAAGTCGGAAAGGCTTTATCTCCTAACGGCGACCTTAAAACCTGGGGAAGCTATGGAAACGAAGGTCAGTTTGACAAGATTATAAGCGATGTAAATGAAGAACTTGCTTCTGATCTTGCTTTGCATTCGAAAGGTTCTGATGAATATAAAGAAGCTTTCAGAAACAGAATTATTAAGGATTTTGAAAACGGGACTGCAGATTGCTGGTCTGGAAAATATTCGCATTTCAAAATCTTAATGGAAAACGGCAATCCTGTTGAGAGGATGATGTTGCTCGAAATTTTCCAGAACCTGCCTAAAGACATTCAGGAGAAAATAAACTTAAATCTTGTAGAGCGTATCCAGAATGTCGGTGTCGCAAGTGCAAACGGCGATGATAAAGCTGCTTCTGTTGCTTTGCAAGATGTCAGAGTAAAAGCTTTTGAAGATGACAATAAAGAAGTTCTTGATAAATCTATAGAAAATATTAATGAGATTATTGAAGATGACAACATTGCAACAGAATCTATCACTGACGGCTTAAAAGTCGGAGGTGCCGACGGTTATCAAAAAGGTGTAAAATCAGGAAAAATTTCTGCACAGCAGGTAACTGATGTCGGTAATGTCGTACTTGATAAGGAAAATAATGACATTTATGCTTCCGAAGTTCAGAATAAAGTAGTAGAAACTATCGGACACAGTACAATTGAAGGACGAAAAGGCTTAATTGATAAAGCTGCAGAAAATGAAAGAACTATAAAGACTGCAGCAGCTGTATATGATACCTTTGGCAAAGATTTTGAAATTTATTCAGCACAAAAAATTGCAGAAAGTGCTGAAGCTATTTTACCGGAAGATGAAGCTATTGCTGTTTTAAAGATTGCTGCTGACACAAATACACGATGCGATGCCTCAAATCAGGCTGAAATTCATAAAGTATTTGTTAACTCAAAGTATGATGAAGTTGCAGAACATGCAGCCTCAAATATTTACAAATACGATGAAGCCGCACAGGCTGATGCTATAAAATACACCTACGAAACTAACAATACAAAAGCAATAGATGCCTGTAACGGCCAGATTGAGCAGTGTGCTCCGGAAGCAATAAGAGAGGTCGGGACTGATGTTGTTGCGGCATCCGTTGCGCAAACTGTTGAAAGAGTTACCTCAGGTGCAGCTGCTGTTTACGCTGAATCAGTAATTGAAAATAATAAAATTACAAATAATCAGACCGAACAGGAAGAATTAAAAGGGCTTCCTGATAGAGAAAAAGCCCAGCTGCTTTACGCTGAATTTAAGAAAGCTACACCGTCAGAGCAGTTTAGAATGCTCAGCAAACTTTCTAAAGACCAGTTAAAGGCTGTTATAAGCATGCTCTGCAAAGCAAACTCAAGCGTTATTAAGGGTCTTGTATCTCAGGGACTTGGCAACTATGTACTTCAAACTATCGGCAAATCGCCAGATGTTCTCTATATGACTGTCGGAATTATGATGGGTAAAGGCGGCAAGGATGCAAAATATGCTTCCGAATACGTTGTAGCTAAGCAGTCAACCGTTCACTTCTCAGAAGATACTCTGGTGAAAGCTAATGAAACTCTTGGGCGCTCAGATGAAGTCGAAGTGCCGGAATCTGAAACTAAAAAATATGTTTCAAATCCTTACGGGTTTATGAAAAGCGCGCTCTATCCAACTATGAGTGCGGTATATCCGGGAAGAAAAGAGCTGTTCTTTAAAGCTTAGGTGCAAAATTTGTAGGCAAAAGACCTGTTTTAATTTAGACAGGTCTTTTGGAAATTTATATCTCGTTTTTTGTTGTTGATTTTTTTCTTTTTTTAATGTGTAATATTAATACAGCAAATCTTACGGTTTGTAAGTCCAATAGAAAGAATACAATTTAAAATTGCCGGATGAAATTAAATTAGCCAAATATGCAGGTTTTTGCTACGGTGTGAAACGCGCCGTTGAAACTGTTAAAAAACTGAAACTGGAAAATCCTGATAAAGATGTTTTTGTTCTTGGTGAACTTATCCATAATTCGGATGTTATACATGAACTTGAAAAACTCGGAATTTATACACTGAATGAAATTCCTGAGCACGGGGATGGAATTTGTGTTATCAGAAGCCATGGTGAAAGTCCTGAAGTTATTGAAAAGATTAAGTCTGCTGGTTTTACTCCTGTTGATTTGACCTGTCCGGACGTTAAAAAAGTTCAGCAAAAAGCCGTTGAACTTGCAAAAGAGGGCTATTACCTTGTTATTGTCGGCAAATCTGAGCATCCGGAGGTTATTGCAATCAGGGCTAATGCAAAACTCTGGAGTGATAAGGTTCTTGTTGCAGCATCTGTTGACCAGCTTAAAGAGTATGAATCTGAACTTAAATCCCACAGAAAAATTGGTGTAGTTGTTCAGACCACACAGAGAATTACAACATTGAACTGTATTGTTGAATATCTTACCTCAATATCAAAGGAGCTTCATATTGCAAACACAATATGCGCTAGTACGGCTATGCGTCAGTCCGAGGCTAAAGAACTTGCCAAAGAAAGCGACCTGGTTATAGTTGTCGGCTCTAAAAAAAGTGCCAACACCACTCACCTTGCCGAAATTCTGAAAGATATTACTCAGACTGTTCATATTGAAAACGACAGCGAACTTGATGAATTTCAGGAATTGATTAAAAAAGCTAAGAAAATTTCTATTACAGCAGGAGCCTCAACTCCTCAGACTATAATTGAAAGAGTTATTAATAAACTAAAAAAAGGAGAATAAATTAAAATGACAACAACATTAGAAAAAACAAGCGCAGATGAATTTGAAAGATTATTAAATGAATCTTTTTCAAAATCATATTCAGTAGCCGACATCGTTGAAGGCACTGTTATGAAAAAAGACAACGACGGTTATCTCGTGAGTGTTCGCGGAGCAAAAACAGAAGCTTTTCTTCCGAATAAAGAATTGTCTTCTGCAGACGGTACTGATAACCTTGAAATTGGCGATGAGAGAGAATTTTATGTTCTTAAAGAAGAAAATGATGAAGAAGGTATGGTTCTTTCACTGAAAAGACTCGCTTTTGCTCAAGCATGGGCTCAACTCAATGATGCTAAAGTTCAGGGCGATACAATTCTTGCAAAAGTTGTTTCAGTCGTTAAAGGTGGAGTTCTTGTTGACGTTGCTGATTTGAAAGGCTTTATCCCGTCTTCCCAGTTGAGAACAGGCACCCCGTTTGACGGACTTGTTGATACTAAAATTGAAGTTAAAGTGCTGGAAGCAGATCCTAAGAAAAACAAGCTTATCCTCTCTCAAAGACTTGCTGTGGCTGAACAGCGCGATCAGGTTGTTGATAATATCCTTGCAACTCTTGAGGAAGGACAGGTTGTTAAAGGTGAAGTCGTAAGAATTGCAGATTTCGGCGCATTTATTGATATTAACGGTATCGACGGACTTCTTCCGATTTCAGAAATTTCATGGCAGAGGATTAAACATCCGTCCGATGTAATTTCATTAGGCGAAACTCTTGAAGTTAAAATTATCAAAATTGACAACGAATTAAAGAGAATTTCGCTCTCGTTAAAGAGAATGGGCGAAGATCCTTGGCAGCAGATTGAAGGTCAGTTTGAAGAAGGTCAGATAATTACAGGTACTGTAAATAAAGTAACCGGTTTTGGCGCATTTATTAACATTTTCCCTGGAGTCGAAGCTCTTCTTCCAGTTTCAGAAATGGCTGAAGAAAATGTTAATCCGTTCAACAAGTTCAAAGTTGGTGATACTGTAGAAGTTCTTATCAAAAAGTTCACACCACAGGAACACAGAATTGCTTTGAGCATTAAAGATATGAACAAAGACGCTGAATAGTGTTAATTTTGAATTGAAAATTCAGAGGGCTGAAATGTTGCAAAACTTTTTCAGTCCTTTTTTAATGATTTGATGGTAAAGTTTGTATTGAAAGGCTTGTTACTTTTGTTGATTCTTTTACCAGTCTGGCTGCTGTAGGAGGCACAAGATTTTATTTACCGGTTCTTCTGCTGCATAAAACTGCTTACCTGTGTAAGCTCAGATCGGTGTATTTCCAAGTTTAGTATACCAGATCATTAAGCGTTACGCCGAGTGCCTCTGAAATTTTTAGCATAACTTCAATGCTCGGGTTGGCTTTTTCTGTTTCAATGCTGCAGATGAACTGCTGGCTTATACCGGTAAGTTCTGCCAGCTTTTCCTGTGAAATCTTTTGTTTTGCCCTTTGCTGTCTTAAATTACACGCAATTCTTTTTCGTAAATTTTCCATTTTTTTATTATAAAACAATTGATTTTATTTTATTATCGTGTATTATTTAATTATTATAAACTATAATTGATAAAAAATCAATAGGAGTTGTTTATGAGAAATGAAAAATCGGACTTAAAAACAGAAATCTACGAAATTGAAGCTGACCTTTCGCAGGAGACTTTTTTGATGGAGATAATGAAGGATTTCGGAGAATACAATTCAGAAGGCTCGGACGGGGTTGATAAAATGACCTATATGCTTAATATTTTGTATAAGCGACACTTAATGTTAAAGGAAAGGCTGAATGATTTTATTCCGCGTATGCAGCGGAATATATAACCATATTTTATGCTATAATAACTCAGAGGTAAGTTTTTATGTACAAAAACAGATTGCAGGAAATTGATGACTTAAAGGGCAAAATTGATAGTTTTAGGCCTCTTCGTTCTGAGATATTAAGGCAAATTAAGGATTATTACAAAATAGGGTTGACATATACCTCGAATGCTCTTGAAGGAAACACTCTGGATTTAGCGGAAACAAAAGTAGTTATAGAGGATGGGCTTACAATAAACGGAAAGCCTTTGAAAGATCATTTAGAAACTATCGGGCATGCTGAGGCTTATAACAGGTTATTTGAACTTGCTAAACAGAATTTTATTGTGGAAGATGATGTCAAATGTCTGCATAAGCTTTTTTATTCCAGAATTAATGCTGAAAATGCTGGGCAATACCGCAAGAAGCCGGTTATTGTGACCGGTGCTGATGTTGACTTCCCGCTGCCTTCAGAACTTCCTAAAAAAATGCAGGACTTTATTGCAGGACTGCCTGCTATCAGGGAAAATTCCCATTCTGTAGAATATGCGGCAATGGTTCATGCTTTATTCGTGAATATTCATCCGTTTATTGACGGAAACGGCAGGATTGCAAGATTGCTGATGAATCTGGCTCTGTTACAGTCCGGTTATAATATTACAGTTATTCCGCCTGTCGTCCGTGCAGATTATATTAGGGCTTTACAGGCTTCTAATCATAAGGATTTTGAACCATTTATAAACTTTATTTCAGAAATGGTTTATGAAGCTCAAAAAGAATATTTAAGAATAATTGAAAGGCTGCAATAAGACAGAACTTCCCCTGCTGCCCTCACGCCTCAGAATTATTCGCCAAAGTAGTTTTTCAGACCTACTGTTAGCTTTTTATTTTTGCAGAGCTTTTTAAGTTTTGCGATTGCACGGTTTTCAATCTGCCGGATTCTTTCTCTGGAAACTCCGTATTGCGAGCCTATTTCATCAAGCGTCTTTTTAGTTCCGCTGCTGTCAAGTCCGTAGCGGAGAATGAGAACATCCCGTTCCTTCTGGCTGAGCTGGTTAAGCATTTTTCTTATATCCTCAAAAAGATTTTCCTGAGAAACCCTGCCGTCAGGGGTAATTGTAGAATCATCAACAATAAAGTCTGCAATTTTGGAAGCATCATCTGATGAATTCGCAGGTGTTTCCATACTGATGGTTGTCTGGGCTGATTTTATTATTGAGTTGAGTTTGCTTACCGGAATCCCGAGTCTGTATGCAATATCCTGTTTTGTCGGACTGTGTCCGAGTTCTGTTGTTAAATCGATTGTGGCACGTCTGATTTTGCCGAGTGATTCTATCATGTGGATAGGCAGCCGGATAATTCGGGCTTTGTCAGCTATTGCACGGGTAATTGACTGTTGTATCCACCATGTTGCATAAGTTGAAAATTTATAGCCTTTAGTGTAATCAAATCGTCCGGCAGCTTTCATTAAGCCGAGATTTCCTTCCTGAATTAAGTCGAGAAAAGAAAGCCCTCTTCCGATATATTTTTTCGCAATACTAACAACCAGTCTGAGGTTAGCATTTACGAGAAGATTTTTGGCAAAGTCGCTCTGGTTCTCGTAAATTTGTTTTGCAAGATCAAGCTCCTGTTCGCTTGAAAGAAGCGGGATTTTACCGATTTGCTGAAGATAAATCTTCACGCTGTCATCAGAGCTAACAGAGGATAGACTCTCCTGAATTTTCGGGTCTTCGACAGAGTGAAGAACGTCTTCAGCATCCTCTTCCTCCTGAAACTGCGAAAAATCAACCCCCTCATCCGAGATTTCATCTGTCAGCATACCTAGTTTTTCTATTTCTTTTTTCATTGTTATAAAGCTCCGTATTAATAAATATTATACTGTATATTATTTCGTTAAGACTATTTCTTAACTTTGCTTAATCTAATTTATTTTGAAAGTTTCTGGCGCACTGTTTCAAATATTATTGCAGAGAGAGCATTTGAAACATTAAGCGAATTGAAGTTGTTTTCCATAGGAATTTTTACGATGAAATCCGAGGCTTTCAGCAAAGTTTTGGAAACTCCTGCATGCTCTGCACCCATGATTAATGCAAAATTCATATCTGTGTAATTAACATTATAATAATTATCCTTTGCTGAAGCGTCTGCTGCAATTATCCACCAGTTGTTTTCTTTTAACTTATTAACTACGTTAGTCAGGCTATTTACTTTTATAATAGGAATATGATTAATGGCGCCGGCGCTTGTTTTTTCGACAACTGAATTTACAAGGGCGTTGCGCCTAGATGGAATAATTATTCCTGAAACACCTGCGCAGACACAGGTTCTTATTATTGCGCCGAGATTATGCGGATCCTCAACCCCGTCGAGGATTACGAGTGAAGAATTTTCGTGTTTTTGCTCCATAAATTCATCAAAATCCGTATATCTTACAGGCGATACAAAAGCGATTACGCCTTGATGGTTAAATTCTGTATAGGGGATGAATTTTTCTCTGGCAACAAACTGAAAAACAACTCCGTTTTGTTTAGCGAGGTCTTTAATCTTGTTTAATTTGTTATCGCTGTGAATATTTTTGGAGATAAGAATTTTATTAATTTCTCGCTCTCCGGAAATGAGCGCTTCCATAACGGAATTTTTGCCAAAGATAATACTTTCATCCATTAAGCTGAAACCTCCAGCATGCGGTTTATGCACAGAAGTGCTTTTTGCGCGGTTTCTCTGGCAACTGTAATTTCATGCTGTTCATTTGCAAGTGCGTTATATATATCTTCCAGAGTATGCCACTTCATATTCGGACATATAATATTATCTTTTATTAAGATAAATTCTTTTTCCGGATAATCTCTTTTTAATCTGTCAACAACTCCTTTTTCAGTTGCTATTATAAATTGTTTTTTATCACTTTCGATTGCATGTTTCATAATCCCTGTTGTGCTGCCTGTGTAATCTGCAAGTTTTACAACTTCCCTGTGGCATTCCGGATGGGCAAGAACTTCGGCTTCAGGGTATTTTTTCTTTGCCTCAATAATATCTTCCTGCTTAATTCTGAGGTGTGTCGGACAGTATCCTGGATATGTGATGACCTCTGTGGTTCCAAGCTGTTCTTCCACCCATTTACCGAGGTAGTTATCAGGCAGAAACAGAACTTTTGGTGTATTGAGGCTTTTTACTATTTTAACCGCATTGGAACTTGTACAGCAGATGTCGCATTCTGTTTTAACTTCTGCTGTGGAATTTATGTAGCAGACAACAGGAATATCAGGATATTTTGCCTTAAACTCGCGAACCTGCTCTAAATTAATCATATCAGCCATAAGACATCCGGATTCCAGCCGCGGCAGAAGAACTTTTTTATCAGGATTGAGAATTTTTGCAGTCTGCGCCATAAAATATACACCTGCAAAAACAATTATATCGGCATCGGTTTCTGCTGCCATACGGCTCAGGTAAAGCGAATCTCCAACATAATCCGCAACCTCATCAATTTCGGCATTCTGGTAGCAGTGTGCGAGAATGACTGCGTTCTTTTCCTTTTTCAACTTCTTAATATCACTGATAAGTTCGCTCATTTAGGGGGCTCTCCTCTGTTTAGTGTAAATTTTTGTTAAAATTGGTGTCTCTATAAAATATATTGTATAATAAAAATAGGAAATAGTTACAATTAATAGAGAAATTTTAAGAAGATGAGTGAAGATTTTTTAAGTAATTTTTTAGCCAAACTTGGCGCAGGAAGCAAGGATACAGTTTATTTATCAGTAACTCCAGGTACAGGACTGGAATTATGCTTGCTTGATCAGCAGACACGTACAGTTAAAGCTTACGCGGTAAGACCTTTAACTTATAATGAAACCTCCAGAGATATTGGAGATTATGAAACTTTTAAAACAGCAGTTGGCGAACTGTTTGAAGAATTAAAAATTAATCCTAAATGTAATGTTGTAGTGAACCTTCCTCTGGTATCGCTCGGAACAATGAGCTTTCCTCTGCTTCTTGCAGATGATGCCATTGCAACTGGTATTACTTCAGAAGTTGAACAGACATATATTTTTAGAAGAATGGAACCTGTTGTTGCTTGGCAGGATGTTAATTCTGCATCAAATGCCGGCAGCGATACCCGTAAGATTTTATATTCAGCTATTCAAAAAGCGACAATTGATAATATAAGTGAAGCGCTGACATCTTTAGGTGCTACTCTTGCCGGTGTTGAAGTTTCGCTAGCATCATATTTGAGAGCTCTGGATTTTGCCGGATATACAACAGCACAGATGCAGGAGAATGTTACATGGAACCTGATGATTATTTCATCTACCGGATATTCATTAACCTCTCTTGTAGGTAAAAATGTTATCGATTATTATGAAGAACCGCTGGCTATAAAAACTTTTGAAGGCGATGATATTTACAATGCGATTGTTGCATCAGCCCAGATTACGCTGATGAGCTACCCTGCAAATTATCTTTATATAATTTCAGAAACTGATCAGGTAAGTGCAGAGCTGCTTTCAACAAAAATTCAAGGTGCCGGCAATATCGACTTCCTTGAAAATAACAGCTTTAAAAAACAGGAAGTTCTTCCGGTAAGTTTGGATATTCTTCCGGATAACGTTCTTAAAATATCACTTCAGGCTGTTGGTTGTGCTGCAACCAATATTTCTAACTACCCGCTGAAGTTTAATTTTCTGGGGAATAAAATCTCAGCTCCCGGAGAAGAACCGGTTAGCCTGACATTTGGCGATAAAAGCTTTGAAATTACTCCTACTGCAGCTACAAATATGGCAGTATTGATTGCGGTTATTGTGGCTGTTCCGCTTTTGCTGCTCGCTTATGTATTCCTGCCTAAGGTAGAAACTGAACAGCAGCAAAAACTTGATGATGTCAATGTGAAAATTCAGGAAATTGATGATCAGTTAAAGACTATGGAAGGCGAAAAGTCTAAAGTTACTGCCTTTGAACTTAAAAAAGAAGTTGAAGGTGTTATAAGTTCAAACCGTGCAAAACTTATGAATTATTCAGCTCTCGGACAGTCTATTCCGGAAACTGTATGGATAACATACTTTATGACTCAAGATAACGGACTTGTTGATATAAAAGGTGAATCTACAAATGTAGAAGATATTTATCTATTCTTTAAAAACATGAAAGATTCTCTTATTAACACAAAACTCAGACTGCAAAAGCTGGATATGAAAGCGGCTTCCGTGGATGATATAATTTCATCTTCAGAACCGTCAAGTTATGAATTTGAGATTACTAATATGGATCAGAGCCAGCTTGCAGCACTGCTCGGTATAGTTGCCGGACAGAACGGTGCTGCACCTGCCGGACAGAATGCTCAAAATAATAACAATAATCAATCCGGAGGTAACGGATTGCTGGGGAATACCCCTTTGAATATAGGTAAATAAATTAAGATAAAGGATATATAATGGCTGTTGAAACAGAAAAATTAAAGAAATTTAAGAATGCACTTTTAATTCTAGGACTGCTGGTTTTTGTTGTCATATATCTTATGGTTACGGTGATTGTTCCGAAACTCCAGAGTATAGGTACGATTTCAACAGAATACGGAACCCAGTCATCATCGTATTCTGATAAAGAAAGAACCCTTGACAGTTTGAAACAGGCGGCTATGAAAGCTAACGATATGAATATGTCAGATGTAAAGGAGATGTACAAGCCTATTGAAGCAGGTCTTGATGCTGAAAGCATTGTTGCTTCCCAGTTTAATGATATTTTGAAGCTCCTGCGTTCAAATTCTATCAAGACCAAATCTGTTCAATACAACTACAACCCTGCAGATGATCTTTTTGTAAAAGGTGCCGGCGACAAACTCAGTGTCTGCAAGCTTGATATGCAGCTTGTTGCCAATTACAAAAATCTGGAAAACTTTCTGAGAGACCTTCACAAGCATAAGCACTTTTTAAATATTTCAAAAATTGAAATTCTTCCTTACGAAAAGAATAAAACAATTTTGATTATAAATCTGCAGTTGAAACTTTACGCTCAAAAAGTTTAACAATATAACAACTATTTAAAGCGCTGGAAATCTATTCCGAACATAAGCCCGTCATTTTTTATACAGGTTGTACAAAACGGAGTTTCCAGCGTTGTTTTTTGCGAATAATCACTGAAATCGCTTCCGCATCTTCCCCTGTGGTCGTTTGAAAGAAACGGACAGGTGTAAACCCCTTTTGCTGTTAATATTCTTCCGTATTCACAATCAATGGTTTTCCATTCCGTATTTACAATTTCAGTATCAACTCCTTTTGTGTAGCATTTGTTGATTTCTATATTATAATCCTGTGCATCAAAGCCGATTTTGCGGCAGACTTTTTTTAATTCTTCTCTCAGAATATTTTCGTCCTCCCTGTAGTAATTCGTTACGCATAATACGGGATTAAAATCATATTTAACAAGACTTTTTAGAGCATGCAGCACCTGCCTGTAGGTGCCGCGACCTCTTATGTCGTCGCTTTTAACCTCATTGTAGTGATCTATACTGAGTTTGAAGATTATTTCATATTCGCTTTCATCTTCGACTTTTTTCAAAAATCGGGCTTTTTTTTCGTTTATAAAGCTTCCGTTAGTACAGATGCAGACAGGGCATCTTTTAAGGCACAGGCGCAGAATACTGTTAAAATCTGGATGTGTCATCGGCTCTGCACCGGTCAGATAAATACACTCAACAGGTTCTTTCATTGTGTCATTCAGCGCCTTTTTTATTGTATCAACAGTGATAAAATCTTTAACTTTTTTTGAAATCGGAAAATCAATATAACAGTGTTTGCAGCGCTGGTTGCAGTTTTTTTCAGTCAGTTCTATAAATAAATTGTTTAGTGCCTTCATGCGGCATACTGGTGCATGATAGATAGATGATTTCATATATAAACTCTCCTTTTATATAAAATTATTTTATGAATAATAATTTTTTATTGAAATCATCCAACTATCTATTTGTTGGTGTTAATTTTTAATTTCTCTTTCAAGGGTTACCTGAGCGTCTGTTGGCTTCTGAAACAGCTTCGGCGGGTAGGGTTGTCAAATTTTATTCTCGCAGTATAGGGTGTGTATATCATTTTTGAAAGTCCTGCGGTTTTTTATCCTGAAGCCAGCGGCTCATAATATAATGTTCATAGCTGAGTGCATAATTATATAAAGCTTTTACAAGAACACGTCCGCTTTCTGATTTGCCGGTTATAAAAAAATCTCCCGCTTTGTTTTCTGCAAGCATAATCTCTCTGTGAACAATTTTGTCAGCATGGTTTTTGGGGTTTTTATAAATAACCAGCCTTATCCACTCGCACAGAAGCTTTGTGGCTGTTGTTTTGTTCTGTGCAATATCGTCGTTATGCTGTTGTAAAAATTTTGAAAATTCTGATAATATCATTATTCCTCAAACGGGGTTGTGGCTGCAAAGCATACTATATCTTCAATACCGTATTTTTTCAATTCTTTAATCATTTCTTCAAAAGTTGAACCTGTTGTGCAGATGTCATCAATCAACAGTACTGTGCCTCCTGAAAGTTTTGTGCTGTCAACCTCAAAGGCGTTAGAAAGGTTTTGCATTCTTTCTGCTTTTTTTAGTTTGTACTGCGGTTTTGTGTCTTTAATTCTTTTAATCAGTTCCGGATTGTAATTATAACCTGTAAGTTTGCAAAACTCAACAGCCGTAAGTTCCATGTGATTGTATTTGCGCTGTTTTTTGCGCGTTTCAAAAATAGGGACGGGCACGACCTGAAATTTCCTGTCGTCTTTAATATTTTGCCAGTATTCGTGCATGAATTTTGCAAGAAAGTAAGCAAGTTCTTTTTGCCTGTGGTATTTCAGTCCGCGGATAAGTTTCTGGAGTTTTTTTGCGTAAATTCCTGCGCAGTAGACTTTTTTGCCTTCAATAATCCGGTTTACTTTATATGGTTGAAAATCCAGCGTTTCATAGCAGTTTGAACACATTCTGGTGTTTTCGCGCGAACTCTTGCAAAAATAACATTTCTTTTTATAAATCCAGTCCAGAAGTCCGGTTAAAAAATCTTTCATATTTGAATTATAGCATAGAAACTATGCAGCGGCGATTGACAGTCTGTTTGTTATGACGGAATTTTTACGCAAAATTCTGTTCTCACATTTTCTTCGCTCTGAACGGTAATTTCGCCGCCGTGAGCGCGGATTACCTGCTGTGAAAGGTATAGGCCAAGCCCTGTTCCAATTTTGCGGAATTTTTTTGCTGCGGAATAATATTTGTTGAAGATAAGTTTAATTTCCTCCGGCGGCACTCCCTGACCGTAATCTATAACAGATATTGTAATATATCCCGGAATTTCGCCGGTTTTAATGTCAATATCTTTTTTGGTGTTGCTGTGTGAGATGGCGTTGTTTATAAGGTTTTTTATAACCCTCTCAAGCTGCATAGGATCTGCAGTTACTTTTATATCGCGTTCCGGTTTGAAATTGACTTTTATTCCGGACATTGAAGAAATTGCATTTGTTGTGTTTACGATTTCTGTGATAAATCCGTTTAATTTTATGTTTTCTTTTGAAAGTTTTATCCCTTTTTCTTTAATTTTGTAGGTTTCCAGAACGATTTGCACAAGGTCAATAAGTTCTTTGTTGGAAACTTTCATGTTTCTTAATGCTACCTGCTGTTTTTCATTAATTTCTCCGAACTTGCCCTCAAGCAGAAAGTCCAGAATGTTAGCTTCTGCGACAATCGGCACTTTCAAGTCATGCGTGAGGGTTGCTACAAAATCTTCTTTCAAAGTTTCTACCTCACGTTCATTGGTGACGTCTTTTATTATAAGTACGTATCTTTTTTTGTTGTCATCAAGAGAAAGCCTTATTGAACTTATTGTGAAGTTGTTTGTAGGGGTGTGCTTAATAAATACGTCTTTGTTATTTAATCTTTCAAGATTAATATTTTCTTCTGCAAACTGTAAAAAATCTTTAATATTTTTCCCTATAACGTCATGCCCTTTAACCCCGAACCAGGTGCTAATTTTCGGGGTTGCACGCAGAATATTCAGATGCTCATTAACAATTAGTATGCCGTCAGAAAGCGAGTTTATGACAGATTCCAGAAGTTTGTTCTGGCGCATAAGTTCAGCCTGATATTCTATAATCATTTTTTCTCTGTCGTTAAGCGTTTCAACCATCCGGTTAATACTATCGGTTACGTTCTGGTATGTAGGGTGCTCAAGTTTTTCAATTTTTGTGGAAAGATTTCCGTAACGGATTGAGTTTACTGTATTGGTTACGGTTCCGAGATAGTCGTTGATCTTTGACCAGCGTTTGTTTGTCTGGCGTGTGATTAGAAACAGGCAGATAAATACAATGATTATACTGAAATTTATTATGTACCAGAGCATAGAAAATCCTTTAAAATAATACTATTTTATGGTACAATTATAGCAGACAAAGCTTTTAATGTTAATACCTTAAAGGAAGTATGATGGGAAATTTGAAACTGCCTGATACTATTAAAATGGTCATAACCGATTTCGACGGAGTTGTTACGGATAACTGCGTTTTTATAGGCGATGATTATTCTATGAGCCGCAGACTTAATTTCAAAGACGTGATGGGCTTTTCTATTCTTAAAAAGAAGGATTACAAAATAGGAATTATTTCAGGCGAAAAAAATGCCGCAATTGAACTTCTGGCAAGAAAATTTCTAATAGATGAAGTACATCAGGATATAAGGCTGAAAATAAACGTTCTGCAGTCTATTATCGAAAAGTACGGTTTCACGCAGAACGAATACGTGTATATAGGCGATGATGTGAATGATTTTGATTGTCTGAATTACGCAAAGTATAAAATAACAGTTCCGCATGCGCCCGAAAAACTCAAAAAAATCAAAGGTATCCAGATTACACAAAATGACGGCGGCAGCGGTGCTTTTAGAGAGGTGGCGGATTGTTTGGCAGGCTGAAAAAAATTATTGAAAAAATCAGAAAGCTTAATTTCTCAATTGATAAGTATAAAAAAGATACTATTATACAATCATTGCCTTCTCTGGCTTTCGTAAACCGGGCAAAGAAATGTATTGAGAAAAAGGATTACAAAGAGGCTGAGCGAATTTTGAATGAAGCGCTGGAACTTCCGCAGGATGATGCGCTTGTTTATAAGTATTTAGGGATTGTTGCCGAAAGGACAGGACGGCCGGATGATGCGCTTGCCGCTTTCCGGAAATCTTCTGTTTTGAACGGACAGGATAAAGAAATCTGGCGTATGCTCGGGTTTTCATATATTAACAGCAATCTTTGCGAAGATGCGGAAAAAGCTTTCGAAAATGCAAATAAAATTGTGCCATCCAACACTGATACCATTACCGGATGGGGGATGGCTCTTATGAAGCAGAAAAGGTTTTCGGAAGCCCATGAAAAGTTCGTTGAGGCCGCAAAGATTAATAAATATAATTTTATGGCGATTTTGCTTGCTGCAATAATGGAAGTAAGGCTTGAGCGGTATGACGATGCGGAGGCAAAGCTTAATTTCCTCGCAAACGTCAGTCCTAATGAGTCGAATACTTACGAGTATGCCAATTTGAAATATATAAGAGGCGATTACAAAAGTGCCGTGCATTACGCAAAGAAAGCACTTGATTTTAACGCAAATATGCTGCCGGTGTATCTTCTTCTCGGCAGAATTTATACTGTCCGGCGTGAAAAGGCAGAGGCACTCACAGCCTATGAGGAAGCGTTTAAAAGAGATTTGATAACCCCGAATTTGTTTTACGAGTGGGGAATTTCGCTGCAAAAGTTTGAGGAATTTGAGCAGGCAAAAGAAAAGTTTGAAAAGGTGCTGGAACTTGCCCCTGACGAGGAAGAAGCTGTTGCCGGAAAAGCTCTTTGCGAGGCTATGACCGCAGATGTTCAGGAAGCAGGTAAAGTGCTCGTTCCGCTGCTTGAAAAAAATCCTGATTGCTATCCAGCATTGAAGGGCATGGCTTTTGTAAAATTTAAGACAGGATGTTTTGAGGAGGCAATAGAAGAGTTTAAATCTGTCCTTAAGCTGGATAGCACAGATGTTTCTGTTTATTTTTATATCGCGGAGGCTTATGTGAAGCTTTCAAATGATTCTATGGCAAGAGAATATTTTGAACATAGTCTGAAAGACAATCCGAAACATTTGAAATCTTATGCTGTGTATGCAAATTATCTTATTGAAAAAGGCGATTATCAGGAGGCGCAGCGCAAACTTCGCCGCGCAATTAAGGCTGATGAAAATAATATTGATTTGTTAAATCTTTTGTTTCATGTAAGTTACGTACTTGTCAAAGATAACGTTTGTGAATATAATGTAAAAGAAGCTCTCTCAATAGCAGAGAAAATTTATTCAATAGATGAAAACGCATTTCAGTATGCGGAAGAAAAAAATAATCTGGAAAAGCTTATAAACAGCTAGAAAGAGAACCCTTTGAGAAAAATAATAGTTCAAAAATTCGGCGGCACATCGGTTGCAGATACCGAAAAAATAAAAAATGTAGCAAAAATCGTCATAAATGAGAAAAATAACGGAAATGATGTTGTTGTGGTAGTTTCCGCCATGGGGCACACAACCGACTATCTAGTTAAGATGGCAAAAGACTTGAATAATAACCCTTCAAACCGTGAAATGGACATGCTTCTTTCAACAGGCGAAGGTGTTTCAATTGCGCTTCTTGCACTTGCTATTCAGGCACAGGGCTATGATGCAGTTAGTTTTAACGCTATGCAGATAGGCATTGTTACAGAAAACGTTCATTCAAAAGCAAGAATTATCGATATTAAAACCGACAAATTGAGAAAAAACCTTAATGAAGGCAAAATTATTGTGGTTGCCGGTTTTCAGGGGGTAACAGAGGACGGAGAAATTACAACCCTCGGCCGCGGAGGTTCTGATACTTCCGCAGTTGCGCTTGCGGCCGCTTTAAATGCAGAAAGATGCGATATTTATACTGATGTTGAGGGTGTTTACACAACAGATCCGCGTGTTGTTCCGACAGCTTCCCGTCTTGATGAAATTTCTTACGAAGAAATGCTGGAACTTGCGCATGCAGGAGCGAATGTTCTCCATCCGCGCAGTGTTGAAACCGCAAAGCAGTTTAATGTTCCGCTGAGGGTAAGAAGCAGTTTCAAAACAGATAACTTAGGTACTTTAATTTTAGGAGTTGACAAAATGGAAATATACAAACCGGTTGCAGGGGTAGCTGCGGATTTGTCACAGTCAAGATTTGTAGTATGTGATGTTCCGGATGTTCCGGGGCAGGCTGCAAAACTCTTCAGCAACCTCGCTAAACAGAATATTTCTGTCGATATGATTATTCAGTCTTATGCAAGAAAAGTTTCTAACACAAACGATATAGCATTCACAATAGATAGTTCCGATATTGATAAAACGCTGGAAACTTTAAATGCACTCAGGCCGGAATTAAAATGCGGCGAAATTCAGGTTAACTCAGAGATTGCAAAAGTTTCAATTGTAGGCGCCGGTATGATTGACAGACCAGGTATTGCGTCAACTATGTTTGAAACTCTGGCAGAGCAGGGCATTAATATTAAAATGATTTCAACAAGTGAAATTAAAATCAGTTGTCTTGTTGATAAATCAGATGCGCAAAAAGCCGTAAAAGCCCTGCATGAGGTGTTTGAGCTTTCATGCGATGAGGTTGCCGAGGTTAAAGGCGACCTGCCGGATGTGTAAATATTAATTTATTAAATCAGAAAAAACACAGCCTCCTAAAAGGCTGTGTTTTTTATAATTGTACTACCTGATATATTTTCCATAAAGAAAAGGAGCCGCAAGGCTCCGTTGGAATTAAGAATAGCTGGAAGTATGAAAAAGATTTAATTATATTAAACGGAATTAGTGTACTTTTTACAATTACCCGTCTGGATAGTTCTATAATGGCAGTGAAATTTTAGTAAAATTTTCTATATCACCCATGCGGATATATTTTTACAAAAGTGCTACAAATTACGTAATTGTAATAAGTGTACTTTGACCACTTTATAGTAAATAGCAAATATATAGCCTATTTCAGCCTTCTTAACAAAAGTTTATAATAGGGGTTGACAAAATATTTTTTATAGTTTATAGTAAAAATGTAAGATGAAGTGTTAAAAAAACACTTAATAAGAAAAGCCTTACGAGAGGAGGGCAATTATGATAACAATTAATCCAGTAAACTTTAACAACAAAAAATATGTTTCTTTCGGCGAAGGAAACCTCAACAATATAACTTCAAGCGTCGGTATCCTTTCATTACAGGCTCCTGATGCTAAAAGACAGTTTGCAGGTAATTTATATATGACAAAACAGGCAGATGCCGTTCAGACTAATCCGGCTAAAGCATTTGTTTACAAACTTGTCAAGGCTTATAATATGGCTGTTCAGTCAGAACAGAAAAATCATGTTAACAACCCTAAACAGATTTCATTTATTGGCTAGTTTAGAGTTGATACCTGATTTACATTTACCCCCCAATTTACTGATAGTAATATACTCCATGTTACTAGGTATAAACTTCATAGTTTGATTTATCCTTTCCTTGAGAAAGGAAAGGATATCAAATTATGGATGACAAAATTAAAGAAATGAGGCAAAACCCGGAGGCTGCAAGAAATTATTTTACTGAATGTCTTGCTTTTACGATTGGCCCGGTAGAGTTAAAGAGTTTGATGGATAGTGAGAAGGTAAATCTTCTTGATGTCAGACGTGATGCTGATTATGAGGTTTCTCATATTCCTGGCGCAATCTCAATACCTAAAGATGAAATTCCTGACAAGCTTGAGTTGCTTGATAAAGAAAAGACTACGGTTGTTTACTGTTATAATTCACAGTGCCAGCTCGGTGTAGAAGCATGCCTTATTCTTGCAGATTACAAATATCCCTGTGTGCTTCTAGAGGGCGGATTTAAGGTGTGGAAAGAGGATTTTCTTTTCGCAACAACATAATATTTTTTAAATACTGGCGCCTCCGTTGTTCATTTTTTTGAAAACGTTTGTGGAGCCTTCTTTTTCCTTGACGGCATTTATGACAAACTCGTTTGCCTCGCTGTCGCGTGCGATTGCCTCTTTCAACTCAAGCATATCTCTGTAGTTAAGCTTTTTAATTGAAGGATCGTTAACGTTTTTCAGGTATTTTTTGAAATTTTCCTGTGCTTCAAAATTGAAGCCGGGAAGTTTCATATTTAGGGAATACCATTTGTAGAATTCTCTAAGCATATAGTAAGGCTCAATGGTACCTTCACTCAAGACTATTGCGGGAGTAAAGCTTAAGCCGAATTTGTGTTTTATAAGAAAGTTCAGGTAAAACGCCTTGAAACCTTTTAGCGGGGTGATTAGGCCTTCTTCTTCACCTATTGGTTTTAGAATTTTTGAAGCGTTTTTGAGTTTATAAACTTTTGTGCCCTGTGCTTCAATGTATTCAAGCAGTTTTTGCGGATTGTTTGCACATGAGGACATAATATCAGATACATTTTTTTTTACAAGTTCAATGTTCTGGTTTGTTTTTGCAGTTATTGTAAGGGTTTCTGTGCCGGAGATAACAGTCTTGCTTGTGGATGAGGAAAACTTTGTGTCAAGATGTTTCCCGAGTTTTTTTGTAAGGACTGCCTCTTTTATTGACAGAAAAAAGTATTGAATATTTTTTGCAAAATTTTTCATAACAAAAATATACCTTATTAAATTAATGTTGCCGTCCTCTGTGTAGTTGAAATATGTTACAAATGTTACAAAAACCGGAATCGCGGAAATGCTCCGCCGGCTGCATGTTTTTATATATTTAAGTATAGCTATATCAAGAGAGAGTAATTTGGTACGAATTATTCAAAAACTGAACAAAAGCTTTAAAAGCTTCTCCTTAAAGCGTGAAAGGAGGGGCTATGTGTAGTGTTGGATTTAACGGCCAGTTTGGCATGAATATAAAGAATTATCAGCAACTGTCGCAGATGCGTTTTGGCACAGGTGTGCGCAGTGCTGGTTTTAATCAGTCTTTTAGTTATGACACCGGTATTTTTACCGCAGGCAAACCTAATTTGTTTGCCTCAAACCGTACTTCATCACTGAGTTTTAACGGGGTTCAGTACGACAACAAGTATGCAATGCTTAATACTGTCGGTAATAACGACAAAGATGCCGGTGCTGATAAGTCTTTCAAAGAAATAATGAAAGACGTAGGGAGTGTGCTTAAAGAAGCATTCTGCGCACTGGGTGATGAAATTAAATCAGGCTTTAACTCTGTCGTGAAGTTTAACTAAAGGTTTATTCGGCGAAGGAAAGTCTGAGGGTGCAAATAATAATTCTAATGCCGGCAAGCAGTCGCTTAATGATATTCAAAATGCACAGGACAAGCAGGCTCTTAACCAGGCTTTAGAGAGTGCAAATCAGGATAATGAAACAATACAGAAAAAAATACAGGCAGATACCGGTGCGTTACGGGCATCACAAAATCAGGAAGCTCAGGCTCAGCAGGGTGCCGATAACGCTAAAAACGGTTTAAATGAAGCTAATTCAGGCTTAAGTCAGGAGCCGCAGGCTTTGAGCGAGCTCAGACAGAAGTTCAAAATGCAGAACAAGGGCTGCAGACCGCAAAAGGTAACGTTGCAACCGCGCAGCAGGCTCTTGATGCTGCGCAGGCGACTGCAACTGCAGAAAATCCTAATGATGCAGCAATAAACCAGGCCGAAAGGCAGCTGGCAAAGGCTCAGCAGGAAGAACAGGCTGCACAGCAAAACTTGATGCTGCTCCCGCTATCGTTTCGAAAACAAATACTACGGTTCCTGAAAGTTGTATGAAAAGAACGTTATCAGGAAGAGCAGCAAGTCTGAAGAGTTTAAAATGTGAATGGTTAAAAAAAGTCTATAATTAGAGAAGTTTTTGTATATTTAGCATCCCTATTGTCTTATCCTTTTTATTCTCTTTCAACCCTCAAAATATTAAATTTAGATAAAGATTGTAAAAAATACACTTGCTTTTTGTACCAATTTGCTATACAATGTAATTGTGAAATAAATCACGAATTGATATTTTAGCATTCTCTTGTTAATATATATAGCAAACGGAATTAATTAAATAACAATAAAATAAGTTACTTAAAGGAGAAAAAACTTATGACAACAAAAAGCAAAAAGACCGTTGAAAATCTGGAAAAGACTTTAAACAAGTCAAGCCTGGTTGACAACGCAGAGCAATTGGAATTGCTTATTGAAAGAGTTAAAAAGGCTCAAAAAATTTATTCAACATTTTCTCAGGAAAAAGTGGATGCAATCTTCAAAGCAGCAGCAACTGCCGCTGATAAAGCACGTATTCCTTTAGCAAGAATGGCTGTTGAAGAAACTGGCATGGGTGTTCTGGAAGATAAAATTATCAAAAACCATTTTGCTTCCGAATACATTTATAACAAACACAAAAATGTTAAAACCTGCGGAATTATTAAAGAGGACAAAGCAAACGGTATTAAAGTTGTTGCAGAACCTCTCGGAGTTATTGCAGGTATTGTTCCTACAACAAACCCGACTTCAACTGCAATTTTTAAATCATTGATTGCTTTGAAAACAAGAAACGCAATCATCTTCTCACCGCACCCTAGAGCTACAAAATGTACAATCGAAGCTGCAAGAATTGTTCTTGAAGCTGCAGTTAAAGCAGGTGCTCCGGAAGATATTATCGGTTGGATTGATGTTCCGTCTATCGACCTGTCAAGCCAGTTGATGAAACATAAAGATATTTCATGTATCCTTGCAACAGGCGGCCCGGGCATGGTTACAGCTGCTTACTCATCAGGCAACCCTGCATTAGGTGTAGGCCCTGGTAACGCTGCTGCTGTTATCGATGAAACTGCTGATATTAAAATGGCTGTTTCTTCAATCATGATGTCAAAAACTTTCGATAACGGTATGATTTGTGCTTCTGAACAATCTGTTATCGTTGTTGATAGTGTTTATGAAGAAGTTAAAAAAGAATTTATCTACAGAGGTGCATACCTTATCAATGCAGCTGAAGAAAAGAAAATGATAGATCTTCCGTTCATTGATCCGAAACGCGGTACCGCACATCCTGCAATCGTTGGCCAGCCTGCTCACAAAATTGCAGAACTTGCAGGGTTTAAAATCCCTCAGACTGCAAAAATTATTCTTGCAGAGAGACCGAAAGTTGACTGGAATGATCCGTTCTCAAGAGAAAAATTATCTCCTGTATTAACAATGTACAGAGCAAAAGATTTTGATGAAGCAACAGAAATGACTTACGAACTCGTTTCTAAAGGCGGTGCAGGCCACTCTGCTGACCTTTATACTGATACCCGCAGTCAGGAAAGAGTTGACAAATTCGCTGAAAAAATGCCGGCTTGCCGTGTATTAATCAACTCTCCATCTGCTCAGGGCGGTATCGGTGATTTATACAACTTCAAACTTGAACCGTCACTTTCTCTCGGATGCGGTTCCTGGGGTAAAAACGCTGTTTCAGGTAACATTGGCGTTGAAAACTTATTGAACTACAAGACAGTTGCAGAAAGGAGAGAAAATATGCTCTGGTTTAAAGTTCCGCCTAAAGTTTACTTCAAGAGAGGTGCAGTTGATTTAGCTCTCCGTGAACTCCAAGGCAAAAAACGTGCCTTTATTGTAACTGACAGATTCTTGTTCAATTCGGGCGCTGTTGACAGCATTGTTAATGTATTGGATGAAATCGGTATTGATCACCAAATCTTCTTTGATGTAAAACCGGATCCTACATTATCAACAATAAATCAGGCTATGGAAATCATCAGACCTTACGAACCTGATGTAATCATTTCATTAGGCGGCGGTTCTCCTATGGATGCTGCTAAGATTATGTGGTTAATGTACGAACAGCCTGATACAGTATTTGAAGACATCTCTATGAGATTTATGGACATCAGAAAGAGAATCTGCAGAATTCCTGAATTAGGCAAAAAAGCAACAATGGTTGCAATTCCTACAACATCAGGTACAGGTTCTGAAGTTACACCGTTTGCAATCATTACAGACGATGAAACTCACGTAAAATACGCTATAGCTGATTACGCATTGACACCTAATATGGCAATTATCGATCCTAACTTCGTTGACGGTATGCCGAAAGGTTTGACAGCTGCATCAGGTATTGACGCTCTGGTTCACTCAATTGAAGCTTATGTATCTGCTATGGCTACAAACTTTACAAACTCAAATGCGTTGGAAGCTACAAAACTCGTATTCAGATACCTCGAAAGATCCTGGTCTGAAGGCGCTAATGATCCGGTTGCAAGAGAAAAAATGCACTATGCAGCAACAATTGCAGGTATGGCATTTGCAAACGCATTCTTAGGATTATGCCACTCAATGGCTCACAAATTGGGTGCTATGTTCAATGTACCTCACGGCGTTGCTAACGCATTGTTAATCAGGCAGGTAATCAAATACAACGCAGTTGATTGTCCGAAAAAACAATGTATCTTCCCTCAGTACAAGTTCCCTAATGCAAAAGCTAAATACGGTCAAATTGCAGATGAACTTGGCTTAGGCGGAAAGAACGATGATGAAAAAGTTGAATTGTTAATTGAAGCTATTGATAAATTGATGAAGGCAGTAAATCTTCCAAATTCAATTAAAGATTTTGGTGTAAAAGAAGCTGACTTCAATGCTAAATTAGATGAAATGGTAGAATTAGCATTTGACGATCAATGTACAGGTGCAAACCCAGCTTATCCGTTAATGGAAGATATCAAGGCTATTTACAAAGATGCTTATGAAGGTGTTGTAAGAGATTACTACGCAACTAAGTAAGCTTGTAGATTGCATAAGATAAAAAAGAACCGCCTGAAATGGCGGTTCTTTTTTATAAAAATTATAACAACTATCTAATAATTATTTTTCTGCCCCTATAGTATAATCGGAGAATATAAAATTATCATTTCCAGATAAAATATTTTTTAGGCTGTCACGTCCTTGATAGGTTTGAACACCCGGTTCTACTTTATCTTTTGTAATTTGAATATAAAAAGCATCATAGCCGAATATATTTGGTTTTTTAGGTCCATTTACATCGAAATAAACATAACCACAGACTTTGTTAATTGCGGTCTTAGTAACATTATTTCCATCAGCATCCAAAATAGGTCTGCCATTTTCATCAACTGTATTAAAAGTCTCTTCTGCATAACAGTCTGGATTGTTGTTTTGTACAATATACAAGACTACCCCATTATGTAGTATTATTGCAGGGAGTATTTGTGACCATGATGCACCAGTATTAGTTCCAGCTGTGTAAAATCTTGAGTATTTTATATCATAATAATATTTTTTACATTGGTTCTTTGTGTTAGTACATAATTTTGTGCCGTTAAAGTATTTCATAAATTTTTTTGCAGTGTCAACAGAATTGTTATCAGGGTTAAATAATACTGAATTGTCATTGATGTTACCGTCAGATGTTCTTGCTCGATTTACTGCATTACTAACATCCGAATAAGTTTTTCTGACTTTTGTTAAAATCTCTTTATCTCTATAATCATTAATAAGTGAAGGCAATGTCATTGCTGCAACTACACCTATTATACCAAGAGTGATCAATACTTCCGCTAACGTAAATCCTTTTCTCAAAATACCCTCCTTTGTATTGACTTTTTTATTTTAATTATCACATATATTGCTATTTTTGTCAATCATTATGCTTTTTGCTTGAAAAATAGCACAGTTATTACCTTAAATTTATTTTAGTTAGTAAATAAAATTAAATTATGAGGTAATAATGCAAACAAAAGAATTATTAGGGTTAAAAATAAAAGAAGTAAGAAAACAAAGGAAAATTACTCAAGAGCAGCTTGCAGAAAAATTAGATTTGGATGTCGGGTACATAAGTAAGTTGGAAGTAGGTCGTAATTTCCCAACAATTGGTACTTTAGAAAAAATTGCCTCAGTATTAGGTGTAGAATTATATGAGCTTTTCCAGTTTACAAAAGTTAAAAATAACGATTTTAAAGAAGAAATAGTTACAATCTATAATAATTTAAACAAAGAAAAACAATATACACTCTATCGTGTTGCCAAAGCTATGGAATAAAAAACGCCTTTTTCAGGCGTTTTAAAATTTTAGAGGATAGTCGTCTTTAATCTCCCAACCGTCGTATTGAATAAGTTTTGCACAGAATCCGCCCTTATCTTTTATTGCACATCCGTAGTTGCTGTTGTTAAATAAATCTTCTCTTGTGCCGTCCCATGTTGTTGTGAATGGTTCAAATGTTGATTTCTGAGTATAAATGTTATCTTCCTCTTTCTGACCTGTGGACAAGACCGGATTAAATCGGAATGCAAATGCGTTGATGCCGGATTGCATTGATGTAAGTGCCCTTTTATTTATGTAAAGTACGCTGTCATAAAGGTAAGTATTCATTCTGAGAATGCTGCCGTCTTTGAAATATACAAGAAATCCTTCTTTACCGGAAATAGAGGTTGACTTTTCTATGTTGAGGATTTGGAGATGTTTTCCTATATATGTTTGAAACCATTCAATTGCCTCATCCTGAGAGCAGGTAGGAGAAGCACTGGCCCCGCAGTCTTTCCACTAGTATTTTGGCTCCCCGTATTCAGCATTTGTCATGTTGATTGCCTGATTCATTACCGAGTAAAATTTTTTGAGTCTTGTTTCTACTTCAGTCTTGCGGTGCGAAGCAACTAATGCAGGCAGTGTCATGGCTGCGACTATTCCGATAATCCCGAGGGTAATTAAGACCTCAGCCAGAGTGAAAGCGGATTTTCGGAAGGGCGCCGAATGAGCTAAAGCGAACCCGGCCCGTAAGGTGTCGGAAAACCACGCTTTTCCGACATCCCGAATAATCCGAATGTCGGCTTTTCGGCGTGTGAAGCA
>CALVBB010000002.1 GCA_944325705.1 Candidatus Gastranaerophilales bacterium
AAAGATGCATACTGGGTTGTCAATGATGGTTCACGTACTACATTCGTGTTATCTGACGGAACTTTTGTTAGTATATTGATGACGTCAGGCTATGGTTCAGGCAGCGGGGAAGAAACGGATGAAGATGGTGATTTAATTTTTCCTGGCGGTCAGGACACTAGAATAATTGTTGATTTAAATGCTTCAAAAATTCCAAATAAATTCGGGAGGGATACTTTTCTCCTTCAAAGAATTGCAGGAAAAGGAATAATGCCATACGGGTATAATGAAGATGACGATACTGTTAACGACAATTGTTCAAAAAGCGGAACCGGTTATATGTGTGCGGCAAAGTTGATGCGGAACGGCTGGAATATGAAAGATGATTACCCGTGGTAACAAAAAGCCTCCAAAAGGAGGCTTTTTTTAGTTATAAATTTTTCTTGTTAAATCCGCTTTTCTTATTCTTATATTTTCAGGCGTAATTTCAACAAGTTCATCATCGCCGATGTATTCAAGGCTTTCCTCAAGCGATAGAATTTTGGGTGCTTGAAGCGTTACCATTACATCTGCAGTGGCGCTTCTCATATTGGTAAGCTTCTTGGTCTTGCAGATGTTAACCACAATATCCTGCGGTTTGTTGCATTCGCCGATAATCATACCGCGGTAAACTTTTGTTTTCGGAGTGATAAAGAATACACCCCTGTCCTCATACTGCGCAAGAGCGTAAGGAATAGCCTCGCCCTGTTCGTGTGCAATAATTGAGCCGCTTCTCTGGCGCGGAATATCTCCGGCGTAAGGTCTGTAATGCAGGAATGTATGGTACATTATCCCCTCACCGCGTGTCATTCGGATAAATTCGCTTCTGAATCCTATCAGACCTCTTGCAGGAATGTGGAATGTCATATTGGTTCTGCCTTTGGCATTGTTCATTTCTTTCATTTCGGCTTTTCTGCCGGATAATCTGTCAATACAGCTTCCTGCATAACTTTCCGGAACATCTACAATTAAATTCTCAAACGGCTCGCACTGTCTGCCGTCAATGGTTTTGTAGATAACTTCCGGCTTTGAAACCTGAAATTCATATCCTTCGCGGCGCATTGTTTCAATTAAAATTCCTAAATGCAATTCGCCTCTGCCTGATACTCTGAAAACATCTGTGCTGTCGGTATCTTCAACACGTAAACTCACATTCTTTTCTAATTCGTCATAAAGCCGTTTTCTGAGCTGTCGGGAGGTAACAAATTTCCCCTCGGTACCGGCAAAAGGGCTGTCATTTACTGAAAAGTTCATCTGCAAAGTCGGCTCATCAACTTTAATCAGAGGAAGCGGCTGAGGGTTTTCAGGAGAGCAGATGCTTTCTCCTATTTGAATATCAGCAAATCCTGCAATCCCGACAATGTCGCCTGCAAAGGCTTCCTGAATTTCTGTTCTGCCTAAATCGTGGAAACCAAAAAGTTTTGTAATCTTTCCTTTTTCCTGTGAGCCGTCTGCATGGATTACACAGACCTGTTGCTGCGATTTGACTGTTCCGTTTTCAATACGTCCGATGACAATACGTCCTACGTATTCGTTGTAATCAAGTGTTGTAGCCCTGAATTGAAGTGGTTTTGAAGCATCACCTTTCGGCGGCTTAATGTTTTCCAGAATGCAATCCAGAAGCGGAATCATATCTTTTCTTTCATCATCCAGATCTTTTATTGCAAATCCGTTAAGGCTGCTTGCAAAAATAAACGGAAAGTCGATTAAATCTTCTCTGTCTGTAAGTTCAGTAAACAAATCAAAAACCTTATCAAGCGCAGTCAAAGGTTCGGCTGCAGGCTTGTCAATTTTGTTAATTACAACAATGATTTTAAGCCCGAGTTCCAGCGCTTTTGAAAGAACAAATCTTGTTTGCGGCATAGGCCCTTCTGCAGCGTCAACGATTAACAGCGCGCCGTCAACCATTCCGAGAACACGCTCTACTTCACCGCCGAAATCAGCGTGGCCGGGGGTGTCTACTACGTTAATTTTTGTATTCTTATAGTTTATTGATATATTTTTTGAAAGGATTGTGATGCCGCGTTCTCTTTCCAGATCGTTGCTGTCAAGAACACGCTCCTGTACCTGCTGATTTGCACGAAACGCCCCAGCCTGTTTCAAAAGACAGTCTACAAGTGTTGTTTTTCCGTGGTCAACGTGTGCAATAATTGCGATATTTCTTATATTTTCATTTCTGTTTGTCATAAATTCCTGCCATTTATATTCTGTGTTTAATAGGGTAACTCTACTTTTTTATGATATTCCGCTCATAATAAATTTGCAAGAAATTTATCTTGTTTGTTTAATTTTTTGAAGGTTTGTATGCGATGTAGGCGCATGTCAAACAGAGCAGCCCGAACAAAATTCCAAACCCCATTGTAACCCTGTAGGAAGTCAGAAATGCAGTGTCGTAAACCATTCCTTCCGAAATAAACAGTGTTCTGAAAGTTTCAAAAAGAGTAATTGTGACAGCAACCCCTAATATGTTGCCCATATTTCTTGAAAGTGCAAGAATACCTGATGCAATTCCGAGTTCTTCATGTTTCACACAGGTCATAATCGCGTTGTTTGAAGGCGACTGGAAAAGTCCGTTTCCTATCCCCATAACTCCTGAGGCAAAAACAATCTGCCACATCTGAACATTTTTGTCGTAAATAGTAAACAATACAAGCGCTATTACATAGACAGATGGCCCGGCAAGTGTAAGCCAGCGGCTGCCGTATTTGCCGGCAAGCCTTCCTGCCACAGGCGCTATAAATGAAAGTGTTACTGAGTAAGGCAAAATCAAAAGCCCTGTCACCAGCGGGTTGTATTTTAAAATTTCCTGCAGGAAAAAAGGAAGCAGGATGCTGTTTGTGTACATTGCCATGTAAGAAAGCATTACCCCGAGATTCCCGAAAGTAAAAGGTCTGACCGCAAACATTGAAAAGTTAATGAGCGGGTAATTTATTCTGTGGTCGCGCAGATAAAACAATGCCCCGAAAATTAAGGTAGTTACTCCGAGGAAGATAATTTTAAGCGAAGTCCAGCCCCAGCTGTGGCCTTCCGATATTGCAAGCAGAAGAGCAAAGAGGCTTATCGTAAAATATATGAAACCTGTGTAGTCAAATTTAAACGGCTTTTTATGGTTATCAACATGCGAAGGCAGCATTTTATAAGCATAGTAAGCCCCGACGAGTGCTACCGGTATACACGGTGCAAATATTGCGTGCCAGCCGAAAGAATTAATTAAAATTCCGCCAAGTGCCGGCCCGCTCATTCCGCCGACGGCAACAAGACACCCGTTAAGCCCGAGTGCTTTGCCCCGGCGTTCGTTTTTGAAAATTGTTGCAATAATTGCCTGTGCATTTGAAAGCATTACAGAAGCACCGAGTGCTTCTATACATCGGAAAATTATCAGCTGTAGAAAGCTTCCTGCAGTAATATTTAATGCTGCACCAATCGCGAATATTGAAAATCCTGCAGCGTAAAGTTTATTTTTGGGAAAAATATCGCCGAGTTTTCCGAAAAACGGTAAAAATACCGTCAGCACAAGCATATACGCAATTACTGCCCACTGAATCTGCCCCATTGTAACGTGTAGATCCTGCGACATGGGGTAAAGTGCAAGGTTTACCGATGTTGAATCCAGCATGGCGATAAAGTTGCCGATAGCCGTGATTACAAACATTGTCCATTTTATTTGTTTGTAGCTCATACCAAAAATTCTAGCATAAAGGTTTTATATTAAAAGAGCCCTTATATAAATGGCTTTTTATTACTGCTTCATTTGATTTTTAACCCAGTCCACAATGACGCGCATCGGAGAACGGGTAAGCGCAAGCGCCCATTCCGGAACATTTTTTGTAATAACGCTTAAGGCGCCTATATTTGCACCTTCTTCTACTGTTACCGGTGCTACAAGAACTGTATTGGAGCCTACTTTCACATTATCTTTCAAAACTGTTTTTGATTTTTCTTTAGTCAGCGGATTGTAGTTTGCTGTAATGGTTCCGGCACCAATGTTTACGTGTGCTCCGACTTCACTGTCGCCTATGTAGGAAAGATGTCCGGCGTTTGTGTTAGAGTTTATTTTTGATTTTTTTACCTCAACAAAGTTTCCTATTTTAACATTGTCCGCAATTTCAACCCCGCCTCTCAGGTGGGCGCAAGGCCCGATTTTACAGTTTTTGCCGATAATGTTCCTGCCTTCAATGTATGTTGCTGGATAGATAACTGTATCCTGTCCGATTTCTGTGTCTGCGCTTATATAAGTTGTAGCAGGGTCTACGATTGTGACGCCGTTTATCATGTGTTTTTCGTTAATTCTTTTTTGCATGATTTTAGTGGCCTCTGCAAGATGAAGTCGGGAATTTATGCCGAAGCTTTCTTCGTTATTTTCCATTATATAAGCATTTACTTTCAATCCATGCTTTTTACCCCATTCAATAATGTCAGTCAGGTAATATTCACCCTGAGCATTGTTGTTGGAAAGTTGTGAAAATGCCGGCTGAACCTTTGCCCAGTCTAAACAATAAATCCCGACGTTAATTTCTTTAATTGCCTTTTGTTCAGGGGTGGTGTCTTTTTCTTCTACAATACATTTAAGCGTATTATCAGTTTCTCTTATAATTCTGCCCAGCCCTGACGGATTGTCAAATATTGCACTCATAATCGTCAGGTCGGAGTTTTCGCCTTTATGAAACTCTATAAATTTTTTCAGGGTTTCTTCTGTAATGAGCGGAATATCTCCGTTAAGAATAAGTACAAGCCCCTTGAAATCTTTCAGCATAGGACACGCCATTGAAACTGCATGTCCTGTTCCGAGCTGCGGGGATTGTAGGATGGTTTGTGCGTTTGCATAATTGCCTTCTACAAAATTTTTAACCTGCTCGGCGCAGTGTCCGACTATAACAAAGTTTTCGCTTGTGATGTTTTTTACGTTATCTAAAATGTATCCAAGAAGCGGCTTGCCGAAAATTTCATGGAGGACTTTCGGGGTTTGTGATTTCATTCTGGTGCCTTTGCCGGCTGCCATAATAACTGATTTTATTTCCATATAACTCTTCTCCTTTTCTATAGTTTGATTTTAACATAAAATCAGACGGAATTTGGAAGATTTCAAAGCTTAAAGAGTTATACGGATACGCAATTTTTAGATTTATGTTCCTGATTTTCGTGGATTATGTCGATAAATTCTTTAATCATATAGTTGTATGGTGTAGGTATGCCGTGTTTTTTCCCGAACTGTATCATTGTTCCGGCAAACATATCAACTTCTGTCTTTCTGCCTGCTTCAACATCCTGCAGCATGGAGGTTTTCCCGTCCGGAATCATTTTGGAAAGGTTCACCAGAGTTTCATCAATCATCGTTTCGGTATTGTTAACACCTTCCGCCTTTGCGACTGCCTGAACCTCTTTCATTATTTTTACGGCAAGTTCCATAAAGTGTTTATTCTCAATCATTTCACCAAAAGTCATCCTCAAAATTGCTGTTGTCTGGTTTGCACAGACATTAAGCATATATTTGAGCCAGAGAGAATGACGGATGTCATCGGGAATTTTATAATTTATGCCGGCTTCATCAAAGAATTTTTTTACGCTGAGTACATTTTCGTTAATATTATTATCAGAGCCGAATACGATTGTATTAACATCATCATGGGTAATTCTGTTTCCGCACCTTATTGCGCTGTGGCCTATAAAGTATGAGTACAGAAGTTTTTCTTTTCCGTAGACCGCAGCTATTATATCTTCGCTTGTAACCCCGTTGAGAAGCGAAATTATAATGGTGTCTTTGTTTACAAAATTCTTTATATTTTTTATGGCATCATTCAATCCTGCAAATTTTGTAGCAATAATGATTAAATCTGCCTTAAAATTCTTTTTGTCAGGTAAAATGTAGTTAAAGTCAAGTCTGGTTCCGTTAAATATAACAGGGTTTGCCTTGTATCTTGCAAGTCTTGCTTCATCTACAAGAACTCTGAAATTTTCGGGGCAGTATTTTTGAATTTTTTCTGCGTAGATTGTTCCTACGGCGCCAAGTCCGCATAAAAGTATATTTTTAATTTCTTTCATAACTTTATATTATCACTTTATAATTATTATTTTTTAATTCTGAATAAAATCTTAATTTTTAAATTTCTTAATATTAAATAAAAATCTGTAAATTTAATCTTACATTTATACTTTATAAAAATATACAGGTAGTGTAGTTGTATTAGGTGTGCGATAGTAAATGACGTTAGATATTAAAGGCCTGCAGGGGCTTAGAAATATATATTTTCAAGGGATAAATCCTCCGAAAAATTCCGTAAGATTTTACGGTAATTCTGAGGCTGACCGTTTTGAAAGTGTATCTCCTAAAAGGTTTACCTCGGAAGCCGCAATTTTGAGATTAATAAATAAAAATCCACGCATTAATGCAATTCTTTCTGAGATGAACACGCCTGTACGTTTAAATATGAAAGAACTTAATGAACTTCTGGCAGTTCATGCTGTTGATGTTCAAAAAGTTTCTGCCGGAATTATAGAAAATCTGCCGTTTTCTTTGAAAAATAAAGTTAATACAAAAGCCGTAAGAGATGCCGCTTATCTTCATGATCTCGGTAAGGTGCTTATTCCTCCGGATGTTTTGAATAAACAGGGCAGATTAAACGATGCTGAAACAAAAATTATGCACAGGCATTCAGAATTAAGCTATGAACTCTTAAAGAATACAAATCTTGATAAAACAACACTCAATCTTATACGAAACCACCATCAGAATGCGCGTCGCAGCGGTTATCCGTTTGTTGATAATAATTTTAATGCTGACTTAAATCTTCAGATTCTGTCTATGGCTGATAAATATTCTGCACTCAGGGAAAAAAGGGTTTACAAAGAACCTATGAGTAAGAAAGAGGCTCTGACGATCATTTATAAAGATGTTAAAGAAGGCAAACTCCATCCGTTTGTGTTTAAAGCACTGGTTGATTATGCAAATTCTCCTGCAGCTGATGAATTAGTTGTACCGGTTTGAACTTTTTAAGAATTTTTTCGTTATAATATCAGTATGAAAAAGTTTTTCATATTTTTTATAGTATTAATCTCGTTTCTTGTGGTTGTGCCGGCAGTTTTTGCTGCAGACAATACCGTTAAAATGCCGCCGCAGATGTTTCCTGATTTGTTTGCATTTTCAGACAGCACTCCTTTCTGGATTAAAATCGGCAGTACAAAATACTATTTGATAAGAGAGCGTGCTGACGGAAAATATACCTATAAAGATTGCGTAGGCTATGACGAAACGAAAACAAGACTTTTTGAACCTTTGTACGAATTAGACAGTGACGGGGATTTTTCTAAGATTACGGCGGAAGAACTTGCAAAGGCAAAAATTCGTTTTGTCGCGCTCGGTATGGGCGGGAGTCTTGAACTTTATGACAGAAGCGAAGATTATCCGCTTGAGAATATTGCGTATATTGATTTGACTAAATTGACTTCATCTTCACGCTCCTCCTACAAACCCTATGGAAGTTTTGCAATGTATATAAAAACAGACAGGGGCAGTTTGAAAAAATATATAGGACATGTTGATTATCAGCATCCGCGCTTGCTTAAACGTTTATTTTAGTCTTTCCTGCGCTCCAGCGTATTTTTTGACTTAATTATCAAATATTAATTATTCATTAAGGTATTACGCAGGTTGTTCTGTTTGAGATAAAATGTAGTTATGGTTAGAGATAAGATAAAGGAAATTAATTATGTGGGATTATTCTGAAAAAGTTATGGATCACTACAGAAATCCGCGTAACGTCGGGAAAATTGATGATGCGGATGCTGTAGGTTCTGCTGGTTCTCTCACCTGCGGCGACCAGTTGAAAATATACTTAAAAATAAAAGATGGGATAGTAACCGATGCCAAATTTCAGACATTCGGCTGCGGCTCTGCTGTTGCAAGTTCCAGTATGCTTACTGAAATGATTATCGGAAAACCTGTATCTGAAGTCAGAAAAATTACAAATAAAGATATTGCAGACCAGTTAGAGGGGCTGCCGCCGGAGAAAATGCACTGCTCGGTTATGGGCTATGAGGCGCTGGAGGATGCTCTGAAAGACTGGGGTAAGGATGAGTATCAGGATCTTGAAGATATTCGTGCAGAAGAAGATAAGAAACAAAAAATCGTTTGCACGTGTTTTGGAATTACTGAAAACGTAATCTGGGATGCAATTAAGCAAAACGGTTTAAAAACGGTTGAAGAAGTTACAAATTACACAAAAGCAGGCGGTGCCTGCGGAAAATGTAAAGGGCTTATTCAGGATATAATTGATACCTATTATAAAAAAGAAGAACATCAGAAATCTGACGGGCTTTCTCCTGCACAAAAAATCTTGAAAATTAACACAATTATAGAAAAACAGATTTCTCCGGAACTTCAAAAAGACGGCGGGGATATTACTCTTGTTGATATTGACGGAAACAGGGTTTACGTAAAACTCCGCGGTAAGTGTTCCGGTTGTAAAAATTCAACGCTGACCTTAAAGGCTTTTGTTGAAACCTCTCTGAGGGATGCTGTCAGCAAGGATATTGAAGTTATTGAGGTAGAATAATTATGTATAAAAAGCTTGTTTATTTGGATAATAATGCAACAACACGCGTTGATGACAGAGTGCTTGAGGCTATGCTGCCTTATTTTAAAGAAGAGTACGCTAACCCTTCAAGCATGTACGAGTTTGCAAAAAATCCGGCGCATGCCCTTCGTGAAGCCCGCGGTAAATTAAAAGATTTCTTTAACGCGGCAAATGAAAAAGAAATTATTTTTACCTCCTGCGGCTCGGAGAGTGCTAATATGGCAATCCGTGGCGTTCTTAATATGAATAAAAATAAGAAACATATTATTACAACAAAAGTTGAACACCCGTGCGTTTTGAATTTATACCAGACGCTGGAAAAAGAAGGCTATGCGGTTGATTATATAGGTGTAAATTCCAACGGAGAACTCGACCTTGCACAGTTGGAAGAAGCAATTCATTATGATACAGCGCTTGTGTCAGTAATGTACGCTAATAACGAAACCGGTGTTATTTATCCAATACAAAAAATTTCCGAGATAATCAAAAAACAAAATCCTCAGACAAAATTCTTTGTGGACGCTGTTCAGGTTGCGGGTAAAATTCCTATAGACGTACAGGCTCTCGGCGTGGATTTGATGGGAATTTCAGGCCATAAATTCCACGCTCCGAAAGGTGTCGGCGCACTTTACTGCAACTCTAAAACCATAATTACCCCGTTAATTATCGGAGGACATCAGGAACGCGGCAAGCGTGCCGGTACTGAAAATGTTCCTTATATTGTAGGGTTAGGCAAGGCCGCTGAAATTGCGCAGGATTTCCTGAAATATGAGGCGACAGAGGTTAAACGTTTGCGTGACAAGCTTGAAGCAGGTATTTTAAAAAATATCTATAACGCAAGACTCAATACCGGTGCTGCGCAGAGAGTTCCTAATACGACAAATATCGGGTTTGAATACATAGAAGGTGAATTAATACTTCTTCACCTGAGTGATTTAGGTATCTGCGCAAGTTCGGGAAGCGCCTGCACATCTGGCTCCTTAGAGCCAAGCCATGTTCTGCGCGCAATGAACGTTCCGTTTACGGCCATCCACGGAAGTATTCGTTTCTCTTTGAGTAAATATACTACCGAAAAGGAAATTGACTACGTAAACGAGGTTCTGCCGGGGATAATAGAGAAAATCAGAAGCATTTCTCCATATCAGGAGGAACTTGCTGAGTTAAAGAAACTTAAAACTCATTAAATAAAATAGCAAAATATGCGAAATATTTTATTTTGAAGGTTTATGTTGTAGCTTACGCTGGCACTTATGAGAAATAAAATAAGCCCTCAACGTAATGAGCAGCCGTTGTTCTGCGAAACAATAATAAAGGCAAGTGCTGTCTGAACGCAGTGAGTTCACTTGCCTCAGGTTGAGCAGATTACAGACGGCTAGTGAATGCAGTTAATGGTCTTATTTTATTTTTAATAAGTACCTTATTATACTCCCCCCGCTAATCTTGCTAGGACGAAAGTTCTATGAGTTTTAAAATCTAGTGCTTTAGTCCCCGGATTTTATGCTTATTTTAGGGTTTTAGAAAATTGCGGACACGTTCAATGGTTTTTCTTTCTGTCAGCCCTTATCCTGATGTGTAAGGAGTTATGATATGAAGAAAATAACTTTGTTAATTGCAGTATTATTAATGTTGAATTCCTCATCATCTATGATGTTTGCTGCTTCACATTCTAATATAATAGGTAAAATTGAAAATTCACTCTACGGGTTTCAATATACAGATGAAAACGACACCGCACGACTTGAAAGAATTGAAAAATCCGTTTACGGCACATCTTTTTCTAACAAATCTCAGGCTCAGAGAGTTGAAAAATTGAGAAAGGATCTCTCTGCGGATTTAATCGGGCAGGAAATTTCACCTGTTGAGGACACATTTGCAGAACCGGAAGATTCTATTGCTTACGAGCCGCCGCAGAAGGAAGCTTCTAATATCACATATCCGGCAGTGGATGAACTTGAAAAAGAAGTTTTTAAAAAGACCTTCGGTTCGCAGGATATTACTGTCAGACTTTCAAATCTTGAGAAGAAAACGTTTAATAAAACCTTCAGTGATGACTTAAATTCACGTGTTGAGCGTCTAAAAGCTCAGATTGCTCCGGAAACTACCATGGAAAACCGTCTGGCTGACGCAAATACGTTTTTTGATGAAGATGAGTACGTTGTGCCAAAGGGCGGAACTTTCCACATGAACAGATATGAATCTCCTGACCGGTTTGATTATGATGCTTTTAATGCACGCAGCAATGCCATGTTTGAAGATTACGACTACAATTATTCTGCCCGTCCGCCTAAAAAGGCTTCTCTCTCTACTGTCGAGAAAAAACTTATGAAACAGAATTTTTCAAAAGACACTATGGAAAACCGTCTTGCAAGGGTTGAAAGCTATATGTTCGGAACGGTTTTTGATAAAGACGATACTCAGACAAGGCTTGACAGAATTTCAAGCGCCTATAATGCACAAAAATCGGCAGGCAAATACGATTCCAATAAGTTTGCACAGAATATGACAGCAGGTGTTCAGATTGGAATGCTTATTCTTATGGTGCTTGCATGTATTCTCTAGTTTTCTAGTTTGCTGCTGCGGGCTGCTCTGTAGAGGCAGGAGTTTCTGCTGCCGGTACAGCCGTTTCAGATGGCTTTTTAAACAGATTCTTTAATTCATTTAAGCTGTCTTTTGTATTTTGAATCTGATTTTTTAAATCTTCTGCAGTCTGTTTTGCTGTATTTTTAACTTCTTCCACGCTCTGCTTTACATCTTCAATCTGTTCTTTTCTCAGCTGCTGCATGTTCTGTTTGCTGGCCTCAAGCTGGTCTTTAAGACTTCCTCCCTCAATTTGGGAGGTATCGCATACAGAAAGCCATTTGAACGATTTAACGGAACTTTTGCTTTCAATCCCGCCGTTAAAAGATACTTTAAAATCCTTATAGTTAACACTTCCGTTAGAAAGCGCCGGAATTTCTTCTGTTTTTTCAGTGTTAGGGTTTGTAGTCATCGCGTTAATGAGGTTTCCTGTGAGGGTTCCGAATTTCGGAATATACGAGGTAAGCTTGCTGACTGAAAGCTCTCCAATCGGCCCGAGTGCCGCAACAACATCTGCCCCGAGGCGTCCTAGAATTGTAAGGTTTGCCGATGCGTTTACGAGGTTATACCTGCCGGTAATATAATATGCCATAGAAGGGCCGGAAGTTTTAATTGATTTAATCTCAGCCCATCCGTTACTGAATGACATATCACCGGTGATTGTTTTAAAGTCTGCTGCGCTTTTTACAACGGGCATATTCGCTACAGGTGCAACCAGTGCTGCCATAACCCCGTTGGAGATAATGTTCTGTGCAAACAGAAGGTTTTCCAGCCTGCCGATATTTCCGAACTCGCCGTCTGCTACGTTGAAATCAACAATTCCGGTTAAAGATTTCATCATGTCGTTCTGATTTGGTGCAAACGCGTTCAGACCTATTTTTGCGTTAAATCCGAGTGTGCCGGATAGTGCATTTTTTAAGCCGGCTGCCCCTTCAATTGCAGTTGCTGCGTGCATTCCGCTTCCTTTAAAGTCAACATCTGTTTTTCCGTTGATAATATTTACGGAAATATCGCCGCTGACTTTACCGTTGTATGCGCTGCCTTTTAAGTTTTTAAGGTAGAATACGTTGTTTTTAAGGGAGAAATCTCCTGCTAAATCAGTTGCAGCGAGGTTCCCGCTTTTAAATTTTGAAACTGTTCCTTTACCGTTATTTATTGTGATGCCGGAATTTGTAGTTGCCGCTGAGCCGGATTTGTTGCCGGAGGATGCCGGTGTCTGCTTCGGAAGTCCTTCCATCGCTTTTATCAGTGTATCGGTGTCAAGAAGCAGTGCATTGTAATCTATTGAATTAACGGTAACACCGTTGTTGAAATTTGTGCTCACAACGGTGTTTGCATCCATTATGGAATTATCTATGGTAATTGTCGGGGTATCAATTGTTATTGCATTATTCGTAATATCAACCGACATATTTTTCAGATTGGTTTTTATTGTTGGAATTGAAATTTCCGGAATATTTGCAAATCCTTTCATATCAGGGGCTGCAGGATTCCCGTTCAGAGTAAGTTCAAACTGCGTTGTAAGTTTTGAATTTTTAAATCCCGGAATTGCAGCAGCAAGCATTTCTGCGGATTTAATATTTATACCGTTCAGCCGCGGTGTGGACATAATATCATCAACAGAACCTTTTACCGTTATAATCGCTGTTCTGCCTGTTAGGTTGTCTTTCGGCGTATCAGATAAAGTCTTTGAACCGTTGAGCGCAAAAATTCCTGTATCAGAAAGTTTCAGGCTGTTATTGGCTATTTTAATACTGCTGTTAATAAGTGTGCTCTTTCCGTTAAGTTTTTCCACGTCAAGAATTGAAATATAATTAGAAGGGGTTGCAAGAAGCTGTACGTCAAGATTTTGAGTATTTTGGCTGCCCGTTATGAGAGCGAGGAACGGAAGCTTCCCTGCTGTTTTAATTTCAGGCATAGGTATTAGTGATTTTATATCAGATGCCAGAAGCGAACCTTTTGCGCGGATATTAATATCCGGTTTTTTACCGGTGTAATCAGTAATTTTTCCGCTAATGTCCGCTCTTGAATTATTGAATGTAAGATATGTATCTTCAATTTTTATATCTTTAGTGTCAAGAGTGACTTTTGCTGCAGGCATTGAAACCGCGGCAAGCGGATGTTTTATATTAAGTTTATCAATGTTAACAATTCCGCTGAAGTCACTGTTTTGCTGTGCAATGTCGAGATTAGCGCTGTTTAGAAGCACAGTTGCTGCAGATGGTTTATTATGAATGTTAATATTGTTGACACTAAGATTAACTGCAGGTTTTAAGTCTTTGAATGTTCCGTTAAGTGAAACTGTTGCTGAAAGTGTGCCGCTTTTTATATTGTTATCTTTTAATAAGCCTGTCTGACCGGTTGCTGCAATAAGTCCTTTTAGTAGAAGTTTGTCTGCTTTCAGGTGCATATCGGTTGTAGTATCCGGTTTTATTGTGCCGCGAAGCTTCAGCGGATGTGAAAGAATTGTAAAGCCGGCATTTTTAACATCAACTCCATTGTTTGAAAAATCAACATCTGCACAGATATTGTCTATCAATACATTATAAAGTGTATATTTGATGCTTGCAGACGGTATTTTGAAGTAACCGTTTGATTGAAGTTTTTTTAAATCGCTGTTGAGGGTGAAATTAGCATCAAACGCTCCTTTTGCACTTAAAGTTTCAAAATCTTTAATTCCGATAGATTTAGCAAGACTGTTTAGAATTTTGAAGATATTGTTAATTTCTGCGTTTGATTTAAACGAGAGATTAGCGTGAGCGTTTCTGCCTGTCTTAAAGTCTCCGTCAGCTGTAGTTTTTTCATCGGCTGCCGTAAAAAGTTCTGTATTAAGCAGGATTTCTTTGCCTTTAAAATCCAGCATAAAATGACCAGCCGGAAGCTTTTCTTCGTCGACAGCCATTGTCAGTCTGTCTATATTGATAAGCCCTTCAAAATGCGGGTTTTTTATCGTTCCGGAGGTTTTTAAGTCTGTTTTAATATTTGCTGAAAATTGATTTTTGTTTATTGCCTTAAATATATCGAGAATATTTATAGCAAATACAGGCTGCTTTTTGGCCTCTTGCTGGTTCTTCCCTGCAAAAACCAGTTCGTTCAGGTCTAAATCCGGCATAAGCCTGTTTACAAGTTTTATATCATAGACGAACTGTTCATCTCCTGCGAGGGTAATTTTTCCGTCTGCTTTTACTTTTATTTTTTTGTTAAGTATAAAATCTGTTATATTGATATTCTGCCCATGAATTGAGTATTCTTTTCCCTCTTCATTATCAATCAATGCTGCTTTGTAACCTTTAACTTTAATATCCGGCAGATGGTTTGAAAGTTTAAGTCCGAAAGGGAGGCCGGTAAGGGGTGCTGTGGTTTGTTCAGCATCTTCGTTTGTTTGAGGAAAATATTTTTCAATAAGGAATTTGCCGTCTTTTTGAACTTTTAATACGGCAGAAATATTATCAGCGCTGATTGCATCAAGTTCTACTCTCCTAATTAAAAAAGGCAGAAGTGAAATTTTTATCTGTGCATTGTCTGCTGATAGAAATTCATCATTGTCAGGCGTTGAAGCGCTCAGGTGTCCTGCTTTCACTCCGGCAGTGAGTTTCGGTGTGGTAATTAGCCTTACATTTTCAAACTTAACCTTGAAGCCGCAGGTTTCCTCTATTCCTTTAGAAAGATAGTGTCCGTAAGAATTTACAAGCGGAGAAACCGCAAATGGTATTATTAAAAAAAGTGCATAAATAGTTAATATTACTGAACCGGCAATAACCGCAGGCTTTTTAAGTCTTTTTAAATCCATAACACATCCCTCTTTTATGGTTGTTATTCTATCATAAAAATTTAATAAAAGATAGTTTTTATAGCGGCATGCCGGATTAAAGCTAGGGCATTTATTTCTTCAAAGTCTCAGGATAACAGTTCCATTGAATTTCCGGATTTTTTCTAAACCAGGTAAGCTGGCGTTTTGCATAGCGTCTGGTGTTTTGTTTGAGGGTCTCTTTTGCCTCTTCAAGGGAGAGTCCCCCGTCGAGAAAGGCTGTTACTTCCTGATACCCGATTGTGTATATGATATTTGGAATTCTGCCGTGTTTTTTTAAGAGGTTCTGCGTTTCTTCAATAATACCGTTTTCAAACATCAAATCCACACGGTTGTTTATTCTCTCATAAAGCTCCTGCCGCGGAAAATTTCTGCCATGCCATTCAACTTCAAATTCAGTCTCTTTTTGTCCTCTAGCTTCTTTTAAAGGCTTTCCGCCGAGTTTTACTATTTCTATTGCCCTGATTAATTTTTTTCTGTCAGAGGACGCAATGAGGCTTGCCCCATCTTTATCAATTTCTGTAAGTTTTTCGTAAAGTTCCTCTGATGATAGTTTGCTTAATTCTTCTCTAAGTTCATAATTCGGCTCAATTTTGGGAAGTTTATAGTTCTCAAGCAAAACTCTGAAATAAAGTCCGGTTCCTCCGGCAATGACCGGAACTTTCCCCCGTTTTAGAATATCATAGATACATTTTCGGGCATCTTCTTCATAAAGTCCTGCTGAATAGTTAAACTCGGGCTCCACAATATCCATCATGTGATGAGGAATTCCTGCCTGCTCTTCAGGTGTTGGTTTTGCACATCCTATATTAAACCCTTTGTACACAAGCCTTGAATCTGCTGATACTACTTCTCCGTTAATTTTTTTTGCAAGTTCAATTGCATATGCAGTTTTTCCGCTCGCTGTTGCTCCTACAACTGCTATAACTTTATTTTTCTTCATCCGTGCAGTGTTCTTCTTCTTTGTTAAATTCGCAGTCATAGTAGCTGAATATCAGCACAACTACATATACCATAAAATAAAAATACGCAATCATCATGAGCATATAGATTACTATATTAAGCATTGCAAAGGTGCTTGCAAATGATATTACAAGGTTTAGAAAAGTCAGATAGAGGAATATTGCAAATGATTTTGGAAATTTTACAAAGACTTTTTGTACGGATTTAAAAAGTGCGATGAGCGGATTGCCTGTTTTATAAATCAATTCTGGAATCCACAGCATAAATATAAATGAAATAAATGAGGTCGCCGCAAGAAATAACAGGTTCCACTGGCTGAGTTTTAACAGTTGAGCGTCTGTCAGCGAATCTAAAAATACTCTCATTTCCTGAGGGGATGCCATTGCATTTTTCAGCTGCATTGCGGAAAAATCTATTTTCCCTATAAAGTGTATCCCTATTTTATAAACAAAAATATCAAACAAGCCAAACAGTACAAGAAAAATTAAAAATAAACCGATAAACGAAAGAAAATATTTCCCGATGCCTGCCGGAATTGTCTTTACCAGATTCATTGTGGCTTTTGCCCTGTCCTCATCAAGAATAAATTCTTTTTTGGAAAGTTCAATCGTTTTTTTTACCATATAAAACCAGCCACTGCAAAATGCACCGAGCATACAAAGCAGGGTTACAAAAGCGGATGCCGCCTCCGGAATTGTATCAACTACCCCTTTTGCAAATGAAAGATAGATTGTTATAATCCACATAAAAAGAACTAAAGGCGTTGCAAGAATTATACCTTCATTTGTATATCTAAAAGCATTTTTAAACAATTTAAGCATATTATATTCTAACCTCAATTCCTTAATTTTATTACCCGCATGCTACTTAAGAACTTCTTCCTGTTTTTGAGCCTGAGAGAGTTTCCTTTTTCTTCTGCGCATAAGGTCTACAAAAGCCTCAAGCCTTGTTATATAGCCTGCTTTACCGGTTTGCTCATCCATAATCAACGGTAAAATCGGAATGTCGCAGTTCTCTCTCATTGCAGGGAAAATATTCTGCGACATAATCTCAGGCATGCAGGTAAACGGGCTTATGTGGATAATGCCGTCAATCCCTCTTTCGTTTGCATAAGCAACATCAGAAACACACTCAAGAGCATCTCCGCCGATGTCGCGCATAAGATAAGGTTTTGCAAGCCTGTTTGCTCTTTGAAGGTGTGTTTCTCCTTTTCTAAACATTTTCGGAATTATTGCATCCTTCAAAAAGCTGCTGACTGTAAGGCTTTTCCTTGTCTGAACCCCCATTCTGCCGAGTTCTTTCACAATATCTTGATTGGAAAATTTGTCGCATACTAGGTAGATTTCACCGGTAATGTCAACGTAAAGAACCTCTTTTTTAGGGTTAATCTGTGTTTTATCCATTTCCGCAAAGGCAAGCTTTTTTGCCCTGTTAAGCTGGCGTGTATTCATTGCCTCATCAATAAGCTTTAAAGCTTTGTTGTAATGCTTTTCTGCCTCCCCGTATGTTATCTCCCTAGCTCTATAGTAAGAAAGCTTTGTTTCAAGGTCATCAAGAATAAAAACTTTCCTCATTGCAAAAACAATTGCCCTCAAAAACAGTACAGGGTCATTTTTCCCGCTGATTTCTTTTAAGAAATTATACATCCCTTTAATTCCGTCATAGAGGGTAAGTTCAATATAATTGGCCTTATAGCCCATATCGCTGAGAGCGTTTTTAATGCAGGCACCGTATTCGCCAAGACGGCAGATCCCGGGAGATGTAATCATTGCTACGTAATCTGCCCCGCCTTCAATTGCTTCTATAAAATTGCCTAAGATAAGTTTGTAAGGCAGGCAGATTGCTTCCGGTGAATGTTTTGTGCCGAGAGAAAGCGTTTTTTTGCTTGTATAAGGTGGAATAAACGGTTCTACGCCAACTCTCCTGAGCGCGGCTGCCCATGCTATATATATTGTTCCCATGTGCGGGAATGCTACTTTTATTTTTTTGTTTTCCTTTTTCATATCTTTTAAGCTCCTGCTTTAAGTTCAAATTTCAAGTCTGGATGTCTTGCAGCCAGTGTTTCGTCTACCCTTTTTACAGGCGTGCTGTGCGGTGAGGTCAGAATTTTTTCAGGTTCGATTTCTGCTTCTTTTGCTATTTTTATCATAATTTCAATAAATTCATCCAATTTTTGTTTTGTTTCGGATTCTGTCGGCTCAATCATCATTGCTTCATGTACTATAAGCGGGAAGTAGACAGTCGGCGGATGTGTGTTCTCATCCATAAGTCTTTTCGCTATATTGAGAGTGCTGACGCCGGAATTTTCTTTCTGCCGTTCTCCTGATAGGACAAACTCGTGCATACACGGTTCGTCATAAGGCAAATCGTAGTATTTTTTAAGCTTCTCTTTCAGATAGTTTGCGTTAAGCACAGCATCTTCCGAAGCGTTTTTGAGGTTCTCTCCCATCATTAGTATATAGGCATAAGCTCTTACCAGCACTCCGAAGTTTCCGTAAAAAGCCTTTACTGCGCCTATTGAATTTTTAATATTATAATTTCTGAAATATTTTTCCCCGTCAAAATCTATTACAGGCGCTGGAAGGTAATCTTTTAATTCTTCAATAACGCCGACAGGGCCGGCTCCCGGGCCTCCTCCTCCATGAGGGGTTGCAAATGTTTTGTGCAGGTTAAGATGCACAACGTCAAATCCCATAAGTTTCGGGTTTGTGTAGCCTGTTATTGCATTAAAGTTTGCGCCGTCGTAATAAAGCAGTGAACCGTTTTCGTGCATAAGTTTTGATATTTCAAGAACTTTTTCTTCAAAAATGCCAAGCGTGTTCGGGTTTGTCATCATAATTGCGGCAACGTCTTTATTCAGAACCTCTTTTAAGGCATCTATATCAACCTGGCCTTTGCTGTTTGATTTAACAGAAACAATTTCAAACCCGCACATGTGAGCGCTTGCCGGGTTTGTGCCGTGGGCGGAATCCGGAATAATGACCTTTGTTCTGTTTTCACCTTTTTTTTCAAAATATTTTTTTATAATCATCATACCGGTAAGCTCTCCGTGTGCGCCTGCTGCAGGCTGCAGGGTAACAGCATCCATTCCGGTAATCTTTTTTAAGACTTCCTGCAGTTTAAACATCAATTCAAGTGCACCCTGAGAACTCTCATCGTCAGCAAGCGGGTGGAGCGAGGCAAACCCTTCTAAAGATGCAAGAAGTTCATTTACTTTAGGGTTATATTTCATTGTGCAGGAGCCCAGAGGATAAAAGCCCTTTTCAATACAGAAGTTTCTGTCGGAGAGTTCTTTGTAGTGCCGCATAACCTCAAGTTCGCCAATCTGAGGCAGCCCGATTTTTCCGCGCACAAACTTTTCATCCAGAAAGCTTAAATTTTCCTTCTCCTCTGTAAGACATATCCCCTCTGAATTGTTACTTTTTTCAAAAATTGTTTTCATTATTTTTTAAATTATCCCCTGTTTTTTCAAATCTTTTTTAATTTTATCTAATCCTGACTGGATTATTCTTGAGATTCGAGATTGCGAAATGTCAAATTCTTCCGCTATTTCTCTTAGTTTTTTCTCCTTGAAAAATTTGTATTCAATCAGTTCCCGCTCACGTTTAGGAAGTTTTTTCATTGATTCTAAAATCTGGGCTTTAAGTTCGGAAAATTCAATGGCTTCCTCTGGAGTTTTTTCCTCTGCCTTAATCTGCGTCGGAACTTCCGCATCCTGCAGTTCATCTATTGAAAGAATAGTCTTGTAAACCTCGCATCTGACCTCCTGATCGTCCTCGGCTTCAATTGTTTTGCGATTTTTCAGCGAGTACCATTTGTACCTCCGGCGAACCTCGTTTCTTATCGCCCATTTTATTGCTGTGGATAAATATGTGCTGTTATAGTTTTCGGGCGGAGCGCTTTTGAATAAAATATACAAAGTGTGGTTACCGATATTAATAAGTTCTGGCAGTTCAACAAGGTGAGAAACAGAAAATTTCTGGTACTCCACCTTTGCAATTGTTTCGACTAAATTTTTATAATCCCTGAGATTAACCTTTTGTCCAGCTGGCATGACTATAACAAATCCTATTAATAGCGTTTATCCACAATGTCATCATATCAGAAAAAAATATAGATTACCAGACAATGTAATTTCTCTTAACATAATTTATATTATAAGCGATTAGAACATACAAAGGAGAGGTTATATGAGAGTTTTATTCTGCACAGACGGTTCAAAGATAAGCTTTAATGCCCTGCATAATTTTGCACACTGGGCAAGAGAGGCGGTTATTGATGTTATAACGGTAATTGACTGGTCTTTTTTACCTGCAGGAGTGTGTGTGGAAGAAGAAGGATTTACCTCAACCTGCGCTAATATGGCCGATAATATTCTCGGGTGCGTTCAAAAACAGATTGAAAACACAAATCTTTCGTCCGGAAGCAGGATAAAACAGTGCGGTGAAACTGTTGACAGCATTCTTGAACAGCTAAAGAAAGAAGATTACGACATGGTGCTTATGGGCTCTCATGGTAAAAAGGGTTTGCAAAGCTGGCTCGGGTCAGTTTCCCGTGATGTTATCAACAATATTACTGTTTCTTCATACGTTTCAAAAGAAGAAAACTGCGGAAAGAAAGTCCTTTTTGCAACGGACGGAACAGATAATTCAAAACACGCTGTTGCCGAGGCTATTAAATATCTTGAACTGCGCGAAAAAGAAATTTACGTATGTGTTGTGAGTGAAAATCCAAACCTTTTATTTCTTGAAGGTACGCTTGATTCAAACTGGCTTCTTGAGGTAGAGAAGCAGCAGCAAAAGTTTGCGGCTGATGTTCTTTCATCAGTAAGGGATAAGCTTGCGGAGTATGACCTTGAGGTCAAAAAATATTCTATGCTGACAGGAATTCCTGCAGAAAAAATAATTGACTACGCAAGAGATGAAAATATTGATTTGATTGTAATGGGAACCCGCCGCAAAAATAATGTTAAAGATTACTTCCGCGGCTCTGTGAGCAAGCGTGTGCTTTCTGCTGCATATTGCGATGTGATGATTGTGAAATGATTTCTTATTGGAGATTTTTCCAGTAATCTTTATCTGTCAGGGCTTTGTAAGTGCACCCGACCCCGTTTTGATTAGAGGTGTTTGTCAGCGAACAGTATTTTGACATATCTGTGTAACTTGTTCCTTCTGCACCTACCGGAAGAAGCTTGCCTGAATCTGTTAACTGAAATGTAAAAAGATCGTATCCCCATCGATTCGGCCTTTTTTGAACTCCGTTTACATCCACGGTTATCAAAATAGGGTATACTGTTGAACCGTCACCCATGGCGCTTTCCAGTAAAAATAAGGTGCCGTCAGTTGTAATAAATTGTCCGTCATCCAACCAGTTCGGTATAACACTATTTTTTGCATTAAATGTTATATATGGATTTTTCGCATTTTCATTTCCTGTAATTGAACCGTTTTCTATGCAGGAACCTTTTTCTGTTCCCTCGCCGCAATCCTGTGCATTTTTTATGTATTTTATCAGAAGTTTCTTTAACGGCGAACCCTTTGTTACTCCTTTTACTTTTTGATAATTTGCCGGTTTTACAACCTCTCCAGTATCAAGCTGTGCTCTCAAAAGTGCCTGCTGCAGGACTGTGTAATTCTTCTTCAGCCCTGTTTGCAGTTCCTGATGCTGTGTTTTATTAATAAGTGCAGGCAGTGTCATCGCAGCAACAACCCCGATAATTCCGAGGGTGATTAAGACCTCAGCCAGAGTGAAAGCGGATTTTCGCAAGGGTGCCGAGTGAGCGATAGCGAACCCAGCCCGTAAGGTGTCGGAAAACCACGCTTTTCCGACATCCCGAATAATCCGGATAGCGGCTCTTTGATAAGTGAAGGGTGAAGAGTGAGGAGTGAAGTGTTCAACTAATTCCCTACCACCGCGGTATACAAAGGGAACCGCTGAGCCCTGCGAAGCTTGTGCCCTGTATGCCTTGTGCCGAGAGTGCCGGAGGCGGGAGAGGGGGGGGGCGGTAAAGTTGAACGGTTGACAAGTTGAAGGGTTAAAGAATTTAAGATTAGACATGCCATTCTGAAACGGTAATCGCTTAGGCTCGCATGAGTTGTCACTGTTCAGAAGCTCTTTATTCACATATTGCCTTATAGCCTTATTGTCGGATAGTCTTTTCTGACCCCTCCTCGAAATCGCAGATTTCGCTTCTCCCGCAAGGGGAGGACAAAGGAATCAGTAGGTCGGATTTACTAATCCGACAGGCAGTGCTTGTTGGGCTTTCAGCCCAACAAAAAAAACTTTTACATTATCGCCTGATTGCCATTTATATTGCTGCATAAATTATCACAATTTAATCAAGTTCTATGTTCTATATATAGAAATACATTTTTTCATTATAACATTAAACTTCTATTTATGCAACGCGCGAATATTGCGGCCGCTCGGATTAAACGAATGTTACATTCTTGATAACTGTCCTGCGGTTTTATATAATAATTTTATGTTTAAGTATTATGGGAAATATGCACCATATCTGTTTTTACTTCCTGCGGGAATTGTGCTTTTGATATTCTTTTTTATCCCGTTTTTTCAGACTTTTCTTTTAAGTTTTATGGACTATTCAAATAACATATATCATCCGGTTTTTGCAGGTCTGGAAAATTACGTGAAACTCTTTCGCAGTCCTGTTTTTTATAAAGTATTGTGGAACACTTTTTTGTATCTGTTTGTTGCCGTGCCTGTACTTGCTGTATTTCCGCTGTTTGTTGCCATACTTATCAACCAGAAAATCCGTGGTGTAACTTTATATAAAATACTCATCTATCTGCCGGTAATTGTGTCGATTGTGGTTGCTGCAATTGCATTTAAGTGGTTGTATGCAGAACGAGGTATTCTTAACTATATTGTGACATCCCTCGGGCTTAAACCGGTCGGCTGGCTTACCTCCCCTGAGTGGGCGCTATATTCGGTGATTATTGTTACTATCTGGAAAGGGATAGGATATTATATGATAATTTATCTTGCTGCGCTGATGAGTGTACCAAAAGAACTTTATGAAGCTTGCGATATTGACGGTGCAAATTTTCTTACAAAGCATCTGACTGTTACAATTCCTCATATAATGCCGACAATTGCTCTTGTGACAATAATAAGTGCAATTTCAGCCATGAAGGTGTTTGCTGAAATTTATGTTATGACAAAAGGAGGGCCGCTGAATTCCAGCAAGACTATTGTTTATTATATTTATGAAAGAGCGTTTGAAAATCTTGATCTCGGGTATGCCTCGGCAATGGCGGTCGTGCTTCTTGTTATTGTTATGATATTTTCTCTGATAAACATTTTCTGTTTTGAGCGGAATAAATATCAGGTTTAGTTGAAAGGTTTATAGGGTGAAGAATTTAAAGGTTAAAAATATATACATTCATATAATATTAATTGCAGTATCTTTATTGTCGGTTTTTCCTTTTATCTGGTTAATTTCTACCTCATTAAAGGGGCCTGATGAGAATATTTTTGCATACCCTCCGGCCATAATCCCTTCGGATTTTACTTTTGCAAACTACAGCGGGGTATGGAAGAAGGTTGATTTCATTGCATATTTTGTAAATAGCATGATTGTTGCAGGCGGAACCGTGTTATTAAATCTTATTCTGTCTGCTATGGCGGGCTATCCGCTTGCCAGAATGGAATTTAAGGGTAAGAAAATAGCATTCTTTTCAATTCTGGCAACTATAATGATTCCTTTTCAGGCAATAATGCTGCCTGTATATCTGATTACGTTAAAGCTTCATCTTGTGGACAGCGTGAATAATTTTGCCGGATATGTAGGTCTTATTATGCCGTTTGCAGTAAGTGCTTTCGGAATATTTCTTATGCGGCAGGCGTTTCTCGGAATCCCTAAAGAAATGGAAGAAGCTGCAATTGTTGACGGGTGTAATGTATGGCAGGTGTTCACAAGAGTTTTAATCCCGATGGTGAAGCCTTCTCTTGCAGTGCTTGCAATATTTACATTCATCGGCTCGTGGGGTGAATTTTTGTGGCCGAGTATTGTTTTAACAAAAGAAAGTATGTACACGCTTCCTGTAGGGGTAAATAATCTGCAGGGAATGTTCAGTTCAAACTGGCGCTTTATTGCGGCAGGTTCAATCCTTGCGACAATACCTATCGTAATATTTTTTCTGGCAATGCAGAGGTATTTTATCTCCGGAGAAAATGAAGGGGCTGTTAAGGGGTAAAGAGAATACTGTTTAATCAGATTCTTTCCCATCCAGCCACCTACTATACCTTCCGGCTTTAACCCCGTTTTGCGATTCCGGCCGGCTGAGGTCGTGATTTATAATGTAGCTGTTTTTTTCTTAATCTCCGTCCTCATCGTCAAGGAAAAGTTCTCTTGATGCGCAGGTGCGGAAGTTCCTGAGAATTGCCTTATCCATATCGTCAGAAGCTACAAGTCTGCCGTTAACATAAGTTAGTCCGGACTTCGCGGCAAAATCGTTGCTGAATTTTTCAAGCAGATATTCGGTTCCGCCTTCTTCCAGCATTACCATTCTTGTAATATCATTCATAACATCAAAAACATATCTCTGCCGGTTTGAAATTCCGTCTTTTGTGGAGATAAGCGTATTCGCTTTTTCCATTTCATCATAAGCTTCTTTGTAGTGCTTCATGTGCTTCAACAGAATTGCCAGGTTGTAATGCGCCTCGTAATTCATCGGGGCAAGTTCGATAGCCTTGCAGTAAGAAAGACCTGCATTGTTGTAATCCCCGTTCAAATGGTATGCAAGCGCAAGGTTGTAGCGCGCATCGTAATCTTTTTTCAGAATTTTTACTGCCTCTTTATAAGCTTTTATTGCTTCCATAAGATAGTGCTGCTGGTACTGCCAGTCGTCGTTAAGATAAATGGATTTCTGTCTGTAAGCTACTCCCATATTGTAATAGGCAAGACCTATATTAGTTTTATAGCTTCTAAGATTGCTGAACACAAAAGGGATATATACAAGCTTTCTTCTAATCCCGAGAATTTCTTTGTACTGGTTAATCGCTCCGTCAAAATCGCCGAGTTTTTCTGCAGAAATAATTCCGTAATTCATCCTTGCCATTACGTAATTCGGGTTGTATTTTATTGCGTTTTCGTAGGCATCAACCGCAGAATAGTAGTCCTCAAACGCTACGTATATGTTTCCTAAATTGAGCCATGCTCCGTAGTGCTCAGGATATAATCTGAGCCCTGTGGTGTAATAATCAATTGCTTTTTGAAATTTGAGTCGTTTCAGAGCCTTATCGCCCTTCGAAACATAGTATACTCCCTGAACTTTATGAATTTGTTTTTTGTACCAGTTCGGGTATATAAAAATTGAGGCAATAAAAGCCACAACAAGTAAAAATGTGAAAAATTTTCTGAGTCTTATTTTCAGCACCGAAAAATCTCCATACTTATATTATACTTTTTCTGCCAGTCTTGCAAGTTTTTTAACTCACAAAATCTGCTTTCTCCGGTTGAATTTGTAACGAATTATTAACAATTATTACATAAATAATCAGAACACGCAATTTTTAAGAAGAAAAAGTTTTTATATAAGTAAGGTAGGTTAAATTCAATTTGGAGGTTAGGAAATGACTGGGGAAGCAGTTACAGGAATATCCGGATACACACCCTTTCTTGGCAGTTACCAGAATCAGGTTTTGCTTGGGGATATGATGGGCTTAAATTCCGGCTGGGGCTTAGGAATGGACACCAGCATTTTCGGTGGTCTCGGCGGATTTAATTCGATGATGCCTTTTGGCGGATGGAATTATGACTCTTATTTCAATAATATGGATAAGTACCAGCAGTTTATGTATGACACCCAGATAAGGCAGGCAGAAAGATCAAGAACGGCTGATCTTAAGGCTAACGCTCCAATGGAGGCGATTGCTCATAAGGCAGAAGTTCTGCATGAAAAGATTATGCAAAATGAGCAGGAGCAGATTATTCCAGCATTAAGAGCTTACGTAACAAGTGTCAGGGAAGGATTTGCTTACGGGTCTGAAGTTTCAGACGAACAGCTTCTGGCAAAAGCAGGTTCTCTCTATAAGCAGATGTATAATACGACAATGACTGAAGATATTAGAAAATACGGCAACGGTTCATTTACTCAAGGCTTGTTCCAGACACTGACATTCGGTATAGCAGACAAGAGAACTGCTGAGGATAATATTGCAGTAATCAATGAACAGCCTGTCAGCCGCTGGGAAAAGGGTAAAAAGTATGCAGGTAATGCAACAGGCGGTGCAATTATCGGTGCGGCATCGATGTATGTATTATCTTCTCTCAAGTATTTCAAAAATGTATTCAAGAGCAAGCCGCTCGTCGCAGCAGGTATCGGTGCTGTAATCGGCGCATTATCGGGTATCGGGCTCAGTGCAGCAGCAGGTAGCGGCAGTAATAAAATTTCTTAGGTAGTGTGTAAATATTAACTAAAGTGTGTGCAGGAGGCTGAAATTGTGACAGCCTCTTTTTTTTGTTGAAAATTTTTATAAAATAGTTTATAATGTAAATGTAAATAGCAAAGTTTAAAAGGAGATTAAACAATGGAAAATACAGTAAAATCAAGGTTTTTCGGGGGGGGGGGCAAGTAGTTTAAGCTCCTTAACCGGCACAGAGCAAGGGATACAGGCAGCCGAGAGAGGCAAAGCCTTTAGTTTGTGTACATTTTTGCAGCGTCTGATTAAGAGAAAATCTCTCCTGCCGCCCTGTCTTGGATTTGCTCTACGCTCGGAAAGTTTCGCTTATGAACCTACGGTTCAACACCGCTCAATTTCCTCGCAATCCGGATTTGTTCGCTTCGCTCACACGGCGCCCTGCCGAAAATCCGCTTTTACATTGGCAGAAGTTCTTATCACTCTCGGGATTATCGGCGTGGTTGCGGCGATGACACTGCCGGCGCTTGTCGGAAATTATCGTAAAAAGCAGGTGGAAGTTAAACTTAAACGCTTCTATAGTGTATTTAATAATGCTTTAATTCGTTCGGAAGCAGACAACGAACAGATGCAGTTCTGGGAATGGCCTGAGAACTCCTATAAAGATGAGGATGGTGAGATTATTCAAACCGGTTCAATTTCGGATTATGAGTGGTTTGAAAAATATTTGAAGCCTTATTTTAATATAAAAGATGTTAATCAGAGTTTTCACCTTTATTGTGTTTGGTATGATGGTTTTGCTATAAAGATGACAGATGGAACAGGGGTTGCATGCGGTATTTATGAGGGTCGCTCTTTTGGGGATAAAACCTATCCGTTTGTCTGCATGTTTTTTCCGGAATCAAAGAATATTGATAATGTTAGAGATTATAACACAAAGTCACAAAGTTTAATTTCAGGAAAAGACTATTTTATATTTCAATTATTTAATGGAATAAACGGGAAAAAAGGCTTACAGGCTATAGATAGTGATGAATGTACCGGCGAAAAGGGTTTTAAAAACCTTCCTTCTATAGGCTGTGTAAAGAAAATTATTGAAAATAACTGGGAAATTCCGGACGATTATCCGGTAAAATTTTAGAATATTTCTCCGGCAGATTAATTAAAAAGAATACCTGCCCCAAGGAGTAGAAGCAGGTACTAACCAGTAAAAGAGACATCACCAACATTATTATTTATATTTTTTTTAAGTCAAATTTTTTTGATTAATTTTGCCGGAGTTTTTATATTTATTGTATAATTCTGTTATGAGAAAGATTTTTGTGTGTCTTATTATTGTAGGCTTTCTATTATGCAGGGGAGCTTTCGCTGAAGAAAGAAATTCCCTTGTTAATGACCAGGCAAATCTTTATTATGCAGAGAACAGAATAGAGGAGGCTTTCGGACTTTTGCTTACGATTCCTGAGGAGAACCGAACCCCGATGAACTGGCTTTTGCTGGGAAATGTTTTACAGGATAAAGGCAGGCTGGATGATGCTGATTTTATGTATAATCAGGCGCTTCTTGCTGACAGTAAGTTTTATAAAGCAGCATACAATCTTGGTAATCTTTATCTTGAACAGGACAAGCCTAATATGGCTATCCAGCAGTATAAAATTGTCATGAAACTTAAGCCGGATTTCGCTTACGCATATTACAACACAGGCTGTGCGTACTTGAAACTTGGCAAATACAAAGATGCTAAAAAATACTTTTTAAGAGCTCTGGGCTGGAACAATAATGAGGCTGATTTTCATTATAACCTTGCCTATGCTTATAAAATGCTGAAGAATGACAAACAGGCGCAGATTTATCTGGATTATTACAACAAGATTATTCAGGAAAAAATCTGAACACTTTACAGTATGGAAGGACATCATGTTTTATAAAGGAATAATATTTGATTTTAACGGTACACTTTTCTGGGATTCAGAAAAACATCTTGAGGCTTGGAGAGAATTTTCAAAACGGTTGCGTTCATATCCTTTTACGGATGAAGAAATGCGCGATTATATGTTTGGCAGAACAAACGAGGATATTATTGCTTACTTAATTGGAAAAAGGCCTACAAAAGAACTTGTAGAAACGTTCGGACAGGAGAAGGAGGCAGTTTACAGGCAGATGTGCAGAGATGATGCTGAAAATACTCATCTTGCGCCTTATGCTGTTGAGTTTCTGAACTGGCTTAAGGAAAATAATATTCCGCGCACAATTGCAACAATGTCGGAAAAAGCAAATGTAGATTTTTATATTCAAGAATTTAATCTTGCAAAATGGTTTGATATAGATAAAATTGTTTACGCTGACGGTAAAATTAAAGGTAAGCCTGCACCTGATATTTACCTAAAAGCAGCACAAAATCTGGGGTTCAAGCCGCAGGATTGTGTAATTGTAGAAGATGCAGTATCCGGGATTGAAGCGGCAAGGGCGGCAGGTGCCGGAAAAATTGTTGCGATAGCGTCCATGGAAAGTCCGGATTTATATAAGAAAATTCCTGCTGTTGATCTTATAATAAATGATTTTAAAGATTTTCATTCTATTATGGAAATGAATACGGCAACGGTTTAAATCAACTTTTCGGATGAGTTAAATTCGCATCTGAAATTGTAAAATTATTCCTGAGAAAGGAGATTTATTATGATTTTAACAAACATTGAAACGATTCCGGGCATGAAGATTGTCGGAAATTTCGGTCTGGTATCGGGCAGCACTGTCCGTGCCAAAAATGCAATTCTGGACATGGGTGCAGGATTAAAAAATGTTGTAGGGGGAGAGTTAAAAAGCTATACCGACCTTCTTACCACGGCAAGACAGGAAGCTATTTCCAGAATGGAACAGCAAGCTCAGATGCTCGGTGCTAATGCTATTGTGAATGTAAGATTTGCTACTTCCGCAATAACTGCAGGCGCTGCCGAGGTTTATGCTTACGGTACTGCTGTAAAGGCTCAGCCTGTAACCGGAGTGTAATCTTATGGATTTATTATTACTTATTATATTGTTAATTGTTACATTCTGCAGCGGAAGTATTATTGAAAAAAGACATTTTAAAAATCTTGTCAGCAGAGAAAAAGCGCTTCTGCGGTTTCCGACAGTAAGTTTCGGCGCTAAAAAGGTGATAACAAATAAAAAAATCGTAAATGTGCGAATGGTTTGCGGAGAAGCTGTAATCGGCGCTGATTATTTTAAATGTTTCGTGTCTAACATAAAGAACTTTTTCGGCGGCAGAATGACTTCTTACGAATCCGTAATGGACAGGGCAAGGAGAGAAGCTCTTTTGAGGATGAGAGAAAGTGCACGAGGCGCCAGCATAATTTTAAATGCTAGAATTGAAACTGTGATGGTAAATGACCCTAAAAATCCGCAAAGTGTACCTCAATGTGCTGTTATGGCATACGGAACGGCTGTGACTTATGGAAAATAATCAGGAAAATATTGAAGCAAGATACATTACAATGATTGAAAATAATGTAAATGTATCTAAAACAAGCGATTTAAAAGAATTTTTTATTCTTGTAGCCGGTATAATCGGGCTTTGTATTTTTATATTCCTGTGTGCGGATTTTACGGCAGGCATCTGGATTGATAACATGTCGGATAAAACTCAGGTAAAACTTGAAAACATGATGAGTTTCGGCTCAGAGATGGCTTTTATGCAGGATAAGAAGTATGAAAAAGCTTTTGCTTCTCAGATTGAGTTTCTTAACTCCAGAAAAAAGGATATTATCAAACTTGACAAAAGGCTTAGCGGCAAGTCTGAATTTAATATTTATGTTTACCCTTCAAAAGAGTTGAATGCTTTTGTTGTGCCGAATGGTACGATTTTCTTTACTGCAGGCTTCTTAAAAGAGATAAAAGATGCTCGGATGCTGACATTTGTACTTGCTCATGAAATGGCGCATTATGCGCATCGCGACCACTTAAAAGGTTCGGCTCGACAAATTATTGCGGGAGCCGTGCTTTCGCTTCTGACATCGGGGCAGAGCAATTCGCTTTCTTCTCTTGTTCAGAATGTGAGTGTATTTAATGATTTATCTTATTCAAAGCGGCAGGAAAAAGCGGCAGATTTGTTTGCAAATAAAGTCCTGATAAAACTTTACGGTACAAACAGGGCGGCTGTAGAATTCATGGAAATTATTGACAAAAAGCAGAATATTCCTGAATACATGCACTATTTCTCGACCCATCCGTCGCCGTCAGAAAGAATTTACCTTATTGAGCATAATAAATAACATTTAAAAAGAGGCTTAATTTTTTAAGCCTCTTTTGGGGTTGTTAAAATTAACAGTTTTTCAGAATTTCATAAGCCGTATCGGCAGTTATTGCACCTTTTTCTCCAAACGCAACATTTCTTGCGGCAAATCTTTCCCTGACTTTTTCTGCTGCATCCATCGGATCTATTTCGTAATCTGAAAGTTTTGTTTTCATTCCGATAGAATTAAAGAATTCCTCAATATTTTCAATTGCTTTGTCGGCGGCTTTCAAATCAACGGTTTCCTGAACGCCGAATACTTCTCTTGCAAGTTTTGCAAGCTTTTTGGATTTTGAAACTTTCTGGTTTTTCAAAAGCCGCGGAAGCACTATTGCAAGGCTCTGACCGTGGTCAATTCCGTAGAAGGCTGTGAGTTCGTGGCCTATCATGTGTGTGGCCCAGTCCTGAACAGCACCAAGACTTATCCAGTAGTTAAGACCGCATGTTGCGCACCAGAAGATATTTGCGCGTGTTTCGTAATCTTCAGGTTCTGCAAGAACTTTCGGTGCTTCACTTATCAAAGTTCTTAAAATTCCGAGTGCCCAGTCGTCCTGCAATGGAGTGTTAACATCATAAGTGCAGTACTGTTCCATTACGTGAACAAATGTGTCTACAATTCCGTTAATTGTCTGGCGTACTGGCAGGCTGAATGTTACCTGCGGATCTATGATAGAAAATCTCGGAAATACTAAATCCGAATGGAACGGAAGTTTTTCGCTTGTGGCAATTCTTGAAATCACAGCCCCGTTATTCATTTCTGAACCTGTTGCAGGAAGTGTGATGACATCTGCAAGCGGAAGTGCATCTTTTGCCTCTTCACACCTTACAATAAGCCCTTCGTAAGGATCGCCGCCTTCGTATTTTGCGGCTGCTGCTATAAACTTTGTACCGTCAAGAGTTGAACCGCCGCCTACTGCAAGAAGAAAGTCTATGCCTTCTCTTTTTATAAGTTCAACTGCTTTCATACATGTTTCGTATTTCGGATTCGGTTCAATCCCGCCGAATTCATACAAATTATATCCTTCCAGCGCTTTTTTCACCTGATCGTAGACGCCGTTTTTCTTTATAGAACCGCCTCCGTATATCATAAGAACCTTCTGCGACCTGTCGATTAATTCAGGCAGTCTGGCTATCATGCCTTTGCCGAAAAGCACTTTTGTCGGACAGTAAAATTCAAAATTATTCATAACAATACCCTCCTTTAAACAAATTATAACAGAAAAATGTTTGTTAATGCTATAATATTTCTATGACCGGTATTATTAAAACAAAGGCAGAAATTCTTGAGGAATTTCCGGCTGATTATACTATATTGGATATAGAAACAACAGGGCTTTCACCTCATAAGTGCAGTATTATTGAACTGTCAGCCGTGAAAGTTCGTTCGGACGCTGCTGTTGACAGATTTACTTCTCTTGTTAAGCCTGACGGTGTTATAAATTCTTTTATAACCGGACTCACCGGAATTACAAATGAAATGGTCGCCGGTGCTCCTGATATTAAATCCGTTTTGCCGGAGTTTATGGAATTTATCTCAGATGATTGCGTTCTCGGGCATAATGTAAGCTTTGATATTAGATTTATTTCGGCAAATTTGAAAAAATATTTTTCGACTGATTTTACAAATGCCAGAAGAGATACGATGTATCTTTCAAGAAGATACTGTACGCTTCCAAGTTATAAGCTGGACTTCCTCGCAAAACATTATAATATTTCTACGGAAGGGCATCACCGTGCTATGAACGATTGTATGATGACTTTTGAGGTTTATAAAAATATTAAAAGGGATGTAACAAGTTCGCTAAATTTGCTTTTATAAGTTTTAATTTTCTTATGTTTCCTGTATCATGTTTTCGTTGAGAAAGGGAGAGAGTATAATATGGAATTTATTAACTGGATAATAACACATCTTGTGGCATTTATCGAACATGTGATTACTGTAATGGGACCGTGGGGGATAAGCCTTTTGATGGCGATTGAATCCTGTAATATTCCGCTTCCGAGCGAGGCTATTTTGCCGTTTGCGGGTTATATCGTGAGTAAAGGAGAAATGAATTTCCATGTTGCGGCATGGGCAGGTGCTTTTGGATGTGTGATAGGCTCTATTCCTTCATATTATCTGGGATATTTCGGCGGAAGAAAGTTTATTGAAAAATACGGCAAATATTTTTTAATTTCCCATAAAGATCTTGACGATGCGGACAAATGGGTTGAAAAGTATGGTGACTGGGCGTTTTTCTTATGCAGAATGCTTCCGGTGGTAAGAACCTTCATCTCTCTTCCGGCCGGAATTTTACGAGCACGAAAGAGAATATTTTTTACTCTGACATTTTTAGGCTCACTTGTATGGAGTTACGTTCTGGTGTACGTAGGTGTTAAGATGGGCGAGAATATGGAAGCTTTTAAACACATCTGGCATAAGTTTGATGCTGCAATTGTTGTAATCTTTGGTGTGCTCGGCGTTTTGTATGTTTACAAACATTTCAAACATCTGAAAGAATCTTAAGATTGACGGAGAGTTAAAATCCGCCTTCTACTCACTTTCTCCCGGCAGGTGTATTATGATAAAAGCTTTATTAGTCTTATTATTCCCATTGAGGCAACTGATTTATGCGCAGATACATTCTTGCGGTGCAGAATATCCTCTTTATTATTGTGAAAATATTCGTAAGCTTTCAGCAGCATCTCTTCGTTTTTCAATGTTGGCTGGAAGCCTAATTCACGCTTTATTTTTGAGGTGTCAAATACAAAACTTGCGGAAATCATTTTATACTGATACGGCCCGAGAGGTGAAATTCCAAGTATATAGCATAACTTCATGCCGCATGTCATTAAGCTTTTTGGCATGTGTACAAGTTGTGATTTTGAACCGGTTTTTGTTATTACGTATCTATAAACCTCATTAAAAGATTTCACATCATCAGAACCTATATTAAATACGGCGCTTTTGTTGTAATCAAGAGCTTTTATGCAGGCCACAGCAAGATCTTTCCCGTAAATAAACTGGTATTTATTTTCACCGTCGCCGACCATCCAGAGCTTTCTTCCCTCATCAATAAATTCAAAGAGAATTCCTAAAAGCCCCAGCCTTCCTTCATCCATAATTGTCGGGCAGCGGAAGATTACGCTGTTAATATAATCGCTGTATGAAAGCAGTATTTTTTCGCCTTCAAACTTGGATTTACCGTAAATTTCTATAGGTTCCGGCTTTTCATCTTCTGTAACCGGATAATCAAAACCCTTGCCCCACAGGCAGTTGGTCGATGTAAATATAATTTTCTTAATGTTATATTTTTTAGCGTATTCTGCAATATTTTTTGTTCCGTCAACATTTGATGACCAGAGGTTTTTAAGTTCTTTTTTTACATGTGCAAGCAGAGCCGCGCAATGGAATATTGCATCAAATTTATATTTGCTGAAAATTTCTTCAAGCAGTTGCAAATCTCTAATATCACCCTGTATTGCAGTAAAGTTTTCGTGTTTGAAGTCATCTGCTTCTAAATCAATTGAAACGCAAATATGTCCGGCTTTTAAAAGTTCGTCCTTTAATATTGAGCCAAAAAATCCTGCGCCGCCTGTTATCAAGTAAGTTCCCATTATAAAACCTCCCTAATACAGGCAGAAAGTAAGGCTAAGCCCTCCCCCCCCTCTACTGTAAGCTACACTATGACTGAATTTTAGCATAAATTCACACTCCCTTTTAAAAAAGCCCTCAAAATAAGAGGGCTAAAAATATTAAATATGGGGCGGATAGTGGGACTCGAACCCACGCATATCGGAACCACAATCCGAGGTCTTAACCACTTGACGATATCCGCCATCTGTTACTTTTCTATCGTATCATGTAAATATTTTTTGTCTAGAACATATTTAAGATTTTTCATACTTAATAACAAATTTCCCGCTTTCCAACAGCTTACAAATTTCTTTTGCATCGCGTTCAGTTTCAGATTTGTACGAGTAGTTTTGAAATATTATGCTCTTTTGACCGTTTTTACCTCTAAAAACCACGGAATATCTGTCATATTCTCTTCTACTTGATGAATTCCTTCTGCTTGAACTTGATGATTTAACTTTATAATGTCGGTAGTCTGTGCTCCCATCAAGTATACCGAGAGTGCCACAAAAGCTGCCATTAAAATTGGTACAACTGGATTTTTAGATGAATTATTATTTTGCAAAAAAACAACTTGCCTTTTCATAAAAAGCTCCTTTTTCAGGAGCTTTTAGTTTAACTAATTCTCTGAAACATATAGCCGATGCCACGGGCTGTAAGGATTAATTCAGGATTTGCAGGATCGGTTTCAAGCTTGGAGCGCAGACGCGAAATATGTACGTCCACAACTCTTGTATCAATTCTGTGATCCGGCGGATAAGCCCAGACATGCTGCAATATTTCATTTCTTGAAAATGCCTGACCCGAATTGTTAACCAGAAGTTCCAGAAGGCTAAATTCCATACCTGTAAGACGGATTCTTTCATTCTTTCTGAATACCTGACGGCGTGCTGTATCAATTTTGATATTGCCGGTAGTGATAACATTTTTGGTAACTTTGCCGGACGGAGTAACAGTTTCTCTGTTGTTTGTACGTCTTAAAACAGCTTTAACACGTGCTTCAAGTTCTTTCGGTGAGAACGGTTTAATTACATAGTCATCCGCGCCGAGTTCCAGACCTGTAATTCTTTCTGAAACATCACCGAGTGCAGTAAGAATAATAATCGGAACATCTGCAGTTCTTCTGATTTCTCTGGTAACTCCGTAACCGTCCATTTTCGGCATCATAACATCCAGAACCACAAGGTCAGGATTATATTTATTAAACGCATTAACGGCTTCTTCACCGTCTGCTGCTGTTACTACATCATAACCGGCCATTTTTAACCTTGTTTCCAGAATTCGTCTGATACTTGCTTCGTCATCTGCAAGCAAAATTCTCTGACGATCTTCTGTGTCATTAGGCATTTCAACATTTTCTGTCATAGTCTTTTCTTTTCCTTACGTTAATAATCTAACACCTATACTACCAATTATAATTAAGAGATAAATATTACAAAATATTTATTTTTCTAAATTTTTTTAAATAATTATAACGTTATCTTAACCTAATTTTACAAAAATTGCAAGCACTTTTTTAGGAAATTATATAGCAAATTTCACTTATAATGGCTAAAATTGTCACCCTGAACTTGTTTCAGTGGCTTGCCGGCGGTAAGCTCAGAAACACCAGGTATGGGCATAAAATCACGTTTCGCCTCTGGCTCAATGGATTTTGCAGCCGGTTCGGAATGATATTTTTTTATCTCTTAACAATATTCGGTGGAAAAATTTATGTATAACTGTTATTCAATAAGATAATGTCCAGAACAGCTGTAGCCGTAGCTTTCAGGTGTGCAGTCACCATTTTTATTTTCTTCAGCAAGATAATCATATATTAACGGTTTTAGCTTTATCCATGATATAAAGAACGTAAATGTCTTTACCAAAGGTATTTGGCTTCTGAAGCCCGTTTACATCTATTGTTACCCAGCCGCATCTTTTATAGTTAAATACGCCGTTGTAATTATATTCGCAGTCTGCAGAGTCAAGAAAAAACAGCAGGACGCTTCCGTTTGCAAGTATCATTGTTGCGGCAGTGTTGTTTAAGTAGCTAGATGTAGCTGTTGTTCCGTTTAAAAGTTTTATTTTGCTGAATTCTGTGAAGCAACTGTTTTTGCTGTCATTTTTATTATAAGGCGTTTCGCAGGTACGTATACTTTTCAATTTTTTACTAAATACATTCATGAAGCACCTGTTTAGTGTTGTGGATTCTGTTCCATTGCAGTGCTGAATGCCGTACTGGAAGCTTCCGTTATCAGCAGTAATAGAGTTATGTGCCTGTGAAAGTATGGAGTAGTCCTCTTTTAACAGGGCTATGTAGTGTTTCATATTAATTTTATTAATTACAGCAGGCAAAGTCATTGCAGCAACGATTCCTATAATCCCCAGTGTAATCAAAACTTCTGCAAGTGTAAACGCCTGTTTCTTCAGCCAGGTGAAGTTTGTTCTCTCATCCGTAAATACTCTTTTAGTCATCTTTTCTCCTTATTATGTGATGTATTACTTCATAGTATCTCAATAATAATACAAGAAAATAAGGTTATGCAAAAATATGAAGTAATGTATCACAAAATTATTTCAGCAAAGATAAAAAAGCTTCGCAAAGATGCGAAACTTTCACAGGAGGAGTTTGCCGAAAAACTTAACTGCTCTAGAGAATTTATAAGCAGGGTAGAAAACCTTAAAGAGAAAGTCAGTCTAAAAATGTTATTACTGATGTCTGAAATCTTTAAAGTTAACCCTAAATACTTTTTTGATGAAGATTAAAGTTTTTGTGATATTATTTGTTTGAATTTTTCAAGATCTTCTTTTGTATCAATACCTACAGGCACAAAATCCACAACCGATGTTTTTATTTTCATACCGTTTTCAAGCGCGCGCAGCTGCTCTAGGCTTTCTGTTTTCTCAAGCGGAGTTTGCGGCAGAGAGGTCATTTTTATTAAAGCTTCTCTTTTATAACCGTAAATTCCGAGGTGTCCGTAGAATGTTGCAATTCCTGTATTTCTTTCATAAGGGATTTTTGCACGGGAAAAGTAGAGTGCATAGCCGTTGTTGTCTATTACGCATTTTACAAGATTAGGGTTGTTTATTTCCGCTTCATCTTTTAATACTCTAATCAAAGTAGAAATGTCAGCATGGTCGTCCTCTTGAACATTTCTGGCAACATCGTCAATACTGTCCGGCTTAATGAGGGGTTCATCGCCTTGAAGGTTTACAATGTAGAAAATTTCAGGGTGACGTTCTACGACTTCTCGAATCCTGTCAGAACCGCATTTGTGGTTTACCGAGGTCATTTCAACATTTCCGCCAAAAGCTTTTACAGCATTAAAAATTCTCTCATCATCAGTTGCTACTATTATAATATCAGCAAGTTTTGCCTGTTGCGCTTTTTCATAAACCCATTGAATAATAGGCTTTCCATTAACTTCAATTAGGGGTTTGCCTTCTAATCTTGATGAACCATATCTTGCAGGTATAATTATTGCAGTTTTAGACATTTTTATCCTCCAAAATATCTTTTATTATTGCATATTCTTTTTTACCCAAAACTAACTCTAATTTATTATTATCAGACTTGATAACTAATTTTGAAGTAAATTTGCCTGTTAAACTTAATTGAGATAAATCATTAACAAGTAATGCTTTATTAAACATTTTAAAAATAATAAAATCCGAGTATATTTCAACAGTTACCCAAAAACCATTAAATACAAGATAGTCAATAGAAGAAAGTCTGACGGTAAAAACGTTTATAGGTTTTGAAGAAATGTTAGTTTTAAGCTCATTATAGTTATAGTTAAATATTCCGTTGATAATATTTCTAAATATGCTAAACAGTATTCCAAATATTAAAATGAAGCAAATTAAAAAAGTAATAAATATAAAAATTTCAAAATTAGACAATGTTATTCTCCTTAATACTTTTGAACAACAAGTGCAACCCATTGATTTTGATGCATTTCTTCTACCAGTTCAAGATTATATTTTTTTATTGCGTCGAGTACAACTTGCTTTTTTTCATCTAAAATTCCAGAAAGAACCAAATAAGCTCCACCTTTCATGATGGATTTTAAGTCGCACATAATTTCTGCCAATATGTTGTGCAAAATATTTGCCAATACAAAATCAAATTGTTTTGATATTTTATCAGCTGTATTCAATTCAAATTTACACTCAGCATTATTTTTCTGGGCATTTTCAATAGCAACATCAATGACTGTCTCATCATTATCGCAGCCATAAGCCGATTTCGCACCAAACTTTTTAGCACAGATAGCTAAAATCCCAGATCCCATTCCAATATCTGCTACTTCTGCATTTTGAGGCATATATTTTTCAATAGCCTTCATGCAAAGTTGTGTTGTAGCATGTGTGCCTGTTCCAAAAGCACATCCAGGCTCAAGTTTAATAATAACTTCATTATCTTGTTTAGGGGTATATTCAATCCAATCAGGTACAACAGTTATTCTGTCAGAGACATGAGTTACATCCCATTTTTCTTTCCATTTTTTAGACCAGTCTTCATTTTCTTTTTCCGAATAAACAACCTCCCAGCTTCCGAGTTCTTCGTCAGAAAATCCGCGGGATTTTAGAAGTTCCCGCTGTTCTGCGAGAATACTTTTAACATGAGCTTCTGAAATGAGTTCGGAATGACAGTCTTGCGTGCTTAAAAACACCCGCAGCGTGCCCTCTGTCGTCGAAACCATCTCTAAATCTTTATAGGTTTCTTCCGCAAGCACAACCCCTTCGCACGGAAGATTTTCAAAACAAATGTCTGATATAATATCTTCCATTTCAGGGTTAATTTTTATTTGAAGTTCATAATAATTACTCATACCAGCCGTCTTTCAGACATTCTTTCCTACCCTGTATTTGTTGTACTATTCTCTTGCAGTGTCGCCTGAGGGCAAATATTCTACCGCCTCTCGCCTCTCATAAAAAGTTTATGCTTTGTTCTACCGCGTGTAAACCCGCCGCAGTGTACGAGGTTAATGGCTTACTCCAAAAAAGCACCCATTTTGCGGAATTTTTCGTATCTTTGCTTCTTCAAGTCTTTGCCTGAAAGGTTTGAGAGTTCTTCAATGCTTTGAACTATAGTATTTTTCATCTCATTGCAGACAAAATCATAGTCATTATGCGCACCGCCTAAAGGTTCTTTAACCGCGCCGTCAACAATACCGAATTTCATTAAATCGTGTGCGGTTATTTTTAAAGCTTCCGCAGCATCGCTTGCTCGGGAGGCATCGCGCCAGAGAATTGAAGCGCAGCCTTCAGGCGAAATTACCGTATAATAAGCGTGTTCAAGCATAAATACTTTGTTAGCAACAGCTAAACCGAGTGCACCGCCGGAGCAGCCTTCACCGGTAATAATTGCGATAACAGGAACCTCCAGTTTTGCCATTTCTCTAAGGTTTACAGCAATTGCAATGCCCTGACCTGTCTGTTCTGCGCTAATTCCCGGATAGGCACCGGGTGTGTCAATAAGTGTTACTATAGGCATTTTAAATTTATTTGCATGTTTGAAAAGTCTTAATGCTTTTCTGTAACCCTGAGGCTGCGGCATACCAAAATTGTATTCAAGATTTTCTTTGGTTGACTTGCCTTTCATTGTGCCGACAATCATAACCGGTCTACCGTCTATTTTGGCAAGTCCGCCAATTATCGCCCTGTCATCCATGCCTTCTCTGTCGCCGTGAAGCTCCAGAAAGTCTGTGCAGATATGGCTTACGTAATCCAGAAAATTTGGTCTTTCCGGATGTCGTGCAATCTGTAACTTTTGAGACGGTTTAAGGTTTTCATACAAGTCTTTTTTGTAATCTTCTGCCTGCTGCTCAAATGTTTCTATTTCTTTATTCAAATCCATGCCGGACTCCATACTTATTTTTTTTAGTTCTTCTATTTTTTCCTGAATTTCCATAATCGGTTTTTCAAAATCCAATAATGTAGTCATAGTACAATCCTTATTTCCGTTAAACTATTGATTAACTGTGCATAGACAGTATATTGCCGAGAGTTTTTCTCAGGTCTTTTCTTTTAGAAACAACATCGACCTGACCGTATTTCAAGAGGTACTCTGCAGTCTGAAAATCAGAAGGCAGTTTCTGCCTGATAGTCTGCTCAATAACTCTTCTGCCTGCAAATCCTACTCTGGCTCCCTGTTCCGCAACAATAATGTCGCCCAGCATGCCAAAGCTTGCTGTAACGCCTCCAAATGTCGGCTCTGTAATAAGATTTATATATAAAAGACCTTCCTCATCAAGTTTTGCGCAGGCACAGGATGTTTTTGCCATCTGCATAAGGCTAAGTGCGCTCTCCTGCATTCTTGCACCTCCCGATGAAGTCACTGCAAGTACAGGAAGTCGTAATTCTATTGCTTTTTCGATAAGTCGTGTAATCTTTTCCCCGACAACGCTTCCCATAGAGCCGCCCATAAAGTCAAAATCCATTACTGCAGCAGCTACAGGATGCCCTTCAATTTTTGCGATACCTGTTACAACTGCGTCATTTAAGTTTGTTTTTTTCTGTGCTTTTTCAATTCTGTCTTTGTAAGATTCAGTATCCACAAAGTTCAGCGGATCGGTCGGTTTTATTTCCGTGAAAAGTTCTTCAAAAGAATTTTCGTCAAACAATTGTTTAATTCTTTTTTTGTTGTTTATTCTGAAATGGTAGTCGCAAACCGGACAAACCATATCATTATTTGCTAAATCTTCTTTTAAAAGCTGGGCGTCGCAGTGAACACATTTTGTCCATAAATCCGGATTCTGTTCAACTTCTGCTCTGGCTTCAAGCGCACGTCTTTGTATTTGTGCTTCTTTTCGTTTTTCAAACCATTCCTGAATTGTCATAATATATAAATCCCTAATCTAATATTATTTACCAATTAATTATACACCGAAAAAACTTTAGTGCAAATGGTTAATTTAAAAAAGACGTTAAGGTTATAGGTATAGGTCGGATTTACTTAATTCGACAGAACTTTGTATCTGTAGAGGAATAACTGTTATATTTATTTTCTCAACACGCTCCCGCGCGTCTCCCGCATATCGTCCCGAAAACAAATATATCTGTTCTCTACTATGCTGCTAACAAATTAAAAATCCGCTATATGCTGTAAATAGCAATAAGTCTCTAAAAAAGACGCTAAGACGTTAAGTGTGACAGACGATAATGTGATGTATTGCCCGTTATTATCGTTTGACGGCTCTATCCATTTCCCTTTTCTGGTCTTTTTTGGCAATGTCGTCGCGTTTGTCGTGAAGTTTTTTACCTTTTGCGAGCCCTATTTCAATTTTTGCAAGCCCTTGCTTAAAATATATTTCTAACGGAACAATTGTGTAACCGTCTTTTTTTACTTTTGTCTGCATTTTCAGAATTTCTTTTTTAGTGAGAAGAAGTTTTCTTGTCCTTGTCGGAGTGTGGTTGTAGCGGTTGCCGTTTTCGTAAGGCGAGATGTGGCAGTTATAGAGAAAGATTTCATTATCATCAATTTTGCAGAAACTGTCTTTAAGGTTGACAGCGCTTGAACGGATTGATTTAATCTCTGTTCCTGTTAGTACAATTCCGGCTTCATATTTTTCAAAAATCGTGAAGTCGTGGAATGCTTTTCTATTAGTAGTAATTATTTTTCGTTCCATAAGCTGATTATAACACATAAATTTATCTTTTTGACAGTTTTAATCTTTCTTCTTGAATTGCATTTTTAAGCATATTTGATATTACATCTATTTTTTCATCAAAATAGAAATTCTTTGTATTAATCGGCTCAGTTTTTTGACTCAAAACGTTTGGGTGATATTCCTCTATAGCATTTTGATAGAAGTTACCAGTATTGTATGCATTTCGTTCATTAATTAATCTATATCTAAAATCTTGTAGTGTATTGATTTTTTCATCATTAGTTTTATTTTTGAAATATTTTTCAAGTTTTTTTATGAGAACTGGTATTAGGTCTTTACGATTTTGTTTTTTTACTGATTGTAATTCTTTATCAAAAAATTGATGATAATTTTTATTTCTATAGCCTTTACTTGTCATGTTAATTACTCTTTGAGTATATTTAGGGTTTGCAAACCAGCTAAAAAGGTGGTCAGTTTCATGCATAAGTGTTCCAAATTCCTGTAAGCTAAGGGATTTGGTTATAGCATTAGGTTTAATTTGTACAAAATATCCCTCCACATTTCCTTTTTTGTTTGAACCTATCATTACTCTGCCAGTTGCATTTGTATTATTTTCAAGTCCGCTTACTTCAATTCTTTTATGTGATGAAAGTAACTTTAGGTATAGTTTTTTAATTTTTGAAAGTTTTACATCATAAATTCCGAATTCATCTTTTACTAAATTATAAAAGTCTGCGGTTAATTTTTGAGCATACTGATATCTGGAATTAGGAGAACCTTTCCCTTTAAACTGGCTTACTGGAATTTTTGCGGTTTTCAGAACTTTGAGCATATTTCATAAAAACAAATGAATGTTAAAATTTGCTATATGTATAAATGACACTTTACTTTATGTGATTCTGATATTTTTATATATGATGGGTTTTGTTCAGCACATCTTTCAAAACATTTGGAGCATCTTGTGTGAAACTTACATCCGTGCGGAATGTTGGAGGGCGATGGCAGATCCCCTTTTAATATTTCACGGGAACTTGTTTTTCCTGTAATCTGAGGCACTGCGCTTAGAAGTGCTTTCGTATATGGATGGCAGGGGTTCTCAAAAATTTCTTTTGTGGTGCCGATTTCTGCGATTTCCCCGAGATACATGACAGCCACCCTGTCGGCCAGATATTTAATTACGCTCATATCGTGTGTTATGAGAACAAATGTAAGGTTAAAATCCTCTTTTAATTCTTTCAAAAGGTTAATTATCTGCGCTTGAATGCTTACGTCAAGCGCACTCACAGGCTCGTCTGCAAGTATAAATTCCGGATTTAAAACAAGAGCTCTTGCTATTGCAATCCTCTGTCGCTGACCGCCTGAGAATTCATGCGGATAAAGCTTCAGGCATTCTTCGCTTAAGCCGACTTTTTTAATCTTTTCTTTTATTATTTGTTCAATTTCATCATCTGTTAGGTCTGTATTTATTTTTAGCGGTTCTTTCAGCGTGTCAATGATTTTCATTTTAGGGTTAAGGCTTGAATAAGGATTTTGAAAAACCATCTGGGCTTTTTTCCGGTAAGACTTAAGTTCTTTTTTGTCCATATTCAGAACATTTCTGCATTCAAAGGTGATTTCGCCGGATTTGACGGGCTCAAGCCGGAGTATCCCTCTTGCAAGCGTTGATTTGCCGCAGCCGGATTCTCCTGCAATTGCTAGTATTTCTCCCTTTTTTATATCAAGCGTAACCCCGTTAACTGCATGTATAATTTCCGTTCCGCCCAAAATACCTTTATTTGACTTGTATTCAACATACAAATCTTTTATCTCCAATAGATTTTCCATAATGCAATTTTATAGTAAGTTTTAATGAAAATCAATTATATGAAACGGCTACTCTATGTTTAGATTAATTAAATTTCCCGTCTGCCTTCTATTGCGCGGGCGATTGTGATTTCGTCAGCATATTCAAGATCTGCCCCTACCGGAAGCCCGAAGGCTATTCGCGAAATCTTTATTCCGAATGGTTTTATGAGTTTACTCAGGTAAAGACTGGTTGCCTCACCTTCAACTGAAGGACTGAGGGCAAGTATTACTTCCTTGACTTCTTCATTGGTAAGACGTGTCAGAAGTTCTTTTATCCGGATGTCATCCGCTCCTATACCGTCCATAGGTGAAATAAGCCCCTGCAAAACGTGATAAAGCCCTCTGTACTCGTTTGTTTTTTCAATTGCAATCAAATCTTTTGTTTCCGCAACAACGCAGATAATCGAGCGGTCGCGTTTCGTGGACTGGCATATTTCGCACGGGCTTGTTGAAGAAAGGTTAAAGCATACCTCGCAGGTATGCGTATTTGCCTTTGCTTCAACAATGCTCTGCGCAAACTTCTGAACCTCCGCCATCGGCATTCTCAGTAAATAGAATGCCATGCGCTGTGCCGATTTCGGGCCGACTGACGGAAATTTTTGAAAGTGCTCTATTAGTGTTGCAATTGATTTAGGGTAAATCATTAGAAGCCTAATCCCGGAATGTTTAACCCGCCGGTTGCCTGTTTCATTTTAGCTTCCATTTCTTTTGTTGCTTTGTCGCTTGCCTGATTAATTGCAACGGTGATAACGTCTTCAAGTTCTTCTGCGGTATCTGTGCTGATCGAAAGCGCTGAGGCATCAAGTTTTATTGATTTAAATTTGCCCTGACCGTCGCAGACAACTTTTACAGCGCCGCCTGCAGCTTCGCCGGTTATTTCCATTTTGGCAAGTTCTTCCTGTGAGGCTTTTAATTTTGCCTGCACGTTTTGAGCCTGTTTCATAATTTGCATAATGTTCATTTAATTATATCCTCCTTAGTCAATAAATTATCCCATGTTAAGACTTTTGTGTAGTTTCGTTTTTTATTATACAATAAAAATATGCAGAGCAAGACTTATGTTTCACAATCTTTAAGAAACGGGCGGCTTATGAGGTGGACTTTTATGCCGCTGAAAGTCTATATTGCCCCTATGAAGTTTTACTCAAAACAAGGGGAGGATTACAAATATAAACAGCTGGTGAAACGTGCACTTGATGCGTGGCAGACCGCAACAAAGGGCAGAGTTAAGTTTAATGTTGTGGACACGCTCCTTGAATCTAATGTCAATATTGACTGGAAAAGGGTTGAGAGGCAGGCATTAGGGCACTGTTATTTTTCTTTTGACGGTGCAAACAGACTTTACGGGGCTGAAGTCGCGATAGGGCTTACCGACGGGCTTATCCACAGTTCTTATGACAGTGACGGTGAGGTTTATCATACTATTCTGCACGAAATAGGTCATGCAATCGGGCTGGGTCACAGCCCTTATAAAACTGATATTATGTACACCCCGCACCAGAAAGGAATTCATAATATTTCAGAAGGAGATATTCTGACGGTTAACTGGCTTTATAAGCTTCCGCAGGGTGCAACGCCTTCTGAAGTTGCTTCTATGTATTCAATGGGCGGCTCAGATATTGATGAGATAATTTTCAGGGTTATGAACAAAAATGCGCCAAGCGGGTTTGAAAATGTCAAAAATAGTGTTAAACTTCCGCCCCAGCGTAATCTCCTTGAAGAGCAGGAAAATATTGCTCTTTTGAGGAAGTACCACATGTCTTTGCAGAATATTTCAATCTCAGAAGATATGAAAAAGTTAATTATTCAGCAGAGTAAGAAAGGAAAGAATAAGTGGGACTCCGCGTAGTAATTTTAGGAAGGGGAGAAATGCTCTTGAACCTTATAAGAGGTTCAATGCTTGCCAGTGCTGAAATTGTTGGTGTTTTTCGTTACGAAAGGCTTATTGTTCCGCCGCTTTTTCTGAAATTTTACGATTTTTTTAAAAGTTCTCCTGCGCTTACGTTTACTAAAAAGCATAAAATATATGATATACCTTTCACAAGTGCAAATTCTGAGAATTTTAAAAGATTTCTTGTAAAGGAGAATGTCGATGTTGTTCTTGTCGGTTCGTGGTGTGAAAAACTTAAAAAAGAAATTATTGATATTCCTGTAATTGGGACTGTAAACGTTCACCCGTCGCTTCTTCCGCAGTACAGAGGGCCTAATCCGTATTTGCAGACTATTCTTCACGGAGAAAAGAAAAGCGGTGTCACTTTCCATCTTATGACTGAAAAATACGATGCGGGGCCTGTGTTAGCGCAAAAAGAGATTGAAATTCTCGCGGGCGACACTGGTAAAGAACTCAAAAATAAAACAGTTTTTCAGGCGCGTCTTTTGTGCGCAAATCTTCTGGAGAAACTTGAGGGAGGATTTGTAATCCCTGTTGAACAGGATGAAGCGCTTGCAACTTACTACGGAAATGTAAAACCGGAGGAGATGACGCTTGATTTTCAAAAAGAAACTGCGCAAGAACTTCTAAACCGCATAAGAGCGTTTCACCCATGGCTTAAAACTTATTTTCAGTACGGCAACAATTTTTTCGTGATTAATCCTTATAACGTTGAAATAACTGATTGTTCAGGTGAACCAGGAATGGTTGTTGATTCCGGAAAATGCTCACTCACTGTTGCAGCAAAGGACGGAAAAGCTTTAATAATGTCTGATTTGAGGCTTTACAGGTTTCCGCTGCTCACAAAGTTTTTTATTAATGCCATAGGTAAGTCAATAGAGCGTAAAAATAGTAATTAAGCTGCTTTTTTAGAGCAAACCTTCAATCCTTCATTATTGCAGCTTTTATTTTTTCTTCAGGCATCTTTTACGACCGTTCCAGCCGAGATCAGAACAGTGCAGGTAATCCATGTTTTCGTTATAAATTACCCAGGCTGCACAGCCAAACCCTGCATTTTTAATACATTTTTCTACAAAAAATTCATCACCGTAATAACGGGGCGCACCTGCAGGTACTATTGCGTTGTCAAACAGGTAAAAATAAAAGAAATCAATCCCTACCTGATTTGGAGGTTTTGCACCGTTTATGTCGACATAAATCTGTCCGTATTTGCTGTAATCTTTTGCAGATGAGGCGTTGAACATTACCATTGTACCGTCGCTCAATATCATTGCAGAACGTCCGGACAGAATATTCCAGTTGACATAATTTGTTCCGTCAATATTTTTGTATGTTACGTTCGGAAAACAGCCGTAGCCGTTTTTACAGGTTTTAACTTTCTGCATAAACGGTGCAAAATAGTTTAGAAGAACCTGTTCTCCGCCGCCGTTTTCTTCCATTGAAATTCCCCAGTCAGCAATGTTGCCGTATTTTTCCTGCGCAGATAAAAATGCCTGCTGCAGCGCCGAATAGGTTTTCTTAAGTTGTGTGGCTGCAGTCTTTTCTCTGGTGGATGTAATGATGGACGGAACTGTCATTGCTGCAATTACGCCGATAATTCCCAGTGTAATCAGTACCTCTGCCAGAGTGAACGCCAGCTTTTTCATATATTCTCCTTGTTTAAAATCTAAAATCTCTGCTTCCGGCTTCGATTTGTACCAGATCTTTTTCTACTGTTTCCTTTATTTTTTCATTTTCGATTATTTTTGTTTCTTTGTCAATAATTTTATAACCGATTTCTTTAGTTTCAGGTGAGGCGTAGTCTTCAAGGTATTCTTTTAATGTTAAGATTGCGTTAGGGTGGCAGAAATTGTGTATCTGCTGACTTTTGCATACTTCCATAAATCTTTCGCCTGTTCTCCCGTTTCTGTAACATGATGTGCAGAAGCTAGGAAGATACCCGAGTTCCATAAGCCATCTGATAACCTCATCAAGCGGGCGTCTGTCAGAAACGTCAAATTGTGCTGAATTTTCATCTTCCGGCATTGGACTGAAATATCCGCCGACGCTTGTCTTTGAACCTCCGCTAATCTGTGATACCCCGAGGTGTAAAAGTCTTGCCCTGCATTCTTCTGTTTCTCTGGTTGATATAATCATGCCTGTATAAGGTTTGGAAATACGTATGCAGGCAACAATTTTGGCAAAAGTATCATCATCAATACCGTTATCAAAAGTATCCGGATCAATATCATCGGCTTTTCTGATTCTAGGAACACTTATTGCGTGAGGGCCTACTCCGAAAGCTGCTTCAAGATGCTCTGCGTGCATCATAAGTCCTGTAAATTCATACCTGTACAATTCAAGTCCGAATAATACTCCGAGGCTGACGTCATCAATCCCTGCTTCCATTGCTCTGTCCATGGCTTCTGTGTGGTAGGCGTAATTGTGTTTCGGGCCTGTAGGATGAAGTCTTTCATAGCTTTCTTTATTGTAAGTTTCCTGAAACAGGATATATGTACCTATGCCTGCATCATGTAATTTTTTGTAGTTTTCTACTGTAGTAGCGGCAATGTTTACATTTACACGTCTGATTGAACCGTTTTTATGTTTTACGCTGTAAATTGTCTTAATTGATTCAAGTATGTATTCAATCGGGTTGTTAACAGGATCTTCGCCTGCTTCAATTGCAAGCCTTTTATGCCCCATATCCTGAAGAGCGATGACTTCCTGTCTTATTTCTTCCTGCGTAAGTTTTTTCCGTGGGATATGGCTGTTCTGTTTGTGGTAAGGGCAATATACACACCCGTTGACACAGTAATTCGACAGATAAAGCGGCGCAAATAAAACAATTCTGTTTCCGTAAAAATCTTTTTTTATCTGTTCTGCAAGTTTAAATATTTCTTCATTTTTTTCTTCAATATTGCAGTCAAGAAGCACAGCTGCTTCTCTGTGTGTAAGACCATTTTTCTGTCTGGCTTTTTCTAAAATTTTATCAATAAGTTCAACGTTATGTTTGTTTTCTTCTGCATATTTTAAAGTGTCGAGAATTTCTTCGTGATTGATAAATTCTTCGGCCTTGTGTGATTTCGGATTATACATAATAAATTTCTCCCTATTCTGTTTTCATGTTAAGCCCGTAAAAAATAAATGTAAAGTTCGGGAATCTTAAGCTACAGTTCCGCCGCCGATTAGATGTCCGTCATTCATGTCATAAAAAACTCCGGCCTGACCTCGGGTTACAGAATTTACAGGTTCATAAAACCTTATGACAGCGCTGTTTTCGAGTAACTGAATATTTGCCTTTTGGGCGTTCATATTGTAGCGGATTTTGACCATAGCGTCAAAATTATTTTCTTCGACCGGATAGGTAAAATTAAGGTTTTTAATTGTTAATTCTTTTTTTAAATTATCTTTACAGCTTCCTAGGTACACAATATTTTTCTCCGCATCAATATCAATTACATAAAGAGGGTATGGCGCGGCAATCCCGATACCTTTGCGCTGGCCTATTGTGTACTGATAGCTGCCGGAGTGCTCGCCGAGTTTTTTACCGGAATTTATCTCTATGAAATCTCCTTTTTTATATCTGAATTTTTCTGTAAGATATTTTTTTGTTGTATTTGGCTTTTGGATAAAACAAATGTCCTGACTCTCTCTGGAAGATTTAGGCGGAAGGTCGTATTTTTCAGCAAGTGCCCTTATTTCAGTTTTTGTATAGCCGGATAGCGGAAATTCTGTCTTTGAAAGCTCTTTCTGCCCGAGCCGGTATAAAAAATAAAGCTGGTCTTTATGCTCATCTTTTGCCGGATAGAGTTTATAAATTCCGTTCTCATATCTTATATCAGCGTAATGGCCTGTGGCAAAGCGGTCAGCCTCAAGAGTTGCCATCGCATAATTGAAAATCTCGCCCCATTTTATAAATTGGTTGCAGACTATGCAGGGGTTGGGTGTTTCACCTTGAGCATAGGAATTTTCAAAATAGTCAATAACTTCTTTTTGGAATTTTTCTGTAACATCTGCAACGTAATGCTTAATTCCGAGTTTTTCCGCAACTTTCCTTGCTTGCTCGCAAACCTCATCAGCGGCTGGCGAATTAATCATTTTTCCTGTAACACCTGTTACTTCACAGCCTTTTTCTATTAATAATTTTGCGGCAACCGAGCTGTCCACGCCCCCGCTCAGTGCAACTGCTACTCTTTTCTTTCTCTTTGTCATATTTATAAGGCTATCACAAATAAATTTTTATTAGAATTATTAAGATTTATTTCTTTTTCTTTCAAAAAATTTTATTTTGAAGTATTATAAAGGTAGTAAAATTAAAAAATTCGGGGAGATGTTCCAGTATGACTCAAAATAATGATAAAGTAATAGGTATACCTAGAGCAATGTCTTTTTATCACAACTATCCGTTTTACTACGGGTTCTTTTCTGCGCTCGGCATAAAGATTATTTTGTCTGATGTAACAACAAAGCAGACACTTTCAAGCGGTTCTGCACTGGTTGTAACAGAAACATGCCTGCCGATAAAAATATATGTGGGACATATTCTTAATCTGCTGGACAAAGGGGTGGACAGAATTCTCGTTCCGTCGCTGCAGTCTATTGCCCCGAAGATTTATAACTGTTCTAAAATTAGAGGACTGCCGGATTTGATACGTAATGTTGTAAAACGTGATTTTACCATGATTGAAGCAACTCTTGATAAGTCCGAAAAAAATCAGGGGCTGTACGAGTTTCTTGCTGAATGTGTTGCCCCTTACGGAATTACTGATGAAAAACAGATTAAAGATGCTTCTAAAGCAGGCTGGAGAACTTATAACAATTTTCATATTATGTCAAAATCCGGTATGAGTTACAAAAAAGCCATGAATTATGCACTTCAAGGCAAGGTATTTATTGAAAGCGCATCTGAGGAGCATCCTATTTCAATTGCGCTGGTGGCTCATGGTTATAATATTTACGATGACAGAGCTTCTATGAAGATTATAGACAAGCTTGAAAAAATGGATGTTAAAGTTTACACCTCGTTACAGCTGTCGAAAGAACAGATGCTGGAAGGCATTAATGCTCTCGGTGAAAATCTTTACTGGGCAAACGAGTATGAGATGACAGGAACTGCCGGACACTATCTTAAAGATAATAAGATTGATGGAATTATAGCGTTAAATGCTTTTGGCTGCGGGCCGGATTCTCTTATGATTGAGAGAATTGTCAGAAAGGCAAAACATTTTAATAAACCTATACTTCACCTGACTATTGATGAGCAGACCGGTGAAGCAGGATTTATAACCCGTCTCGAGGCTTTTGTCGATATGCTTTTCCGTAAAAAGCGCGCCAAAATTATTAACAAAATAGATATTCATTCGCAGGAATACATTCCAAACACCAACTTTATTGAAACAAAGTAATATGGAGAATCTTAATGTTTAAAGTTATTAGCCAAAATTTTGCGTATAAAAAAGTTTCAATCTTTGGTATAAAGCTTTCGTTTATAACACCGGAATACAAAGAATTAAAAAAACTTTTCAGGAAGGTAATTGTAAGGGATTTTGGAAATAATAACAGGGTTATTTTGACCGGTAGTCCTTGTGTAGAGCCGATTTCGGGGGGGGGGGGACGCTGACTCTCTAAGGATTTCGTTTTTCGGGGATAACAATACGATTGTCATAGCACGCTCTGCAAAACTTTCCGGCCTGATTAATATATTCGGTGAGAATAATAGTATTTCATTTAGCCAGTTATCTCAATTTTCTTCAGGCATTTATATCGGTAAAAAGGATGATTTAGTTAGAAGTAGTAATTTATGTTTTGGTGAGGGATGTAAGATTTTAAATTCTAATGTAGATATAGTATCAGGTTTTAATCAAGTATTAAATATAGGAAATAATTCTCAATTAAATTCAGTTTATATTGAACAGTCAGGTAAATCAGAAGTCCATATCGGGAATAATGTATCTTTTTTTATTAAAAGTCAAATTAGAATTGGATGGCAATCAGAGCTAAATATTGGAGATAACACTACAATTAATGAAATATTTATAAATACGGCAATGAATTCTAAAATAAATATAGGTGAAGATTGTATGTTTTCCTGGAAAGTGGTTTTATTCCCCGATGATTGTCATCCTATTATGGATAAAGAAACAGGTAAGCTTATTAATTCTCATAATAACAATAATATCCATATTGGAAAGCACTGCTGGATCGGGTATGGAGTTACATTGCTCAAAAATGTAACTATTCCTGATAATTCTATTGTCGGAATGAATTCTTTTGTAATTAATAAACAGTTTGATGAGCAGAATGTTATAATTGCCGGTTCTCCCGCTAAAGTTATTAAGCGTAATATCGACTGGGATAGGGATTACGCAAGTTTAGGCAGAAAAACTTAAAGAGAAAGAACCAGCTTTATTATAAAACTAAAACAGAGGATGAAACACTTCATCCTCTGTTTTTATATATTTTAAAAAGCCTTAAACTTTTCTTTTGCGAGCAGCTTCAGATTTGCGTTTTCTTTTTACGCTCGGTTTTTCGTATCTTTCACGTTTTTTTACTTCGGAAAGGATACCGGCTTTCTGGATTTTCTTTTTGAAACGTCTAAGTGCGCTTTCAATTGATTCGTTTTCGCCAACTTTAACTTCTGCCATCTTTTTTCACCACCTTTCCGTGAACTTGTATTTCTAATCTATATCTATATTATAAAATAAAATTTTTAAAATTCAAGCCCTGAGGCTTTTTGCTAATATCAAAAAAATATCCGGTTGAAAATTTTTCAAGAGTTTGTTATAATAAAAGAGGAAAGGAGATGTTAGATATGTTGAAATTCACTAATAGAGCCGATTTCGGGGGGGGGGGCAACGTACTCTAAGCTCTCTTTCGTTGTTTCGGGCAGGTAGTTCAGATTATTTTTTAGGAAGTATTAATATTGCACGCTGCGGGTTTACTCTTGCGGAGGTGCTGATTACTCTTGGAATTATAGGTATTGTTGCAGCTCTTACAATGCCGACCTTAATTCAAAAAAATCAGGATAAGGAACTTATTTCAAGAACAAAGGCGGTTTATTCGACAATACAGAACGCTGTATTGAAATCCCAATCTGACTATGGAGTTATAGGAGATAATTCCCTGCTGTTTAGCCCGAATAATACAAGTAGCCAGACAGCAGAGGCTTTTGCTAAATATTTCAACGGAGCACGGGTTTGTAAATCTAAAACTGATAAAGGCTGCAGTACTTATTACTACAAAGTTAAATTCGGCTCATTACGTTTATCTTCTGATAATAGCGGTGCTGCAGATGAGATGGGCTCATGGCCTAAAATTTTATTAAGTAACGGGGCTATTCTTGCAATACTCCAGTATAATAATCCGGATTGTTATGCTCCAACAACAATAAATGTTACCGATGAATACGGCAGACCTCTAAAAAATCCGGACGGTACAAACCAGACTAAAATCTGGCATAATAGACGCTGTGCAGTCGTTCGTTTTGATGTAAACGGCATTAAAAATCCAAATCAGTTAGGCAGAGATGTTTATTCAGTAGCTGTTATGAAAGATGGCAAGGTAAAAGCTGATGATACTTCTGTTACATTCGGCGGAAAGAGTCTTAACAATATTTTGACAGGTAAAGAAGAACTCCAGTACACCAATTACTCCTCCGGTCAGAAATATGACTTTTAATTAAGAAGCCGGCATTTTGGGCCGGCTTTTTTAATATTAATATTAAGCTGAAAGTGTAAAGATTTCGTAAATTTCTTCGTCTGAAAGTTCTGTGATAATCTTTTCGCCCTCGTAAACCGCAAGATCTGCCAGTTCTTTCTTTGATTTCAGCATCTCATCAATTTTTTCTTCAAATGTTCCCAGAGTAATCATTCTGTGTACCATTACGTTTTTGTCCTGCCCGATACGGTAAGTTCTGTCGGTTGCCTGATCTTCTACTGCAGGGTTCCACCATAAATCATAATGGATTACGTTAGTGGCGCTTGTAAGGTTCAGACCTGTTCCGCCTGCCTTCAGCGACAGTATCATAATTTTTGCATCTTCTTCGTTCTGGAAACGGTTAATCAAGTCCTCACGCTGCGGAACTGTTAATGAGCCGTGGAAGAAAAGCGGTTCCGTGTTGCATTCTTCCGCGATTACTTTGCAGAGAATTTCGCCCATTTCCTTGTATTGCGTGAATATAAGAGTTTTTTCACCGTTGTCTAATATGCTCTGTACTGTTGAAATACATTTGTCCATCTTGCCGGAAAGTTCTCTGCTCATCTCCCCTGATTTTAAGAACTGGTAAGGGTGGTTGCAAATCTGTTTCAGTGCGGTGATAAGTTTGAAGATGTTGCCGCGTCTGTTGATACCTGAGAATGAACTTATCTTTTCCATCATCTCGTTCAATGTTTTTTCGTAAAGCACTGCCTGCGGTTTTGAAAGGTAACAGTATTCGTTCAGAACCATCTTTTCCGGCAGGTCTGAAATAACGTGTTTGTCTGTCTTTAAACGCCTCAGGACAAAAGGGGACACTGACATTTTAAGTTTTGCAGCGCGTGAGGTTTCTTTAAATCTTTCAATAGGTATAGCATAACTTTTCTGAAATTCTCTGAGTGAACCCAGATAACCCTGATTTATAAAGTCAAATATGCTCCACAATTCTGTTAACCTGTTTTCTACAGGAGTGCCGGTCATTGCAACCTTAACATCTGCTTTGAGTGTTTTTATTGCAAGTGTCTGGGCTGTATCAGGGTTTTTAATATTTTGGGCCTCATCAACGATAACCATTCCCCAGCTCTGTTTTTTGAGTTCTTCGACGTCAATTCTCATAATCGCATAGGTGGTAAGAATTACGTCATGTTTCACATCAAGCTGTCTTTCTGCGCCATGGTAAATTACGGCATCTAAAGACGGTGCAAACATCTGTAATTCCTTCATCCAGTTTCCCATAAGCGTTGTAGGACAGATTACAAGAACCGGTTTTTTTAGATTTCCTTCCTCTTTCATTTTTAAAATAAGAGAGATAATCTGAATAGTCTTACCAAGCCCCATATCATCGGCCATACAAACACCGAAGCCTTTTGAAACGTTTGTCCATAGCCATTTCAAACCGGTCTGCTGATATGGTCTGAGTTCGCCTTTAAGCGTTTCCGGCGGGGTAACCTCAATTGGCTTTGTAAAGTCCTGAATTACACGCGCAAACGCATCATCGTAGTCAAAATCATACTGCGCAAGCTGTCCTGACATTGATGCGTGGATAAGTTCCATTCTGGACATTGATTTGAAGTTTGCTTTGGCAATTTGTTCAAAGATTTTTTTGCTTTCTTCCTTATCAATAAGTACGTATTTGTTTTTGTACTTAATAAGTCCGTTGCTGGTTTCAACGAGTTTGTTAAATTCTTCAACGGAAATTTTATCGTTTCCGATTGCGATTTCGTAAGAAAAGTCAAGAATATCGTCAAGCGAAATTTTAGAAGAGGTTGAATTGTTGAAAATATCAGCTAAATCCTGAGAGCGCGACGCCTTAACCTTTGCATTGATTGAGGCTCTCGGAACCACAATATTAACAAGCTCTTTCGGAAGAATAACTTCTATTTGAGCTTTTTGGAGGTAATAAGCAGTCTGCGTGATAATCTTGTAAACCTCATTCAGGTTCAAATCCAGCGCGAGTTTTTCTTCATCCTCAAATAATTCTTCCAGTTCCGGCATATATTTTATGGCATAATTCAGCTGTTTTTCAACTATTTTTGCAATATCGGAGGATTTTGCATCGAAGATTTCATCTTTATGATAAAGTTCGTCAATTAAGACGCTTTCGTTTGTTTTGCGGTTTTTGATGTGAACTTTAAGCTGGAAAAGCTCATCCTCAATTTTTTCAATTTTAAAGAACGGGATAACATCGTATTTGCCAAGGTAAAGCTCATCAAACCATTGCGAGAAGTTTTCTGCAATGTCTATTCCGCGCATAACCGAGCGCTGTTCAAGGTCTTTAATCATATACGTTCCGGATTTTACATCCTTGAACTTGTATGCCTTAATCCCTAAAAACTTGTAAATCACGTAATTCATATAATTATGAATAAAGTCTTTTACAAAGTTTTCAGGAATATCGCCTTTTATAAAGAGTTTTTCCGGAATATTTTCCTCAAACTGGTTGATAATCCTTGCAACCTGCTGGTTCGGGATAATAGGTTCATAAACAATCTTAAACATTGTCCCCTTTGTTCTGATTGTCGGAATGAAGTATAACTTTTCAATCAACTTCATTACAAAGTGTGCAAGACCGTTCATATAAACGAATGTCTGAGTGAGGGCTTCCATCTCGATAACATCGCCGAAGCCGCCGAAATAGTCCATGACAAGATCAAGGCTCATTGCGTATCCGACTTCATTCCCAAGAACCTGCGGGCGGAAACGGAACAGTGAACCTTTTGACTTCAGGTAATATTCAAAGTTATTGGTCGGGGTGATAAAAAACGAGAGTTTCCCGTTTTCGTTAACCAGATAGAAGTTTGTATTTCTTGCAGGGGAATGCGGGCTTAAGAATACATCCTTAAACTCATCTTCCACAGTCTGGTAAATAAGGCTCAGTGTATATCTGAAATCCTTATTTTTAAACCCTTCCGGATTCTCAGACAGGTTAAAAAATAATTCGTCAATATTATTTTTTTTCAGTGAAAAATCTATTCCTAATGTCTTTTGTTCTGTCATGGGTGTCCTTTTGTAAAAGTGAAGAGTGATGTGTGACGAGTGATGTTAGCTGCATCACTCGTCATTTTCCATTTACTTGATTAGCGATTCGCAGTCCATTTCTGCCGGCTGTTTAATTCCGAGAAGCTGGAGAACTGTAGGCGCAATGTTACAAAGCGCCCCATCCTCTTTAAGCTGTGCATCTTTCGGGCCGTTAATCAGTACAAACGGAACTTTGTTTGTAGTGTGTGCGGTTTGCGGCTTGCCGGTTTCAGGGTTTACCATAACCTCGCTGTTGCCGTGGTCTGCTGTCAAAAGCATTGTAATACCGTTTTTAATGCAGGCATCTGCAATTTTTCCGACACATTCATCAACAACATGGCAGGCTTTTGTTGCTGCCTCAATTACACCTGTATGACCTACCATATCAGGGTTTGCAAAGTTAACAAGTATAAATCCGTATTCAGGATTGTCGATTGCTTTTAATACGTTCTCGCAAACTACAGGAGCACTCATTTCCGGCTGCATATCGTAGGTCGCAACTTTCGGCGACGGAACAAGAACTCTTGTTTCGTGCGGCTGCGGTTCGTCAATTCCGCCGTTAAAGAAGAATGTGACATGCGCATATTTTTCGGTTTCTGCTGTACGGAACTGTTTAATACCATTTGCTTCCAGTACATCGCCGAGTATATTCACAAGGTGTTCTTTCGGAAAAGCTACAGGGAATGTGAAATCTTCATTATAGCTTGTCATTGTTACATAACAGATGTTTTTGAGAACTTTTTTTCTCTTGAAACCATCAAAGTCTGCAAAATTGATAGCTTTTGAAATTTCTCTTGCTCTGTCCGGTCTGTAGTTGAAGAAAATTATTGCATCATTATCGTGAATTCTGCTTTCTTCGCCTCCGATAACTGTCGGAAGAACAAATTCGTCGTTGTCGCCTCTTGCATAAGATGCTTTAACCCCTTCGCAGGCAGTTGCAGCGTGTTCGCCTTCGCCGAGAAGAAGCGCATTATAGCCTTTTTCAACTCTGTCCCATCTGTTATCCCTGTCCATTATATAATATCTGCCGATAATAGTTGCAATCGGCGGCAGATTATATTTTTTTAGTTCTTCTTCTACCCGCTCAAGATAAGTGCAGGCACTCTGCGGCGGAGTGTCGCGGCCATCAAGGAACGCATGTACATAGACTTTTTTCAAACCTTCATCAGCAGCAAGTTTTATCAAAGCAAGCAGATGGTCTAAAGACGAATGAACCCCTCCGGTTGATACAAGTCCGTATATATGTAAAGCGGAATTGTTTTTCTTAGCGTGGTTAACAGCCATCAGGAAACGTTCGTTTTTGAAGAAAGAACCGTCCTTGATTGCCCTGTTAATTCTCGATAAATCCTGATGTACTACGCGTCCGGCACCGAGATTGAGGTGTCCGACTTCACTGTTTCCCATCTGGCCTTCCGGAAGCCCTACATATTGCCCGTCAGCGTGAATTGTGATTGACGGAAACTCTTTTTCCAGTCTGTCAACATGCACCGGGTGTGCAAGTTTAGTTGCATCATACTCAGGGTGATTTTTACTTATACCCCAGCCGTCCATAATACATAATAAAACTCTTTTACTCATATCTATATCCCTCTAATGTAAGATTTAAACATGTATTGAATAACAATACCACATTGCTTAAATTTTATCAGGAACATAATTTAATTACAAGAGCGTATTCTAACCGAGAGTTCTAGAATAAAATTAACCCGTGTATAACAAAAAGTGCAAATTAGTATATCTTTTATTACAGTATAATCAATAATATATAAAATAATAGCCAATAAGTTAATACAAGTTATTACTCAATTTTTGTATTATTATAACTAATGAATAAGGAAGAGTTGTTAAAAAGATTTGGCAAAAATGTAAAAATTGAACGGATTAAGAAGGATCTTACTCAGGAGCAGCTTGCTGAAACTATGGATGTAAGCCAGAATTACCTTGCCTGTGTTGAGTGCGGCAGGCAGAATATGTCATTAGCCAAGGTTCTTGAACTTTCTAAGGCGCTCGGCGTCAATATTGAATCTCTTTTAAAGTTTTCTTAAATTTCGTTAAATTGTAAATCTGGTCTGATTTTTCTTTACAATTTTTCTCCCGCCTGAATATGTTGCATAAGGCTGCGGGTTCTCTTTTATGGCATTGTAATCCTTGCCTTCTTCTATTTTAAACACATTAAAATCAGCGTCTTTGCCAATTTTTATAGAGCCTGTAATATTGTCAAGTCTCAAAATTTTCGCCGGATAGATTGTAAGATACTTGATAAGTTCCTCCAGCGGCAGAATATTTTTGTTGTCGGCTCTTACAGCGATTTCAAGCAGATTAAAATTCTTTTCCGGTAAGAAGCTCTGTGAGGAAAAACCGAAGTTCCCGCTGAAATATTTTAAAACAGTTTCAAAATCAAGTTTTTTCCCGCAGATTTCCACGCTGTAATCCGGCTGATATATATATTTAACACCGGTGGAAGCCAGTTCTTCCAGTTCGCTTTCTGTGAGGTAGTTGGCGTTTGCAGCTAACACCTTGTTGGTTAGAACTTTTAAATTTGCAAGATACTCAACCGGTTTTAAATCTTTTGTGTATGGTGTGATTTTTCTAAGCCCCATAAATTTGTGCAGTATGTCAATATCTGAAAATCCGTGTTCAAGCCATTCTATTTCGTCTTTTGCCTCCGCAAACCTTGTCATAAGAAGCATATTGTGCTTTCTGCAATATTTTGAAAAAAGATTCCACATCTTTTTATGAACGCCGGATTCAGAGTTAAGCATTATGCCTATGTGGGTTTTTGAACCCTTATGCTGAACTAAATCCTCAACTCTGGCACGCATTTCCTTAAACTGTTTCTTGCTCTTTTCAGATGTGTCCGAGAAAACCTCAAAGAAAAGGTAAGTTCTTATCGGGAGTTTATTAATTGTTTCAAAATACTTAAACTCTTTGGAAACCTGCGCAATACAGGTTGTTCCGGATTTTATGGCCATTGTGACGCCGTCGTCAAAAGATTTAAGTTTACCGTTTCTGTCAAATAAGTAGTAAGAAGCAAGAATGTTTGCCCATTTGAGCGCATAATTATCAGGTTTTATTCCGGCAAAATTATATTTTTTGCTAAGATTAATAAAAAAGCTTTTGAGACAGCTTTTAATGCCTGCGGGTTTAATAAGCCCTATATTTGTGTACTGAAACTGTGTCAGAAGATCGATAAATCCTGGAGTAATGACTGCATTCCCTAAATCTTTGACATATTTTTCGTCAAAATTAACGTCCTTATTCGGGATTAGGTTGACAATTTTTCCCTCATCCACAACGAGTGCGGTATCTTCAAGAATTTTATCTTCTGCTGTCAAAATCCATTTTGCTTTATAACACTTCATAATGTCCCTCTTTAAACTAATTCTATATTATTGCCGGCTAAAAAGCAAGGCGGATTTTGTTCAGATATTTTTCGGGTCAAAACGTTTGTCAATTTCAAACAACGCCTCTGTTGTATAAGCATCAACTTTATGAAATTCTTTATCGCCTTTCATTTTGACCATAATCGGGTACGGAATGAAAGTTCCGTCCTGATAGATGCCGTGCTGGCTGCCGTTTTCGCTGAGAAGCTGTTTTGCTACTCCGACAACTTTCCCGTTTTCGTAGGCAAAATTATATCTTGTAACACGTTCAGTGTCAAAAAATTCGCCGAATACATCATTATAAACACTTGTTTCATAAATTTTATTTTTATGGAAAAACTGCTGGTAAGTCCTCCCGTGTTCCTTATCCATAAGACGGTATTTAAGTTTTTCAACACCTTCAAATGGCTCTGTTTCTCCAATACCTGGAATCGAAAACTGTTTTTCTTCGACTATGCCGGTTTTATAAGGCTGTAATAATTCCGGAGTAACTTTTACCTGTCCGTTAATAACAATTGCTGATGCAATATGTTCTTCCGGAGGCTGAGGATTCTGAGTAGACACTTCCGGAATGCCGTTTGTTGGATCAGCATTATCTGGAACCCTGTTCTCAGTGGGTGTTGAAGGTAGATTTTCAGGAGAGTTTGCGGATGGAGTTCCTGTTTTCACCGGTTCTGCCGGCGGTTCAGGAGCATTGGTTTTCTGAGGAGCTGGCTCAACTGGCTGCTCGGGCTTCATCTCAGGCTTGGGCTCCGGTTTTGGCTCAGGTTTCCCGTGACCTTTCCTGCGTCCCTTTTTTAAGTTTACACTGTCGTCAAGCACCTGTCCGGCTTTGCCTGATTTTGTTTTTCTTATGATTGCGTATGTAGCAATTCCTAGGGCTGCAAGCCCTGCAAGTCCGTAGCCCACTTCTTTTGCGGTTATTTTATGTTCTTTTTTATTGTTTGCTGTATTTGCATTAAAAGCTGCTGCATAGCTGTAGCTTTGTATCGGGTTAATTCTCATGCTTTTTTCCTCATAAATCCTGTTATATAAAATCCGGACATAAATTTTTTTGCTATTATCCGTAAAATTCGTCTGCGTAATATGCAAACTCAAGATGGCCTGTAATAATGGTGTCGCCGTCTTTTACTCCCATAGCTTTTAATTTTTCAAAGACACCCATTCCTGTTAAAATATTCTGGAACCGGATTACCTGTTCTACATTTCTGGCATCAGTCACCATGGCGAGCCTTGATATTTTTCCGCCGGTTATTATGTAGACATCTTTTGCGACTTTTGTAATTTCATAATCGCTGTCATCATTATTGTATGCTGCTAAATCTTCTTCCACCACAATTTCAGTGACCGGTTTTTCAATTTCGTCAACCTTCTGTGACATAAAATTAACAAGTTTATCCACATTTTCGCCTGTTACAGCAGAAATCAAAAACACATCCTCAGCCTTTTTCTTAAACTCATTGTATAAAAAGTCTTTTCTCTCATCATCAATGGCGTCGATCTTATTCAGCGCGACAATTTGATAAAGTTTGCCGAGTTTTTCAGAGTGTTTGGAAAGTTCAAGGTTGATTTTTTCGTAATTTTCAATCGGATTTTCTTCTGTTGAGTCAATTATATGAACCAGAAATCTGCATCTTTCTACATGTCTCAAAAAGTCATGCCCGAGTCCGACACCTTCTGACGCCCCTTCAATAAGCCCCGGAATATCCGCAACCACGTATCCGTCGCCGGATGGCTTTCTTACGACTCCAAGATTCGGTATAAGTGTTGTAAAAGGATAATCTGCAATTTTTGGCTTTGCAGAACTAATTCTGCTGATAAATGTTGATTTCCCAGCGTTCGGCATCCCGAGAAGCCCGACATCTGCAATAAGTTTCAGTTCTAAAAATAGTTCTCGCTCAATCGGAGGTTCACCGGGTTCGCAGAATTGAGGGGCGCGCTTTTGCGCTGTTGCAAATCTTGCGTTGCCGCGGCCGCCTCTGCCTCCTTTTGCCACAAGAACTTTCTGTCCGTGTTCTGTCAAATCCGCAATAATGTTTCCGCTTTTCACATCCTTTACGACAGTTCCTACAGGAACTTTTATATATAAATCTTTTGCGCAGCGTCCGTGGCAGTTTTTAATTCCGCCGTTTTCACCGCTTTCAGCTTTAAATACCGATTTGTATTTGAAATCCATAAGCGTTGACATATTTTCATCGGCTATCAAATAAACATCGCCGCCCTTGCCTCCGTCACCGCCTGCCGGGCCGCCTTTGTCAACATATTTTTCGCGCCGCCACGCAACCATTCCGTTGCCGCCTCTGCCTGAAACTATTCTGATTTTTGTTTTATCTAAAAATTGCATTTTTATATCCCTTGTCCGGTTATGTTCTGTATATTAAAGCTGTTTCTTACCCTTACCTTTATGCAGCTCTTAGCTGTTTAATGTCAAAATTTTTATTTGTACTATAATAATACTATGAAAATGATTAAAGAAAAGCTGTTTACCAAAACCCCTGTAGAAATAGGGCCTGAGAGCGGATATGACAATTATATAATGGCAATAGAATCAAGCTGTGACGAAACAGCCTGTGCTATTGTAAAAAACGGCCGCGAAGTAATTGCAAATGTTGTTGCTTCACAGATTAAAACACACGCTAAATTTGGCGGCGTAATTCCTGAAATTGCAGCGCGCGAACATCTTGATTCCATTAATATCGTTATTGAAGAAGCTTTTGCACAGGCAAAAGAAAATGTCGGACTGACCCCGTCTGACATAACAGCTTTTGCCGGAACTGTCGGCCCTGGGCTTGTCGGATGTCTGCTGGTCGGTCTTAATGCGGCAAAAACTCTTGCTCTCGTTTACGACAAACCTTTTATCGGTGTAAATCATTTGAATGCGCATCTTTGCGGAAATTATATTGATACTGAACTGAAACCTCCTTTTATGGCGCTTCTTGTAAGCGGAGGGCATACCCAGATTATCGATGTAAAATCATATTCCGAGCAGGATATTTTAGGTGAAACAATAGATGATGCTGTCGGAGAGGCTTATGATAAGGTTGCACGCCTGATAGGACTTTCGTATCCGGGAGGGCCTGTTCTGGATAAACTTGCTCAACAGGGTAATCCTAAAGCCTATCACCTTCCGCAGGCAAAAGTTGACGGGTATAATTTTAGTTTCAGCGGACTTAAAACTGCTGTTCTGCGCCTTGTGAAAGATTTGAAAAAAGAGTATGGAGCTGATGAACTGCCGGAAAATGTTGTAAAAGATGTTTGCGCAAGTTTTCAGGAATGTGTTTCAGCAACTCTTGTCAAAAAGCTCAGACGTGCTGCGGAAGAAAACGATTACAGCCAAATCGTTATCGCCGGTGGTGTTGCTGCAAATTCCGAAATCCGCAGGAAAATTTTTAATCTTGAAGATGATGGGTATAAAGTTTTTGCTCCGCCGATGAAATACTGCACAGATAATGCTGCTATGGTCGCATCCTGTGCTTATTTTAATACCAATACTTTTGACGATGTTAATGTTGAAGTATTTTCAAGAGTTAAATAATTTTAATATAACTTAATATTTTTTATTTTTTATGCAATTTTTTATCTTGATAAACCTTACTTAGAATGAAACAAAAGGTTTATAGGTGTGCAGATAAATAATTTTGACAACAAACAATATAATAAAACTCCTTATTTTGCCGGACTGACTTCTGTAATGAGCAAGCGGATTTCGACAAATCCAAATTATCTTGAGCAATTGAGTCAGGTTTACAAACGTGAGCAGGGCAGTGTAGGTTCATTGCCAAAGGATATGTTTGAACTTTTCCGGACAAGTTCAAGAGAAACAAATGCTAAGAATATTAAATTCGTTAAAGAGGCGCTTAACGACGCAAACGATATTCTTGCAGGCGTTGAGGAATTTAAAATTAAAATAGGCAAAGAGATGAAACCTAATAGTCTCATTAACCAGTTTTTGCCCAAAATTGCTAAAATTAATATCCAACCTGACAGGATTCCACGAATTATTATAGAGATGAGAAAACGATTTACTCCGGATAAAGAGATTCTTGCTGATTTTGCAAACAGAGCCGGAGCATTGCTCGAGGAACGTTTTAAAAAGATAGGTATGCTTGATGCTTCAGACAGTGTGAAACTTACCTATATTGATCAAGGAAAGTACAAAAACGCATTTAAAATGCAGCTTGTTGATAAGGATGAAAAAGATATAATTCACCCTAAGGTATTGCTTAGCTTCAAGTCTCCAAAATCGGCTATGGAGCAGACAAATGTTCTTTTAGGATTAATGAAAAACTACTTTCAGAATATAAAAGCAAAAGAGTACCTGAAAGTTATAACTAACGTTCTTGATCACGCTTCGCATAAAGTTGTTCCGCCTCAAGAAAAAGAACTTTATAAAAAATCTCTGCTTGAAATTTACAGCAAGATGAAAATGAAAAATGAAGAAGAAAAATTTCTTGATTTAATCAAGCGGGCGACTTTTGACGAGATAAAATATAACGGTGTCGGGCCGGAAAGTAATATAACACAGTTTATAAAACGCGCTGCTGGGCATCCTATGACTGCATCAAACTATATTGATGTTTTTTATCTCAATACACTTAATAATGTAGGAATATCTGAATTTTCAGACTCGGCGCTTCCGGCAGTTACTAAGAAAATTAACCTCTATAAGTACGGGCTTTTCCATGATGATTTATTAATGAATAAAAATAATATTGTAGGTGACAGAGTAATTGATTACGGAGGAATAAAACCGCTGCGTGGAATGTCCGAACTTTCTGATAACCGTATTGTACGCAGGTTTTACCACAAGATTTCTCAAATTCAGGAAAAAGATGATAATAAAACTCAGTTAAGACGTGTTGAATATTGGAATAATCTCTATAAAGCCGCCGCAACTGCAAAAATTCCTAATCACAATGACATTCTTCTTGCGCTTGAGCAGGGGCGTTCTTTAATTAAACCTGAGTACTGGCATCTTTTATCTGATATTAAGACAACCATCTAAAATACGGCTTTTTGCTTTTGAAAGAATAAAATCAGTCATTTCTTTCTCCAGTTCACATCCAAAATGTGCATTTATTTCTTTTATAAAATAGCAAGGGCTTGTCACATTGATTTCTATAATCTGTCCGTCAATAACATCAAGTCCTGCCATATATATGCCAAGCTTATTTAATTCTTCAGCAACAAGTTTAAATTTAGTTTTTTCAATGTCTGTTAATTCGGATTTTATAATATTTGCATCGCAGTGTTCGTTAAACTTAAAGTCATCATTGGATGGAAGCTTCTGCACGCAGTAATCAAGGACTTTATTCCCGAGAAACAGAACCCGTTTATCGCCAAATCTGGCTTTTTCGATATATTTTTGCACCATAACAAGCGTTGACTGATTATTTGTCATTGAATTTATTATGACTGCTGTATTTTTATCGCCTTTTTTTAAACACATAACGCCGGCGCCGAAGCATCTGTTAAGGGGTTTCAGGACGATTTCCCCATTCTTCTCCAGAAATTCCGTAATATCTGATTTTGAGGAAGTTACTATATTTTCAGGCATAAATTCAAGGAATTTCAGTGCGTGAAGTTTTTCGTTAAAATCTCTTATTGCGCGCGGTTCATTCATTACGAGTGTTTTTCGTCTGTCAACAAAGTCAAATATGTAGGTTGAATTTATGTAATCCATATCAACGGGCGGATCCTGCCGGAACATTACAAGCTGAAAATCCTCTATTTTTTTATGAATATCCTGTTTGTCGTAGAAAATGTTGCCGTTTTTCTCGTAAGCTTCATAGCAGTGCGTATATGCTTCAGCTTCAACCAGACTCAATTTGTCAATTGTAGTTATAAAAACACTGTTGTTTTCTCTAAGCATTTCTCTGATAAGCCAGAAATTTGTTACGAGATTGTTAAATTCAAAATATTTTAGTTCTATTCTGTCAATTATAAATAAGATATTCATAAAATCCCTCTTTTCAAAAAAATATTACCACCAATGATTATGAAACACAATCTTAGAGGCGGTAATATTTTGAAATATGTTGATTATAAATGACCGGACTATTTAATTTCTTCCGGATTTAATATACAGCAGGTCGTGTTGTTCACCTGCATAAGCTGTGCAAAGCGTTTCAAATCAGCCTGAATTTCAGGGAATGTATTGTAGTGCATAGGAATTACAGTTTTAGCACCAAGCCAGTCTGCAGCAATAACAGCGTGTTCAATATCCATAGTGTAAGTGCCGCCAATAGGTAGAAGTGCAATGTTTGGTCTGTAAAGCTCTTTATAAGCCTTAAAGTCAGGTGTCAGGCAGGTGTCGCCTGCATGGAAAATCCTGACACCTTCAATATCAAATAGAATGCTTGCCGCTACTCCGCCGTAAGAGCCGTTAGGAAGTTCGCTTGAGTGGTAAGCCGGTAAAAATATTGCGCGGCCCCAGTCATAATTAAGCCAGCAGCCGAGATTAACAGAGCGGGCTTTTGCTTTCTGTGCTGTACAGTATGATGCAACTTCTGCAACTGCTGTGATTGGCGCTTTTTTAGTTTTTGAAATCTCAACAGCTTCGCCGAGATGATCAGAATGACCGTGTGTCACGAATATGTCAACAATGTTTGACTGTTTGTAATCGTACTTAGGATTAATTGAAACCAGCGGATCAATAAGAATTGACTTGTCCCCTGTTTTAATTTCAAATGCGCTGTGGCCTATGTACTTTAAATCTACCATACTACTCTCCTTATTTTTCGTTGTAAACATTTTGTTTATACTGTATTAAAATACCATTTTTTATAATAAAATACAACTATGAACTATGAAAAATCAATGAAAAGGTGTATAGAGCTTGCACTGAACGGTAGGGGAGAAGTTTCTCCAAATCCGCTTGTCGGCTGCGTTGTGTATGATAAAGACGGAAATGTAGTTTCGGAAGGCTGGCACGAAAAATACGGAGAAAACCATGCAGAGCGCAATGCACTTTTAAAACTTAAACATGAGGAGGCACGAGGAGGAACCCTTGTTGTTAATCTGGAACCCTGTTCCCATTTCGGGCATACTCCGCCCTGCGCGGATTTGATTATTGAAAGAGGGATTAAAAAGGTAGTTCTCGGGATGCGTGATGTTAACCCGATTGTTGCCGGAAACGGTATAAAAAATCTTCAAAATGCAGGAATTGAGGTTGTTGAAAGTGTACTTGAGGATGAATGCAAAAAACTTAATGAAGTGTTTATAAAAAATATGACCGAACACAAAGTTTTTGTTGCATTAAAAACAGCCTCAACACTTGACGGCAAAACTGCATCAAAAACTGGTTCTTCAAAGTGGATTACCGGCGCTGCCGCAAGAGAGGAAGTAAGAGTTATCAGAAAGACTTATGATGCAATAATGACATCCTCAGCAACTGTTATTGCTGATAATCCTGAGATGGCGCATAAAAGAAAAATTATCATTGACAGAGAATTGAAAACAGATTTTTCTTCAAAAATTTATCAATCAGGCAAAATAACTGTCTTTTATGATGAAGCGTTATCTGCCCCTTCTATTGAAGGAATTGAATTTATAAAAGCCCCTGTGAAAGAAGGAAAGATTAATCTCGAATTTGTATTTGAGAGGCTTTATGACATAGGGATAATGAGTGTTCTTGTGGAAGCCGGCGGGCATCTGAACGGTTCTGCTCTTGAGTATGCTGATAAAATTTACCATTTTTTTGCACCGAAAGTTATGGATGACAACCTCGGACTTTCGTGTTTTGACAGTGCAGAAGTTGTTGATATAAACCAGTGCAGAGAGTTCTTTTTTGAGAGTGTTAAATTTTTCGGGGATGATATACTATTAACTTATTATCCTATGGAGAAAAATAGTTAAGGAGTTAGAATATTATTTATGAAAATAAAAGCATCAAATGTTGCGGGAATGTTCTATCCTGCAGAGAAAGAAGAATTAATTTCAATGATTGCCGATTTTGCATCACGCAAAGAGAAAACCTCTCCGTATTTTTCACGGCTTATAATAGTTCCTCATGCAGGGCTTGTATATTCCGGTGCGTTAGCAGCGCAGGGCTACAAATATTTCGGGAAAAATATCAAAAATATATTTATTTTTGCGCCGTCGCATTACTGCAGGCTCTACGGGTGTGTTGTTCCTGATTACGATGCTTTTGAAACCCCGCTCGGTAATATCAAAGTTAATAAACAAATGGTTTCCTCAACAGGTTTTGAGGTTAATAATAACGCTTTTGAAAAAGAGCATTCAATAGAAATTCAGCTTCCTCTTATACAGTATTTTTGCCGCAGGGATAAGATATGCGCGGAAAAGTCTGAAATTTGTGCGGAAGAAGAGCCACAGGTGCAGATAATACCTGTGCTTTATGGCTGTACTGATTATAATGTAATATCCGATACAATTGCCAAATTCTACGACAATCCTGAAAACGCCTTTGTAATCTCGACGGACTTAAGTCACTTTTATCCTGAAAGAGAGTGTTCAAGAATTGATAATTATACTGCACAGATGATTGAAACAAACAATATTGCAAATTTTGACGCTGAACAGGCATGCGGGGCTGTCGGTGTATGCGGAGCGGTGAGTTTTGCGGCAGGGAAACATTATTCGCTTATACGTGCAGGGCTTACAAATTCTGCAAAAATGACAGGCGACACCTCTCGTGTTGTCGGGTATGGCGCATGGTATCTCTATGAGGGAAGCAAAAATGAATTTGTTAAAGAATACTTTTCGGATTTTGTGATTGATGTTTGTAAAAAAAGCATTTTATCAGGTTTTCAAGTCGGGGATTTGACACCATCAGAGTATGATTGCGTGTTTGAAGAAGCGGGAGCCTCTTTTGTTACTCTTGAAATAAACGGGAACCTGAGAGGGTGTATCGGTTCAATTGTTGCGCACAGAGCATTGATTGATGATATTATCTCAAATGCGCATGCGGCAGCGTTCAGAGATCCGCGTTTTAATCCGCTTACGCGTGAGGAATTTGAGCGGGTGCAGATTTCAGTATCACTGCTCTCGCAGCCTGAGAAGATGCTTTTTGAGAGTGAAGAAGCCCTGCTTTCACAGATGATACCTTATGAGGACGGTATTATTATCAGGGACGGAAACTATCAGGCAGTATATCTTCCTGTTGTTTGGGAACAGCTTCCGGATAAGCAGAACTTCTTGAATTCACTCAAACAAAAAGCCGGTCTGCCGCCAGATTATTTTTCGGAGGATTTTCAGGCGTTCAGATTTAGAGCGCTGTCAATTAAGCAATAGTATTAAGCTGGCATAATCTTTCCGCAGATTGCAGGCTGTCTAATTTTTTGTCGCGCGATATGCTTGAGAAGATTGTTTTTAAAGCGTTGCTATTGTAATCCTGAATTTTGGACTGGTTCTGTGTGATTTTTTTGCCGTTGCTGTTCAACGTGTCAAAAATAACATTAAGTTTTTCATCTGTACTCAATTCGTAAAAGGTGTCACGGTTATTTTTTACTGCGTGATACTCGGCGCTGGCACAAAAGTTCTGGGGCTGACAAGACATGATTTTCATAGATTTTTCTCCTTTTTATATGATTTGTGAATAGTATAATAAAACCTGCAAAAAGATTTTTTTGCTAGTTAATCGATAATTTTTCCGTCAAAAAGCTGCATAACCATATTAACCATATCAGAATGCTGGTTGCCGAAGTCTTTTTTACCAGAAACCTCTGTATCAGCAGTTGAAGTTTCGGTTTCCTCTATGGCTTCTTCTGTAGAGAGTTCTTCTTGATTGTCCACAGGAGGCGGCGCTGACTGCAGTTCCGGTGTTACACGCCTGGGAGGCACCGCCTTTACAGGCTGGTCGTCAGGCAGCGGTAACCTTATGATAACATGTGAATTATCCTGAGAAAACATTGCATTGAGAGCTTCGATAATCTGATTTTTCTTATTGCCGTTCGCAACCTGATTGAGGAAAATTTCGTTTTTCAGCGTGAGCACTGTTTCTTCTGCAGAAATTTTAACAGGATTTGCCCACTGTTTAAGAAGAGCTCTTGTCGGTGCACTTTGAATATTCTGTAATAATGTTCCCCATAGTTCCGAAATATCTGAGCCGGCAGGTGCAGGATGAGATTTTGGCATAGGTGAAAAATCACTCACATGCGCAGCCTGCTGTTCTGGCATGTCTGCTGACGGCTTGGATTGAATTTCTTCTGCAGAAGGCGCCTCAAGCGGTTTTACTGCTTTATCTTCAGTTAAATCATTAAGTTTTTGCCTGTTAAGAACCGGTGCCGGAGGGGTTTTATATGTGGAAGATGCCGGTTGAACAGGTGCCCCGCTTTCGAGTCTGGCAATTCTGCTCTGAAGCTCCATAAGCGAGGTGTTTTCAGCAAGGTTTGCAAGGTCAATTATGCCGACTTCAAGCCACAGACGCGGGTTGTTTGTGTTTTTGACCTCTTTTATGTAGTCTGCGGTTTTGTCAATTAAAAAAGTAATCTGATAGGTGTCAAGGTTTGCTGTTTGTGATTGCAATTCTTTTATCTGGGCGTCATTCAGCTGTGTTAATTCAAAGACGATTTCCGGTCTGCAGTTTTTAACTATAAGCATATTTTTGAAGTAATCCAGAAGGTTTGTTAAAATCTGGGTTGGCTCGTTGCCGGAATTGTAGATTTTTTCCAGCGTTTCAATGGCGTCCTGCGGTTTTGAAGTTATTATTCCGTCTGAGAGCGAGTGCAGCGTGTCAAAAGAAAGCCGTCCGAGAAGATTATTAATATCGTCTGTAGAAATTGCTTCTTCGCCGTCTAAAATGCTTAACTGGTCTAAGAGCGCAATACTGTCACGCATTCCGCCGGCAGAATTCTTAGCGATTGTGTAAAGAGCGTCGTCCGTTATGTTAATTTTTTCGCAGTCGGAAATGTATCTCAGGTGTTTAACAATATCGTCTGTAGTAATTCTCTTAAAGTCAAACCTCTGGCAGCGGCTTTTGATTGTGTCAAGAACTTTGTGCACTTCTGTTGTTGCAAGAATGAATATAACATTTTTAGGCGGTTCTTCAAGTGTTTTTAAAAGTGCGTTAAATGCCGTATTAGAGAGCATGTGAACTTCGTCTATTATATAAATTTTGTAGCGGCTGTTAACGGGCGCATACATAACTTTTTCTAAGATATTCTGAGCATCTTCAACTTTTCTGTTGCTGGCGGCATCAATTTCAATAACGTCCATCGGAACCGAGTTTGTAATGTCAATACAGTTTTCGCACTTTCCGCAAGGATTAATTGTCGGGCCTTCTTTGCAGTTAAGTGATTTGGCAAAAATACGTGCGGTTGACGTTTTACCGGTTCCTCTCGGCCCTGTAAAAAGATATGCGTGCGAAATTTTGTTCATTGCAATCGCGTTTGTAAGGGCCTTTTTTATATGTTCCTGCCCGACGACTTCTTCAAGCTTTTGCGGACGGTATTTTCTGTATAATGGAATATATTTTTCGTTCATGCTAATAATAGTATAACAAAAGTTATTGAAAAAGGATAAATTATGAACTTAATTAAACCGCCATACTTAAAAGAAGGAGATACGATTTCAATAATTGCACCTGCCGGTGTTGTCGAGTATGACGAGATTATGAAGGCTAAAAATTACTTTGAAGGCTTCGGGTTCAGAGTGAAAATCGGGGAACACACCTTCAATTCATTCAGAAATATGGCAGGGCGGGATGAAGAGAGAGTTTTGGATTTGCACGAAGCTTTTTTTGACAGTGAAGTTAATGCAATAGTATGCGCGCGCGGTGGCTACGGCTCCATAAGGCTTATAAAGCTTATTGATTTTGAAATAATAAGGCGTAACCCGAAAATTTTTTGCGGGTTTTCTGATATTTCGGCGTTGTCAATTATGTTTGCAAAGCACGCCGACTTAATTACATTTTCAGGCCCGATGGCGCAGTCTGACTTTAATTCTATATCTGAATTTACGGAAAAGTCATTTTTCAATGTGCTTTCAGGCGGCGAGGAAGAATACTTTTCAAAAAAAATGTTTCGGGAGGGTAATGCGCAGGGGCTAATATGGGGTGGTAATCTTTCGACTGTTGTTTCGCTCTGTGGAATTGATTTTATTCCAGATGAAGATTTTATATTTTTTACCGAGGACTTGAACGAACCTGAGTACAAGATTGATAAGATGATGAACCAGCTGGTCAACATAAAAGAATTCCGTGCGCACTGCAAAGGAATTGCCTGCGGAGAATTTTTAGACTGTGGTGATGAAAAGTGGCTTGAGGACATTTTCACTGAAACAGCAGAACTACTTAATGTTCCTGCTTACAGTGGTTTTATATTCTCTCACGCTGCGGATAAGCAGACAGTGCCTGTCGGGGCTCTGGGTATATTGCAGGATGGAATTTTATCGTATAAAATGCTTTAGGAGGTTTTTGTGCCGCATTTTTTTATTAAATCACAAAATGTTAATAACGGAATTGCAACTGTCAACGATGATGAAAATTACAGGCATATTGCAAAATCTCTGCGCGCCAGAGCCGGCGAAAAACTTCTTTTAATTGACGAAAATAAAATTCAATACGAAACTGTTATTGAACAAATTACAAGTAGGGAGATAACAGCTAAAGTTGAAAATTTTTATAAATCTAATCGAAGCCTTGATTTTGGATTATATCTTGGACAAAGCCCGCTCAGGAGCGACGCGCAGTCTGTCATTATTGAAAAAGCCACGGAACTGGGGGCAGCCGCAGTATATCCTGTTCTTACTGATAATTGCAGCGTTAGCAAAAGTGTTATCGAAAAGAAAATAGCCAAGTGGCAGCGGATTATGTACGAAGCCTCCAAGCAGTGCGAAAGGGCTGACGTGCCATATTGTTCTGCATTAGTAGAAGATTTTATCCCCATTGTAAAGGGGGGGAGGGGGGATTTTCCTGTTTTTGATAAAATATTTGCATTTTGCGAGCGCCGCGCAACCAGAACTCTTCACGAATTCTGGCAGGAAACTCCGGTTAAAAAAGGTGAAAATCTTCTTGTAATTATAGGGCCCGAGGGCGGATTTTCGGATAGAGAATTTGAATTTTTTGAAAAGAACTCAATCCCGATGCTTACACTTGGTGAGTTGATTTTGAAGGCAGATACTGCGGTTACTGTAGCTTTAGGAAATATTATTTATGAATACACAAATTACGGAAAAAATTAAATCTGACAAAATTCTTTCGGAAATTTCATCAGTTTTTGAGAATGAAATTTATCTTGTCGGCGGAGCTGTGAGAGATTTTATTGCGTGTAAAGATACACTTGACCGTGATTTGATTGTTACGGATGAGGATGCCGGAATTTTTGCCAAGAAGCTTGCCGCGCATTTTGATGGTGTTCTTGTAAATCTTGATGAGGTTAATAAGATTTACAGGGTTGTTCTGCCGGACAGGGTTAATATAATTGATGTCACAAATCCGATTGAAAACTCGCTTGAGAAGGATTTAATGCGCAGGGATTTGACAATAAATTCGGTCGCCGTGAATATAAGGACTTTTGAAGTTGTTGATTTATGCGGCGGGATAGCTGACATTCAGAACAAATGTATTAATTATATTAATGAACATAATTTTGAGGATGACCCTCTGAGGTTGTTAAGGGTTTACAGATTTCAGGCAACTCTCGGGTTTGATTTAACACCGGAAACAATACATGCTGTGTGCAAATTTGTTAAACTTATCCACAAACCCGCTGTCGAGAGAATTACGCATGAACTTATTCTGCTTTTCGGCGGAAAATACGCGGATAAAGCCTTATTAAATATGAATAAAACATGGCTGCTGGAAGAATTATTTCCTGTAGTAAACGAATTAAAGCATGTTCCGCCAAATACTCATCATCACCTAGACCTGTTTCATCATTCAGTAGAAACTGTTCGTCAGGTGCAGATGATTTATGAAAATTCACCTGAGGAAGTAAAAGAACATCTGGAGCGTGTTGATTTTGGCGGCGCGCCGAGGCTTGCACATTTAAAAATGGCAGCATTTCTTCACGATATAGGAAAATTTTCCACATGGACAATTGAAGAAGATACAGGACGCCACAGGTTTATCAAACACGACGATGTTGGCGCAAAGTTGGTTGCCCCCCTTTTAAAGAAACTGCATTTTTCAAATAAACAGATTGATTATATTTCATCAATGATAAAAAATCATATATATCCGTCGCAGGTTATGTCTGCACCTGAAATTGACTTCAATACTCCTAACGGTGAAAAGGTTATGATGCGCTATATAAGAAAAATGGATGAAAATGTCATTGATAACATAGTCCTTGCAAAAGCGGACAGGCTTTCAGCACGCGGGGAAGCTGTAACTGATGAAATGGTTGAAAACAACCTTTCACGCCTGACATTGCTGCAAAATTATTATCTTTCAGTCCGTGATACACTTGAACCTCTGCCGGTCTTACTTGACGGAAACGAGATTATGAAACTGTTAAATATAAAACCTTCCAAAATGCTAGGAGAAATTCTCTCTGCCCTGCATGAAGCACAGTTATCAGGAGAAGTTACGACAAAAGAGCAGGCAACAAATTTTGTGTCTGATTTTGCTAATAACTTACTTTAAGCGGATAATCTTCCGGTATTTCCCACCCGTTTACCTGTATTAGTGCTGTGCAGTATTTAGCGTACAGCGTTCCCTTTTGTTTACACCAGTCGTATAATGTTTCAATTTCACCATCCCATCTCCATTTATCTGGCTCTAAAAAACCGTTTTTGTGGTATTTAAAATTTTCACTATCTTTTGAAACCATTTGTCAATTTCTGAAGTGGATAAGATTGGATTTCCTTCCTCGTCCAGTTCAACTCCTGAGACATCAGCATACCATGAAGCTCTGTCGCCGTATTTTGCTTCTGCAAGCTGAATAGCCTGATTAAAGTTTGTGTAGAATTTCTTTAATCGTGTGGCGACAACTTTGTTTGTATGTTTTTGAATGCATGTATGCAAGAAAGTGATTTTGAAGAACTTCAAAAACTTGGCAAAAGAATAAAATCTCTGAGAAAATCAAAGAAATACACCCTCACAGAACTTTGCTATAAAAATGGTCTTGAGCCGTCTACACTTTCGCGTATTGAACAGGCAATTGTTGAACCAAAATACTTAACTCTTCTTAAGATTGCTTCTGCTTTTAATCTTTCTGTTAGTGAGTTATTGAATTTTTAGTTTTGGGCATGCCCGTAATTTTTTAAGTGCGACATTATATACTCTGTCTATACTTTAAAGCCTGATTCTACAAAAACGTTACAAAAATTTACAAAAATTTTTAGAAAAATTTTTGCTGTTTTTGAGGTTTTTTCTTAAATTTTTTTCTATTCTTAAAATAAAAATTATAAAAATAATCTAAAATTTTACTATTTTTATAAAAAAATGCAAAATTAGTTCTTAATATTACCTTTACATTAAGACTTCAAAAGGCAAGTTTTAAAATTCACTGCTTTTAATGTTTTTGTAGTGTTGTTATAATAAGTGTATTAAATACAACAACCAGACAATTTGTTATGATAGATAAGATTAGTGCAAGTGTAGATAAAAATAAATATACCCCTGCAAACAGTCAAAGTTCACAGCCGTCGTTTAAAGGAAACGGGCTCGGGGATTTGCTGATAAAAGGGATTCAGGCCTGCGAAAAGGAGCCTATGGTAAACGTTACCGTTCTGGATTTGTCTACAGCAATTCTTCCAAGGACATTCTTTGAAACTTTTATCGGCTCAAAGAAAAAAGATGAGCACGGTAATGAAATAAAAGAACGAAAGCTTAACATTATGGGTGGATTTGAGGCATTCCGGCGTGAGTCCTCAGGCCTTTTAATTAACTGTATTATCCCGAGTTTTATAGTAATCGGGGCAGCGAAACTTTTGAACAGACCTGTTATGGGTGATTTCAACAAGTCTAATCTTACTAAATGCTGGGCAAACAGCGATGCCATCAATAAAATTCAACAGTATTTCACATCTTCTAAAGGCGAAAATATGGAAGAAAGGGTTTTCAATACGTTGAAAACAATGTTTGATGATATTGAAGGCGTGAATGGTGATGTTGCTAAAGACGGGCTTAAAAAGTTTAAAGATATATTTGCAAATGATGTAGAATATGAAGAAACTCTCAGAAAAGTTGCTAAAAATATTGTTTCAGATTCTCCGGAGAAAGACGTTACTAAGAAGGCTTTTGAAACTCTTGTTGGCAAAACCGGAATTTCTGAAAATATTAGATTTAAAGGTGATAAGGGCTTTTTCTCTAATAACTTTAAATCATTACTCGAAAGTTCTTCCGATATTTTGCACGGAGTTGCAAAAGAGGGGATTGAAAATGACGCAGACAGGCTTGCAAAATTTTTCTCGAAGTCTAAAAAACTTGTTAACCTGAAAAGTATTGCAGGGCTCGGTATAATTATCCCTCTGGCGCTTTCGGCACAGCCTATCAACAGATGGATTACACATAAGCTTTCCGGTAAGAAGGGCGCTCCTCTTTATAATGATGATAAAGAAAGGGTGCTCACACCGGAAGAAAAAAGAAAACTAACAGCTCAGAAATTTTTTGCGGTGCCTTTAATGGCAGGAGTTGCAGGACTTTCCATGATTATGGACAGGCCTAGTTTAAAGATGTTCCAGTTTAAAAACATATTCCCTACAATGGATCAGGCAAGAATTATCTCTGCGGCAACTTTCTCCAGCCGTATAGCTGCATCGGAAGATTCAAATGAATTAAAAGAAAATACAATAAGGGATATTGCTACCTTCTCAAGTTTCTACTTCCTTGGCGATTATGCTGCAAAGGGTATTGCAACTCTTATTGAACACCTTAACAGAGGTAAAGGTATTCACCTTATTAACCGATTGAAAAAACAGGATGCAGATGCTAATATATTCAAGCGCTTCTGGAACTGGGCAAAACATACCACTATGAAATCTACAGATGAGCTTGAGGCTATTTCTGACAAGGCATCAAGAATTCAGCACAAAAAACTCAGAAGTATTTGCCAGCTTGGTAATATTGCATTCTCATTAATTTCCCTCGGGGTATTTATCCCGCTTTATACCAGAACACAGACGAATAAAAAAGAACTTGCAAAACGCAAGGCTTTGAATGAACAGAACGCGTCATCCTCCGCAGCATCCTCTACGGGCGCGGCTTTCGGCTCGGGCTCAAACCCGCTTATTAAACAGTCATTTAAAGCACTTTTAAATTCGTAAAGGAAAAAGATTATGAAAATTCAATACTCAGCCCCAATAAATAGATACAATACAAACGACAAAAAGGATTATAAAAATAATATTGAATTTAACGGCGCAGGCGACTGGCCTACACTGCTTCTGAGATTTTTGGACACAAATCAGGCAGTCGGTGCAAACTCTGTGGATTTATGTTCAATGGTAATTCCTCGAACAGCTTATGACATGAAAAAGCGCGGACCGGAGGCGGGGCTTGAAACCGCACGGCGTGAGTCCATGGGAACCATTAACCATTCCCTTGTCGGAACTTACGGTGTTCTTGGCGGTATGCTTGTGGCTGCAGCTGTTAACCGTGTTTACGGGGTAAGAGCAGACAAAATATTTGCTGATAACAGAACAACTGATATTCTTGCTAAATACTGGCACAGGGCTGTTAAAGCAGAAAAGGAACTTAAGCTTAATAATCCAAAACACGCTGAACACTTTGATGCCGTAAAAACTTATCTGAATGACTTGTTTGATAATGTAAAAGTTTATAATACAGCTAAAAACGCTGAAACTGGCTGGACAGCTATTCCCGCTGAGGATAAAAAACTTGTTGTAGATAAGCTTTACAACCTTTTAAAAGAAGGAAAAGCAGACAGGATAGACAAAGATTCAACAGCTTATATAAAATCTGTTATCACAGCTGCTACCGGCGGTGAAAAAGTGCGTCTGGAACTTAGAAACAGCGGTAAGCTTGTAGATTCCTCCTCTAACACACTGCAGACTTTGATTGAAAATATTCATAATCTTTCTAAAACATTTGTAAAAGGTGATATTAAAAAGATTTTCGAAAATGCAGCGTCTGTCGATACAAATTCATTTGTTAATGCGCTTAAGAAAATGAACAATAAGCGGACAGCAATTGGGCTTGGAATTGCAACAGCTATAGGGATGTCAACTCAGCCTATAAACAAATATTTAACCTTTAAAAAGACAGGCCAGACAGGTTTTGTCGGAGTTCCTGGAAGGGAAGAAGATTATTCTGCAGGATTTAAAGTTTTGAAAGGCATAACAGGACTTGTATTCGGGCTCGGGATGATTTCAACAATTACACACAAGCCAAGAGAATTTATGGGAAAAATTCAGTTTAAGGGAATGCTTCCGACAATTAACCAGTTAAAATTTGTATACGGAATGACAATTATGTCAAGATTGTGGGCTGCAAGAGATAAGGATGAACTCAGAGAATCCGCAGTTAAAGATTCTCTCGGATTTTTAAACCTGCTCGTGCTTGGAGCGCTTGTTACAAAATATACAGCAAAAGCCCTTGATAAATCAAAATCTTTGTTTAATATGCTTTCTAAAAATAAAACAGGCGGAGGCTTCGGTAATGCTGTTATGAAAACAAGGGATGAAGTTTTGCTCTCAACTCTTAAAGAGCACGGAATTTCAACTGTAAAAGACGGGAAGGCATTAAAGTTCAACGAATTAATGAAGCTAACAGGTAAACTGCCGGAAGATGTTCAAAAAGAACTTAAAGCCAAAATGCGTGTTTTAAATATTTCGCAGGTTGTCGGGTATTTATACTCATGTCTTGTACTCGGGCTTGGGGTTCCTGCGTTAAACAAACACATGACCGAAAAATCCGATGCAAAATTCAAAGCTAAATTTGCAGCACAGCAGGCTGCCAAAAATCCTGCCGCTCAAAATGCATGCCGTGCCGGAAATTCTTTCGGCCAGAAGTTTGACGGATTAAATCCGCTTATCACAAATCAGAATAAAGAATTTATCTCAAAATACATGAATAGTGCAACGTAAGAAAATTTCAAGGCAGCCTCTGGAATTATTCCTGCTATCACTCATCAGGTTTCCCGTACAGGTTCAAGGTTTTCAGCCCCTCACATTGACTTATACTGCTCGCTTAACTCCTGTCCGTCCGTGATAGCTGTTCTTCAGTATTCTCCGGCTGCATCTTTCCTACGCCATCCCCCTTCCTTCATGCCCCCCCTGCGACCAAGGGTTCGGGTCAACCCCTTATTTCATCTGGGAATTAGAGCCTGATACAACCTCAATAATTTCCTGAGTAATTGCAAATTGTCTTGACTTGTTGTATTCAACAGAAAGTGTCTGAATCATTTTTTCAGCATTTGTTGTTGCTGCTGACATTGCGGTCATTCTGCTGGCAAGTTCGCTTGCCTGAGCCTCCAGAAGCGCCTGATAAATAATATTTGTAATATACATCGGCACAACTTTTTGCAAAATATTGTGCATATCAGGCTCAAATTCCATCAACGGATCAATTACATTATCATGAAGTTTTTCTTTAATATTTTCCGGTGTCTGTAGCGGTAAAACTTCCCATTCCTCAACAAAATAGCTCATCATGTTTTTAAAACGTGTTGTCATAATTTCTATTTTGTCAATCTTGCCGGATACGAAATATTCCGCCATATCCTCAACGATAATTTTTGCACCTTCTCCGGACGGATTATTTGCCACCCCGAGATAAGTCTTTACGATTTCGGTATTAAGTTGTGCGCATTTACGCTTAAGTGAGGAAATACCCTTCTGACCAACTATAAAAAGAATTGTTTTTATGCCTTTTGCATTATATTCTTCAATTTTATTAACAGTTTTTCTTACAATATTGGCATTGTAAGCGCCGGCAAGTCCTTTGTTTGAAGATATAACCAGCAACCCGACAGTCTTAACCTCTCTAGTCTGTAAAAGTTCAGGATAGTTATCGACAGCAGATTTTATCTTTAATGTTGAAGCACTATAGCTGCCGACCGAATTCAGAAGTTTTCTGAACATGTTATTTAATTCCGCAGTAAAAGGTCTTGATGCTTTTACTGTATTTTCTGCCTTTTTAACTTTTGCAGCAGCAACCATTTTCATCGCACGCGTAATCTTTTTTGTGCTCTCAACACTTTTTATTCTGTTTTTTATATCTTTTAAATTAGCCATAAACTTTCCTTTTAACTAATCAAGTAAAGTCAGAAGTACTGATATAACACCTATTATCAAAATAAGAATAAGGAGTCCTTTAACAAAATTGCATCTTTCCGCACATTTCTGGTTATCTTTGCAAACCATCCGTCCGTTTTTATCAACCGCACATTCTAGACACAAGCCTTTTCCGCAGTTTGTGCATACCGCAAAAGCATCTCTATCATGGTGATTGTAGCATTTCATTTTAGAACTCCTTTCTTAATTTAGAATGTTTTTTTGAATGTTTCAATACTTTCTTTCAATGTCTGCTTATCTTCATCGGATAAAGCACTGCCTTCATTTAATCTGTCAACCAGAGATTTAAGGTTTGCATTCATGTGCATAAACCATTCTTTTTTAAATCTGTTTATGTCAGAGTTTGCAACATCATCAAGCAGCCCTTCGTTTGCTGCAAAAAGTATAGAAACCTGTTCTGCAACGCTAAGCGGGTTATACTGAGGCTGTTTAAGAACTTCGGTAAGTTTTTCTCCTCTCAGCAGCTGGTTTTTAGTTGCCTGATCAAGGTCTGAGGCAAACTGCGCAAAAGCTTCCAATTCTCTGAACTGGGCAAGGTCAAGTCTTAATTTACCCGCAACCTGCTTAATAGCCTTTGTCTGAGCGGCTCCCCCTACACGTGAAACAGAAATACCAGCGTTAATTGCAGGTCTTACACCGGAGTTAAAGAGGTTTGTTTCAAGGAATATCTGACCGTCTGTAATTGAAATTACGTTAGTCGGAATGTATGCTGAAACGTCACCGGCCTGAGTTTCAATAATCGGAAGTGCTGTAATACTTCCACCGCCAAGTTTATCATTCAATTTTACGGCGCGTTCAAGAAGTCTTGAGTGGAGGTAGAATACATCGCCCGGATACGCTTCACGTCCCGGCGGTCTTTTGAGAAGCAAACTCATTGCACGGTAAGCCTGAGCGTGTTTACTTAAGTCATCATAAACAATCAGAACGTCTTTACCTTCTTCCATAAATTCTTCACCGATAGCAACACCGGCAAACGGCGCAATATATTGAAGCGGAGCAGATTCATTTGCAGTTGCTGAAACGATGATTGAATATTCCATAGCTCCGTGTTCTTCAAGAGTCTTTGCAATCTGTGCAACTGTTGAAGCTTTCTGGCCGATTGCAACATAGATACAGATAACATTTTTGCCTTTCTGGTTGATTATTGTATCAATTGCAATTGCGGTTTTACCTGTCTGTCTGTCACCGATAATTAGTTCTCTCTGGCCTCTGCCAATAGGGGTTAAGGCATCAATTGAGGTTAACCCTGTTTGAAGCGGCTGGTGAACCGATCTTCTTGTTACAATCCCCGGAGCAACTCTTTCAATAGGACGGGTTTTTGTATATTCATATTCTCCTTTTCCGTCAAGAGGTTTTCCTGTCGGATCTATAATTCTTCCGATAAGCCCGTAACCTACAGGAACAGAGGCAATTCTTCCGGTTGTTTTAACAGTCATCCCTTCTTTAATCTGTGTGTATTCTCCGAGAATTACAACACCGACATTGTCCTCATCAAGGTTCAGCGTAATTCCAAGTGTATCTCTGCCATCCTCAAATACAACAAGCTCACTCGCCATTACATTCTGAAGTCCGTAAATTCTTGCGATACCATCGCCGACTTCAATTACTTTTCCAGTGTTTGCAATTTCGGTCTGTGATTGAAAGTTTTCTATTTTGCTTTTAATTATGGAACTTATTTCGTCCGGTTTTATTAATACCATATTGTTACCTCATAAATTTTGCTTATCGTAGTAATAATTCTTTGCTGATTTTGTTAATTTTGTTTTTCAAACTTGTGTCAATAACATCATCGTTTATTTTAACAACAAGTCCTGCTATAATATTTTCATCAATATTCCAGAGTGGCTGAACCTGTTTTTTTAGTTTTTCTTCCAGCTTCCCTATGATATTCTTCTTCTGCTCATCAGTAAGTTCAACTGCCGACGTTACACAGACCGGCTGAATGTTGTTAATTTTGTTTAATTTGTTAATGTAAGCTGCACGAATTTGTGAAAATTCCTGAAATCTTTTTTTATCTATAAGAATTTTCAGAAAATTCAAAATAGGCTGTTGAACCTCTTTTTGAAAAATTTCATTTGTTATATCAGCTTTAATATCGTACGAAACTGTAGGATTTATCAGGACTTCCGACAACTCCGGTGCCATATCAAGGATGTCTTGAATGGAGGTCAAATCCTCATATATCTCGTTATATGTCATAACGCCGTCCTGAGCAATTTCTATCAGTGCTTCTGCATAATTTTTTGCTGGTATTGATATTCTTTCTTTAAAATTTTTCATAGTTTATAGTTGAATCCTGTCTAATTCGTTTATGCTTTCATTAATATATTTGTCATGAAGTTCCGGTTGATTATCAAGAACCGATTTAATATGATTTCTGGCAAGAGCAATAGACGCTTTTGCTGTTTTATCTGTCAAGCCGGCAGAAAGGGTCTTTTCTTCACTTATTATAACTTTATCAATATTTGATTTGATTAAATCAATTTCCTTTTGAGTATTGCTTAAGATTTGTTCTGCAATTAATTTTGCACGGTTGTCGGCATCCTGAAGAGTCTTTTTGATTTCGTCATCAAGATGTTCTACGGATTTTTTTGCATCAGTCAGGTCAATTGCAGCCTTATTTTTTTCTTCTTCAGCATTTCTGATTGCATTTACAATGTCATCTTTCAAATTTTCAAGGATTTCGCCTATCTTTATTTTTCTGAAAATAATTGCAAAAATCAAAACAAGTATTGCAAAGTTAAAAGTGTTTGTTTGAACTATTGTATTCCAAAAGTTAGCAAGTTCGTTCATATTAATTCAGTATCCTGTTAATTAACTCTGTATCATTTGCGGTGATGCTCGTATTCTCGCCGAGAACTTTAGCCGAAATAATTTCTGCAAGTTCTTTCACTCTTGTTTTCATCTCATCAGAAGTTTTAAGAGCTTCATTTTTAAGATTTTCTTTTGCAGTGTTGATTTGTCCGGCAGAGTAATTTTTTGCTTCACCTGTCATATTTTTGGAATTTGTGTTTGCTTCATTAACTTTATCAGAAATAATTTTTTTCGATTCTTTTAAAGTGTCGCCTAATTTTTTATCGCGGTCAGAACGGATAGCGGCTGCAGTATTTTTAGAATTTTCCGCCTCGGCGTAATTCCCGTCAATAAGTGTCTGCCGCTCGTTGATAATTTTTTCAAGCGGTTTATAGAAAATCAGGTTCATAATAAAAGTGAACACGAGAAAACTTATTGCTGATATTAAAAATGTTGCATTAAATTCCATTGTTTAATCTCCGAACTATTTACCAAGCAGCTGGAATGCGATTACGAATGCGTAAAGTGCGCATGCTTCTGATAACGCAGCACCGAGCAGGAAGAAACCGAACGCTTTACCTGCAACTTCCGGCTGGCGTGATACTGCATCCATCAAACCTTTTGTAGCAAGTCCGATACCTAACCCTGCACCGATTGCACCAAACCCGATTGCGATACCTGCACCTAACTGTGCCAGCTGTGATAATGAATTTGTTTCCATGTTTTTCTCTCCTTTTATCTAAATTGTCTAATGTTCTTCTCCGGTTGCGGATGAAATATAAGCAATTGTAAGCATCATAAATACTGTTGCCTGAATAAAGGCTACAAGAATTTCAAAAAGCATAATCGGAAGCGGCAGAAAATATGCCGATAGTCCGAGTGCTATACTGACAAGAATTTCTCCTGCAAATATATTTGCAAAAAGTCGGATTGCAAGACTTAAAGGTCTTGTTACCATTTCAAGAAGTTCAACAAGCGCCATGACAATACCTGTGAAACTGAACTCATGCAGAAAATATTTTGGTCCTTTCTGCTTAATTCCCATGCCTACATAGTAAATCAAAACGATTATTGCCATTGCGGAAGTTAAATTTATATCATTAGTTGGCGAAGCAAGTTCTCCTGTTTTAAGGTGAATAATCCTTAGAGGAAGCTGCCCCATAAGATTTGCTGTCAAAATAAACAAAAACAATGAAGCAATCAGAGGAACATGCCTTCTGTTTTCGTTTGGAATCATTGTATCCAGAGTTCCCCAGAAAAATTTCAGTACGCTTTCGCATGCTGCCTGCAATTTTCCAGGAACCAGCGAGAGTTTTTTTGTTGCAAGCAGAGCAAAAATTATCAGAGCAATCATGGCCGACCACATAGTAATAATGGTATCCATATTGACCGAAAAGCTATGTCCTGCAATGCTGAATGTATATAACCAGTGTTCCATATAAATTTCTCTCCCTCGAGTTTATAGTAACTCAAACAAAAAAAATCGCAAATTTTTTTTGTTTGTTTTATTATGGCTGTATTATATGTTGAATTGAGGGGATAATGAAAACTGTTTATCTTGAAACAGTCGAATCTACAAATTCTTACTGCAAAGAGCATCTTGCAGAATTATCTGACGGAACAGTTGTGCATGCCGCAAATCAGACTTCCGGCAGAGGCAGGTTTAGCAGAAAGTGGATTGATTTAGGCAGAGGAAATCTTTTTATGAGTTTTGTGCTTAAGCCGCATGCAAAATTCAGGGAGAATTATTCTAATCTTACGCAGTATTTGTCGGTTGTACTCTGCAAGGTGCTTGATGAATACGGCGTTAATCCTGAAATTAAATGGCCGAATGATGTTCTTGTAAACGGTGCCAAAATCGCAGGAATTCTTGCAGAAACGGTTGTTCAGGGAAAAAAGTTCCGCGGAATAATTCTAGGAATAGGTGTTAACCTTAACACAGAGCCGCAGAGGCTTTCTTCTGTAAAGGATAAAATTATAACTGCACTTAACATTGAAATCGGAGAAAGTATTGATTTAGATGCTTTTCGCAGCAGATTAACCGGAAAATTCTTTGAGCATTATGAGGATTTTTTAGAGGGAGGTTTTTCTTATATAAAGAATGAATATATTAAAAGAGCATGTTTCCTGAATAGAGAGATTTCTGTGAAGGTTTTTGATGAAGAAAAAAGAGGGTTTGCAGAGGCAGTAAATGATAAAGGAGAATTAATTCTGAAAAATAATGAAAGAGAGTTTGTACTTACTATAGGAGATATATTATGATAGAAAATTTTGTTGAAAATCTTGAAATCGGTATTGTATTAATGCTGATTGGAATGGGGTTTGTTTTTGCATTTCTCTACATAATGGTTCTTGTTATGAGAGTTATGTCAAAGACTGTTATCTGGATGAATAAATTTTTTCCGGAAGAAGTTCCTGCTGATGAGCGTCAAAACAAGCGCGCAAATATTTCGCAGGATGAAGCAATTGCAGTTGCGATTGCTGTTGCAAAGGCTAGAGGTTAGTTAGTGTAATTAGGTAAGAAAGGATATATTATTATGGGGAAAAAACTTATTAAAGTTATGGATACCTCTTTCAGGGACGGTTTCCAATCTGTTTACGGCGCAAGAGTTTTTGTTGATGATTTTATTCCTGCGCTTCAGGCGGCTGTAAATGCCGGTTTAAAACATTTTGAAGTTGCGGGCGGTGCGAGATTTCAATCTCCTATTTTTTACTGCAATGAAAATGCTTTTGAAACAATGGACAAAATCAGAGCAGCAGTGGGGCCGGATATTAATCTTCAGTCGCTTGCACGCGGAGTTAACGTTGTAGGGCTAGATTCTCAGCCTCGTGATATTATTAATCTTCATGCAAAAATGTTTAAAAAACACGGTGTTACAACTGTCAGAAATTTTGATGCTTTGAATGATGTAAACAATCTTATTTATTCAGCGCAGTGCATCCGCGACAACGGCTTAAAGCATGAAGTTACAATTACAATGATGGAACTCCCTATGGGCTGTGAAGGCGCTCATGATCCTGATTTTTATGAAAAAGTTTTGAGAAATATTCTTAATGCCGGCATTCCTTTTGACAGCCTTGCATTCAAAGATGCGTCCGGAACATCAAATCCGAGAAAAGTTTATGAAACAGTTAAACGCACAAGAGAAATTTTAGGACAGGAGGCTCACATCCGCTTCCATTCGCATGAAACAGCAGGAACAGGTCTTGCAGCATATATAGCAGCACTTGACGGCGGAGCCGACGGGGTTGATTTATCTATGAAACCTGTATCGGGCGGTACTGCTCAGCCTGATATTGTTTCTATGTGGCATGCTCTCAAAGGCACCGATTATGATTTAGGACTTGATATTGAAAAAATTCTTGAAACAGAGGAAATCTTTAAAGAATGTATGAAAGACTACTTCCTCCCGCCGGAAGCACTTGCCGTAAATCCTATGATTATACAATCTCCGCTTCCGGGAGGCGCTCTCACCGCAAATACCCAGATGCTGAGAGATAATAACTTAATGGATAAATTCCCAGAAGTGGTTGCCGCAATGAAAGAAGTAGTTATGAAGGGCGGTTTCGGAACCTCTGTTACACCGGTTTCGCAGTTCTATTTCCAGCAGGCATTTAACAACGTAATGTTTGGGCCATGGAAAAAGATTGCAGACGGATACGGGAAAATGGTTCTCGGCTATTTTGGAAAGACACCTTGCGAACCTGACGGCGAGGTTGTTAAAATTGCCGCAGAACAACTCGGGCTTCACCCTACAACCGAACTTGTTGTTGATATAAATGACAAAGATGCAACAAAAGGTATTCAGGCAGCAACTAAGCGTCTTGAAGAAGCAGGGCTTCCTGTTAATGATGAGAACATATTTATTTCAGCTGCATGCAAAGAAAAAGGTATCTTATTCCTTGAAGGAAAAGGCACAATAGGCGTCAGAAAATGCGAAAATAACTCAAAAGAACCGTCAGTTGATGAACACAACGGTTATACAGTTACTGTTAACGGCAAAAAATACGCAGTTGCCTTTGAAGGGAATAAAGCTACAGTTAACGGCAGACTTTATGACTTTGATATTAAATCGGGAATTGAAGCACATACCCATGAAGCTTCCGGAGAAGAAACTCCGGTTAAAGCTGCTTTGCCTGGTAACGTTTTAAAAGTCCTTGTTTCAAACGGGGATAATATTGAAGAGGGAGACGTCATTGCGGTTATTGAAGCCATGAAAATGGAAACAGAAATTAAATCACCGGTTTCTGGCGTTGTTAAGTCTGTTGAAATTGAGGCGGGTAGTAAAGTTAAAACCGGAGATGTTCTGGTTACAGTCGGTTAAGTACATAATTTGAAAAGGATATGAAAAATGAATATTACAGACAGTTTATATAAATTATGGCAGTCAACCGGTATTGCAAACTTTGTTCAGCCGGCTGATCCATCTATCACCAGCGGATTTGAACAATTCCTTCATCAGTTCGGCTCACCGATAATGATTTTGATTTGTTTATTCCTGCTTTGGCTCGGTATTAAGAAGCAGTTTGAGCCGCTGCTGCTTGTTCCAATTGCATTCGGCGGTTTGCTTTCAAATATTCCGGTTGCGGATATTGCAGGGCCTCACGGATTTCTCGGAATTATTTACGAGGCAGGTATTCATCAGGGGTTATTTCCGCTAATAATCTTTATGGGTGTCGGCGCAATGACAGATTTTGGTCCGCTGATTGCAAACCCTAAAACTGCACTTCTTGGCGGTGCTGCGCAGTTTGGTATTTTTGCTGCATTGTTACTTGCATTGTGCTGTTTCGGTTTTACGCTTCCTCAATCAGGAGCAATTGGTATTATCGGAGGTGCGGACGGGCCTACTTCCATATATGTTACCTCAAAGCTTGCGCCTGAACTTTTAGGTGCGATTGCTGTTGCTGCATATTCGTATATGGCGCTTGTTCCGGTTATTCAGCCTCCTATTATGAAACTTTTAACTACAGAAGCTGAGCGTAAAATTGAGATGAAACAGTTAAGAGAGGTTTCAAAACGTGAAAAAATTGTGTTCCCTCTGGTTGTTTTAGGACTTTGTATAATTTTTCTTCCGGATGCCTGTCCGCTTGTAGGTGCCTTAACATTCGGTAACTTATGCAAAGAGTGCGGTGTTGTTGAAAGACTTTCTGATACTATGCAGAACGCTTTAATTAATATCGTAACAATTTTCCTCGGACTTTCTGTTGGTTCAAAACTGTCATCAGATCAGTTTTTAACCACTCAGACACTGTTTATCTTAATTCTTGGTATTCTTGCTTTCAGTTTTGCGACAGCAGGCGGTGTGTTGTTTGCGAAAATAATGAACTTATTTTCTAAAGATAAAATTAATCCGCTCATCGGCTCTGCAGGGGTTTCTGCGGTGCCAATGGCAGCAAGGGTTTCAAACAAAGTCGGACTTGAGGCAAACCCGCAGAATTATCTCCTTATGCACGCAATGGGACCGAACGTTGCAGGTGTAATCGGTTCTGCTGTTGCTGCCGGTATATTGCTTGCACTGTGCAAATAGTTTATATCTATAAACTTAAAAATCAGACCGCTTTATTTTTTCAAGGCGGTCTTTTTATGAAAGTTTTTTGTAATAAAATAAAAGTATGGGAGATATGTATAAAAAATCGGGAGTAAACCTTCAGGAAACAGAAATGCTGAATAACAGAATTAAGCCGGTATTTTCTTCTGAAAATTCTTTAGCTTTTGCAGGCTCTGCAGTTTCTGACGGCGGTGTAAAAATTCTGACCTGCTGTGACGGTATCGGCTCTAAAATTATTCCTCTTTATGAGAGGAAAATGTATAAAGAGATTGCAGTTGATTTAATTGCGGCCAATCTTAACGACCTTGCAACCAGACCTGCAAATGCAATTAGTTTTCAGGATTATATAGCAGTAAATAAGCTGGATAGCTGTGCTGTTGCTGAGATTATTATTGAACTGGAAAGGGAGCTTAAAAAGTACGGCTGCAGGCTCACAGGCGGTGAAACTTCCGAGGTGCCGCATATCTTGAGGGAGGGTGTCATTGATATTTGCGGCTTTGCTGTCGGAATAGAAAAAAATCTGACAGTGCAGCATGTTGAAGCCGGTGATGTTGTAATAGGTTTAAAATCCTCGGGAATTCACGCAAACGGGTTCACTCTCATCAGGAAGTTTTTAGATGAAGATAAAATTTCTAATATAGAATTTGAGGAAATGCTTGTGCCGGCTTACGTTTATTTTAATGAGGTTCAGACGCTGTGGGATAGCGGTTTAATAAAAGCTGCGGCAAATATTACAGGCGGAGGAATTTTTAATAATTTGATCAGGGTAATTCCTGAAAATTTGGATGTTGAGCTTGATTATAATCTTATCCCGACACAGCCTGTTTTTAAAAAGTTGAAAATGCTTGCCGGCGATGAGGTATACGAAGTTTTTAACTGCGGTGCAGGTTTTTGTGTAATCGCACGCGAAGAGTGTGCTGCAAAAATTACCGAAATCTGCAGGGAGTATGAACCTTTTATTTTTGGAAAAGTTGTAAAAGCAGATAAGGAGGCTGTTTTATGAAAAAGATTGCTGTAATGGGCTCGGGGAACGGAAGTAATTTTGAGGCAATCGCAAAATTTTTTAAAGATAAAGATGTTGATATAACTTGTCTTTCCGATAATATGAATGCTTACATTCTAGAGCGTGCTAAAAAGCTTGGTATAAAACATCAATACCTGCCTTTTGAGGAGAATGCCGAGTATTTCGGTGCAAGAAATTTTGATTTAATAGTTCTTGCGGGATATATGAGGGTGCTTCCCGAAGATGTTCTGGAACTCGGAAAATTTGTGAACATTCATCCGTCTCTCCTGCCTGCATTCAAAGGGAAAGATGCAATTCAAAGAGCTTTTAATGCAGGAGTTAAGGTAAGCGGGGTTACAGTGCACTATGTTACAAATGAGCTTGACGGGGGAAAAATCCTTGCTCAGTATCCGGTTTTAATTCCTAACCTAATGCACTATGACGAATTTGAGGCGGCAATTCACAGAGTTGAGCATGCGCTTTACCCGAAAGTTATTGAATGTATTCTGGAAGATAAAGTCTTTGATTTTTCGGACTTATATGATGGAGATAGCTGTGGCGGCTGTTCCGGAGGAGGCTGCGGCGGATGTCATTAAAGGTTCTTGTTATCGGCGGGGGAGCACGCGAGGAAGCTATCAGGGCAGCCGTTTCTAAATCACCACTGTGCGCAAAAGTTGTGTTTTCTGATGCTGAAAACCCTGATCTGGTAATCTTAGGACCGGAGCAGCCAATTTGTGACGGGTTAGCAGATTTTTACAGAAGTAACGGTATTGATTGTATCGGGGTAAGTAAGAAGTTTTCGCAGCTTGAGAGTTCAAAACTTACTGCAAAAATGTTTATGGCAAACAACGGTATTAAGTGCGCAAAACTTTTACCTGTTGAATATCCGGAATTTCCTCAGGTTGTCAAAATGGACGGGCTTTGTAAAGGCAAAGGCGTAAAAGTTGTGTATAACCAGAAGGAAAAAGATTTATTTACAAGGAAAATTTCTCCAAACAGGTATTTTATTGAGGAATATCTGGAGGGAGAAGAACTTTCAGTTATGTCTTATTTTTATAACGGCAGATTGATAAACTTTAAACCGGCAAGAGATTTTAAGCGTCTTTCTGCGGAAAAAGATTCTCCAAATACAGGCGGAATGGGTGCTTATTGTCCGGTGACGCTTTCTAAAATTCAGCAGGAAAAATTAAATATTTACCTTAAAAAACTTGAAACGGCTCTAATAAAAGAGGGGGCAGATTTTAATGGGTTTATATATTCAGGGCTTATCTGGGCGCGTGATGACTGGTATGTTCTTGAATACAACGTACGCCTTGGCGATCCTGAATGTCAGGCAATTCTTGCAAATCTCAAGAATGATTTTCTGGATATTCTTCTAAACGGAACAGAGCCGGAGTATAAATCAGGAACAGGCGCCTGTCTGACAGTTGCTGCAGAGGGTTATCCTGATAAACCGGTTAAGGGGGATGAGATTATCATTCCTGAAAATGATGCTGTCATTGCTTATAAATCAGGCGTAAGAGAAGAAAACGGTAAATTATTTTCAAACGGAGGACGGGTTCTTTCTCTCTGTGTAAATGCTGAAAATCCGTTCCCTGTTCTGAAAGAATACGCCGAAAAAATAGTGATGGCACATAAATATTACAGAAAAGATATTGATATAAATTAATCCGTGCATTTTATTCAATCATGGTGTATAATTTTATTAAAGATTTGAAAGAGGGGGTAGGACATGTCGATTGATGATGCTCTTGTGATGATTTTAGCAGGCGGCGAAGGCAGAAGGCTTCTTCCTTTGACGAAAGACCGTGCAAAACCTGCAGTTCCTTTTGGCGGGCGTTACAGAATTATTGATTTTGTACTGAATAATTTTATAAATTCCGGTTTTTTTAAGATTAAAGTTTTAACACAGTATAAATCTGATTCTTTAAATAAACACATTACAAGAGGTTGGGCATTGTCGCCGTTTTTAAATCAGTATGTTGACCTTGCACCTGCGCAGATGAGAACAGGCTCCGACTGGTACAGAGGTACTGCCGATGCTATTTATCAGAATGTTTTTCATATTACGGATGAAGATCCTGATTATGTTTGTATATTTGGCGGTGATCACATTTATAAAATGGATGTGTCGCAAATGTTGGATTTTCATAAGGAAAAAGCTGCGGATTTGTCTATTTCAGCTATTCCTATACCAATAGAGGAAGCATCGGAGTTTGGAATTATAGAAGTTGACGATGACTGGCGTCTTGTGAATTTCGTTGAAAAGCCAAAGGAAAAGCCTAAATCAATTCCGGGAAATCCTGATATGTGTCTTGCTTCTATGGGAAATTATATTTTCAATAAGGATACTCTCCTTAAAGCTCTTGAAGAAGATGAGGGGATAGAGGCATCCAGCCATGATTTCGGAAAAAATGTTATTCCGATGCTCTTGAAAGAAGGAAAAAAGATTTATATATACAATTTTGCAACAAATGAGTTTCCTGGCATTACTGATGCTGAACGTGGCTACTGGAGGGATGTCGGAAGTATTGATGCTTACTGGCAGGCAAATATGGATTTGCTTCAGTCAAACCCTGAATTGAATCTGTATTCCAAAGACTGGCCGTTGAGAAGTTTTAACTATAACTACCCGCCCGCAAAGTTTATCTGGCAGGAGGGTGACAGAGTCGGCATGGCTACAAATTCAATGGTATCTGAAGGCTGTATTGTGTCCGGCGGAAGTCTTTCAAAATGTGTTCTTTCTCCGAAAGTCAAGGTTAACAGCTATTCACAGATTTACGAAAGTATTCTTATGGAAAATGTAGAGGTAGGCAGATATTCCCGTATTAAAAAAGCGATAATTGATAAAAATGTTTATATTCCGCCAAATACAAGAATAGGCTACAATCGTGAAGAAGATATAAAACGCGGCTTCCACGTATCACCGAACGGGGTTACTGTTGTGCCTAAGGGAGCTATTTTATAAAATATTTATTGAATTGTCCGATATTTGGGTGTATGATTTTTTAGGCCGAAATAATTATTTTGCTGCCATATTTTAGAATATGTGTAGTAAATAAGGTGTTGCCCCGAATGAATTCCGGATTTGTTAATATTTCTTAAAAATTTCCGGTATCAAGGCAATTTTCAAACTTGATAATCTTTATAGTATCGGGTAGAAATATGGTATCAGTAAGCTCTATTAATTCATGTGTGCACGGTTCGGTATCTGAAAAAATAGGTACCTTTGGCAGGCGCGTGTATAATTCTATCCCTAATACTGTTTTTAAGAAGGATTACTGGATTGATAAGGTTGCTTTGATGGGTAAAAAATGTTCCTCCGCAGAGCAACGCTTAATTCTGGGTGTTACGGCTCTTGTTACACAGCCGTTTATTGATGCGCATAATAAAAGTGTTGATGAAGAAACACGCAAAGTTTCTGTTGCCCGTACAATAGGAAAAATTATTGCCGGAACACTTACAGGTTTTGCAATTAGAAAGGGCTGTATAAAAGCAATCGGTGCATGGTCGAAAAAAGCAGGCGATGTTGATAAAGCCGGAAATCTTATAAAACTTAATAAACTGAATACTTTCTTTACCCCTAAAGGAAAGCTCGCTAACAATCCTGACGCATTTGAACAGTATAAAAATGCTCTCGGAACAATTGTTGCGCTTGTTGTAATGATGTTTACAAACTTCTTAATTGATGCGCCGCTTACAAAATTTATCACTAACTTTCTGATTGATGACGGCAAGAAGCCTGACGGAGGTAAAAAATCATGAAATCTCCGGCAGCAATGTTTGACGACTTTAAAAACGTAATTTATAAAAAGTACGGTGAAAACCCAGGGAAAATGCTGGTACACACAGGTGTGCTCGGATGGATACTTTCCTCTCTTGCTCAGGTTGCTGCTGTTGTTTTTAACGATAAAATTTCAAGAGAGCAGAAACTTTTTCTTATTCCTCAGGAGGCTGCGGATGCTGCTGCTAACATTATATCTTTTTATGTTGTCACTAATTCTGTAAAAGCGGTCGGGTCAAAGCTCGTTAAAACTGGAAAACTTTCTACCCCGAAAATTCTTGCCTATCTTGAAAAAACAGGTATTCCGGTAAAATCTAAAAGGGGAATTAAAAGTCCTGTTGGCAAATGGGATTTTGATATTACTAAACTTGCTAATTTTGATGAAATTGCAGACCATTTTAAACCGTTTAAAAACGGAGTAGATGTCGGTGCAAGTCTTGTCGGCTCTATAATTTCTTCAAACATTATTACGCCGATCATAAGAAACGAGTATGCAGCAAAACAGCAAAAAAATGCACTTGCTAAAATGAAATCACGGCAAATGAAGCATCTGGAAGCCCCGCGCGGAATTTCGCTGGAACAGTACCAGAGCAGGGCGTCTGCTAGATTCGGCAGTGCTGACGGGTTAAAAATTTAGCATATTTAGTAGCCCGATAAGCATAACAAGCATAAGGCAGGCAAATATTCCCATAAGTTTATAAAATTGAGGAATTTTATCAGCTTCCTTACTCAGATATAGCTTTTCAAGCGTTTTTTTTGAATAATCCTGCTTTAATTCATTTTTAGTTTTATTAAAAGAACTCTGTAAAAGCTGTTTGAATGCGTAAATGTTTTCAAGATCTCTTCTTGCAAGCGGGTTTGAAATTGCAATTTTTTTTATTTTAATGTTTTCCATGTCGCTTAATTCGTTATCAATGTAGGCAGATAGGTTTGCTTTGAAAGTTTCATACTGCGGCGTTTCATAAATAGTTTCATCCGGTTCAATCTCATCAGAAGAAATTTTTAATTTAATAGCGCTGAAATTTTCAAGAATTTTTTGCAGCTTTTTGTATTTTTCCATACATTTCGGGCAGATTGCCAGATGTTCCTGTATCTGTCTGCTGAGTTTTGTGCTTAGTTTGTTTTCTATATAAAAGGTTAAAAGTGTGACAACCTGATTACAGGTGAGTTCGTGCATTAATACCTCCTTAAATATAAGCTTTTAGTCCGTCCTGAAGCTTCACTCGGGCTCGTGAAATACGTGATTTAACTGTTCCGACGCTTGCGTTGGTGGCTTCTGCAATTTCTTCATAGCTGAGACCCTGAAGTTCCCTTAGCACAATTGCAATTCTGAATTGTTCAGGCAACTCTCTTATCGCCTGTTTGATAAATCTTTCCATTTCGTTTGAAATACATTTTTCAGGCGGTTTGCATTTTGGATCCTGAAGAATTGATTTTATTGAAAACTGAGTTTCTTCATCCTGCTCTTCATCCATAGATACGGTTTCGGGTTTTCTTGAAGTGCGTCTTAGTTCATCATAAAAGAGGTTTGTGACTATCTGGTTGAGCCAGCCCTTAAAATGTTTGGGATTTTTCAGGCTATGAATGTTTCGTGCAAGCCTCAATAGGGCTTCCTGGGTTAAGTCGGCAACATTTTCACGTTTGTTTGTGAGATAGGAAAATGTTGCAAAAATATTTTTTTGTTCTCTTTTTATAAGTTCTTCAAGCGCTTTAAAATCGTTCTGCTGTGAGAGCACAACGAGTTCTTCCAAATTCATCTTGCGGTATTGCAGCTTATTAGAGGACATCACAAATCTCCTTACTTAAATAGTAAGGAATTTTTGATATAAATTGTTTATTCTAAACTATACCTTAAGCGGGCTATATTATGTTTTGAAACATTATAATTTATTCAGTGCTTATGTGGCCTCTTAGTGCGGTATAAGCTGCAACATAAGGGGATGCAAGGTAAATAAATCCGTTTACGTTGCCCATTCTGCCCTGAAAGTTTCTATTTTGAGTAGCAAGGCATACTTCTCCATCAGCGAGGGTTCCTGCATGAACCCCGACGCACGGCCCGCAGCCAGGAGGAAGAATTGTCGCATTAGCTTCTACAAATATTTTTATTAAACCTTCATCCAGAGCCTGCAGGTAGACATCTTTTGAAGCCGGACAGATAAGCATTCTGACTCCTTCGTGAACTTTTCTGTCTTCCAGAATTTCAGCCACAATCCGTAAATCTTCAATACGTCCGTTTGTGCAGGTTCCGACAAACACCTGATCAACTTTTACATCTTTCAAGTCTTTTGCAGGTTTTGTGTTATCAACGGTGTGAGGGCAAGAAACAGTATGCTCTATATCTTCCGCGTTAATTTTTATAACACGTTCATAAACTGCATCGCTGTCCGGTGATATTGCTCTAAATTTATCTTCTCTGCCTCTTGATTTTAAATAAGCTTTTGTTTTGTCATCAGATGAGAAAAGGCCTGCCTTTGCACCGGCTTCAACCGCCATATTTGCAAGTGTGAAGCGTTCGGACATTGTCATATTATCAATTGTATCCCCGCAAAATTCCAGCGCTTTATAAGTTGCCCCGTCTGCTCCTATCATTCCAATCAAATGCAGCATTAAATCTTTTGAGCAAATGCCAGGTTTAAATTTGCCGGTAACTTCAATTTTAAAAGTTGCAGGAACCTTTAGCCATGTTTTTCCGAGTGCCATAGCAACCGCAATATCGGTTGACCCCATGCCTGTTGCAAAAGCACCGAGAGCCCCGGAGGTGCAGGTGTGAGAATCGGCCCCGACAAGGATTTCTCCGGGATTTACAAAAGTTTCCACCAATCTCTGATGGCAAACTCCTGCTCCTACGTCTGATAATACAGCGCCGTATTCTTTAGAAAATTCTCTTAAAACTGTGTGTGTATTTGAAAGTTCTTTTCTCGGACTCGGTGAAGCGTGGTCAATAAAGAGAATGCTCCTTTGAGGATTTTTAAGCCGCGGAATGCCAAGCTTTTTAAATTCCTGAACCATTAATGGCCCTGTTCCGTCCTGCACTGCTGTAACGTCAACATCAGCAATAACAAGTTCCCCTGCTTTTACGGTATGTCCCGCATGTTCGGATATAATTTTTTCAGCTAAAGTCATTCCCATAAGTTTTTCTCCTTATTTGTTTTTTCTTAATTTTAGCATAAAAAACCGGTTTATTTATTTTTCCCGAGAAAATCCTGCCAGTAATTGCCCTCCCCCTGCGGGTTAACATTTTGAATTGCATAATATGCGCATGCTGCTTGATTTCGAACATTTGATGTACTTTTACAGTATGATTTTCCGGTAACAAAGAAATTAGCTGAAGTAGCATCTGTTATAGTACTGTTCTCAGGGTTATCCTTGTGAGGCTGTCCCATAGGATATACATAGCCGTCTGTTGTAAAATAAAATATGTGTATGTCGTATCCGTATTTGTTCGGCCTTTTCATCCCGTTTATATCAACACAGACAACAGGCCCATCGTTGCCGGATGCTACTTTATCGCCGACAAATGAATAAATTCTTCCTCCGCCTTCAGAATAAAAACCGGAATCGTCACATGGCCCCATTTTTAATTTGCTGCCGTTCATTGTATAAATGTCATATCCTACGCTTTTTACGTTTCCTTCTTCATCCTGTGATTTAAATTTTGTGTCATCTATTAGTTTTGCGCCTTTAAAGTATACCATTATTTTCGGAATTAAAATAGATGCACTATTTGTAGATGAAATCCATGGGATTGATGAAGCATATTCAGATACACTTATGCCGTAATCCTTTTTAAACATCTGTGCAACCTGATTTAGTTCTGCGTAAACTTTTTTAAACTGTGTTTCAAGTTCTTTGCTCTGTGTCCGATTTATTACTGCAGGAAGGGTCATTGCAGCTACAATCCCGATAATGCCAAGTGTAATAAGCACCTCTGCCAGTGTGAACCCCACTGTTTTATTCTGCATAGCGTTCTCCTTTCCGTTTATTTTGTAAGGTGTTATCTTACATATTTAATTATATTATTGTTGCAATATATAAATATGTCAAGACTTTTATCACTCGGGGTGAATATAAAAAACTTTCGCAAAGCTAAAAAGCTTTCGCAGAACCAGCTTGCTGAAATGATTGATTTGTCCAGAGAGCATCTTGCCTGCATTGAAACAGGAAAGGAATTTATAAGTTTGAGAAAATTATTTCTTATTGCAGATGTTCTCGGTGTTCCGGTGAAAGAATTTGTTAATTTTGATTAGTTTTCTGCGCAAAAAATTTTTTTCTCTGTTTTTATGTTTTCTACAAGGAGAAATTTCATAATGCTGATTGGAAAAATAAGTAGCTTTGTCCCATTTAAAGGATTTGATTATTCTTTTGACAGACCTGCTGTGCCGGAGCGTCATGTGTACGATGAAGAACTTGGAAAACCTAATGTTTTCAGGGATGAAGAACTTTTTGATGATGAAGAAGATGTTATTGTTTTCTGTAAAGAAACATTCCCGCAGGATTATAAAAAAGTTGTAAAGTCGCTAGTTATTAAAGATGCAAATAACAATCAAATATTTTTAAGGGATGAGTTTAAAGCCGCAAAAGATACAGGAAAAATATAAATCATCATTGAACTTTTTGTGTGGGGGCAATCAGGTTTACCCGAAGATTTTGAAGCTTGATTCAACATTTTTTTCAATGATTTTTTGAACTGCATCAATTTCAGTTGATATTGCATCCTGCTCTGTATCAAGCTGTTTCAGTCTGAGTTCAAGGTTTTTGTCCTCACACTGGGTAATTTCTATTTTGTTATTTATATCTTCAATTGCTTTGTCGTAACAGGTTTTGTCATACTCATACTGATTCATAGCGTCATTGTAAGCATCCTGATCAGTTGATGTTTCTGTGGTAAGTGCATAAGTTACCTCATCTTCGGTACCCGGATTTAATGTTATATTAATATATCTGCCCGAGGTATCCTGCTCAAGTTTTGCAATCACACCTTTAATTTCTGTTGTTTCTCTTTCCGAGCCGGTTGTGTAGCACGGAATAAATGACATGCTGCCATCGGTTGATTCTTTATAAATAGCCTTTTCAAGATCATCAGCCCTGTAAAAATACGGAACCCATTCCCCGCTTGTAGTATTTTGAATATATCTTACCATCCAGGCACCGGCGCCGTATTTGTCGGTAAGCATATTAATGTATTGTTTTTCCTGTTCTTCAAGTTTGTTAAGCTGTTCGGTCGTCAAACTTGAAAGGTATTTGTCATTACCTGTGTATTTAGTGATTAATCCATTGCCATCGCGTTCAGCGTCCTCAATATTGCCAAGTGTGCGTAATTTGTCTGCGCCTACATAATAGCTGTCTGATGAATTCCCAAAGCTGTTAATAAGTGTGAGAACCTGATTTCTCAGGTAATCCTTTCTTGCCTGTGGAACATTATTCCCTCTGTCTGCAGGACAGGTTAATGGTTTGGTTGCATCGACATTTTCACCGCTTGTATCTTTTAAAAATTCATAAAGAAGGTCTACGATTTTTTGCTGTTCCTCTGTACCTGCAAGTTCTGCGCTGATTTGATCCATAAGAATTCTGTTTCCGCTGGATCCTCCTGATACTGTATTCCACCAGCGCGAGTTAAGATAACTGGTACCGCCCCCGTAGCCGTAAGGATAAATTGTTAACTTGTTTCCGTCAGAGGTTGTATAGTCGCCGGCTTCAAGCATGTGGGTTAATGTATGTGCGAAGTGTGCTGCATCATAGCTGTTAACTGCTGATGTATAGCAGCCTCCGTTTGTACCTGTTAAAAACTGTTCATAAAGTTCTCTGTTAATCGGGGTTTTGGTTAATCTGGTTACTATATGAGAAGTTGTCGCCACAACTGTATTATCATTCCGGCAGTTTCTGGTGTAAGAAATCATGTAATTACCGTTGCCCTGTGCAATTAGAGAGGTAATATTATTTGAAAGTGCACCGTCAGTAAATGTATAAACTGTTTTCGTATAATCTTCTACCGATGGAGGAACTGGGACACTCATACCAAGGAGCTGGTTGTAATAATTGGCAGACTGATTTGAAAGGGTAGTGCGCTGCTGGTTAATCTGCTGCCCTTCGTATTCAACATTTGTTTTTCTTGCAGTCAGCCCGAGAAAACGAGCCTGCGATGCTGCCATTCCCATTGCCAGAATTCCCTTTATGATTTCCCGTTACTGTAGACGGCAAAATGGTGTGAAAACTTTAAAAACGTTACAAAAATTCATATTTAGCAGACATCAACCCAGTCAGATGCGCATGAAAGCTCCTGAAGTTCCTGACATGTAAGTTTTATGGCCGAATTTCCGCTTCCGCAGGCAGGATATATTGTATCAAATCTTTTTAGAGATATATCCAAATAAATTTTTACGTTTGTATTTTCAATTGCAAACGGGCAGACGCCGCCGATTGCGTGTCCTGTAAATTCTACTACTTCATCGGGTGACAGCATTTTTGCTTTAATTCCGAAAACCGTCTTAAATTTTTTGTTATTAATCCTTGCATCGCCTGCCGTTACAACAAGAATTGCACCGTCAGGTGTTTTAAACGAAAGGGTTTTGGCAATTCTTGCAGCTTCAACCCCAAGCGCTTCTGCCGCAAGTGCTACGGTTGCACTCGATTGGGAAAGTTCGATTATATCTTTATCTTTATTAAATTTTTTCAGATACGCTTTTACGCTTTCTAATGTCATTATATAATCCTGTGCGGTTTTGTTAAGATATGCGCGTCAATGCGTTCTTTTATCGCTCCCTGCGGTTTATAATACGGTGATACTGTCATAATTTTTGCAGCAATATCCGGATAGTAGTAGATAAACCTTAATTCGCTTGAGGTAAGCGGTTTCTGTGTATGAACGTTGGCGTACCTTACTAGTTCTAGAATATTCCGCGCTTCATGTTCATCCTTGAATTCAAGTTCAAGGTTGTCATATACGTTTCTAAATCCCTTAATGCCACCGTATTCTCCGGTTGTAATCATTCTTCCGGTTTCGATGATTTCAGGCTCTCCCCTGCCAAGTTCTTCAAAATCATAAAGTTCGTAGTTTCTGCGATCTTTCAGTGCGCCGTCAGCGTGAATTCCTGATTCATGGGCAAACGCGTTATCTCCGACAGCCGGCTGGTTCATCGGAATAGGAACTCCGAATGCGTAGGCAGTATATTTGGCAAGCTGCCAGGCTTTACTCAGGTCAATATTAGGGTCGATATGGTATTCCCCTCTAAAACCTGCAGACTTCAAGACTGCCAGCAGGCAGGAAACCAAATCCGCATTTCCAGCGCGTTCGCCCATACCGTTGATTGCAGTATTTATGTAAGCATCAACACCCGCATCAATAGCTGCTTTTGCTCCCATAACAGAACACCCGACCGCCATACCTAAATCATTATGGTAGTGAAGCTCTATGGACATTCCTGTTGCTCTTGCAATTTTATAAATCCTGTCGTAGGCAGTTTTAGGGTCTTCAAACCCCAGAGTATCGCAGTATCTAAATCTCTGTGCTCCGGCTTTTTGCGCGGCTTTTGCATATTTGATAAGATAATCTATATCGCTTCTTGAAGCATCTTCAGCATTTACACCTATTATTTCTGCCCCTTTTGAAACTGCGCATCTGACGGCATCTTGTGTCATGTGTATTAAGTCATCAGGTGTTTTCTTGCCCTGATACTTACCGTTAATCATCTGTTCTGAAGTCGATTGCGAAAGGTTTACGTTTTTGAGTTTAGGAACATTATTAAAAGAAAGTTCAACATCGCTTGCGATAGCTCTCATCCAGCCTGAGAGTTTTGTTTTTGATATAACATTTCTCTCAACAAGCTCTAGATTTCCGTTCAAATAATTTATCTCGTGCTGTGTAGTAGGAAAACCAAACTCTGACTGTGTTATTCCCATATCATCCAGCATTATGTTAATAATAGTCTTTTGAAGTTTTGCCAGCCCTAATCTTGAGGTTTGAACTCCGTCACGGTTGGTAACATCTACAAAGTAAATCTTGTTCTCTTTCATTTGTGCTCCTTTAGCCTGCTCTCTCTGTATAAAACTTAACAACTTGCTATTTTATACAGACTTCATTATAATGATTAGTATGGAACACATTCCGGCTGAATGTCAAGAATTTAAGATTTAATTATGAATAATACTAAACAGTTAGAGAAAAAGATACGTAAAGAATACAAAACAGGCAACGTAAAATCAGCTATTGAATTATGTCAGATAGGACTGCAGGAAGATCCGACAAATGCTGATTTGCATGTAAGACTCGGTGATTTATATTTAGCATGGCATCTTGATATTTATAATTCCTGCCAGTATATTGATGAAGCAATTACCGAGTATCAACGTGCACTGGAGTCGTATATTGATTCTGCTGAAATATATTTTAAGATAGGGCAGGCTCATTTTTATAAGGGTGATTTAGATAAAGCTATTAATTATCTTGATATGGCAGTTTCTAAAAAGCCTAAATATGCAAGAGCTTACTATATGCTTGCAGAAACTTACACAAAGAAAGCTCGCTTTCTGGAGGCTGCTATTAATGCCAGGAAGTCCATAAAATATATGCCGTTTAGAAATTCCTGCGCACATTTTTTACTTTCAAATCTCTACAGGGTTTCTTCTGTAAAATCTTTCAAAATGTGGTGGAAGTCAAAATGGGAATATATTTTATCTCTGACTACTCTGCCATTTGATATACAAGCAATTAAAAATGTAGCAAGATTCATTTCCTACTTTAAGTTTTTTCCAATTCTTGCAAAAGGCTTTTATCTTGTTCAGACAAGGGGGATTGAAAAAGCAATTGAAATTTACGTAGAGGCAATTGAGAAGGCTCCGGGATTTATTCCGCTTTATTGTCTGCTTGGTGATATATATTGTTCTATCGGAAGGTACGAGGATGCTATTACTGAATACAAAATGGCTATCTGGCTTGACTGTTTAAATATTGAAGCTTACCGGCACCTGTGTCAGGCTTACGAAGAAATCGGCGACTACGATAGTGCTGTTGAAGTTTACCATAAGCTTATACAAATTATGCCGAATATGCCTGATGTACATTCAAATCTTGCAAACATTCTGTATGTTAAAGGCGATATAGACGGTGCTATTTCTCATTTTCAAACTGCAGTAACTCTTAACCCTAAAAGGCAGTGGACAAGTGTAATTAACCAGACACTCGGGTTTGTTTATCAGGAGGCAAAGCGTGACATTGATGCTGCGATTACTTCTTATCAGAGTGCATATCTTCAAACTCCTGATGATATAGATATTTACGTAAATCTTGGCAGCGCTTTTTACGATAAAGAGGATTACGAGAATGCTCTGACTGTTTACAGAAACGCGTTGGATTTAGAGCCTAAAAATGCTAAAATTCACTGTAATCTCGGATTTTTGTACTGGGGCAACGGCGATCTTGATGAGGCTATAAAAGAATACGAGCTTGCAATTGAGTATGACAACAATTACGATATTGCATACAATAATCTTGGTGTAATATATCTTGACGATTTAGGCAGGGTTCAAAAGGCAATTGAACTGTTTAAAAAATCTATCGAATGTAACCCGAATTATGCGCTGGCACATTTTAATCTGGCAAGAGCAATAACTATTACCGGCGACAAAATTGAGGCTGCTAAACTCTATCAGATTGCGCAGGATATAAATAAGGTTACAAATGAAGTAGATCCACAGGAAATTATTGATAAGATTAACGGTCTTTTCAGCTAGGTATCAGGCCTTAGACGAGATGAAATCTTTAATTTTTACCGCTGCGTAAGAACTGAATGCAAGGAGAGCTGCTCCGGTAAGATAGCTTACGTTGCTTAATCTGTGAGTTTTTCTTACTAGTTTTAAAATTTCCGGCGGAAGTTTTGCCTCTTTTGCAAATTTATTTCCTTTATAGTTAGCACTTGCTTCCAGAATTATTTTTGGTGCAGCCGCAATCAGGGTGAGCTTCCCTATATTATTTCTGATGAAGTTTGAGGTTTTTTCTACTTTATTAAGAGGTTTTTCAGGACGCTCCTCTGCTCTATTTGTGCAAACTGCAAATACAGGCAGTACAAATCCGAATAGTCTGCCGGTAAATCTTGAGGCAGTTTTACAGGCTGGTAAAAATCCGCTCATAAGGTCTTTTGCGTGTGCCAGTTCATGGAAGCCAGGAATTGGCATTTTTTTGTTAAGCCAGACAGTTCGGGTATTTGTGTCAAAACAAGCATTAACCCCGCGTTTGACAGCCTCGATGTGTTTATTTTCCGCTTTGTAATTACTGTCTATAAATTGAATTTTTATTTTTTTATCATCAGGCAGTTTAAAATTAATTTTATTTAAAACATCCTGAAGCTTTTCGCGGATAATTGTGTTCTGTGCGGATGTTGTGCTAGTATAAGCTTTTAGTCTGTTTACAAATACAGGTCTTATAAGATATTTAGGCGCAAATTTTCGTATTTCATAACCTGCAGCAAGGCCTGTAAGCGTTGCGCCGACATCTTTTATCGTATTATATCTTCTGTCCTGAGAATTGTCGCCTGAAATTTTCATAGCAAAATTAAAACATGTAAATAAAAATTTTTGCTATACATTAGCACATTCATCAATAGTGACTGCAGGAAGCCTGAACCCGAATGTTGACCCTTTGCCTACCTCTGATGTAACAAAGACTTTTCCGCCGTGGTGTTTTTCAATTGTTGTTTTAACAAGATTAAGCCCCAATCCTGTTCCTTTAATTGTGTGAGTATTATTTTCAACTCTGTAAAAGCGGTCAAAAATCTTTTTCAAATGTTCCTGAGCAATGCCGCAGCCCTGATCTGTCACCGAAATTTCAACCTCGTTACTTTCTTTATTATAAACCGCACGTACATCAATCTGCGAATTGTCCGGTGAATATTTGATGGCATTGGAAAGAAGGTTTGTTAAGGCTCTTTCTATACTGTCATAGTTAAATAAAAATTCAGGAATGTTTTCGTCCTTTGTGATTTTTATGTGAATGTTGTGTTCTTTTGTTAATACAGCAACCTGATTTACGCACTCATCAACAAGATATGAGATGTTGTTAATAGTTTTTTCAATCTCAACGTTTGATTCCAGACGTGAAAAGTCAAGAATATCATTAACCATACGGTTAAGCCTTATAATTTCCTGATTAATTGTACCGATAAACTCTTTTTGCGTTTCGTAGTCAAATTCGTTTCCGTAATTGTAGAGAGTGTCAATATAGCTTCTCAAAACAGTTACCGGAGTTCTGAGTTCATGGGAAACGTTTGAGATAAAGTGCGCCCTCATCTGATCCATTTCCGCTTCTTTTGTCATATCTATAAGAACAATAATGTAGCCTACATAATCCTTATTTCTGGTAAACATCGGCGAAATTATTGATTTAATAACTCTTTTGTCGACATTTATATTAAATTCAATAGGTTTTTTCTCAATAATTTCAAGCGGGGTATCTTTGAACTGTTCGATTTTTTCTTTAAAGCATTCGCTGCCCGAGGTATCAATATAGTTTTGTATCTTTTTATTCAAAAGCTGATCTTCTGTAACCTCAAGGAGTGTTTGTGCATGATTATTTACGAGTACCACATTGTCATTGTCATCGCATACAACAACGCCGTTTGCAATACTCATTAAAACTGATTCAAACTTGTTTCTCTCAAGCATAATGCGGTCAATATTCTGCTCCTCATATATGTGAAGTCTGCTTGACATGTCATTAAAAGCATCAAACAGTTCTTTTACCTCGCTGCTGACTTCTTTACCGGAAATTTTATAGCCAAATTCGCCGGTAGAGATTTTTTTAACCCCCTCCTGCAATATTCTGAGTTCTCGTGTTATGAGGAATGTATTGATAAGAATAACAAAGGCAAAAACGAGCCAGGCAAGCGAGAATACGAACAAAAGCGATGCTCTTGTTGTGGATGAAATCTGGCTTATTATGTTGCCGGAGAGGCCTACTGTTACAGAACCGATTGATGTTTTTTCGTTTTGAGCAAGAAGCGGGGAAGTAACTGTTATATTAGGTTTTCCTGTATTTGATTGGTTTTCGTGTCTGCCTGAAAATATCAGTTTGCCGTCTTTATCGCGGAATTCAATAAATACAATATCGTTATGACTTTTAAGAATACTTTCAGAGTGTTCTTTAAGTGTTTCTCTAACCCTGTCCGCGGGAAGGTTTTTGGTAAGCTGAACGCTTTCTATGGCAAGTGTTTTGGAGATTACCTGACCGAAATTCTGGTAACCTTCGTTTAATTTTTTCTGAATATTGAAAATCGCAAAAATTGCAATCGCAACAATTAGAATTGTGCTCAAAAGCAGACCGGATATAATAAGACGATTTTGTGTTGTTAAACTAACCTTATTTTCCATGATTAAATTATAGCACTTCCAGCCGGAGCAATCAATAAAAAAATAAGGTGTTTTGATGGGAAAAACACCTTATTTTTGTCTGCGGATTTATTTATCTTGCACAAATTGTTCTTGCAACGTGAACTCCGGAGGCTGAAGCCTGAATTAGCCCTCTTGTTACTCCGGCGCCGTCCCCAATTGCAAAGAGATTTTTGACGCCTTCCGTTTCAAGTTCGTTTGTTAATTTTACTCTTGCCGAGTAGAATTTAACCTCGATACCATAAAGAAGAGTATATCTCGAAGCAGTTCCAGGGCAAATTTTATCAAGGGCATAGAGCATTTCGATAATACTTGTCATCTGTCTGTAAGGAATAACTAAGCTTAAATCACCAGGAGTTGCACAGGTTAAGGTCGGAGTGAGCACGCTGGATTTTATTCTCTCAGGAGTCGAGCGGCGGCCGTCGAGTAAATCCCCGAAGCGCTGTACTAAAATTCCGCCGCCTAACATATTAGCAAGTCTTGCAATATGCTGACCGTATTGAATAGGTTCTTTGAAAGGTTCTGTAAATTTTTCACTCACAAGAAGAGCAAAGTTTGTATTATTTGTAGTCTTTTCTGCGTAACTGTGTCCATTTACGGTCGAAATTCCGTTGTAATTTTCTTGAACAACCTCACCGTTCGGGTTCATACAGAATGTTCTGACTTCATCCCCGAATGTCGGCGAATGATAAATAAGTTTTGATTCGTATAATTTATCAGTCAAAGGTTCAAAAACAGGTGCCGGAAGTTCAACCCTGACACCTATATCAACGGCATTATTTACCATACCTATTTTATTCATTGCAAATTCTTGAGTAAGCCAGTCTGCGCCTTCTCTGCCCGGTGCGATAATTGTGTATTCAGCAGAAATTGTTTCTCCATTATCAAGAACAATGCCTTTTACTTGTTCACATTCTACAATCAGACTTTTGGCTGAAACGTTATTCAAGATTGTAATTCTTTTTGCCAGATAGTCCTGCATATTTTTTAATACATTAAGGCTTCTTTCAGTACCAAGATGTCTTACCGGAGAGTAAACGAGTTTCAGTTCAGCAAGTACGGCCTGTCTTTCGAGTTCTCTGTATGTTTTTAAATCTGTTCCGAAAACTTCTTCTGTTGCACCGAAATCAAGATACAATTGATCCGAGTAGCTGATTAAATCTTCAACCTTATCTCTTGACATATAGTCTACAAGGTGTCCTCCTACATCCGGAGTGAGTGTTAATTTCCCGTCAGAAAAAGCGCCAGCTCCGCCCCAGCCGCAGAGAAGCCCGCATTTCTTGCAGGTCGGACATTTTTCGTAACCTTCTCTTAATAGGCATTTTCTCTTTTCAATTTTTTCGCCTTTTTCTACTAAAACTACTTTCCAGTCCGGTTTAAGTTTTGTAATTTCAAGAGCCGCAAAAATTCCTGCAGGGCCTGCACCGATTATCGCAACATTATACATTTCTTTTCCTCATTTTATTACTGCCAACTTATTAAACATAACTAAAACAAACTTTTTTTAAAAGCCTTTGTGAAGAGTTTTTAATTAAGCTATTATAACTTTACACCAGATTTCTGTTTTAGAATTTTAAAGATGCTGAAATAAATTCAGGATGACAAAAAGTTTGGTTCGTTTTGTAAAAAGGTTCAGCAGGACTGAATTTAGAGATGTAGTGTTAACAGCGATAGGCGTTCCGACAATTTCCTCTGCTACTCTGTTAAGAAATTATCCTTAAACGGCTTTTGTTTTGTAGAAATTGCGTGTTCAATGTTGCTGATTAAGTCCAGAATTTCTTCACTGTTTTTAATGCGTTGGGCAGTCTGTGCATATTTAAGCGCGCTGTCCGGTTTGTTATTATTAAGGTAAACAACGGCATAGTTGTAATAAATCACATACTTATCTTGATCTGTTTTTGCAAGCTGGAGAGCAGTATCAAGATTTTCCGTTGCTTTGCGAAGTTTCCCGAGCTGTGCGTAGGCTACTGCAAGATCAATATATCCCCCCGGAAGGTCAGGAGCATTTTTAATGTAATTTTCTGCCTCTTTTAACTTCTGATTGCCAATTTCTTCTGCACTCCCCAGAACTACAGGAGCATAAATCAAACCTTCACGGTCTATTTCTTGTAAAGGAGTGTCAGTAATTGTAGGTGTCATGTTGTAAAGCAGCCTTAATGTGTTCAGATCTTTTGCCGAAAGGTACTGGAAGCTGCTTCTAAATCTTGTAAATATCTTGTCCTGAGTTTCCCTGGAGGACATGTACATTAAGTCATCGGTACTGTAACTGTGTCCCATTATTCCGAGTGCGTGTCCGATTTCATGGAGAATTGTGTTATATAATTCTTTGTCGGAAAAATAATTTCCGTAAGCGTCTTTATCATAAAGAGTAATAGTCATTTTTTTCAGAGTGTTGCCATTAAAGGTCGGATTTGTGTAAGCAACAACATATTTGCATCCTGCAGAAGAACAGTTACTTTCAGGAAGTGCCATAAATTTTACTACAATATCTGCTTTTGAAGGTTTCTCTATAAAATTAAATTTTATGAAGCCTGTAGAGTTTTGCCACTGCATAAAGGCTTTTGTAATTTCAGCATTGTAGTACTGCGGAAGCGTGTCATTTTTAGGAATTTCAATACTGACATCCAGCGGCATTGATTTTAAGTTCCAACGCAAAACGTGGCTGTCCAGCGGTACCTGTTCTATATAATTACTTCCGTAAGCCGACAGAACTTTCATCTGCCATGTTTCAATCTGATTCTGCGCAAGCCTTTTCGCGCTGTCATCATGTCTGTTGTCCTGAGATATTGCAAACATTTCCTTTTGGACTTTCAAGGTCGGCTTCAAATGTGCAAGTGCAAGCACATAGTTATAGCGGTAATCCTTATTAGAAGGAGCAAGACTTTTTGCAGCTGCAAAGTTTTTGTAGGCGCCGACATAATTCCGCGCTTTGTAACAGCGTTCGCCGGCACCGTAAAAATAAGCCGGTAAAAGTTTAACAAAGACCAAAACAGTTATTACAATTACGATTGATGTAATATAAAAACTTCTTCTAATCATTATCTTTAATCCCTTTGTCAACTTCAAGAAGTTTTGCTAAAGAGCGGGTATCGCCTTTAAGTTTAAAATATTCAGAAAATTTCTGCGTTGTTTTAAGATTGTAGCTTCTGCCGTTTTTGTCTTTTGTCCGGCTTATCAAACCTTTATCAAGAAGCTCCTGAACATGTTCGTAAGCAGTTGAACCTCTGAGTTCTTTTAAATCAGTCTGACGAATGGGTTCTTTCAGCGCGATAACGGAAAGTGTTCGCAGCACAGCCGGTTTAAGTTCCACTGGACACAATTTTTCAACTATATCCATGTGTTCTTCTTTTACCTGTAAAATGTAGCCGTTTTCATCATCTATTTCAAGCGCGCCTTCTCTTGATGAATAGTCCATAATAAGATCAAGCATTGCTTCTTCTACTTTATCAACATCTTCTTCTCCAAGTATTTCAGCTATTTCTTTTATGGAAAGAGCCTGTGCCGTTGTGAATAAAACAGCCTCAATCCGCGCTTTCAACTGTTCCATGTTCACCTCTGACTACATACAAATCCGAATAAAATTCATCCTGAACAAGCTCATAGTCACTCTCTGCAGATAAAAACAGAAGTGCTATATAGGCGCTTATCTTATCCATCCCGAGAAGCGTAAGTTCATTCAGTTCTATTTTATCCTCACGTTCAAAAATCTGCGAAAGATTTTCTTTTAGTTTCAATACACAATCTTCAATATATTCTTCGTGTGCAAGGTTAATAATATCTTCCGGTGTAAATCTTGCGTAAGAACGTACCCTGTTTTTAGCGCGTTCATGAGCCTGTTTTAAAGATTGCTTCTTTTCTAACTTTTCGTAAAACTCCAACTGGCGAATCAAATCACGCAGGGTTACAACTCTGTTACGGTTAAGCCGTACACTCGTTCTTCTTTGCAGAACATCATCTATACTTTGAACATTTACAGTCGGAACATAATCTTCTTCGGGATATTCAACAATAAATCCGTCGTCATCGTATTCAAGATGATTGTCCTCCTCCGGTTGAAACTGCATAATGTCAACCCCGTCAAGGACTTTCGACTTCATATTCAACAGCACTGATGCAAAAAGAAAAGCTCTGCCGGTTAATCTGAGGTTTTGCGACTTCATTTCGCAAAGGTGCGCAAGGTATTTGTCTGTAACATCTACAATGTTAATGTTCCACGGATCGATTTTTCCTGCTTTTGCCATGTTAACAAGAAAACCAATGCCCTCGTTTTCGGTATGCTTCTCAATCTCGGGCCAATCGTAATTTAATGCTAATGTCTCTGTACTGTTTATCATTAATCTCTTAATTTAACTCCCGTTACTCTTGTGATACCTTTTTCTTTTTGAGTTACACCGATTGTTCTATTTGCTGATTCTATCATAGGTTTTCTGTGACTAACTACTATAAATTGCGTATCTTTTGACTGGTTCTGCACCATGTGGGCGATACGTTCAACGTTCATTGTGTCAAGGCTTGCGTCTACTTCATCAAACGCATAGAAAGGTGACGGCATATAGCGCTGGATTGCGAATACAAAGGCTAAAGCTGTAAGCGCTTTTTCTCCTCCCGACATACTTTCTAACCGCTGCAGTTTTTTATCACGCGGCTGTGCTTCAATGGTAAGTCCTCCCTTCAGAGGATCATCAGGAAGCTCAAGTTTTAGTTCTCCCTCCCCTTCCGAGAGCTGATGGAACACCTCTTTAAAGTTTTCATTTATATTGTTGAATGTTTTCATGAAAGTTTCTTTTTTCAGTTGTTCGTAACCGTTCATTCTTTCTAAAATTTCTTTACGTTCTTTTGATAAGACTTCAATCTGCTCTTTAATCTCGGTTTGTCTGGCAAGTTTTTCATCGTAGGTTGTAAGAGCGCGCATGTTAACATCCCCGAGTTCAGTCATTTTCTTATCAAGCCGCTGGATTTTTGCGGTAATTTCTTCTACTGAAATTTCGGTCGGCTCAAGTTTATTAACCTCAACGCCGCTTTCTTCAAGTTCTTTTCTTGAAGTCTCAAGCTGTGGTTCAAGTTCGCGTCTACGGGATTTAAACGATTCAATCTGCTCGGCAATCCTTTCAATGTCAGCATTTCTGACGTGTTTTTCTTTTTCAAGATTGTTTAAATCTGTTTGAATCTCGTCGCGCTGCTTTAGTAATTCGCCCATTTTTTCTTCAATCTGAGCAATTTCATCTCTTAAGCTTTCGCTCTTTTTGTTAATTTCTTCAATTTCAGTTTTAAATTGAATTTTGTCCTGCTCAAGTTTTTTGTTGTTGTTTTCACGTTCAACGATTTCCTCTTCTCGGGTTTTTATTAACCCTTCGTTAAAGATTATTTCTCTTTGAAGTTCGTTTTTGTCGTTGCCGGCCGTCATAAGGTTTGCCTGAAGCCGCTTAATCTCATTTTCAACACCTTCTGTTTTGTCTTTCAGGTCTTTCAGGTCTTTATCGTTTATTAGTTTTTCAATTTCAGCAATTTTGTCTTTTATGTCAAGAATTTTGTCATTGATACTTATGTCATTTTCTTCAAGTTTATCAAGCTTTTTGTTCAACTCTTCAACTTTCGGTTCTGAAATTTTAATAAATTCGGCCTTTTCTTTTAAGATATTTTCACTGTTTTCGTAGCTGCGGTTCATATTGTCAAGTTCTAACTTTGCTTTTGAGTGTTCACTCACCGCATCCGAGTAATTCTGCCTTATTGTGTTGAGTTTGTTTTCAAGAGAATTTTTCTTAGCTTCAAGTTCGCCTAAGTGTTTTTCCATCTCTTTGACTTTATTTTTAAATTCCTCAAGCTGTGCATCATCATTTTGTGAAAAGCTGAGGCTGTTTTTTCTCATAGAACCGCCTGTAATCGCTCCTGATTTTTCAAAAAGTTCTCCGGCAAGTGTAACCATTCTGTATCTGCCGATTAACTTTTTAGCGCATTCCATATCTTCTACAACAATTGTATCGCCTACAGCATAGTAAAATGCGTTTATGTATTCTTCGTCAAAATCAACAAGATTGATTGCAAAGTCAATTATCCCTTTATCTTTTGGCAGGGAAAGACGGGATGGTGCCTTTTGAACCTTGTTTAGCGGAATAAAAGTAGTTCTGCCGCCACCTGAAGATTTCAAAAGTTCAATAGCAACAGATGCAACATGTTCATCATCTACAACGATATGAGCCATTCTGCCCCCGAATGCCACTTCCATTGCTGTTGAATACTCTTTATCAACAGTTCCGAGTTTAACAAGAGGGGCGTGAACTCCTTTAAGTTTAGCATTCATAATTGTATCAATGGCATTGCCCATGCTTGATTGGACTGCGCTTTTCATAGCTTCCATTTTTGAAAGCTTGTTGTATGCCATTCTGATATTGTAATTAAGGTCATTGATTTCGTTATTTGTTTTGTCCAGCTCGTTCATAGAGTTCTGCTGAATCGTTTTTAAATCCTGAATTTCTTTAGCAAGCTGCTCTACAAGCTGTTTTTTCAAATCATAATTTGAGCTGAAATTTGCTTTTAATTCTTCAAGTTCTGCTAATTTTGCCCTTGCCTCCTCAAGACTTGCACGCAGATTTTTTAATTCGTTTTCGAGCGGCAATTTTTGCTGGAGAAGCCCTGTTGACTTATCCTGAAGTTCTTCAAGCTCTTTGCGCAGGCGGTTGCGGTTTTCAATATGCTGCTCTGCTGTGCTGCTAAGACCTGTCATATCTTCTAAAATCTTTTTGAGTTCTGCCTTTTTAGCATCAATATTTTCTTCAATACGCTTAATGTTTTCTTCTTTAAGTTTTATATTAAGCTTTGTATCCTCAATTTTTTTCTTAAAGGTTTCGATTCCGTTTTTGGCGTTTTCAATGGTTTTAAGTCCGTCGAGAATTTGTTTGTCTGAAAAATTAAGTGCATTCTGCTTCCGGTCAACAGCACCTTTGTATTCTTCCTGACGCGATTTAAGTTCAAGAAGCTTGGCTTCCCCTTTTTCTTTTATGGAAGCTGAAACCTCTTGATACTTTGTATTTATTAGTTTTAACCTCTCGTCAAGGTCTTTATTTTTGACTTCTTCTTCCTTTTTCTTTTTTGTAAATTCAAGTATATTGGCGTGCGCCTCTTCCAACTTTTTTTTGAGATCAAAAAATCTTACTTTATTAATCTGGCTTTCCAGCCCTGTTTTTTCTTCACGGAGTTTTTGATATTTTATGGCGACTTCACGTTCTTCTTTGAGCTGTTCAAGCATTGCGTCAATTTCTGTCAGTATAACCGTAGAGCGCTCAACCCTCTGTTCAACGTCAGAAAGTTCGTTTGTCGCCTGTTCTATCCTTCTGTCAAAATCCGCAATACCTGCGATTTCATCAATAATCGTACGCCTGTTGCGCGGGGTGCAGTTTGTAATCCATTGAACATCTCCCTGCATCATGACGTTGTAGCTGTTCGGGGTAACATTATATTTTTCAAGAACTGCGTGTATATTGGATAATGTAGTAACCGAATCATTGAGGTAATATGTACTTGCATAGCCCTGTGAGGATTTTCTTATTCTCCTTGTAATACTTAAATCCTGACCGTCATCCATATCACCGAATGTGACTTTAACAGAGGCCTCATTTCTTTTTGTATAGGTAGAGATAAAGTGGGAAAGGTTTTCCGCGCGTAAATCACTTGCTTTTGCAAGCCCGAGTGCAAACAGAACACTGTCTATGATGTTGCTTTTGCCTGAGCCGTTCGGTCCCGATACGGTTGTGAACCCTTTTAAAAACGGGATTTCTGATTTGTTGGCAAATGATTTAAAATTATCAATCTCAAGTTGTTTTATATACATTATCCTACCCGATTATAGTCTTATATTCATTAGACAACAACTTGCCGGATATGTCAAAAATGTTACGCCTTTGTTAATATTTACGCAAAAAAAAACGACTTTTTGAGGAAGTCGTCGGGAAATTTTTATAGGGAATTTTTGGAATTTTAATTATCGTTAAACGAATTTTTTAAGAAATTCACAAAAAGTCCTGATGTCAACACTAACATTCGGTGAACTTTTTAAAGAATTCGTTCTCGGATAATTGGCGGATATATAGCCTTGCCGCCAATTTCCGATTAACCGAATGTTTTGAATGAAGATTCTACGTTCTTTTCAATTACTTTAGATACTGCATCAATTTCTGTTGAAATTGCATCCTGTTCTGTATCTAACTGTTTCAATCTTAATTCAAGGTTTTTATCTTCAATCTGGATGATTTCAATTTTGTTGTTAATATCTTCGATAGCTTTGTCATAAGTAGCTTTGTCGTATTCATACTGGTTCATAGCATCGTTGTATGCGTCCTGATCGGTTGTTGTCTGGGTGGTTAATGAGTAAGTTACTTCATCATCTGTACCAGGATTCAATGTGATATTAATGTATCTGCCTGAAGTATCCTGTTCCAGCTTAGCTTCTGTGCCTTTGATTTCATCAGTAACTCTTTCAGAACCTGTTGAATAAGCAGGGATGAATGACTGTGATGCACCAGTTTTATCACTGTAGATTGTGGTATCCTTTGTAAGGTCATTAGTCTTATAGAATACCGGATTGTATGTGCCGGAGGTTGTATCGTGTTTGTAGTATACCTGCCAGAAATCATCTGCACTTTCAACATCTTTGTTGTATTTTTCATCAAGTTTTTCTTTATATGCCTGCTCTTCAAGCAATAACTTGATTTGCTGATCTTCAGTCAATGTAGATAGATATTCATCTTTTGCGGCAAATTCTTTGAACTCTGCTGTCAGACTATAATTGCCTTCTGTACCTTGAAGTCCCTGACCGAGTGCTCTCAACTGTTTTGCACCTACGTTGTAAACATATGCTCCTTCAGTACCGCTTCTGGTTATGATAGATGATGTTGTTGAAACAACGGCTGTATCATCTGTATAGCTTCTTGTATAGCTTACAAGGAATTTACCTTCGCCCTGTGCAATCAATGAAGTTACAACGTTTTCAAGTGCACCGTCAGTGAATGAGTAAACTGTCTTTGTGAAATCATCTACTGAAGGCGGAACAGGAACTTCCATACCTAACAACTGATTGTAGTAGTTAGCAGACTGGTTAGATAATGTTGTTCTCTGCTGGTTAATCTGTTGTCCTTCATATTCTACGTTTGTCTTTCTTGCTGTCAGACCTAAGAACCTGGCCTGTGATGCTGCCATTCCCATAGCATAATCCCTTTCGTTTTTTATTTCCTTGTGTTATTAGTATCGGCATGCTGAGTTGAAAACTTTAATTTTTGGCTTTATGTTTGTAATATTTCTTAACAAATATCATCTATATAGAGGTTGCAATTTTGCCTAAAAGCCTTGTGCCGACAAAAAAGGAACTGATTGAATAATCAGTTCCTTTTTGCAAATATTATATATATTAATTATTTAATATTTGAGAAAGTCCAGGCATCAAAGGTTGGAGTTTCAGAAATTTTCATTTCTTTTTTGTCTGTACCTGTTGATGAATCATCGTGTGCAATCGGTTTATACAATCTGTTGTAGTATTCGATTACCATTCTGTCAGAATTGAAGTAAGCTTCGGAAGTTCTGATAGCCTGTCTCATCAATCTTGCCCATTCCTGTTTGTTTTCGTAGTATGTCGGAATGATTCTGTTTTCGATGATATTCATGATACATTCATGGTCTTTCCAATGACGTTCTTCCCAAGGCATTTCGTCATCAAGTCCAGGATATTCAACAGTGTAACCGTTAATTCCGTCGAATGTACCTTCTACAGTCCAGCCGTCATAGATTGATAAGTGTAATGCGCCGTTAGCGTTTGCTGACATACCGGAAGTACCAGAAGCTTCAAACGGTCTGAGCGGTGTATTTAACCAGATGTCTGAACCGCGTTTGAGTAATCCTGAGAGTTGAAGTTCATATCCAGGAAGAACAACAACGTTTTTCATTGAATGAGATCTATTCAAGAGTTTGTTGAACATTTCTTTACCCATAACATCATCCGGATGGAATTTGCCGGCAAAGATAATCTGAACTTTGTTTTCGTCAAGAAGTTTGTTAATTCTGTCTTTATCCATCAATATTAACCAGGCACGTTTGTAGTCAGCAAATCTTCTTGCCCATGTAATTGTCAATACATCAGGATCAAATCTTTTACCTGCAACGTTTGCAACGTGCTTGAAGAGTTCTTCTTTCATTTCACGTTTAACAGCAAGCAATTGTTCAGGAGTATGTGCGTTTTTAATACGGTCATCCTGCCAATAGTGGAGGTTTACTGCATTGGTGATTGCTCTAATCGGACATCTGCCGTCAACCCATTCCCACATCTTGTTTGCAACAAGACCGTGAAGCTGTGATACAGCGTTTGCAATTCTTGACATTCTCAAAGCTGCGACTGTAAGCGAGAAGTTCTCTCCGCCGAGGTTCACTGCAGTTTCACGAGAAGCGCCTGCAAAGAAGCCGCCTTCCATAAGTGTATCAACCCAGTGAACTTCGTTGCCTGCTGCAACAGGAGTGTGAGTTGTAAATACAGTGTGTTTTTTAACTTCTTCAAGGTTGCCGTTGTGCTGTCTTAATAATTCAAAAGCAGCAGGAAGCGCGTGTCCTTCGTTCATGTGAACAACATCAAATTTATAGCCTACTGCCTGCAGAATTCTTACACCGGCAATACCAAGAACTGTTTCCTGAGCAATTCTGATTTTTTCGTTTCCATCGTAAAGCTTGTGAGAAATACTCTTAGCCCAATCGCTATTGCCTTCAATATCAGTTGTTAAAAGATATACAGGGCACGCGCCAAATAATTCAGGCTCAACAAGGTAAGCTTTAACTTTAACTTTTTCACCGAAAATATCAACTTCTGTTTGAACGTTAATGTCTTTTAAGAAATCATAATATTTTCTGATGTACGCAACTTCAACCTGACCATCGTGTGCAATTCTCTGGTCATAGTAGCCGTATGACCATAACATAGTTACGCCGACCATTGGCATCTGTAAGTATCCTGCAGATAACATGTGTGAACCTGCGAGAAATCCTAAACCGCCTGAATATGTCTTTAAAGACTGATCAAGAGCGATTTCCATTGAAAAGTATGCTACATTTGGTAATGACATATTTAACCCTTTCCTCTTATACTAAATACGTAATTTCATCACCCTTAGTTGGGGTAATAACAGCATACCACAAAAAATCTCTAGTCAATTGTAATTATAATAATTTTTACAACTAATCCTTGAGAATTAGTCAGATAGTGCTATCTGGCATTAACAAAACTTAACAATAAGGCAATTTAATACAGAAAAAGCACTTTATTTAATTATAGGGGATATATTAATATGGGAATGGCAGCAGGAAAAATTGCATCTGTAGCACGTACTTTTGTAAAAGCGTGCAAGAAAAAGAGTATTCTTCAAACAAAACCTAATATTTTTCACGGGATAAACCCGACACTTACATATCCAAAAAGCGGAGAACCCTTTGCTCTGCCCAGATATATTTCTAAAGAGATGCAAGAAGTAAGGCAAATGAACAAAATTTCAATATATGAAGCGCGTGCTGCACAAAGAGCTGATTCTGTTTCATTTCCTAAAGCTTCTGCAGAAGATTTGCAGCGTCTGACTGCAAATACTTTTGAAGCAAGCTACTCAAGGTGTGTCTATGTAAGACCGAAAGACGGTGAGATTTTTAATCTTTTAAAGACAGGAGAAACAAAAGACGGTAAATATATTATGAGGGTGCTTGATAGTGAGGGTGCCTTCATTAAAGAAGTACAGGTTAAGCCTAAAGTTCATGTTATTATAGATGATTTAAGCGAAAAGTCTTTTGACCGGCATAATCCTGACTGGAGATTTCAGGAACTGTATAATTTATCACATGCTGAATATATGAGTATCGGAGCTCGTAAAAATAATCCTTTTGAAAAAGTTGTCATATTTAATGTTTCAGAGCCTTGCAAAAATGGAAAAGTCAATGATGAGCTAAAGGTGCTTGAAATATACAGAGATCTTGCAAAGAAAATACAAAACGGCGAAAATATGGATATTATATCCATATCACGCGGTGCCGGCGGAATAGGACATGATTTACCGGGCAGAATTACCGGCAGGGATTACAATGATATAATGACGAATGAATCATATCGAGCCCTTGTACAAATTGCGAACCAAAACGGAGTGAGAGTGCTAAATTCCGCGGGAAACGGCGGGCCTTCAAAACTAAATAGAAACCTTTTGAACAGCGGAGCCGAGGGTGTAGGAGCACTGGGGCGCAACGGAAAAGTAATTGAGTATTCTTCAACAAGAAATACTTACTGGACGCAGCATTATGAACGCAGCGGCTTCCCTGTAATTTTCAGCAAGGATGGTATTAATATTACCGGTACCTCAGGAATTGATATTCCAGTAAAAAATATGCTTATAGGACAGGAGAATAATGCAGTACAGGCAAGATTTTATAGATTGAAAAGCATGATGCAAAAAATATCCGACGAGCACTGGAAAACTACTGACAAAGCTTTAAAAGCAGAGCTTGAAAATAAGTTTAATTTTCTGAAAGGATGCCTGGATAAAATCGGCAACTGGTACTATGTTCTAACCGTTGACAGCAGAACAGGCAAGCTTCATATACCGGAGATGAGTTTTGGAAGCTGCGGCGGCACCTCGCTTGCGACAGCTGCAAGGGCGGCTAAAATTAACCTTCACGAAACAATGAAAGAAGTTTTGTAACTACTTCATTACTTTTTCCAGAATTTTTGTCAGCGCTATTTTTACGTGTGCGTAATTTAATCCGCCCTGCATATAAGCGACGTAAGGTGCTCTCATAGGCCCGTCTGCCGAAAGTTCAATTGTAGAGCCTTCTATAAACGTTCCGCCTGCCATGATAACTTTATCTTCATATCCAGGAATGTATTCTGGAATTGGAGTTACGTATCCGTTAACCGGCGAGAGTGACTGAATTGTTCTGCAAAACTGTTCCAGAGGCTCTGGAGAATTGAAAGTAATATTCTGTATAATATCAGTGCGTTTTTCGTTAAATTTCGGCGAAGAATTGTAGCCGATCTCATCAAAGATTTTCGCGGCAAGAACTGCACCTTTTACGGCTTCCGACACAACTGAAGGCGCCATAAAAAGCCCCTGAAAAATTAGTCTGTGCTGATTAAACATTGCGCCGCCTTCTGCGCCAATTCCCGGTGCGGTAAGTCTGTTTGCGGCTCTGTCAACAAGTCTGGCTTTCCCTGCGATATAGCCTCCGGCCTCTACAATTCCGCCGCCGGGATTTTTAATTAGAGAGCCTGCAATTATATCGGCCCCGGCTTCAAGAGGTTCTTTAGCTTCTACAAATTCGCCGTAACAGTTATCCACAAAACAGATGCAATCAGGATTTTTCTTTTTAACAACCCTGCAAATTTCGCCGATGGTGTCAACTGTGAGGGATTTTCTTGTGGAATAGCCTTTTGAACGCTGTATGAGAACCATTTTTACAGTTTCGTCAATTGTTTTTTCTATTGCGTCTAAATCAACGTCATTGTCTTTAAGCGGTACTTCGTCGTACAAAATTCCATGCGCTATGAGAGAATCTTCTCTGATTTCTTCCTCCCCGAGTGTACCTATGACTTCCTGCATGGTATCATACGGTGCGCCGGCGACAGAGATAAGCCTGTCTCCAGGTCTGAGGTTCCCGAAAAGAACACACGCAAGAGTATGCGTTCCTGAGGCAAAGTGTATTCTGGCAATAGCTTTCTCAGCTTTGAAAACATCTGCAAAAACTCTATCCAGAATTTCCCGCCCCATATCATCATGCCCGTAACCTGAAACCGTATAAAAATGTTCGGGTGCAACTTTATTTTCTATAAAGGCATTTAAAACTTTTTCCTGATTAAAATCTCTTATTTCATCAATAATTTCAAATTGTTCTCTAATGTCTTTTTCGGCTTGTTTAATAATTTCTTTGCTATTCATATCATATCCCTCTGGAGGTAGTGTAGCATGAAAATAAATTTAATACTATTGCGTTAGGCGATAAGGTGATGAGAGACAGGTCGGATTTACAAATCAGGCTAAGAATTGCTTTTATTTAAGGAACCGTAGTATTAATTTTCTCAATACGCTCACGCCCTGCTTCCGCTATCGTTTCGAAAACTAATACTACGGTTCCTAACTACAGCAATGTCCGGTCATATTACTAATTCAACCTAACCCCTTATTGCCCCATTGGCGGATTGCCATATCTCCTTTTTTACTATCCCTTTACAAAGCCGCAGGGAAAATATATAATCTTGTCATATGAAAGGAGTAAAAATATGTATCATGTTTACAGAGAAAGAAACCATTCCGAATTTTCAAGAGCTTTGATGGGGGAATTTACTGATCTTGATGAGGCAAGAGAGTGCGCAAAAAAATCTATTGCGGGTAAGGATGATTATAATTATCTTATTATTGAAACCGACGGTCACGTCAACAATTACGGCGACTTAATTACAACTGTAATTGAGGAAAGTGATTAAGCCCTCCGGCTGATAGAAAAAATTAATTATTTAAGAAATAAGATTAAGTATGAGGTGCTTAATCTTATTTTTATTTATAGTTTCGCTGCCGGTATTAGCAGGGGAATACGGGGTTTTTAGCCCTGAAACTTACCGTTACAGACCGGAACCTGCTGAAAAAACTCTTTTTATACTTGATTTTTCAAACAGTATGTCCGAGTACCTTGACGGGCAGAGTAAAGTTGAATTAATGCTGGATACTATGCGGAGAATATTGCCTTCAATCAATAAAAATAGTTCAATAGGGCTCAGGGTTTACGGACATAAAATGGGATTTACGCCGATTGATGCGTGCAGAGCCTCAACCCTTCTTGTTCCGATTGCACCTTCAAACAGCGTAAATATTGAAGGCGCACTAATGCAAACGCACCCGCGTGGAATGACACCGATAACTTATTCTCTGAAACAGGCAGTAAAGTATGATTTTATGGGCTTTCGTGGCAAGAAACATATAATTTTACTGACTGACGGCGGAGAAAACTGTGACGAAAGCCCGTGCAAATATGTTATGGAGCTTATTAAAATAAGAAAAGATGTTGTAATTGATGTTATTGCATTTAACATCGATGATGCAGATGACCTTGCTCAGCTTGAGTGCACTGCCCTTGTTACAAGCGGCAAATTCTACAGTGCAAATACTGCTGCAGAGCTTGTTAAAAGTTTAAACAACTCTATAAATGCGCATAAAGAGGTTGAGGCAAAAATTATTCCCGCGCCTTAATAACATCTTGTATAAAAGTTTTCTTTATATAATAATTGTTATGTGGTTTTTTGCATTAAAGGGATTAGTGAAAATGAAAGTTTTAGCGTGTCAAAATTATAGTGTTTACAGAAAAAATATTTATTTTAAATCAAAGGATAACTCAACTGCCGCCAATCCTGGAGGCGGTGCTAAAAATGACAGAGCCGTTAAAGCCTATATCTGGGGAGCGGCAGCACTTACAGCATTAGGCTCAGGTGTATATGTCTGGAAGCACAAAAGCATCCCTAAAAATACCGGAAAATCAGGGATTAATAATATTATAGAAACTCCGCTTCCTGATGAGCCGCTGGCAAATTCGCTTCCGGAGGTTCTGAGGAAAAAACTTTCGGTAAATCACAATTTTGATAAATTTAAAAGTCTGATTTCATCGCCTGACAGAAAATTAGAAATAGGTTCGGGTGCAAATTCAAGAGTTTATGATATTCCTTTTTTGCCCGAATACGTTTTAAAAATCCTTAATCCGGATAAAAATGTTGAACCGAATAGAATTCCTTTAGGTATATTCCCTGAGGATGTGAATCTCGGGCAGCCTGTCTGGATTCATCCGGACAACTATAAAATAATTCTTCTCAAAAAGGTTACGGGAAGCCCTAATTCCGTGAAGGACTGGTCTGACGTAATTTACGATAAAATAACTAAAATTCCGCGTAGTGTTACGACAGAGCAGGCTCAGGAGTATTATAGAAACTTTATGAGAATTGCCGCAATGCCGCAGAGCAGCTTTTATAATCTTGCAAGACAGATTCATGTGCTTGATACAACGCCGAAATTTCCGGGTGAAACTGTTAATGTCGGCTTTAAAACGGATTGTATCAACCCTAATAATCTGCTTGTTGATTTCAAGAATAACAGGTTAAATATTATAGATTATTTCGGAAAAGACAAACCTGATCATAAAAATTCTTATATGGATATGGTGGCCGTAATCTCTGACTTTACGCTTATGCCTGAATTTTACGACCTGATGAAGCCGCAGCAGCAAAAGAAATTTTTAAAAGCGCTCAAAACTCTTGACGAGAAATGTTTTGAGGGAGCGAAAAAAGCGGACTTAACAACTGATAAGAGTGTTTTCTCCGGTTTTATAAACGAAACAAACAAATTTTTCCCGATACAGAGTGTTAAAAAGCCGGACGGAAGCGGTGAATATGTACGTCAGTACGATAAAACGGCTCAAAAGCTGCTGGATTTGCTTGCAAGCCTGAACTAGTCTACCTGCAGCCAGCATCAGCGTTGTCAATTTTGCCGTCAAAGTTGTTGTCTATCCCGTCAAAGCAGGAGCCTATCGAGTATTTGCTTTCGGCTCTTACTGTTGATTTTAAGTATATGTCAGGAATTTTCTGCCAGATATACAGAAAAAATTCTTTGTAAAATTTTGCAAGACAAGGGCTTTCAATTATCAGGGTGTTTTCGTCATTCTTGTTTTCCCCGCTGCTGGAAAAGTTTGCAGAGCCTGTTATAATGTACTTATCATCAATAATCATTGCTTTTGTGTGCATTTTCCCTGCATAATTTTCTACCTTTACCGGAACCCCGACCGAGCGCAGAAGTTTAAATTTTGAATTCCTTGTGCCCGTGTTTGTTGCATCAACTATAATTCTAACATCAACTCCGCGGTTATGTGCCCCGATTAGCGCATCAGTTATGGCACTGTGTGTTACAAGAAACGCAGGGATGTAAATGTATTGCTTTGCATTTTTTACAATGGGAACAATATGCGCTGTTATTTGTCTATCCTGCGGGGAGAAGAATACAGAGTATTTATTACTATCCAGCGCAATATTAATATTGTCTGCTGTTTTGGCTTTCAGGCTGTGAAATTTCCCGCCGAACATCTGCTCAAACTCCTTTGTATAAAGTTTAGCAATCCTCTCTGAATTTATAATCAGCACATTATTCTGGTTAAAGCCTGAAAATCCTGTTGTAGAAAAGTTCATTGAGCCTGTGTATACTGTTTTCCCGTCAAATATTGCAAATTTATTGTGCATAAGCATATTTGTCTGTGCAGCACTCCCTTCAACTATATCTGCTCTTATATTTGGAAATTGTTTTGCAAAGTTGTCAGTTTCGGGATAGTAATTCTCGCCGCCAGTACGGGTATCATAAACTATCCTTATGTTTACTCCTCTTTTTTCGGCATTTTTGAGCGCTAATGCAATCTGCGGAATTTCAGCCCATCCGTACAAGGCAATGTCTATACTTGAATCCGCTGAATTAATAAGGCTTACAAACTCTTTGCATACTGCATGGCTGCAATTTCTGTCAGGTTTCAGGATTGCTGTAAAATCGGTAAGAATAAGCTTTGTGCTGCCGTCGGTGATTATTGAGGGTGCTTTTTCTATATTTTTATCATTAATAAATTTTTGTGCTTTCGAACCGGAGTGCTTTTCTACGTGGCAGAATTTACAAGGTTTTGCTCCGGAAGGAAGCTCCCCTTTCAGCAGAATAACAGCATCATGTGCAATCCTGCCATATTTACAATTCAGTGCGTGATATTTCTTGCTTTTGTGGTTGTATATTACCAGATTAAGTTTTTCGGCCTGCTCTTTTACCGTATTGAAATTTTTTGAATTAATATTGAAGCCGTTCAGCATTAAAAGGTCTGCGTAATTTCTGTCGTCTACATAAACTTCTGCAGCCCTGCAGTCTGTGCGCGGAAAATTTTCCAGAAATTTCAGTTTAACGTTTTTTCCGGAAAGAGTTTTTGAAGCAAACTCATCTGTCAAATATCCTGTTTTTACGGCCTGTTCGAACGTAAGACCTGCATCTGCTGCCTGTTTTTCATCAATCTGTGTAAGATTTGAGGTAAAAGTCTGCGCTCCTGCAATGCAAATTGTTTCATCGTCATCCGCAATCCTGTTTCCGTTGAGGTCAACCTGTATTAAATCAGGTCTGATTATTCCAATTACCGGTGTATTTTTTGAAATATACATCTGAAACACCAGAAACGCCAGAAATATAAGTATTATAAATACTGCAGAAACTTTATCTCTCATTATTTAATATTCTTATAATTTGTTATTTCAAATCCTGCTTTGTAGATGTTGTTTTGAAGAATTTTATCCTTTGTAATTCCAAATTCAACAGAGTGGCTGTCTTTTTTGTTAGATAGGTATTTGCATGGATGAATGAGTGCTTCTGCAATAAAATCCCGTCCATCAAGCGCATTAAGCCCGCATTCAACAGTCTGCGAATCCATCATGCCTGTGTAACCAACTCCAAGCAGATAGTCGTTTGTCTTAAGCCCATATTCCAGAGCAGTTGTTTTGTTTTGTTTTGTGAAATGATTCAACAGAAGAATTTTTACGATATTCAGCGGATACTTAAAGTTAAGATGTTTTTTAAATTCCGGCACTGTATAAAATTCTTCATGCTGGGTTCTAATATAAGGAATTCCATATTCTTTTGCAAGTTTGCATGTTAATTTAAATATCGGCGGAATTGCATGTGTATGGACATGAGAATCAATGTGGTCTACCTGTGCAATGTTTATCACCTTTTCAATCTGTGCTCTGAATTCCTTTTCAAGTCTATTAAGAAACTCTTTATCCTTTGATTTTCTGATTAGTCCTAAATAGCCGCAATTGAAATTTCCGAGGTTGTCTGTTATATCAGGGAAATTACTCAGCGCTCTGCCTTCCATGATGTTAAGATGAATTCCCAGTCCTAAATTCTGGCACTCAGGAAGTATTTCATTAATGGCACCTTCAAAAGCCGGCCCGTTCGCACAGATGCTGGCGCTTTTTAAAAATCCGTCGTTGCAGCCAAAGAGTACCGCTCTGTTAAAATCCTGCGACATTCCGAAATCATCTGCGTTTAATATAAATTTTTTAGTCATTTTGTATTTTTTTTATTGCACTCCAACTTAAATTATTATATTATAAAGTTGCTGGCTCTGGCAATTTTGTAATATTAAGAAAGAGTGTTTTTATGGAAAAGCCTAAATTAGCAATAATTATTCCGTGTTACAATGAAGAATTATGTGTAAAAACAACAGTGGAAAAGCTGTTTGCCGTACTGGATGACTTAATTAAAAAAGATAAAATTAAGCCGGACAGCTATCTTTATCTTGTTGATGACGGTTCAACCGACAAAACCTGGGATATTATAGCAGAGCTGCATAACCAGAACCCTCTTGTTAAAGGGCAGAAATTCATCAGAAACTACGGCAACCAGAAGGCCCTTATTGCTGGACTTGAAGGGGTAAGAGATTTAGGCTGTGACTGTGCCGTATCTATTGATGCAGATCTTCAGCAGGATGAACATGCTATAGAAAAATTTATTGATGAATATATGAAAGGTTATGATATTGTTTCAGGTATCAGAAACGACCGCAAAACAGATTCTCTTTTCAAAAAGACAACCGCTGTTTTGTTTTATAAGTTAATGAATCTACTCGGGGTGAAGATTCCCGTTAATCATTCGGATTACAGACTTATTAGCAGGCGTGCACTAAGCTTAATGTCACAGTATCATGAAACTTCGCTGTTTCTGCGCGGTTTTTTCCATGAACTAGGGCTAAAAACAGCTTATGTGCACTTTGATGTTAAACAGAGGATGGCTGGCAAGTCAAAATTTAATTTTGTAAAACTTCTGGAGCTTTCTCTGAGCGGAATTACATCTTTCAGTATTGTGCCTTTGCGTATAATTACTGCGCTCGGGTTTTTGATGGCATTGTTCGGCTTTGTTGTCGGATTTGAGGCTGTAATTGAAAAAATATTTTATAATAATTCTCCGAATGGTATGACAACAACGATTATACTGCTCTGTGTATTTGGCGGAATACAGATTTTCTGCTCCGGCATCATCGGAGAATATGTTGGACAGGTTTTCAGAGAAGTAAAGTCGCGCCCGAGATATATTAAAGAAACTGAATTGAAATAAGCCGGACTGCTGAATAGGAGTGTCGACAACTAGATAAGTTTTGTCTACTTATGTTATAAATTTAAGGCTTTATTTCTGTGTCTTATATTGCCCAAGCCTAACTGAAATAAAAAAGCCGTGCCACTGTCTATCGAAACCTGCAGATAAAATCTTTAAATACACTACCTCTTTTTAAAAATATAACACCCGCAAAGGTCACCTTAGTGCTGCTATGTTTCCATCCTGACACGGTTCGGAGTTTTACGCCGCTATACCATTAAACGTCAACAATAACATATTTATCAACAGTATCAACAAGCCCCTCACAACAGGCTCTGCACCCCGCGTAAGCTTCGGGTCGAGGGATTGCAATTCCCCGTGGAGCACGGCTTATTTTTATTATAGCATAAAAATATATATAAATGCAATTTTGAGGAATATGTTTGTTGCGGTCTGTTGAAAAGTTGAAAAGTTGGAGGGGGAAAGGTTAACATAAGATATGTCATTTTAATGATTAGTTTCTTCCCGTGTGCACGGTCTCTCCCAATATTCTACTGCAGAGGCTGTCAAATTTTTCATTCAGAAGCCGGCTTTCGCTTATATTTTTAAAGCAGCTGTCTATATCATCATAGTTTACCTGAGTAAATGTATCAAAGAATTTTTTCCCTCTGTAAATCGCTAGATTTTCTGGAAGATATATATTTCCTTTCAATTTTTTGCTGTTAAAATACATTAAAACCGGTTTTATTTCAGATAAAGCTTTAATCCCGAGTTCCCTCACAAGCAGTGCAAAAGTTTTCAAAAATTTTCTGTTTATGCCGACAAATTTGTCTGAATCGTGGTCGTCATTGTATTTAATTTCAACATAAACGTATCTGTTTTCTGCCGTTTGCCTGAAAAGCAAGTCAATATCCTGATTAAATTTTACTGTTTCAGTTTCTTCATTTTCTGTTTTTATCAGCTGTTTCAGGAGTGAAATATATTTTTCTGTTAAAATTTCCTCAGTGTAATTTTCAGTCTGACAAGAGAGTATATATTCATCAATCAGTTCCGCGCTCTTTTTTGAAAGCCTGAAATCATTGGATCTTTTACCGGAATACTGCGTAGTAATCTTATTATTCGGGTGAAGCGCAACTATGTTTGAAATAGTATTTTCAAGAAAGTTGCCAAACTGAATATTCATCGACTGTAAAATTCCGCCGAGAATTCGGTATTTTAGAGGTATAAAATGAACTTTTTTTGCATGTTTTTTTGATAAGGTGTTTAATTTTGCCTCCGCTGTAGAATGGGCAATTAATTTGTCTACTGCATCGGAAATGCTCAGTGTTATTTTATCGTCCATAAAACTCCTATTTTAAAACTGCAAAAAAATCTTTTCTGTAGTTATTTCTAATTTCGTCAATAAGCACGTTTTTGTTATCTCTCTGCACGTACCAGTAGTCAAATCCGTTTAATCTTGCAGCCTTTCTTCTGGATAAAAGTGCTGCTGCAGTGTGAATATCAGTTTGTTCTCCGTCCGGAAGCACTACTCTGCCGCTTCCGAGCAGTGTAACGTATTTGTCTGAATTTTTCAAAAACATCTTTTCGTTTTCATGAAAATAGTTATTTGCAATCATATCCTGCAGGGTAACTTTCGGTGGCTTTATATCGAAAACAGCTTTTTCAATGTCGCCTATACATTCTATTGTATTGGCGATTCTTTTTTCTCCGAACTGACAGTAAACAGGGCTGGCTTCGATTCCGGTGAAGTTTCTGCCGCATTGTTTTGCAACAGCTCCTGTTGTCATTGTTCCGCCAAACGGGTCAAGGACGGTATCCCCTAATTTTGATGAAATATTAATTATCCTGTAAAGAAGCTCCTGCGGCTTCTGGGTTGAATGAAGTTTGTTGCCGTCTTTATCTTTCAAACGTTCATTACCCTGACAGACTGCAATCCTCCACACAGAACCCAGCTGTTTTCTTACGCCTTTTTGAAATTCTTCTTCCGTAACATTATCTTTATTAAGCTCTTTGGCTGTCTTATAATTAAATGTATATTTTGACTTGCTGCTTTTAGCCGCCCATATTAAAGTTTCGTGGCTGTTGTTAAGTCTTGTGCCTTTAAAATTAGGGGTAGGATTTTTTTTGTGCCAGATAACATCGTTTATAATCCAGAACCCGAGTTCCTGCATCATATTTCCTATTGTGTAAATACATTGCATGCTGCCGATTACCCAGATTGAACCGTTAGGTTTCAATACTCTGCGGCAGCCTTCAAGCCAGTTGCGTGTAAAACTAATATAATCATCAAGACATTCAAACTGATTATCCCATTCGTCAGAGCAGCCGTTGAATTCTGAGCCTTCTACTCTGTGGAGAACTCCTGAAGTTCTCATCCAGTATGGCGGATCTGCAAATATTAAATCAACTGAATTTTCAGGCAGTTTTTTTAGTTCATCTATACAGTTACCGTTAATTATTTTTGAATAAGTTTCCATGAAAACCTCAGCACAATCCCCTTAGATATTATTATTTTAATCGAAATACGATTTTAGAACAAAGAATTTAAGAAATTTTAAGAGGGCTTAATCCATGAGTTTTGTAACAATTACCGGAAGGTCGTTGTAATACATCGGAATCTGTTTTGTCCTGTTTGTGTAAGCTGTCCAGACAACGCCCGAGTAAGAATTTTTGCTAATTTCAATAAGCTGGTTTTCAAGATTTGAATTATTTCTCTTAAATATTTTGAGATTAATCAGGTTATCCATGTTGCCTATATCAATGAGTGTAAGTTTTCCTTCTTTTTTAAATGTTTCCTGCGCTTCTTTAATGGCGTCCTTAACCCATTTCATTTTATTTTCTTTTTTTCTGGATGCGCACTCGGAAATTCTTCTGCATCTTATCCCTAAATTTTGTGCATGTTCATAAAACGCATCAAGCACATCTTTTGTTGAGGCTACATCGTTGTCCGCAATGATTACGCCTGATTTAAAATGTTTTTTTGATTTTATAATGGATTTATCGCCGGCGAGATGGGCTTTTAACGGGTAAAGAATGCTTGTTTTTAATTCTTTTGCTGTGCGCTTGAACGGAATTTTGTTCAGGCCCAGGTTTTTATCTCCAAGTTCGACAATACTATCAGGAAGTTTTCGTCTGCCTTTAATCCTAAACAGTGTCACAACAACCGCGGCAGCTGCGCACCCTATTAAAAATTTTCTGAAATTATGTCGATTAAAGGCTTCCGGCTGGTTTTTAGGCAGGCAGGCAAATTCACTTAAAACAGCCGGCTGCGGTGCTGCCGGGTTTCTCTGCTGTGTCTTAGCAATATTATCACCAAAAGAAATCCGCTGAACTTTCATATCTTGTATTTTAAGTTTAAAAAAAGTAAATTTTGCGTGTTTGTTAAGAATTATTGCGTCTTAATAATTAACCCTATCCGGCAATGTGTTTATTATGAATTGGATATATTCTCATTTCAGGAAAGGAGAATATATGACAGAAAAATTACAGATGTACCGCTGTGAAGTCTGCGGCAATTTTGTTCAAGTGCTTCTGGCAGGGGCCGGCGAACTTGTCTGCTGCGGCCAGCCAATGAAACTTATAACTCCAAATACTGTTGAAGATGCTGCTCTTGAAAAACATATACCAGTTTTTATTAAAGATGAAAACGGTAAATCTATAATTCAGGTAGGTTCAACCCCTCATCCTATGGAGGATAAACATTACATAATGTTTATTGAAACTATTTCCGGCGACGGAAACAGGGTTAAAGTTGAATATCTTTATCCTGAGATGAAACCTGAAATAGAATTAGAAGAAAATAAAACCGGCAGAGAAAAAGCTCTTGCATTTTGCAATATTCACGGTTTATGGGAGGGTCAAAGTGATTAATAAAAAAGTAGAGGAAATTTTAAATGCACAGATTAATAAAGAATTCTATTCCGCTTATTTATATCTTGCTATGTCTGCTCATTTTGATGAAATTGGTCTTAAAGGATTTTCTCATTGGACAAAGGTTCAGGCTCGCGAGGAAGTAGACCATGGAATGATATTATTTGATTACATAATTGAACGCGACGGAAATGTTGATTTAAAACAAATAGAGGCTCCGCAGTACAATTTTGGCGAACCGCTTGAAATTTTTGAACAAATCTTCCGCCACGAATGTTCAGTAACGGAAAGTATAGAATGTGTTGCTTCAATGAGCGAGGAAGAATGCGATATGGCTACCCGTCACTTTATCAACTGGTATATTCAGGAACAGGTTGAAGAAGAGGCAAGCGTAGATGATATAATAAAGAAGATGAAAATGTTCGGACAGGATAAATCAATCCTTTATCATATAGATATAGAACTTGGAAAACGCGAATACTCACAACATAAATATTCATAACATTAAAAAAGAGCCGGCAGGACACTTCTGCCGGTTTTTATATTATATATCCTGTTCGTCAAGCTGCTTAATTATTATTGCAATTTTGTAAAGAATTTGTCCGGAATCCAAAAACAGCGTATTATTATATTATTATGATTAGCGGAAAAATAGTAATTGTTGATGATGAAAAGATTGTCACCTCTGCTTTTAAAACTTTGCTTAGAGTAGAGGGATTTTCTGATGTGAATTGTTTTAATAACCCCGAAGAAGCTGTTGAGTTTTTGAAAAATAATACCCCTGATATTATTATTTCCGACTTTTTAATGCCGCAGATGAACGGGCTTGAATTCCTTACAAAAGCAAAATCGCTTTATCCGGAAGTCAGTATGATACTCCTTACCGGTTATGCTGATAAAGAAAATGCTATTAAGGCGATTAATGAAATCGGGCTTTATAAATATATTGAAAAGCCGTGGGATAACGATGACCTTTTAATGAATATTAGAAACGGTATTGAAAGAAGCCATCTTCTGGGCGATTTAAGGGATAAAATTAAACAACTGGAGGAAGCAAAATCTCAGCTTGAAGTTTATTCTACAAAGCTTGAAGAACTCGTTGCAGAGCGCACCAGAGATTTGCTGATTGCAAACAGCAAACTTTCGGGCATTATAAACTACTGCGCGGACGGAATTATTATTATTGATAAAAAAGGTCATATAGAACAGGCAAACCCTGCCTGTGAAAATATGACAGGATTGAGCGAGAGTGCACTTTGCAAAAAGAAATTTCAGGAAATTGCCTTTATAACATCAAAGGGTGATAATTCTGCTGCAAACAATCCGGACGGTGTTATTTTCGGATTAAATAAGGACGCCAAAGATGTTCTTGTTAAAGACTGCTGTATAAGGAATTTTCTCGGCGACGGAACGCTTCCTGTTGAGATTAATTTTGCTGCAATATCAACAGATGACGAAAGTGAAGAAAAGTACGTAGGTGTAATTAGAGATGTCAGCAAACATAAAGAAACTGAGCGTTTGCGTGATGATTTTATAGCAACATTGACACATGATTTGAGAACTCCGCTTCTGGCAGCAATCCAGACATTAAAATTTTTCCTTGACGGTTCTTTAGGCCCTGTTGAGGAGAAACAGGCTGTTTTATTGTCTACAATGCTTCAAAGTAACGAGGATTTGCTCGGGCTTGTTAATGCGCTTCTTGAAGTTTACAGGTTTGAGAGCGGAAAGCTCACTCTCTGCAAGACAGTTTTCTCTGTAAAAGAGCTTGTAACACAGTGTTATGATGAACTTAAGCCTCTTGCAGACAGAAAAAATATTGATTTTAAACTTGTCTGTGAGTGTGATGACAGGACTGAAATTACTGCAGACAAGTCAGAACTTAAACGTGTAATCATAAACCTCTGCGGAAACGCTGTGAATTATACCAACAAAAACGGAACTATTGAGGTGCTTGCCAAAGTTCAGTCCGGAGATTTTATCTTTTCTGTTACAGATAACGGAAACGGGATTCCAAAAGAAGATATTCCGAATCTTTTTAATAGATTTTCACAAGGGACAAGCCGAAAACGTTCAACAGGCACAGGTTTGGGACTTTATCTTTCAAGACAGATAATCGAAGCCCATGGAGGAAAAATCTGGTTGGACAGCAAACTTAATAAGGGCAGCGAATTCACATTTTTGTTAACTGATGTAGTAGTAAATACGGAAAGACGGGTAGTAAATGGTTAAGGTTCTTATTATAGAGGATCAGGATATGGCAAGGGTTGCGCTTTCGGTCGTTTTGAGCAAGAACCCTAATATTGAAATTCAGGACATGGCAGTTGACGGTCAGGAAGGTGTTGACAAGGCGCTTGCACTTAAACCCGATCTTGTAATTATGGATATTGGACTTCCGACAATTGACGGTATTGAAGCTACAAGACAGATAAAAGAAGTTAATCCTAAGATTAAGGTTTTGATGTACACCTCACGGGAGTGTGAGGATGATATTTTTGATGCGTTTCAAGCTGGTGCGGACGGGTATATCACTAAAGGTGCAACTGTTGAACAAACTCTGTCTGCTGTGCTTGCAGTAAGCGAGGGAACCGGCTGGCTTGATCCTGCTATTGCAAAGGTTGTTTTGACAAATATCAGACGTTCTACGCCTGCAGAAGGCCGGCGCGGCGAAATTAACTACAAGCTCGGCAAAAATCTCTACGGATTAACCGAGCGGGAAATGGATGTTCTTGCACTTATTGTGGACGGACTTACAAACCCGCAGATTGCAGAGCGGCTTTATATTACAATTTCAACAACCAAAACTCATGTCCACAGCATTTTGCAAAAGCTCTATGTTAAAACAAGAGCAAAAGCTACAGCTATGGCAATGAAAGAGGGGCTTGTCTAGGTGGTGCGGTTTCTATATGCAGGGCAAAGCCGGCGGATTTTACAGACCTACAGCAGGGGCTGTCGTGAGTTTCCGGTAATTTTCTCAGGCAAAGTTTGCAGGATTGGGGGCTGTTTCAAGCCAGGACATCTGTGTGTTATGCTTCTAGGATTTCTTTTAAGCATTGTGCCGGTACAGGCGCTTGAGATGCCTGATATAACAATGCCTTCTCTGAAAAAAGATGCAAAAGAGCGTGAGGCAGAATATATTCATAATGTTCAAAAGCAGGAGGTTAAAGAAGAACACGAGCGGCGTAAAATGAACAGAAACCCGTCAGGTTTCATGACGGTTGAGGAATATGAAATGCTTTCCGCACCGAAAGATAAGACTCAGGCTGAGATTGAAATTCCAAAACTTGAAACACCGTCTGATATGAAGTATATTCCTCAGCCTACTTATAAAATTGTACGCTATAACAATCCTCCGGGAAGTCCGGAAATTTCTCTGAAACGCGGCACATTCCATAACATGCGCCAGCAAAACGCTCAAGGGATTGCCTCGCCGGATTTCCAAATACTTGTTTACCCGTCAGTTTATTACTATCCGAGCAGTGCGGCAGTGGCATGCGACCTGTTTGTAATCCCGCTTGAGCAGCATGAAACAAATTTGAATAAAATAATGAAAGCAAATGTTATGCACCGCTGGGCGGAACCGATTTTATCCACTGATAAGTCAATAAGAGATGCCTATTCATTCAGAACGCTTACGCCAGTTGACTTTTCTGCCGACGGTACAAAGCTTCTGGTAAAAGAAAAAGTCGGATATTCTGACAGAGAAGGTATCTGGCAGACAAATGCCATTGTGTATGATTTCAATACTAAAACTTCCTACAATCTTGTTGAACTGAGGGATGCGGTTGTGTATTACTGGAAAGAATACAGAAATGTTAATCTTGACGATAAACGCTGGGACTTGTATCCTCTCGGGTTTGATATAAATGAGCCTGACAGGGTTATTTCTTATGCTTACGCATATACAGGCGACGCGCCTGTGTTTCTGGGCAGTTGGAGTATAGATAGTCACGGTGAGCAGGCAAGGCTGATTTCATTCACAAATAAAGATGTTCAGGTCAGCATGAACGGTTTTAAGATTGTGCAAGACGGTGTTGTTCCGCCGGATTTACTGAAAAACGAGGAAAAAGCAGTTAAAAAGTACGAAAAATCAGAAGAAAAACGCAAAAAAGCAGAAGAAAAAGCTGAACTTAAGCAGATGGACGCCGAGTATAAGCAAAAAATTAAAGAGATGGATGAGGCGTTTAAAAAGCAGCAAAAGGATTACAAATTACAGGATAAGCTTCAGGGTTCAACCTCCCAGAATGATACCGTTGAAAAATATGATGAATTAAAAGCAAAGCAGGAACAGAAAGCTGCTGCAAAAGCGGCTAAAAAGCAGGCGGCAGAAGCCCGCAAAAAACAGAAAGAACTTGCACGCGAGGTAAGACGTCAGCAAAAATTAAAACAGAAACAGCAAAAAGAACTTGAAAAACAGCAGAAAAATCAGGAAAGCTAAGATGCCTGAGAGTTTATAAGTTTTAACTTCTCGCTGTGTGAAAGCTGCTTTATTCTGTATTCTTCTTTCATGGCTTCAGACTTTGTGTCAAATTCTTTTGTGTAAACAATTTTCAAAGGTTTATGAGCGCGTGTATATTTAGCACCTCTGCCTTCTATATGTGCCTGAAATCGTTTTTCAACGTCGTCCGTATATCCGCAATACAGTGCTCCACCTTCTATAAGAAGAATATATGTGTAATATTTTTTTTCCATACAGAAATTTTACAATAAAAAAGCGGCATTTTTTAAGCCGCTGATTTATCCATTTTCATTTATTTCTTATTTCACATCTTTTATTAATTATACAAATGATGAGAAGCCGCCGCCGGATGAGCAGGATGCGCCTGAAGTTGCACCGGAAAAGCTTCCGCAGCCGCCTGCAGATACTCCGGAACAATCAGTGCCTACTGTTGCAACAGCTGTCGCAAAGCCTGCCATAAAGTTTGAAGTAGCAACTGTTTCTCCGTCTGCATAAGGTGTATAATTTGAAAAATCTATTGTCTGTGCAAAAGGGTTTGAGGAGCTGAATGTATCGTAAGCATCGCTTTTAGCAAACCAGCTGTACTGTGGATGATAGGCTAATGAACCTGCAGTTTCAGCTGTTTCAACAGGTTTTGTATTTGCTGTGCTGTTAAGATTGTTTGTAGATTTAGTATCAATATTCATAACTGCTCCTCAATGTATTCTATCCTCTTTACACTTATATAAAAAAAAATAAAAATCTCTGATTTCAGCATGCTTATTTTTCAGTTACATTTCTTAACAAAAGTATCAAAAAAAATTATTTACATGTATTCTAATATACAAAAGAAAGGATTAGAGTTTATGAAAGTTAACAGTATCGGGTGTAATTATTCAATTCCGCAGTTTTCCGGAAAAAACAAGAAAAATAGCAATGTAGAATACAAAAATAACAAAAATAAAAAAGTTCTGGTAATAAAGCCGGAGCAGCTTTCTGACAATGCAAAAAAAGCATTGAAAACTTTACTTATCAGTGCGATGATTGCAACTCCTGCAGTTACGAATACTTCCTGCGAAAAGTGGTCTGATGTTGATGTATGGGTAAATCCTGACCCTGAAAGCTACAAAGATTATATGTATATCCTTCCGCCACGAGAAGAAAGCGGTATTAAAATGCCGGCAGATACGGTTAATGTAAAGCACAACTTTAAAGTTAACAAAGACTTAAATAATAATTTGAACACAATGCTTAACGCTTTAAATATACCAAGATTCACCGAAGGGGCGCTTCCTGTAGGTATGTCATGGCTTAAGCAGAAAGAAAACGGTGATAAAAGCTTAGTTAGACTAAGCCTTAACGATGCTAATTCTGCTGAAGGTAAATACGTTTATGACAGCATGGAATATACTGAAAGCGGTTTAAATAATACTGGTAAATTGATTATTTCAAATAATGGAAACGATATAAATGCAAGCATTGAGCAAAACGGTCAGACAAAAAATTATACATTCAAACGTGAAGGCCGAGAAATCGTCTGCTATGACAGTGATTCAAATGCTAAAAAAGCAGTATATTGCGAATCAGTCATTACCGATGAAAACTCAAATGAAAAACATTGCGTTGTAAAAGAAAACTTTGATGAAAACGGCGAGACATCTGCGCTTGATCTGATGAGCGGCTTCCGCTTATGGTCGTATTCTCCTGATTTACCGAATATTACATCTTTAGATTGATAAATTATAATCCTTTGATTGATGTCCTTTTGTTTCTATACGTGTATTCTTAATATGTAAGAAGGATTAGGGGATCATGAAAAAGTTACTGATTTTAATTTCAATACTTTTAATAAATGCAGCGGCAGTTTTTGCTTCTGATAACCTGTTAAATACAGTAATACTTGAAGGAACGGCAGGCGGTTACAATATTGTTTTGCGTTCCGACAGCATAGCTGCGGTAAAAAGGATTATTTCATCAGATGATAAATTAACTCTTGATATAAAGGGATTAACTTCTGCTGATAATCTGAGTACAATATATAAAAATACATCGGCGGCCAATAGTGTTATTGTAGAAAATGCCGGCAGCAGCGAAGTTAAGATACATATTCAGGCAAAGGATATTGTAAAAGCTAATATTATTTTTGATACTCCAGCCTCAGCACCTGTTGTGGTATCTGACAGTATTTCAAAGGATGTTATAGCCTGGAGTGCGCTAGCTTTTGTGGTTCTTTGTTTTATTTTTGCAAAAAGTAAAAACATTACGGATAATCCTGAAGAAGAAATTAAGGAAGCTATACGTAAGAATATGCGCGACAGAGAGATTGAAATGTATAAAAATTATAAGAAAGAACTGCTTACAATTCCTGGCATTGACTATAAAATAAAAGATCCGCGCATGCAGGTTGCAATAAGACGGGCAGATACAATAAGACATCTGCAGAGGGCAGGTAAGTAGTTATGGCGATAAGAGTTCTCCTGTTATTGCTGGCACTTGTTATAATTACAAATATTATAATAATTATCTGCAGCTACCTGTTTAATGTGAATTTGTATGAAAAGCACAGAAAAGCAATTCTGAGCGGTTACGGAATACTTGCTATTATGATAGTTGCAGTTTATGTTGTGCTGGCAATTCTGGGGATGGCATAAGGTGGGTGGTTATTTAATTTTAATTTTATACGGTTTATTAATATTTTTACTTATCTTTTTCAAGTTAGGGACGCCATTTAAGAAAAATTTTTTACGTAAAATTTTACGTAAAAAGCAGCCGCGGAGAAGAAATAAACCTGCTGAATTACCTGAAACCTCAGAAAAAAAATCAATGCTAGAAAAAGAATTAAGAGAAAGGATAAAATCTATGAACAAAAGTAATCTTGCAACACCTGTTACAGTAACGCTTCTTGTAATTATGTTTATCGTAATTTGCAATCCAATAGCGATTGTAGGAGTGGGAGAACGCGGGGTAAAAGTTACACTGGGGCAAGTTTCTCCAAAGAGTTACACGGAAGGGGTTCATCTTATTACACCTTTCATTTCAAGGATTAAAAATATGGATGTAAAAACACAGAAATCTTATATTGAAACTGATTTATACACAAAAGACATTCAGCAGGCAAAAATTTCCTACGTTATCAACTATAATCTTCAGCCGCAGAATGCACACAAAATGTATCGCGAAGTGGGTACAAACTACGTTGATAATATTTTAATGCCGGTTGTTGAAGGCACTATTAAAGATGTAATCGGCAAGTGGAATGCTCAGGATCTTGTTGCAAACAGAGAAACAGCAACTATTGATATTTTGAAAAAGCTTCAATCGCAGCTTGAACCACGCTATATAAATGTTACAGGCTTCCAGATTACAGATATTAATTATTCAGGAGGATTTGAACGTGCTATTGAAAGCAAGGTTACAGCAGAGCAGGAAGCGTTGAAAGCCAAAAACAGAACTGTTCAAATTCAAGAAGAAGCAAAACAAAAAATTATTTCTGCAGAAGCGGAAGCAAAATCCATGGCAATTAGAGCCAACGCATTAAGCCAGAACAAAGCTCTTGTAGAATATGAAGCAGTTCAGAAATGGGACGGAAAACTTCCACAGTATATGATGGGAAATTCCATTCCTTTCATAAACATGACACCGTCATCCAGAAGAAAATAAAATATATTTAACCTTAAATAATCCTTAATCATCCGCTTTTTAAAAAGCGGATTTTTTTATAATGTACCGGATATTTACACAGTTAAATTTTAAAAAAGTTATTAATCACGTTATAAATTTGTTTTGCAGATGTTCCGTCACCGTAAGGATTTGATGCTTTTAATCTGGTGTTTTTTCTTGTATCGGAAAGGATATTTTCGCTCAAAGAAACAATTTTGTCATAATCTGCTCCAACAAGGACAGAAACACCTGCATCAATACCTTCCTGACGTTCAGTTTCGTATCGCATAACAAGGGTAGGACACCCGAAGGACGGAGCTTCTTCCTGTATGCCGCCGGAATCTGTCATAATTAATTTTGCATTTTTCATTAAATATACAAGATAAGGATAATCCAGCGGCTGCATAAGTTTTATATTCTGATATACACCAAGCCTGTCATGAATTTTATTTTTGACATTCGGATTTGGGTGCACCGGAATTATAAAAGTATGATCCGTATATTTTTCCGCAAGATATTTTATTGCGTCTATAATCCTGTCAATTCTTTCGCCGTGGTTTTCTCTCCGGTGCGCGGTTATCAAAACTACCCTGTCATTAATTTCTATACCCTGTTTTTTGTAAAATCCGGCAGCATCATTCATCGTAGCTTCTGACAGGCAGAAAAGCGCATCTATTACCGTATTTCCTACAACATGAATTTTGTTGTCGGAGATATTTTCCTTTAAAAGCGCCTGCCTGTTTTTCTCTGTCGGGGCAAAATGTAATTCTGCGACGCGCGAAGTCATCTGGCGCATAACTTCTTCCGGAAAAGGTTCATAAATATCGTAAGAGCGAAGCCCCGCTTCCACATGAAATACCGGAATTTTATTGTAAAAACTTGCTAATGCGCCGCAAAGAACAGTCATTGTGTCGCCCTGCACAATCGTTGCATCGATTTTGTGTTCAGAAAATACCCAGTCCAGAGCTGTTAAGATTCTTGTCTGAACCCCTAGAAGCGACTGGTTCGGCTTCATTACATCAAGATTTATGTCTGCGTTTAAACCAAAATAAGAAAGCGTCTGGTTTGAGAGTTCTTTTTGCTGCTCTGTATTGCAAATGATGACATTAAATTTATCCGGATGCTTCTTAAGTTCCAAAATAACCGGTGCAAGTTTTATAACCTCTGGTCTTGTGCCGAACACAAATAAAATATTTTTTCTTTCCATAACTTGAATTTTAATATAAAAAATTTTTCAGCGCAATTAAAATTACTTATTATATTATGGCGTACCGGGGGATAAAATTTATTTAAGATATTTTATAATCATCTGTAAAGGAGAACATTATGCTTGAACTTTACTATTCACCAACCTGCCCTTACTGCAGGAAAGTGCTTTCATTTTTTGATGCAAATGGTATAGAATTTACACCGAAGGATGTTGCTGAGAGCAATAATTACAATACTATTATTAAATTAGGAGGAATGGCACAGGTGCCTTTCCTGGTAGATACAGACAGGAACAAGCACATGTATGAATCCGATGCAATAATAGATTACGCAAAAAATCTAAAATAAAAGAGGAATTATGTTTTATAACTACTACAGGCAATCAAATGATGCCGAATATAATGAATGTACAGCACGCGGTGCATGTTCAATATCACCTAATATTTCTTCGCTGCAGGAAGTTTTGCTTATATTTATAAAGCAGCTTGCCTTTTATGCAATAAAACTTCGTGAGTTTGAGGAGAGTGACACATCCGATATTGAAAATGTGGTAATCACAGGATTGTCTACCCTTGTTACCACTACAGATTACAGCGACAGGTTGCTTATGGATATTGTAAGGAGACTTTTTGATACTCTCAATGACGCAAAAACTCTTTATCACAATATTTGTACTGAAAAAAATATTACCTGCGACGATCTTGCATTTGAACTTAAAATAGATAGCTCTACAAATCTTTCCGAAGTAGTTTCGCAGGGCGAAAAAATCTTTCTTGAAAAGTATAAAAAAATGTCTGCCGCTCAGAAAAATCTTTCTGAAATATTATTATTTGTTTTAAAAAGTATGTGTCTTAATATCCTTCAGCTAAAAGATTTAGGTGAAAACACTGACAACGCAGTTAAAAATGTTTTATCGGGGCTGAATACCCTCAATAATAAAAAAGCTCAGAGCCAAACAATAAGAGAAGAAATAGAAAAGCTTGCTGAGGCTGATAACCGTCTGCTTGGCGAAATTAATAAGGCTCAGATAAATATATACGGCGCGCTTACTGAAGCCGAGGTTTCGCATTCAACCTCTCCGGGTAAAGCAATTCTCGTATCAGGCGGGAGTTTGGATAATCTTTACGATTTGCTTGAAAAAGCTATAAATGAAAATATAGATGTCTACACTCACGGAGATTTGCTAATAGCACACGCCTTTTCATCTTTTAATAAATTTGAACATCTAAAAGGACACTTTGGCGATTGTATGGAAAATTGCATACTTGATTTTGCGACGTTTCCGGGTGCTATTTTATTAACAAAAAATTTCTCTCAAAATCTTGAATTCCTGTATAGAGGGAGACTTTTTACAACAGCCAAAATTCAGCCCCGCGGGGTTGTCAGGATAGAAAATGACAACTTTACACCTGTTATTGAGTCTGCAAAATCAGCAAAAGGATTTGCAAAAGGACAGAAAAAAGCGCCTGAAACCGTTGGGTTTAAGCAAGAAGTTCTCGAACAGAAACTTGATAATATTGCTGCCGGATTTAACAGAGGTGACATTCAGTATTTATTTATAATCGGGGTTGCAACTTATAGTTATGTTAATCAGGAGTACTTTAAAGCACTTTTCAAATCACTACCAAAAAATTCTTATGTAATAAGTTTTTCCTACACAGCAGATATTCCAGATATTCTTCATTTAAATCTGGTAAACAATCTACCGCTTATTTACAGTGTTGTTGAAAATTTATTTAGTAAGATTCCGCTGAATTCTGACAGGATTGCATTTTTTCTGACAAGATGTGATGTTAACTCTATTTCAAATATGATAGGTTTGAAGCACAGAGGGGCAAAAAATATTTTCCTTGCAAAATGCCCGCCTAATTCGATGAATCCATCCGTACTAAAAACGCTGCAAGAAGATTTTTTAATACAGCTTACTACTGATGCGGCAAGTGATTTGAAAAGAATAATCAAAAATTAAAAAGAAACACCCGCCTTAACAAAAAACGGGTGTTCCTAAAATTATTAATTTTAAAATTAATATCTGTAGTGAGCAAAAGCCTTGTTAGCTTCAGCCATTTTGTGGGTATCCTCGCGTTTTTTGCAAGCTGAACCCGAACCGTTTGAAGCGTCAATCAATTCATTTGTTAACTTATCAATGAATGATTTACCGCCGCGTTTTTTAGCAGCTTCAATAATCCATGAAGAAGCAAGCGCAAATCCTCTGTCAGCCTTAACTTCAATCGGCACCTGATAAGTTGAACCGCCGATACGTCTTGCTTTAACTTCAAGTAGAGGTGTAGCATTAGTTAAAGCCTTCTGGAAGATTTCCATCGCCTTTTCATTAGTTCTTTCTTCTATTCTCTGCATTGTAGCGTAGAAGATTTTTTCAGCCAATGATTTTTTACCGCGTCTCATAATACGGTTAATAAATTTTGATATATCAACACTGTTGTATACCGGATCTGCTAAAGGTACTCTTTTTGCTGGTTTAGAACGTCTTGACATTATTTCTTACCTCCTTTAGCATTTTTCTTAGCACCGTATTTTGACCTGCTCTGAGCTCTGTTAGCAACGCCTGCAGTATCAAGTGTGCCTCTTACGATGTGGTAACGAACACCCGGAAGGTCTTTAACCCTGCCGCCTCTAATGAGAACAACACTGTGTTCCTGAAGGTTGTGACCGATACCCGGAATATATGAAGTAACTTCAAATCCGTTAGTTAAACGAACCCTGGCAACTTTTCTCAAAGCTGAATTAGGTTTTTTCGGGGTTGTTGTGTAAACCCTTGTGCAAACTCCGCGTCTTTGAGGGCATTCCATCAAAGCGGGAGATTTTGTTTTGTCAATAAGCTTTTTACGTTCCTGACGAACAAGCTGATTAATTGTAGGCATTTTTTTCTCCTTTATTAAGTAACATCTTTCATGAAGATTGAACCTGAAACCCTTACGCATTCCGGTTCAACGAGCCATTCATTCAATAGTGCAAAAGCTTCTTGGTTCGGCTCTGCTTCACTGGCCGGCCGTAATTTCAGCACGATAAGTTACGGCATAGCGTAATATTATTAAACTACCGGCAAAGAGTAATGTCAACCTCCTGTATCTGTTATTGTATCAAATTTTTACCGGATAATCATCGCTAATTTTCAAGCCGTCATATATTATCAGTGCTACGCAGTATCAACGATTCGAAATCTGACTTCTTCCGCAACCGAATGTTGAATTATTTATCATATCATTTCTGTCGGAATAATTATATAAAAACATATATTACCGGAGCTATGCAGCAGAAGCGTCTTGAAAGTTTTTGCTATCCAAATTAATACTATGAGATTTGTGTGTTATAGAATTAGTTATAGCAAAAATTTTCATAAAGAACCTAACAGAGCTTGAAGCCTCCGTTCTTTTTAATATGCTCTACAAGTCCGCCGTCCGCAAGAAGTTTAATCATAACAGGCGGAAGCGGCTCTATAGGAATTATTGCACCGTTAGTTAAATCATTAAGCACACCTTTTTCAACATCAAGCTCCAGTTCATCGCCGGCATTGATTCCGTCAGTATCGCATTCAATAGCCAAAAGCCCGATGTTGATAGCATTTCTGTAGAAAATTCTGGCAAAAGATTTGGCTATAACCGCCCCGACACCGGCAATTTTTATAATCTGAGGTGCATGTTCTCTTGAAGAGCCAAGTCCGAAGTTGTTTCCGGCAACCACAAAGTCCCCTTTTTGCATTTTTGAGGCGAATTCAGGATCCGCATCCTCAAGCACATGTTTTGCAAACTCCGGCAGGTTTGAGCGCAGATGGAACAACCTGCCAGGTGCAATGTGATCTGTTGAAATGTTATCTCCGAATTTGAATGCTTTTCCTCTCATAAAAATCCTCTTTTCTGTCTATTTTCTGCTTATATTTTACAACAAATAAGAAATTTATGATACAATGAAGAAAAAAGAGGTAAATATGTATTTTAGCAGAAAATGTAAAGTAACGTTTATATGCCACGGGGCAACTATATATTCAGACGAATTCAGATTTTCGGATGTTGATAATTATCCTCCTATAACTGAAAACGGTTACGAAGAAATGAAAAAAATTTGTGATTATTTAAAACAACGTGCAGTAAAAAATGACAAAATATATTCTTCACCGGCGACAAGGGCTTTGCAGTCGGCAAAAATGGTTTCAAAAGTTTACGGAAAGAAGGATTTTGAAATCTTAGAGGATTTAAAGCCGCGAAAGTGCGGAAGCTTTAACGGGCTTACTTTTGAACAGGTTGAAACTAAGTATCCTGATTTATTAAATCAGCTTATAAATGAGCCGGACAAGCGTACCCCAGAGGATGCAGAATCTGTTAGTGAATTTATAACAAGGGTCGGCAAAAGTCTGGATAGTGTTGTAGATGCCAATATCGGCAACAGGATTATTATAGTTACACATCCGGATGTAATTAAAGCTGCAATCTGTGATGCTTTGAATATTCCGCATTCGGAACTCCCGCACATCTATATTAAAACAGGCAGTGCCACTCAGATTAGCTATTACGAAAGCTGGAAAAGTCTTGTGTACTGCGATTATACTCCGCTGTAACTCAGTTATAACAAAATTAGACTTTTTAAAAGAAAATGTGACCTCAACGGAATAAGCAGCCGCTGTTTAGTGAAATAACTTCAAAGGCAAGTGCTGTCTGAGCGTAAGCTAGTTCTCTTACCATGGATTGAACCGAATACAAGCGGCTAGCGAATGCAGTTACAGGTCAAGTTTTCTTTTACCTATTAGAGCTATCACTGAATTACTTATAATTTGCCAATATTAAGCTGAAATCAGTTTTTTGCATTCCTCAGATAAAAACGGCTTTCCCGGTTTAATTTCGATAAAATCCCATGGAAGTTCCTTTTCATATTCATAAGTTTCAAAAGCATAAGTGTCAGCATTTATATTACATTTTTTAGCGGCTGAGCGGAATGCGCCGAGCTTTCCTCCCTGCCTGTAAGTTTCTATAAGAAAATCTGCAAACGAACCGTCCCCGCGTGAAAGAACAGCCTGCCAGTAATCCCACTTTGCACTGGAAAATGAAGCCTTAACTCCGATTTTGTGAAGCTCTTTTTTTAAATAACGTTCTTTTTCTTCAAGAGTTTTAGTGCTTTCGCGTCCAATCCACTGGAAAGGAGTGTTTGCTTTTGGCACAAATGTTGAAAATCCGAAAGATATATCAAAGTGTTTATATTTATTTTTAATTTTTTTAGCAAGTGTAATCATTTCATCAATATCATTCTGAGTTTCAGTCGGAAGCCCCAGCATTCCGTAGAATTTGAAGCCTTTTAGGCCTTCATTTGCCGCAATTTCAACAGCCTGCATAATCTGCTCTTCTGTCAGGTTTTTGTTAATAACTTTTCTCAAACGCTCGCTTCCTGCCTCAATTGCCAGTGTAATATTCTTCTGTCCTGCAGCAATAAGCGTCCTTAAGATTTCCGGCTTAATAGAATCGGTTCTCAAAGACGACACACTCATTTCAATTTTTTGACCGCTCTTAATTTTTTTATATATGTAATCACAAATTTGCTCAAACTGCGGGTGAGCGCTTAGCTGCGCTCCGAGAAGTGCAATCTTATTTGTATGTTTTAACCCCTCATCAATAGCATCAATGACATCCTGATAAGGCATAAACCTGAGCGGCAGATTTAGATATGACGCAAGACAGAACCCGCAGCGGTTTGCACAGCCTCTTGCAACTTCTATAATAAATGTATGCGGGAAGAACGCATTAGCGCTCAATATCGGAGTATAAATACACTCCTCCAGTCTTTTGGTAAGTTTTTTCACCCGTGTCTGTTTTAATGACGGAACATAAATTCCGTCAAGTTTTGAAATCTCCTCTAAAATAGATGATTTACCTCTATTTTTATTGGATTTACAAATATTAACCACTTTCAAATTAACATCTTCACCATCGCCAATTATAATAAAATCGAAAAATTCCCTGTATGGTTCAGGATTTGCAGAAACAACAGGCCCGCCTGCAAATATAAGCGGATGATTTGAGTTGCGCTCTGATGATTTAAGCGGGATAGCGTACTTTTCCAACATAGAAAATATAGTCAGGAAATCCATATCAAATGAAAAGGAAAATCCAATTAAATCAATTTCATCAGCTCTCAATTCTGTTTTTTGCGTGTCAGAACAGATACGCTCAATATTTACATCTTCACTCTCATCAATAGATTTGAACATCCACAGGTAACCGAGCGAGGACAAAGAAAAGGCTTCACATCCCGGAAAAGCCATCCACATGTTAAATCCGGAATTTTTATTTTTGTTTGGAGTATATAAACATATCTCATTGCTGCTCATCAATCTGCCCTGCTGCTTTTTCATTAATCGGCGCAAGATAAAGCTCATCAACCAGAACGCAGATGGTAGCTGCAATTGCAGGGGAAAGGATTACACCCCAGAAGCCTAAAAACTGTTCTGCCAGAAACAGAGCTAAGAAAATCATCAGCGGATGAAGCTGCATGAATTTTCCGAACAAAATCGGGCGGACAATATAGTTTGAAAGCTGTTGAACAAGCAAAAATCCGGCGATAATAAGAATTATTTTAACAAGCCCTAAAGGATACGCAACAAGAAGAATTATGCCGATGGCAATCGTAGGCCCGAGTATAGGTATAATATCAAGGATACCGGTGGTAAGCCCCAGCAAAAGCGCGTAATCAACACCTAAAATCATCAGTACAATCATCATCATAACGCCGACTGATGCCATTGATATAATTTGCGCTCTGACATATCCTCCGACTTTTGTACTTATAGTTGAAACAATAGATGATGCCTTGTTTTTCATATCCGGCGGGAAAAATTCAAGGAATTTTTTCTTAAGGTAATCCTTATCCACAAGAAGATAGTATATAATCATCGTAAGTGCCACTAAGATTATTGCAACCTGAAAAATCCCCATAGTTATAGTCCACGACTGGCTTACTATGTTCTGTGCGACATTCTGGCTGGAATCAAATATATTATTAAAAGTAACAAGGTCAGACAGCCTATATCCGAAAATGCTTAAAGACATAAAGTAATTAGCCGCAGCCGTAAGTTTTTGCGGCAAAAACATGATAAATGTGCTTATTTCTTTATATGCAATCAAGAGTATAGGAAGAAGCAGGGCAAAAATTACGGCAACCGCCACTGTTACTGCAATTCCGGCTGCTGCATTTCGTGTAAACTTCTTGTTCTGAAGCTTTATCACATAAGGGTTGAGCGCACAGGCTATTACGTATGCAGCAAAGAAAAGAAGTATTATACCCGTAATCTTTGGCATCATGAATAAAAGAAATATAACAAGAATTAGAAATATAATTTTTTTACCTGTGAAATATTCTTTAAGCATCTTTACTCTCCGTAGCCTGTTGAGCTTTTTTATATACCCCGTTTTATATTAAACGAAAAATATAAAACATGCAATTATCTTGCTGTTCCGGATAATTATTAAGAAATATTACGCAAATTTTAAAATTTAGCAATTATTAAGATGATATATACTTTATATATTTAAGAGTAAAAAACACGAAGGACGAGACATGGGTTTCTTAACCGGCGCATTTCTAAAAATGTATACAACACGAATGCGGATTCAGCTCCAACACCAGCTGACCCGCGTTACGATGCGTCAAAACCGTATCACCAAACAAATAGGTGATATGGAGAAGAAACTTACCCAGATGAAGCAGGCTTACAACAGTGGTATTGGCGCAAGTACTCAGATGCAAATTGCAAGTGATATGAACAGTATCTTCCAGGGTATTAATAAGAATGATACAAATGCCATGACTAATGCTAATATCCAGTTTCAGCAGGCATCAGCAATGCGTCAGATGAATGCTCAGCTGCAGAAAACTCAGGTAGAGCAGTATTTCGATATGATGAGCGAGCAGCAGCTCGAGCCGTTGAAAAACATGGAAGAACAGCTGGCTATGGAAAAAGCAAACCTCGAATCAAGAATCAAGCTTATCGAAGGTCAGGAACAGGCTTCGAGAGAAATGGAAAAATCAAGCCAGAAAGATTTCGTTCCGGAATACACCGGAGGCGGAGGTTAATCCTCAATACAGATTTAAAAAAGGTTCGGTCACCGCCGAACCTTTTTTATTTGTCTAATTCCAATCATCAATAACTATTGCACTTGCAGGGCAATTTAACGCTGCATCAATGCAGGAAGTTTCGTTTCCGCAAACCTTATTCTGGTCTGCAATAGCAAATTTGCCGTATAAGTCAAAAACTTCGGGGCTTATCTTGGCGCAGGCGCCGCAGCCTTTGCATCTTGTAGAAATACTTACAAACATATTATAAGTATTTACTACTATTATTATAAAACATCCTGCTTTTTATTTAATACAGCCTACTCATCGTGCGAAATAATCTGAGCACCCTGCTTTTCAACAGGAAGCGTCAATATTTCCGCCTTTACATTCAAGTCGTTCCAGGTTTCACGGACAATAGATTTAATCCTGTCGAGATTATTCTTCTCAGAAACAATCAAAATGGAAGGCCCAGCACCGCTTAACACACACCCTAGAACATTTTCTTCATGTTTAAGGTTTTCAATAATCTTCTCAAGCCCGGGCACAAGCTTCATTCTGTAAGGCTGATGTAATTTATCTTTCAAAGCAAGCCTCATCAGCGCAGAATCTTTTGTATGCACAGCCTGAATAAACATGCCCATCCTCTGCGCGTTAAAAACAGCATCCTGCATAGGAACTTCTTTCGGCAGAACCGAGCGGGAAATATCAGTAGCAAGTTCATATTCCGGAATACAGATAGTTAAAGACCACTCTTCCGGCCAGTCAATTTTTCTGTAAACTATGCTGCCGTCATCTTCGCTTGAAGTTAGCGTAAGCCCTCCGACAATTGCAGGAGTAACATTGTCCGGATGACCTTCAACCTCTGTTGCAATGGAAAGAAGGGCCGCCTCATCAGCAGGACGTCCGAGAAGTTCGTTTGCAGCAAGCAGACCTCCTACAATTACAGAAGCACTGCTCCCTAACCCCCTTGCAACGGGTATCTGAGAATGAATATTTATCTTTAATTCACTCGGTGTCTGGCCTATAGAGTTATAAAGAAGTTCTACAGCCTTATAAATAATACTGTTTTCATCCATCGGAACATGCTCCAATGAAAATTCATCGGCTGCATTCTCGTCAGCGATAACGTTAATTTCAATTCCTGTGCCTGGAAGCACTGTTTCTTCAATTGTTATAGTATTATAAATCGGCAGAGCAAGCCCCATGCAGTCAAATCCAGGGCCTAAATTGGCAGTAGTTGCCGGTACTTTTACACTAACTTTCATATCTTCCTCATCAAATACGGTGTCTATGCAGAGCTCAAAAGGCTTTACACAGTTCGCCTGATTACTACATAATTATAACACAAAGATAAAAATGCTGCTAATATTGCAATATATAACAAATTTGTAGCACGCCAAAAGGCCTGCTATTATTGATAATATGTATAAATTATACCCTTACTTTACAAACGACGGCTCTGTAGGTTTGTTTTCACCGGCAGACGATGACATTTACCATTCAACTTATGGCGCTCTGACTGAAGCTTATGAAAAATTTATTCTGCCGGCTCAATTAGAAAATTTTCTTCAAAAAAATTCCGAAATAAAAATTCTGGACATTTGTTTTGGAATCGGATACAACACAAAAAGTTTTTTAAATTTCCTATATAACGCACAGATAGATACTGATAATGTTTATATGGAAAAGAATAACGGTACGATATATACCGATAACACTTTTAGTAAAAATTCTGCATCTAAAACTGTTAATAACAAATACTTAAAAATTTACATTAATGCAATCGACACTGATAAAATTCTTGCCGGACTTTCTCCGTTTGTAATCTGCAATAAAAAATTACCTCTAAATTACAAACTACCGTTTAAAAATGAAAAGATAGAAAAATTTCTGAATAAACCATCAAAAAACAAAATTAAATTTTATGAAGAAATAAATTTTATTCTGCTGGAAAAAATTGCCCGAAATAACCCTGAAATTTTTGAAAATCCAGAAATTTTTGATATATTGACCTCCAAAAAATACCGGCAGTATTTTAATAAATTATATGCCCTTTTACCGTATTTTCATAAATCAGGAGAAGGTTTATATACCCTTGTATGCCGTTTAAACGCCTTCTTACATAATATATATTATCGGTATCTATCAATAAGCTATAAAAAGGCTTTCAAATGGCTTAAATTCCACGGTTTTATTTTTGACTTAAAAATAGAGGATGCGCGAAAAATTTTGCTTTCTGATGACAACACGTATGATTTTGTTTTTCTTGATGCTTTTACGCCTGCAAAGTGTCCGTGCCTCTGGACAGTAGATTTTTTCAAACTGCTTTTTGAACACCTAAATCCTGACGGAATGATTTTGACTTACTCAAATTCCGCGGCTGTCAGGAACGCATTTTTACACGCAGGTTTTTGTGTAGGAAAAATTTATACGGAATCCGCCGGCAAATTTACAGGCACTGTTGCTGTTAAAAATAAATCGCTTATAAAATATGATCTCTCAGAATACGATTTAAGCCTCATGAAAACAAAAGCCGGTATATTTTATCGCGACGAAAATTTAAACAGCCAAAATGAGGCAATTATTAAACGCCACAAAATTGAGGTTCAAAATTCAAATCTCATATCAAGTTCACAATTTATAAAAGAATGGAAAAAACATAATTAAAAAAATAGTGGCAGCGAAACTGCAAGGAGGCCAAAAAGTTAAGCTAAGGTTTTAATGGATTAGCCGGTTCAGGAGAAAATAAAATAATACTTAAGGTTTTGTTATTTATATATTTTAAATAATTTCTCAATCACGTTATCGGTATATAGCTATGCGTTATATTAATTTAATCCGGATTATTTTTGGGAATTTTTCTTAATTCAATTTCGTAGCCAAAAATTTTTGCAAAAAATTCTGCGTCATCAAATCTTAAAGTTCCAAGCCGCATTTTGTGCGACAGACCATCAGGTGTAAACTTTTTAGAACCCTTTTGAGATGCAATCTGTGCAAGCTCCTTCAAGGTTATCCCCTCTTTTGCAAGTAATATTTTTACAAATTCACGTGCTGTCATATATTCTCCAAGAGTTATTTTACAAATTATTGAGCATATAGACAATTTTATGATGATGAGTTATAATAAATGATATATGTGTCTTAAATAAGATTTATAAATCATTAATATTGTATAATTTCTTAACAAAAGGAGGTATAATGAACAAAGCTTTCACTCTGGCAGAGGTATTGATTACGCTTGGGATTATAGGGATAGTTGCCGCAATGACAATGCCGTCGCTTGTCGGAAAATACAGACAAAAAACAATAGAAACAAGACTTGAAAAATTTTATTCAGCTGCCAACCAGGCTATTAAACTTTCTGAAGTTAAAAACGGTCCAAAAGAGTCTTGGCCAAGGTGTACAGATGGGCTTCAGACTGAAACCAGTACATCAATTGACTGTGAAAGCTGGTATAATATCAGGCTCATATTCAAGAGACCCTAATATGGGCATAAAATTGTTTATGTTTCGCTTCATGCCATTTGATTTTACTGGCAAATTGGATAGAACTGGTTCGCACACAGGCAAGGGGGTTGAACCCTACAGATATGTTTCATGCCAAAAAGAAACTGGCTCTGACGGCAATGTACAAGAAGTTTGTAATGGTGTGTCGCGTGATGAGCTGCTTAATAACAGCGAATTCGGCTGTAATAAATCTGCAAAATCTCACGCTTATTGTACCGCACTTATACAGAAAAACGGCTGGAAAATTCCCGACGATTATCCGTTTAAGTTTTAATATTATTTAACTTTCTTGCCTTAAAAAAGGTTAATTATATAATTGATAGCATGAATAACTATGATGTGGTAATTATCGGCGGTGGCACCGCAGGCTGCGCGGCAGCTTATACAGCAGGAAAACTAGGATTAAAAACTCTATTAATTGAACGCAAAGTTCATCTTGGCGGAACTATAACTTCCGGACTGGTTATTCCTGTTATGAAATCAGGCAGTAATCAGATTAATACAGAATTTCGAAAAGCACTTACCGCCGAATTACGTTCTCTGGGCGGTCAAACAACCTTTCAGGATAACTCTGGCTGGTTTAATCCGGAGCTTGCAAAAATTGCCCTTGATAATCTTATGCGAAAAGCCAATGTGGAAGTCTTTTTTGATACGCATATTATAGGTGTAAAGGTTGAAGATAGGAAGATTAAGCGTATAAAAATTTCAAAAGAAATTTTATCGGTATCTACCGATGAGTTAGATATGGAAAAGAAACATTTATCGGTATCTATCGGGGCGAGATATTTTGTTGATGCAACTGGGAATTGTGAAATCGGAAAAATTGCAAACTGCAAATTTCTTGAAAAAGATAAAGAATTTCAGCCGGTAACACTGCGTTTTATGATGGGCGGAGTTGATTTAAAAACTTTTTCAGAGTGGCTGATTGAATTTGATAAGGACAGAAACGTTACAACTTATGAAAACAATGATGGGTGCATACATCTTTCAACAGCTTACACATGGGATAAAGACAAAGATTGGGCTTTAAAGCCATTATTTGAGGATGCTGTAAAGAATAAAATTTTAAAACGCTACGATACCAACTATTTTCAGATATTTACAGTTCCGGGAATGCCCGATACTGTAGCATTTAACTGCCCGCGTGTTATTGATTACAACAATTCACTTGAAGTAAAAAGCATCTCAAAAGCCCTTCTTCTTGCTCGACAGAACATATACAGGTATTTAATTTTCTGCAGAAAATACTTTCCGGGGTTTGAAAATGCTTATATATCAAATATCGCAGATATGCTCGGCGTGAGGGTTTCGCGAAGAATTAGAGGCAAATATATATATACAATTGACGATTTAAAAAGCGGTAAAAAATTCGAACATCCTGTTGTAATTTCAAATTATCCGGTGGATGTTCACTCAAACAGAAAAAATAACTCCACCTTAAAAGCATACAGCGATTACCAGCTTCCAATAGAGGCATTAATGTCTGCAGACATTGACAATCTCTTTGTTGCGGGCAGATGCCTCTCTGCTGACTTTTTGGCGCAGGGAGCGTTAAGAGTTCAGGCTAGCTGCTTTTCTATGGGTGTAGGAGTTGCCAAATACATCAGGACTTTAGTTTCGCGATAAGTATCTGGGTTGCGTTTAGAAGCGGATCGATTGTTGTTGAAAACGGCGGAGCGTATGTAATATCGTTTTTATCAAAATCTTGAACAGTAAGCTTTCCGAGGAGCGCCGAGGCAATTGTGTTAATGCGCTTATCAACATCTCCCGAGCCAATCCCCTGTGCGCCTAAAAGCATTCCTGTTTCGCTGTCGGCAACCACCTTAAGAGTAATATTATTAGCATCAGGCATATAGCCGACCTTGTCATTTTTGGTAACTGTTGCGCTAATTGGATTATACCCGAGTTCTTTTGCACGTTCTTCTGTGATTCCTGTCATTGACATGGTCAAACCAAGACACCTTGTAACAGCAGAACCAAGCACACCATCAAAAATATCTTCTACTCCGCAGGCATTCATTGCTGCACACCTGCCTTCTTTGTTAGCTGTAGAACCTAGAGGCATCCAGACAGGTGTATTATTTATCAGAAGATTTTCCTCAACGCAGTCACCACAGGCATAAATATCAGGAATATTTGTTTCCATCTTTTTATTAACCTTTATAGCACCAGTGGAACCAAGTGCAATATTAGCATCCACGGCAAGTTCAACATTCGGAATAACTCCTGCGCAAAGACATACCATATCCGTATCAATTGTATGCCCTTTGTCCGTTTTAACCATGTTAACCCCGTTGTTGTCACCTGAAAATTCTGTAACAGTTTCGGATGTCAGAATATCAAACTTTCTATCACTTATGGATAGAAGCTGTGTTTTAATAAGTTCGGACATTTCACTGTCGAAAAGACTCATAATATAAGGGCTTCTTTCGATTAATGTTGTATAAACACCCTGCCGAACGAAAGCTTCAAGCATTTCAATCCCGATATATCCGCCGCCTATAACTACAGCGTTAGAAGAAATTTCCAGTTTCTTTCTGATAGCAATTGCGTCCTCAATTGTTCTTATAGTAAAAACATTATTTAATTCTACATTTTTAATTTTTGGCACAAAAGGCCTTGCGCCTGTAGCAATAATAAGTTTGTCGTAATCAACAAGACAGGCGTTGCCCTCCTTTTTCGATTCAACAAGAACCTGCTTTGTAAAAGTAATAATTCTTGTAACTTTGTATTCAAGATGCACAAAAATATTATCCTTTGCAAAATCTTCAGGACTCCTCACCAGAAGCATTCTGAAGTCCTCGAAATTTCCTTCAATATAATAAGGGATTCCGCATGCAGAGTATGACACATGTGTATCTTCTGTATAAATGTTTATTTCCGCATCCGGCAAAAGCCGCCTTGCTTTTGCAGCAGCTTTTGCGCCCGCTGCAACGCCTCCTATAATTACAATTTTCATAGCAGTATCATATTAACCGCTATTTCGAAAGTATTGCATTGTCCTTCTGGCTAATTTAGTCCGGACACGGCTAGAAAAGTTTCTTTCATAAACTCGCAGTAACAATCAACATCATCCTTAAACTCATCAGCCTTATTAATCAGCTCCTTCAGTTCAACAATAATTCTTTCTTTTTTTAATTCTTCGTACATAATACACACACTCTCCGATATTCCGGCGTTCCGCACTGCCCGCCGCTGCAACTTATGTTTATAAAAACGGACAGCATGGCGATTAACTTTAACATTTGAAACATCATTGTTACAAAGATTAATGTTTTTGATATAATAAAATCATTAGAATTAGGGAGAGAAAAATGACTACACAGATTATTGAAGCTAAAAACGGCAGAATTACGGAGCAAATGGAATATATCGCAAAAAAAGAAGGGGTTACTCCTGAATTTGTACGCGAAAAAGTTGCATCAGGACGTATTGCAATTCTAAAAAACAACAGGCGGGATGACGTTATTCCAACAGCTGTCGGCGAAGGTATGACAGTTAAAATTAACGCAAATATAGGAACTTCAATGGAGCGCTCAAATGTTCAGAAGGAACTGGAGAAAGTCCGGATTATTGAAGCTACCGGAGCCGATGTGTTAATGGATTTGTCTACAGGTTCTGATATTGACGGCACAAGAAAACAGATTATTGCGGCAACTAAACTTCCGATAGGTACTGTTCCTATGTATCAGGCCGGCAAGGAAGCTCTTGATGAATATAAAGATATTTCAAAACTTTCTAAAGACAAATTATTTTCTGACATAGAAAAACAATGCAAAGACGGGATTGACTTTATTACAGTACACTGCGGAGTTACAAAATTTGTAGTTGACCAGCTTGAAAAACAGGGCAGGGTAATGGATATAGTATCCCGCGGCGGCTCAATGCTTGCCTCCTGGATTAAGGCAACAGGCAAAGAAAACCCGCTTTACGAATACTATGATGAACTTCTTGAAATAGCACGCGAATACGATTGCACCCTTTCTCTGGGGGATGGTTTGAGACCAGGCTGCATTGCTGATGCAGGCGACAGAGGGCAGGTTGCAGAAACTCTTGTTCTCGGAGAACTTGTAAAACGCGCCAGAGAAGCCGGCGTTCAGACAATGGTAGAAGGGCCGGGGCATGTACCTTTAAACAAAATTCCTGCAATGATTGAAACCATAAAAGTTTTGACAGATTATGCACCATTGTATGTTCTAGGGCCGCTGGTTACAGATATTGCACCCGGTTATGACCATATAACCTCTGCAATAGGCGGAACTCTTGCGGCATTGCATGGGGCGGATTTCTTATGTTATGTTACACCTGCAGAGCACATAGGGCTTCCTGATGCAAAACAGGTAAGAGAAGGTATTATAGCAAGCCGTATTGCAGCACACTCTGCAGATCTTGCCCGCGGTAATAAAAAAGCTTACCAGATGGATCTTGATATGGCTGTTGCACGTAAGAACCTTGACTGGAATGCTCAAAGAGCAGCTGCTATCGATAAATGCACACTCGAGGATATTGATGACGGCGAGCCATGTACAATGTGCGGCAAGTATTGCAGTGTAAAGATATTCAAAGAATACTTTAACGAATGTAAATAAAATAGCAAAAAAAATCTTTACCTGTATTATATGCAGGTATAGATTTTTATAAGGAGAATAAAATGCAAGTAAATAAAATAGACGGTCAGAGTAGTTTTCAGGCAAAATTTAAAGAAAATACCGACATTAAAGATGTTATTGTGAAGGAAATTGGCAATGGCAGGCATGACGAGATTGAAGGAGCACTTAAAGACCTTGCCAAACATCATAAAAACGTAGTTCTTGAAGTAAACAGCGACAGCTTCAAAACTGATGTTACGAACCTTTACAACAACAAAACCATAACTTTTTCAAAATTTAATACAGATTCAATTAAGTCATTAAACAATACCGGCTCAAGAGAATACAAAAAACTCTTTAATCAAGATACCCCTCCTGCACCTGCAAAGGCTAAAAAAATGGCTGACATTATCGCATCAAAATATCTAGTAAAGTCAGAGCCTGATTATACACATGGTAGAAACCTTGATGCCTCATTTTAATAAACAGGAAAATATATGCTGATAAATAACACAAATACAAGAAACTTTACCCCGAATTTTAAAGCAAAATTCCTCCACAGTGAGAGTCTAAAGCTGGTTGCGGATTATGCTGTTGCGCACGGTAAATTTAACAAACTGAATGCTGCAAGGAAAAATATTGATAATGCTTACCTGCAGACTCGTTTGAGAGTTGATATTGGTGAAAAAGAAGGCTTGCCTTTTGTTTCATTTACCCGATTTAAACCTAAAGCAACTACTATTGTTGTGAATAAACTTGAGGATTTAAAACAGGATAAAGTAACTATATTTACATCTGATAAAAAGCAAAATGTTTTAAAATTTGCGCTTGAAAAAATAATAAAACTCGGAAACAATGCACCTGACAACAATATGTATAAAAATGTTGTTGTGAAAAAATAGGAAAGGCTTAAGTGCAGAAAAAGGTGAAGCCGGTTAGGCATACCACCCGACAACATTAATTGGTGAAGGGTTGAATGGTTTATCATTTGATATGTCATTCTGAAACA
>CALVBB010000003.1 GCA_944325705.1 Candidatus Gastranaerophilales bacterium
TCCACCTAAATTTAAAATTTTGAAAAATTTTTCAACACTGTCCTGTCCCAAAATTCCTGAACTGTCCCAAAATTCCTGAACTGTGTCTAAATTCCCGCCATTTAAGGTTTTGAGACACTGTCTTGTTTTAGACATTGACGGACAGTAATCGGACTTTTTTGCCAGTTCAGGAATTTCATTTTTAGCGATTTCCGACTAAAAAAATCAAGATATATTTGAAACACACCCCTATTAGTTCAAAAAAATCAAATTCCTGCAATGTCTGTTCAATGATAATCGCACCATCTGCCATACGCAAAATACTCACTTCATTACAGGAATAGTCACCCAAAAAGTCACCCAAAATGAAAAAATACAAAAAAGTTAAAAAATAGAGATAAGGCTTAAAACCTTATCTCTATTGCTTTTTAATTGGTTGCGGGAGCTGGATTTGAACCAACGACCTTCGGGTTATGAGCCCGACGAGCTACCAGACTGCTCCATCCCGCGTTAAATTCGGATTTGTTCAGAATTGCAACACATAAGGTTGCCCTCTCAACAAATTTATTATGTAACGCTGAATTTTAAAATGCAACCCCTTCCAGTTTGGAATAATATACAAGTTTACAATAAATATACGTAATACTGTCATACTGAACTTGTGTGACAAAGCGAACCCCAAATATTGTCATCTTGAATTTATTTAAGGATCTTAAAATTTTTGTGTGAGCCTGTCCTTATGAAGTGCAGCATCTCTAAACTACTAGATGCTGAATTAAATTCAGCATGACAATATTTGTACATCTGGTGTAAAGTGCGATATAAATTCCTCTAGTTTAAACTATGAAAAGCAGTTTTCATCTTATCAAATGTACAAAAATATTTGAACCCTATATTTTCAAGCTCGTTTTTTGCATCTTCAATATGGCTGCTTACCTGCTCCGGACAATGAGAATCCGTGCCTATTGTAATTATCTCACCACCCAATTCCCGGTACAGTTTCAATATTTCACGCGATGGTGTAAGGTTACTCAGGCGGTAACGGTAACAGGATGTATTTATTTCAATACCTTTCCCGTCAGAGATTACCCGTCTCAAGATTTGTTCAACAACTGGTTTTATCTTTTCAAACGGATATTCGCCTTTTAAATCATAACGCCTTATTACATCCAGATGCCCCAGAACAGAGTAATTTTCAAAGCAGTTAACCAGACGCAAAATTTCCTCATAATAACGCTGATTATACTCATCCTGAGTTTTCCCTGTCTGAAATTCTTGCGACCAGAACCATTTATCCTCAATCAAGTGGCAGGACATTAATATAAAATCAAAATTCCCGTTTTTGAAAAAATTCTTAAAATACGGAACTGTAGATGTCTGCATGCCAAATTCCATACCGAGTTTCAAGTTTATCCTGCCGGAATACTTTTCCTTACAGTACAAAAAATCATCTTCGTAAGATTTGTAAGGGAAACAAGGATCAATTCCGGTGACACAATCAAGATGATCAGTTATACAAATTTCATCAAGCCCGCAGGAGATTGCTTTTTTAACAACATCTTCCATTCTAAAACTTGAATCGTCGCTATAGTTTGTGTGCATGTGATAGTTTGCAAGCATATTTTATTTCCTAATAGCCCCCCAGGCACGTATAGTTCCGCGCTCATATTTTACTACAAAATAATTTCCTTTTTCATCAAACTCGATTGAAGCTTCCATATTAACATAATCCTCAACTGGCGGCATTCCGGCTTTTGCACGCTGTGCATTTACTTTTTCTTTCTCTTTTGCTTCTTTTTTAAGCCTGCGTTTGTTTTGTCTGTCATTAAGCCTATCTTGTTCGCTGTCATCTTCTTCAATTTTAAACACCGGAATTATCGCGACAGGTTCTTTGCTTTGCAGAAGTATAAGAAAGTTTCTTTCATCCGAAAGCGCCAGCTCATAATGACCGGGCTTTATTACATCACCTTCCCCGTCATAAATCGGCTCAACAATTGTAAGTGTCGGGTAATCTGATTCACGAAGCGCATAGCGGTAAATGGTTTGGGAACCTATCTCCAGACCGGAGGTTTCCTGCGGAGAAATCGGATACGGACGGATATTCTGGTGCATCCAGGTATAGTCTACGAAAGAGCCCTCCAGCATTATTTCAGTTCCTCCAAAAGATTTTTAACATTTTTTTTCACAATATCAAAGCTTTTCCCCAGAGCGCGCTCGTGTCCGACAAAAATCAGCGACATATATTTATCGGTATTTGGTATTTCGTTATTTTTTTGGAGAATTCTAAAAGCTTCACGCATTAAACGTTTAAGCCGGTTTCTTTTAACTGCGCGTTTATGTGTTTTTTTACTGACCACAAAACCGACTTTTACGGGGGAATCCTGCTGTTTTAATTTTCCTGCAAAAAGTGTTATTCCGCCCGAGTGGTAAGAATTTTTAATTCTGTATGTGGCGGAAAAAGCTGATTTACTTTTTAATCTGAATTGTTTTTTTAACATAATTTCTACAAGAACACAGCACGCCAAATAAATTTCGACCTGCTGCATTTTAATTATTTTTTTGAATTGTTTCACCTAACATCTCTTAAAATTCAAAAGCCGCCGTCTTTAAAATTGCCGCTTCAAAATGATTAAAAGATATTCCGGTTAACCTTAAGCACGTTTTTTAGCTGTTATAGAAATCTGATGACGGCCTTTTGCGCGGCGTCTGTTCAAAACTTCTCTGCCGCCCGGAGTTGCCATTCTTGCTCTAAAACCGCTTACATGCTGTCTTTTAATCTTAGTTCCTTCTAGTGTACGTCTCATTTCTTTATTCCTTTTTAATTATATTTGTCGTATAATTCTAATGTTAAATAAAAAAATATAATTAGTCAACACTAAAAGAGGGGCAGGTTACGGAATATGAACAAAAAAATCGGATTTATAGGCTGCGGAAAGATGGCAAGCGCTATTATTAAAGGAGTTTTGACTGCTTGCTGCAAGCCAGATGTTGAGATTAAGGGGTCTGAAGTTAACTGCGAAATCGCAGAACTTGCGCAAAACAGACTCGGTATTGAGGTTTTGACAGATAACAGGCTGCTTACAATCGACAGCGATGTAGTATTTATTGCGACAAAACCTAATTACGTGGCGCAGGTTCTTGAGGAAATCAAAGATGAATTAACACCAGACAAACTGATTGTTTCAATAGCAGCCGGAGTTTCAACTAAAAAAATTGAAAACATTTTAGGACAGCATCGCGTAATAAGAGTAATGCCAAACACTCCGGCGCTTGTAAAAGAAGGTATGAGCGGAGTTTGCAAGGGTTCTTATGCAACTGAAGATGACGCTGAATTTGTAATGAAGCTTCTCTCCGGTATCGGCAAATGTATAGAAGTTACAGAAGATCAGATGGATATAGTAACGGCAATTTCAGGCTCAGGGCCGGCATTTTTCTATCAGATAATCGAAGATATGGCACGTGCAGGCGAAAGACTCGGACTTGATTACGAAAAATCACTTCTGCTTGCAGCACAAACTGCTTTAGGTTCAGCGAAAATGGTTTTTGAAAGAGGAGAACTAACTGTTCAAAACCTTATAGATAACGTTGCAACTAAAGGCGGGTGCACCTTTGTCGGGATACAGACAATGAAGGAAGAAAATTCCGAAAAACTTTTCTATGATGTAATTGAAAAAACAGCAGTAAAAGCAAATGATTTAGGGAAATAAAAAAGAGGGTTAATCCCCCTCTTTTTTACCATTCAAATGTATCACCTATATTGTAATTATCGTACACAAACGGATCTTTCTTATCCATTAAAATATTATTTAAGCTTTGTGTCCCCATAGCTCCCCATGTGGTATTGCTTATCCTGTCCCTGTAGACATCTAACCCGTAAACATCCCTACCAAACTGGTTTGGAAGTTTATTGCCATTTACATCAAACACCATTGCTGCACACCTTGCAGAAGTTCGCGTCCAGTAAACAATATTACCATCTTCATCTTTTTTCAATGATCCGTCAGGATTATAGCTTTCTCCTCGTTCTTCAACCTCTGCACAACCGTTTAGTGTAGAATTAAGTCCGATTACCGCCCCGTTGTTTAAAACTATTCTTGGATAAGCAGCCATATTGGTTATACGTATACCATCACCGGAAATAGACTGCTGAAGGGTAGCATATTTAATTGTATAGTTCAAATCTTTGCAACCTTTAGCATTTGTGCCAGCTTCACAAAAACGTGCCCCGTTGAAATATTTGACAAGTTCTTCTATTACAGCAACAGTAGCCTTATTAGCAGCAAACAAACTGCTGTTATCGCCCGGTGTTCCATATTTAACCTGTGCAAGTGCCAGAGCCTGATTAATTGATGTATAGGTCTTTTTGACCTGAGTAATCAGTTCACGTTCTTTGTATTTATTGACTAATGCCGGCAGTGTCATAGCCGCAACAACCCCGATTATTCCTAAAGTAATCAACACCTCCGCAAGAGTAAACGCAGTATAATTCTTTTTCATTATATTATCCTTCCATATTTATGAAATATAGTTCTATATAATGAATTATAATGGATATTTTTCTAATTGTCAACTTTAATAAAATAAGTATTATGGATGATAGAATAATACTTGATAAGGTTTCTGATAATATCAGACTGGCAAGACTACAGCAACGGCTTTCACAGGAAAAGCTTGCCGAAATGGTTGATATTTCAACAAAATACCTGAATATGATTGAAAACAGAAAAGCAAACCCTACGATTGTTATTGTCGTAAAAATATGTATTGCTCTAAAAATTAGCCTTAATACTATTTATCCGCAAATTCTGCAAAAGCCAGAAACTCTATAATATTCATAATTTTTGGCGCTCTTTTACCCGCAGCGAGAAACCCTTGATGAAGCCCCATAACACATGCAGGACAGGTTGTAAGAATATAATCAGCCCCGGTTTCATAAGCATTTAGAGCTTTTTGTTTTGATATTTTCCGAGAAATTTTCGGATTTTTTACCGCAAATTCACCGGCAAAACCACAGCATTCATCGTAATCTTTCATTTCAACGTATTCGATATTTTCGCATTTTTCCAGAAGAGGTTTTAGGAAATCATCATTTTCAAGGTGGCATGGTTTATGGAATGTGACTTTAACAGGCTTTTTAAACTTGAATTTAATATTCTGTCCCGCCAGAAACTCTGCAGCATTGACAAATAAAAACCCTCCGTCAATTCGTGACACCTCCCTTACAATGGAGGTATTTTTACTCTCTTCTAGGGATTTATGTGTTGAATTAAAGTACCCCTTCAGCGTGCTTTCACAGCTTGCGCAATCCGTCAGAATATAAGCAAAATCGCAATTATTAATCAATTCAAGATTATGTTTTTTAACCTCCTCAAACCTTTCCAGATTCCCGCTAGAGAGAAACGGAAGCCCACAGCAGTCAAAATCCAGTTCTATAAGTTCTACATTAAGGTTTGAAAAGATTTTCTTCAAAGCCCGCTCGGTTTTTGGATAAACATTATTTACACACCCTTTAAAATAGAGTAGTTTAATACAACATTTCCCGCTGTCGCCTGAAATGGAGGCCGCAGAATTGATTCGGCGGAAAATTTTCATGAATTTCATAAAAATTCCAAAGAACAATTTGGACTCAAAAAACTTCTCAAACTTACCTTGAATGGTATTTTTAGCACATTCATATTTAGCTGTGTTAAAAATTTCGCAAACATCAATATTGCTAGGACAAAAGTTTTTGCATTTGCCGCATTTTAAGCACATATCGAGGTATTTTTCAATATTTTTGTTTAATTTTAAATCGCCTTTAAGAACCCCGTCAAGCATAACGAATTTTCCGCGCGAAACAGCGCAGTCATTGCCCGTAATCTTATACACAGGGCAAACAGACTGGCAAAGCCCGCATTTGGAACACTTATTTATATCGTCGGCAAAATCTTCCAGCTTTTTCATAATTAAATGATAGCACAGAAATTACCACGGGTAATCGTCTGGGAATTCCCATCCGTTTTTATACAGTATTGTCGAACAGGTAAAATACCCATTACCACCAGGGTTTTGGAGATTGCATCTATAAGATATAAATTCGTCATCTTTATCAAGATATGGCGGTTCAATTTGACCTTTATTATCGTTCATCCAGAACCAGAAAACATAACGCGGGCCTTTTGAGCCGCTATAGTCCCAGAATTCACCTTTGTGAACAAGGGGTTTTGTAAGAAATACGCACCCTAACTTATCATACTCACGTCCGTTAATATGCTTGGAACATGCTGTCTGTGAGCCGTCAGCATAAGTCATGACAACTCCGTCTGTAAAGCTTCCTGTAATTTGTACATTTGTCTTTACATCAATTGTTTTTATATATTTTTTTAAATATTTATAATAAAGATCAGACGTATCATCAATCTGCCAGTATTTATATTCACCGAACTCCAGCTGTGCCTGCTGAAAAGCCTGATTAAACATAGAGTAAAATTTCTTAACTTTAACTGCTGTTACTTTTTTCTGATAATTTCCGACAACAACCGGCAGAGTCATAGCGGCAACAACCCCTATTATTCCGAGAGTTATCAATACCTCTGCAAGCGTAAATGCTTTTTTCATTCTTACCTCATTAAAATATATTAATTAACTAAACTTATATATTTATCATTACATATTTTTATTTAGTATTCAATCCTCTATTCAATTTATTCGTTAAATTATTAACAAATTTATATAATTTTAAATAAATTAATGGAGTTAAAAATGTCAATAATAAACGAGCTAAAAAAAATACTGCTGGATGTAAACGTAAACTTGACAGAGCTTGCTCAGGCACTGGGAAAACGACTAAATAAACCCTATTCTATGCAAAACCTTTCAAACAAACTCCGCAATGAAACAATAACCCACAGGGAAATGCTTATTATTGCGGACATTCTGGGGTACGACATCAAGTTTGTAAGGCGGGAGGAAAAACGTTAGACTATAGCACCGTGGCTTGCGTCTTTCACATTATTCGCATATTTTGCAAGGTAGCCCGATTTCACTCTCGGTTCAAACGGTTTTAAATTTTTTCTGCGGTCTTCAAGCTCAGAAGCCTCAACACAAAGTTCAATTAATCTTTTATTAATATCAATTTTGATTTTATCCCCGTTTTCGATTAAAGCTATGGTTCCGCCGTTTGCTGCTTCCGGACAGATGTGCCCGACACAGATTCCGCGGGTAGCACCGGAAAATCTTCCGTCAGTAATAAGCGCACATTTCTTCCCCAGCCCTTTCCCTACAAGCAAAGACGTAGGCGCAAGCATTTCACGCATCCCCGGCCCGCCTTTCGGACCTTCGTAGCGGATTACTATAACATCACCCTCTTTAATCTCATCACCCTCAAGAGCCTTCATTGCATCTTCTTCGCTGTCAAAAGTCTTTGCCAATCCCTCAAACTCATAACATTCAGGTGCAACTCCCGACGTTTTTATTACACAACCGTCTTTTGCAAGATTTCCATACAAGACCGCAAGTCCAGCCTGAGTGTAAGTCGATTTTTCATAAGGCGGAATAATACTGGCATCTGCATAAGAAATTTCCGCAATTTCTTTTACCGTAAACCCTGAAACTGTTTTAGTATCAATCAAAAATTTTTCGAGAGATTTTTCAACTGCCGGAACTCCTCCGGCATTATGAAAATCAGTCATAGTCAGCGTTGATGACGGATTAATCTTCACAATCTGATGAATTTTACCGCTTAATTCCTCAAAATCATTCAGAGTAATATCAATTCCGCCGGCATTCGCAACCGCAAGTAAGTGTAAAAATGTATTTGTAGAGCCGCCGAGAGCTAAATCAACCGTTATAGCATTTCTAAGACTTTCTCTTGTAATAATATCCGAAGGCTTCACCTCATTTTTTACAAGTTCAACAACCTGCATACCGCTTTCGAAAGCAATTCTCCGCTTCTGAGATGAAACAGCCGAGGCAGAAGAACAATAAGGCATACTCATTCCCATAACTTCAGTAAGACAGGCCATAGTGTTTGCAGTGTACATTCCCTGACAGGCACCTGCAGAAGGACAGGAGTTTTCCTCCAGAGCAAGCAGATGTTCTTCCGTAATCTCGCCTTTTCTGAATCTTCCGACAGCCTCAAAAGAACCTGTTACCATAGTTAGTTTCTTCTCGCCTCTGCACATTCCGTCGAGCATAGGTCCCGCAGTCACAATAATTGCAGGAATATTAAGCCTTAACGCTCCGATAAGCATCCCCGGAGTAATTTTGTCGCAATTAGAAAGCAAAACAATACCATCGAGTTGATGGGCTGCAGCAACGCTTTCCACACAGTCCGCAATCAAATCCCTTGACGGAAGCGAATATCTCATTCCGTTGTGTCCCATAGCAATTCCATCGCAAATTGCAGGAACACCGAAAACAAAAGCTTGCCCGCCCGCCGAGTGTATTCCTTTTTCTATTTGCCTTTCTAAATCCCGCATTCCGATATGTCCCGGAACTAAATCCGAAAAAGAACTTGCAATCCCGATAAACGGTGCATCCATATTCTTACGGCTTACGCCTGTTGCCATCAACAATCCTCTGTGAGGTGTCCTTGCTATTCCTTTTTTAATACTGTCGCTTCTCATAACTTTCTCCTGCATATTGAATTTAACACAAAATATGTTATAATTAAAGAAAAGGAGGATAGCATGAAAACCATTGATATGATTAAATCTCAGACAGGGGGGGGGGGCAGATACAGTCTAATTGCAGCTCTCGACAATAATTTTAGCCGGAGCAAACTATACAAACTTGACAGGCGCACAGATTTTTTCAAATCTTTTTCCTTTACGGGCGCGTTCACTCTTGCAGAGGTGCTGATTACCCTTGGCATTATCGGAATTGTTGCGGCGATGACACTGCCTTCAATAGTCGGACACTATAAAAAACAGGAAATTTGTACAAGATTACAAAAATTTGCATCAACAATGCAAAACGCGATAAATCGTTCAACTATTGACAACGGCCCCGCAGAATACTGGGAAACTCCGACTGCTCAGGATGATGCCAAAGACGAATTTGTCTCAGAATATATAAAAAAATACATTTATCCGTACTTGACCGGTATTAGAATGTGCGATATTAATGATACCGCCTGTAAAACTATAGGAAAAACCTTGTTTCCAAACAACGCGTCTCAACAACAGCAGTCCATTTACATATTTGAGGACGGCAGTTGTTTTACAATGTTCTTTGGCGGAGTATCCACAGCCGGCGGCATGGCACACATAATATACGATTACAATTGTATGAAAAAGCCAAATGAATTTGATAAGGACCAGTTTTCTTTTGTAATAAGCTACACATTAGGAAAAAGCGCAAGCTTTAAAGCCGGCAGTCGTTCAACATACAATGTAACAGATCGCGATAAATTGCTCGAACTTTGCAAAAACCACACAGCAACACACAATGGTGGAGGCTGTACAGCTCTTATTGAATATGACGGATGGGAGATAAAGGACGATTATCCATGGATAACACATTAATAAAGGATTAAAGTTGCATATCGACAAATAAAATGTTATAATAAAAATAAAAGGAGGAATTATGCAAAGCACAGAAATAGCTTCAAAATCACGTAGGGGGGGGGGGGCTTAACCCTTAATATCAGAGGGTTTTCAGGTTTTACCCTTGCCGAAATTTTAATTACACTGGGGATAATCGGAGTTGTTGCAGCAATGACACTGCCGGCAATTATTCAATCTTATGCAAATTCGGTTGTAGAAACAAGAATGGCAAAATTTTATTCATCCATTAATCAAGCCATCGCCAGAGCAGAAGTTGATTATGGAGATAGAAGATACTGGTTTGATGAAAACGCCGGTGTCGGGAGTATTACTAATCCTGATAACGCAAGGCTGGAGTGGTTTAAAAAATATCTGCTCCCATATATGAACGGAGTTACGTATAAATATTATATGCAAATTCCTATTTTTTATATGCCGGACGGTTCGGCGTTTGCAAGCATAAACGGCGGGGAAGTTAACAGGGACTGGATGTTCTGGACATCAGATCCTTTAACAAAATGCACAAAATGGAGAACATTAGACGGTTATGATGATATTGGAGTGTGTGCTTTTGCGTTTTATTATTCTCCGGGAGATGTAATAGAAAAGAACAGAACGTTTGGACTTGAACCATGGAAAGTAAACTGGACAGGCAAAGTTGATGATTTATATGAAAACTGCAAAGATAAAACTTTGACATATAACCGGCAATGCGGGGCGATCATCCAGATGAACGGCTGGAAAATTCCTAAAGATTATCCATTCAAAGTTCGTTATTAGACAATCGAATTTTTCAGCCGTCTGAAATTTAAGTTTCTGATACGTACTGTGAATGTCGATGCCAAGTAATAGTCCGGACTGGTCCGGTGGAAAATTCCTAAAGATTATCCGTTCAAAGTTCGTTACTAGACAATCGAATTTTCCAGCTGTCTGAAATTTAAGTTTCTGATACGTACTGTGAATGTCGATGCCAAGTAATAGTCCGGACTGGTCCGGTGGAAAATTCCTAAAGATTATCCGTTCAAAGTTCGTTACTAGACAATCGAATTTTCCAGCTGTCTGAAATTTAAGTTTCTGATACGTACTGCGAATGTCAATGACTGGAAATGGCCGGACCAGTCCGGATGCTACATATCAAATTGCTTAATAATCCTGTAAAGAATCTGTTTTTTATCGTAAGGCAAATTTTTTACAATCTCAATAGTTATAATAATAATTAGAACTAGAGATTTAATGAGGTTTTATAATGTTTACAGCAAGAAACAAAGGATTTACACTCGCAGAAGTTTTAATTACGCTCGGAATAATAGGAGTTGTCGCAGCAACAAATTAACCAGAACAGACGCCGTCTATGCCTACAACGCCGTCCAGAGAGGACGCTGGTGTACCACCTTAATTATGAGCGACGGCTGGCAAATAAAACCTGATTATCTCTGGAGCAACTGACAAACATTAAAATCCTCATCCCATTCAATTTCGCCAAACGGTTCAATATTATGGTAATTATAAGGATTATCAATGTATTGGGGGTTGAAAAGCCCGACAGAAGCAAGTCTGTGCATAATTTCAGGAAGAAGTACCGTACTTCCAGCAATTGTACCGTCCTTTGAGGTCGCACGCTTTCCGTCATAGTATACTTTTTCGTCAGCAAAGACAAACTCTTTTAAATCACTATGAGTACATGGCAGGCAATCACTTACAAGAATAACCTTATCCGCAGGCTTGCATTTAAAAAAGAGCCTCAAAGCATCATCCGACACATGAACACCGTCTGCAATAATTTCAGAATAAATATTATCACTAATCAATGCAGAAAGTGCCGTAGATTTTCCGCGATGAGAAATTCCCTCCATAGCATTAAAAGTATGTGTTGTTCCGCTGCAGCCCGACAAATCTCCGCCGACACAGTGCCCCGCCTGAACCTTTACCCCTTTTTCAGCAAGATAATCAGCTAAACTTTCCTGCGGCTCCTCAAAAGATGCGACCTGTGAAGAAATTGAGGGAATTAGTTCCGGAGCAAGTGTTACAATTTTTATGAAATCATCTTCAAGAAGTTTATAATTTTCAACCGATGGTGTCAAAAAATGCGCAGGATTATGAATTCCTTTTTTCTTTTCATTAATAAAAATTCCTTCAAGATGAACCCCGAGAATCTTTGCCATTCCCTCGGACTGTTTTGAGGCGGCTTCTTTAATAACGGAAACCGCACGATTTATATTTTCAACACTATCAGTCACGAGTGTAGGGAAAATTCCGCCGATACCGTATTTCAAGATTGCTTTTGACAAATACAAGACATCATCAACGGAGGCTTTATTAAAATCAACACCGAATGCACCATGAAAATGCTGTTCAATCAATAGTCTTGTTCTCATTATAAAAAACCCCTCACCCTCAATCCCTCTCCCACAAGGGGCGAGGGAAGCATTTTTATATTACACTGCCTTCAAAAACTTTTCTGGCTTCTTCTCTGTCATCAAAATGGATTGTACGGTCTTTTAATATCTGGTAATCCTCGTGCCCTTTTCCTGCAATAACAACAACATCATTGTTGCCGGCAATGGTTTTTAATAACGCAATCGCATGACCTCTGTCAGGTTCAACAGTAACTTTATCAGGATTTGTAGATTTCAGACCTGCAATAATATCGGTAATTATAGTTTGCGGATCCTCACTTCTCGGATTATCGCTTGTGATAACGATTTTATCCGCGATTTTTTCGGCAATAGCACCCATTTTCGGACGCTTTGTTGCATCTCTGTCGCCGCCGCAGCCAAAAAGACAGATAAGTTTTCCGTCTTTAGGTGTAATTTCTCTTGCAGAATTAAGGACATTCTCAAGTCCGTCGGGAGTGTGTGCATAATCGACAATAACAAGCGGTTTTTTAGCAACAACTTCAAACCTTCCGGCAACCCCTTTTACATTTTCCAGAGCTTTCAGTGCAACACTCAAATCAATACCCATGGCAAGAGCAGCCGTAACTGCAGCAAGAACGTTATAAACACTGAACATACCGTTCATGTGAAGGTTTACGGGGAATTTATTCAACCCCTCACCCTCAATCTCTCTCCCATAAGGAGCAAGTGAAGCATAGTTTACCTCAAGAGTAAATTCCGCACCGTTAAGAGAGAATTTAATATCTTTTGCCACTACATCAGCCTGTTTTTTTACACCGTAAGTAAAAGTTCTTACACCTTCCGGCACCGCATTAAGAAACCTTTCAGCATAATTATCATCAGCATTAATTACAGCAAACGGAATTTTCTGGTTTTCATCCCCCTCCTGCGGCATTGAATTTGCGAGCCCTCTGAACAGAAGCGCCTTTGCTTCAAAATAATTATCCATCGTAATATGGTAATCCAGATGATCCTGCGTTAAGTTTGTCAGGACTGCTCCGTCAAACATACATCCTCCGACACGATTTTGTTCAAGCGCATGCGAACTAACTTCCATCACGACATTATCAATCTTTTCAACGTCTTTTATCATCCTTAAAGTTGCCTGTAATTCAGGCGCCTGTGGAGTTGTGTGCTTTGCGTCGCGGTACTCGCCGCCCGAGGAAAGCTTATAACCGAGAGTTCCGATAAGCGCACATTTCTGACCGTTTTCTTCAAAAATTTTCTGGATTAAGTGAGTGACTGTTGTTTTGCCGTTAGTTCCGGTGATGCCTATAAGATTAATCCCTCTTGAAGGACTTGAATAAAACCTGTCCGCGATATCTGCAATTTTATGACGTGTTGAGGAAACAACAACCTGCGGGATTTTCTTATCCGCGTCAACCCTTCTTTCCACAAGCAAAGCAGCAGCACCATTTTCTACTGCATCTTTAGCGTACTTGTGCCCGTCAGTGTATTCTCCTGTAAGGCAGACAAAAATATCACCCTTTTTTGTTGTTTTAGAATTATATGAAATTCCGGAAATTTCCACATTTTTAAAATTTATCAAGTCTTTGTAGTCCAAATGTTCAATCAATTCATCTAATTTCATTATTATTTCTCCTTAAAAAACTAATTAACGGTTTTAGACACCGGAACTTTGTCCGGCTTGAGATTTAAAATTCTGGCGACCTGAGTAGTAACCTCGTGGAACACAGGGCCTGCAACAGTATTTCCCCAGATAGCTCCGACTTTCGCGCTGTCTACCATTACATAAACAAGTATCTGCGGATCTGATGCTGGCAGATAGCCTATTGTTGAAGTGTACATAAACGGGGTATAGCCTGAGGAATTTTCTTTAGGTTTTCTTGAGGTTCCGGTTTTTGCCGCCACGTTGTATTTATCCATTTTAATTACGGAGCGTCCATGGTTTACCGCAGAGGCAAGAAGTCTTGTTATTGAATGCGCTGTCTGCGGGGACACAACCTGAGTTCTTTGAACTTTAACAGCTTCTTCCTCCGGCGAGTATTTTATAACATGTGGGGTAACTCTCACTCCGTGATTAGCCAGAGCCTGAACAGCAGAAATCATCTGCATTGCGGTAACCGAGGTTCCGTATCCGTAAGACATTGTTGCATGAATTCCCTGATCCCAGTAGCTGTAATAAGGCAAAAGCCCCGAGGATTCACCCGGCAAATCTATTCCTGTTTTTGATCCGAAACCGAATTTCTTAAGCATATCATAAAACTCTTTCGGAGTCATTGTACGTGCAATATTTATAGCGCCGATGTTGCTTGAGTGTTCAAAAAGGTATTCCAGAGAAATATGCCCCGGATAAGGATGCACATCGTAGTCGTAATTTTTTATTTCCCAGTTGCCGATTGTTGTTTTTCCCGTATCGAGAACTGTAGAACTTTCATTAATTTTTCCAAGCTCCATTGCACTTGCAACTGTTATGATTTTAAAAGTTGACCCCGGCGGGAAAACATCCGTAAGCGTCCAGTTTTTAATCTGAGCAGGTGTTGCTTCTCTGTAATTATTCGGATCATAGGAAGGGTAAACCGCGTAGGCAAGAATTTCGCCGTTTTTAGGGTTCATAACAAGAACAGTTCCGCGCAGAGCCTTCTTTTCCTCAACCATTTTGGCAATTTCTTTTTCGCAAACATGCTGAATGGCAGCGTCAATAGTTAAAGTTACATCCTGCCCTTTCGGGTTTGTTGCGGTGGCAACCGGATCTGTTGTAAAATCGTATATAATTTTGCCCTTCTGCGTCCGCTGAAACTTAACCTCGTTTTCTACATGCTCAAGTTTATCCTTCGCGGTGTATTCAACCCCGTTTGCAATATCCGCATCAAAATTATAATACCCGAGAATATGAGCGGCAAGTGTTCCCTGCGGGTACTCCCTTGTGTTTTTTTTATCAAGGCTTATTGCCCTTAAGTGCAGCTTTGCAATTTCTTTTGCAGTATTTCTGTCAATATCTTTTTTTACGGCAATAATCTGGCTGGAGCTGTTTAACTTTTTTAAAAGCGACTCCTTTGAGGTTTTCAATATAGGTGCAAGCTTTTTGGCGATAACCTCCGGAGAAGATTCGTCCTCATCATAATCAGCACGTCTTGCAAAAACATTATAAAAAACATTATCAGTCGCAAGTTTTATCCCGTTCCTGTCGTAAATATCCCCGCGGACTGCAAAATTTTGTCCGGCGCGCTGGTTTCTTGCTTTCACTCTGTACTTTTTAATATCAATTACCTGAATAAAAAACAAATGAATAATCAGTGCAACCGCAAACAGTATAAACAGAATATACAACCAGCTCAGAACGCCGTCAAATCTTTTCTGGCGTTTATTAACAACACGCTGGTTTTCTGCCCGTCTTTCTCTCAATTTATCATCTCCCTGAGCATATTCTATTTTAGCATAAGCAATTTTAGAAAATATTAAATATTAAATTATCTTAACGCGGTTATGCTATAATATTTTTATGAAACGATTTATTTTAATTTTGGGTTTGTTAAGTATTTCAGGGAAAGCTTTTGCGCTGGATATAGTATATCCCTCATACAAAGCCGTTACAATCGGGGCAGCCTCAAGTTTTTTCATCGGGTCGGCCGATACTGAAAAACCTCTTACAATAAACGGAAAAACTGTTCCGGTACACCCGTCGGGGGGATTTGCTTATGTAGTTCCCTTAAACACAGGCAAAAACACTTTTCAGATAAAATCCGGCACTGAAGAATTAACTTACACAATAATGAAACCTCCGGCACCGCCTGCTGGGAATTATAAACCGCCTGAATTTAAAGAGTTTGACAATCTCAAATACGCAGCTGTCACAACCGATCGAGCACCGCTTAGAACAACACCGGAAGATTTTGGAATAAACAGAATTTCACATCTACAGAAAGGCATGCAGCTGGTGCTTGACGGGGAAAAAGGAAACTTTTACAGGGTAATTCTCGGGAGCAGCAAATCCGGCTGGATATGGAAAGGCAACATTAAACTTGTAGAAAACGGGGCTTCTCTTGCAGAACTAAAAGGATACGACTACGTTGACACTGACGAATTTTTCATCTTTGTTTTTCATTTTGACCGGATGACACCGTTTGAACTCATTGAAAGCAGCCCTTTTTTAATAAAGTTCTACAATGTAAAAGATTATCCTGATAACACCTACGTTATGGATTTTCCGGTAGAAAAATCCATGAGAAACGGAAAACTTTTAGGTTACAGCGGACAGTTCAGCGGCACTGATTTTATACTTAAAATCAGAAAGCCGCTTATACCTGACGAGAAACAACCTTTAAGAGGTTTAAACATAGCAGTTGATGCAGGTCACGGCGGCTCTGAACTCGGGACGACGGGCTGCCTCGGAGACAGAGAAAAAGATGTAATGCTAAAATTTGCAAAAGAACTCGAGGGGGAACTTAAAAGACGCGGCGCAAACGTTATTATGACAAGAAAAGGCGACACTGCCGAAGGCTTAAATGAAAGAGTTGATTTGGCAAACAGTGAAAATGCGCTTCTTTTTATAAGCCTTCACGGCAATGCGCTTCCGGACGGCAAAGACCCGAACGCAAACTGCGGCACAAGCATTTATTACTATTACAATCAGGCAAAACCGCTTGCGGATGAGATTTTAAAAGAAATGACCTCACAGCTCGGTATGAAAAATGACAGAGTAAGGCAGCAGAGCTTTGCCGTTGTAAGAAACACAAACGCACCTAGTATTCTTATTGAAATCGGGTATATGATTAACCCTTCCGACAACGCAAAGATGATAACAAAAGAATTCCAAAAACAAACAGCAAAAGCAATTGCAGACGGAGTTGAAAATTTCATTAAAAATTAAAATCAAAAAGCTCGCCCATAGTTAAATCTAAAGCATTTGCAATTTTTGCCGCATTATCAATTGTCGGGAAAAATTTTTCACGCTCTATTGAACTTATTGTTGTACGGTGAACATCTGCTAACTCCGCAAGCTGCTCCTGTGACATCCTGCGCTTTGCTCTTTCTATTCTAATTTTTTTAGCAAAATTTTCTGCAAGTTTTTCAACATCTATAGCCATACGACTATGATAAAGACTTGACAAAATTTATGCTACAGTATACAATCGATATATGAGATTATACAATTCAAATGTATAATATAAAAGGAATTTTGAATTGTAAAGAATGCAATTAGTACCAACATCTAACTACTGCTGTAAGTAAAATGCTACCCTGAGCAGCAAAAAGGGGAAAAACCTTATAAAACCAAAACGGGAGTTTAGAAACTCCCGCTTTTTTTAACTAATTATTCTTAATATAATTCAGAAGGGTTCTGACACCGGCACCGGTTGCACCTGCGATAAACTCTTTCTGAGGTTTTTCCAGAAATGCAGTTCCTGCAATATCAATATGAACCCATTTTGCCTTATCAACAAACTCTTTCAGGAATACACCCGCAATAGAGGCGCCGCCCTGACGGGAGCCTGTATTTTTCATATCAGCAATGTCTGATTTCAGACTTGTTTTGTATTCCTCAAACATAGGAAGCTCCCATGCCGGCTCGCCTGATTCGTTTGCAGTTTTTATAACTCTTGAAATCATTTCTTCATCATTACCCATTACGCCGGCAGCATAAGTTCCGAGTGCAACAACACAGGCGCCTGTAAGAGTTGCTATATCAATAACTTCATCCACGCCGAGTTCACAGGCGTAGCAGAGAGCATCAGCAAGTGTCAAACGGCCTTCGGCGTCAGTATTATCCACTTCAATGGTTTTACCGTTTTTAGCTCTTAAAATATCGCCCGGTTTGTATGAAGTTCCGGACGGCATATTTTCACATGCCGCAATAATTCCGTGAACTTCCATATCAGGCTCAAGTTCCTTCAATGCTTTCATAACACCTAAGATGCAAGCTGCACCGGACATATCATCCCGCATTGTAAGCATAGATGACGGAGGTTTAATATCAAGCCCGCCGCTGTCAAAGCAGATACCTTTACCAATAATTGCAAGTTTCTTTTTCGGATTTTTGCCTGTATATTTCATGTGGATAAATTTAGGTGGTTTAGCACTTCCCTTCCCTACTGCAAGGTATGCACCCATCCCCATTCTCTCAACAGCTTCCTTATCGTAAACTTTAGTTTCAACCCCTTCGATGTTTGAGGCTATTTCCGCAAGTTTTTCAGGAGTTGCAAAATCAGCCGGCTCGTTTGAAAGATTCCGCGCAAAATCAAGCGCTCTGCCGAAAATTATTCCCTCTTTTACTTCTTCTTCAGAGAATTTTGTAAACGTAATCTCCTCAACCCTCGGAGCCTTTTCGGTTTTATACTTGTCGAAAGCATAATCCGAAATCAATGCACCGATTGCGGCAGATTTTCCGTAATCACAGTTTACGTCAAAATCAAAGCAGGCGTTCTTTGCATGAATCTGTTGGAGCTTTTTAACAGCTTTTGCAACAGCCAGACGCATTTTGTCCGCATTAAATTCTTCCTTTTTACCAAAACCTACAACCAAAATTTTATCTGCAGGAATTTTCCCGAAAGTGTGCAGAAGATAGGTGTGACCGAACTTTCCTTCAAAGCGGTCTTTTTCCACTGCATAAGTGTTAGCAAGCTCCTGCGAGGTTTTATCGCCTTCAAACTTGTTGATAACAAGAACTTCGCAAGACTTGTCCTTTACGTCTTTTAAAACTTTAATTTCCATAAATAACTCTCCTTCTCATCAGGGATTACTGAAGGCACCGCATATAGGCACCTTTTCTGTTTCGAAAAAATTATAGCACTTTTTTTTAACTTTGTAAATTTATTTGAAGATAAAGCAAAAAAATTTTTTCACAGGACTTAACCGGAATATGCAGATTACCCCTCAATACAGAAAAACACAACACACCCCGAAAATAAATCAGCCGGCCTTTAAGGGACTTATGCGGCTGGATCCGAAAACCTATGCGCCGCTGGACAGCTGGTTTTTCAGAGATTACAATACCCTGAAAGCTGCAGCGGATGAAATTAAATACACTTTTCCTCAGGGCGCGGAAGTTCTGGATTACGCCTGCTCCAACGGGGAAGAAACAATTTCTCTGAAATCGCTGCTTCCGGATGAAAAATACAAAATCATAGGCTACGACACAAGTGAATCCGCACTTAAACTAGCCCGCCGCGGGGTTTATACAGTATTTTCACACTGGCACGACTCGTTTCTTCTGCCGGAAGCTTATCCGAACAGAGCTGAACAACCATTAAAAACAGGATTTTACAGGATTATGGAAGAAACATTACCAGAGCCCCAAGACAGATTAATAAATAATAAAAAAAGTTATTTTAATTTAAAAAACAGGCTGCCCGGATTTATAGAAAGTTTTTTCCGGATAACACCAGATAAAAAAGATGAAATTGATATTAGACGTGGCAGCATAGGCAATCTTGATAAATATAGAAGCCAGACTTCTAAACCTCTAGGAGCAGTATTTTTCAGAAATGCACTCTACCAGATTTGCGGAAATGATTTGAACGAAACACTTGAACAGAGAAAAATTTCAAGATTTTCTTACGATAAAAAAGCCATAATAGAAGATTTTGTTGATAAATTATATTCAAGACTTGACCGCGGCGGAATTTTTGTAATAGGCGACCACATTAAAGACCACCTGTTTCTTGCAGACAAAATGACTCCGGATGAGGAAACAATTTACTTTAAAGACACTCCGTTCTTTAATAGGCTTGACGACAGACACAAAAAGGTTCCCTTCATAAGACTTTTTAAAGAATCCCCTCTCAAAACCGCTCTTGAAAAAGGTAACAGGTTCACACCTGTAGGATATTCAACAACACACCTTGTCGCGGGCGGGAAAAAGATGACAGTTCCTACAATCTGGAAAATACTTAAATGAAAGATGATACAACGTTAGGTCACTGAGATGATAAGTTAACAACAAAGTTATACTTATTAAATTTCACTACTATACAAAATGAATTTCTTATGATATTATATAAACAGATGTAGTAGTTAAATATTTTTTGGATATATATGCAATGACAAAGCTTTAAATTAAAATAACAAGTTCAGCCCGATAGGATATATGTATCGGGAATTGCATGTATTATAAAAAATAGAAAAGGATAAGGTAAAGACTTAATGGAATTTTTGTTAATTCTTGCGGTTATTGCAGTAATAGCCTTAATCGCAGTGCTGATTATCCAGCAAAACAAAATGAAGTCTGTTCTGCAAAGCACGCAGAAAGACAAAATTGCGCTTGAAGAAAAAGAAAAAATTCTTTTTAAAGAAGCTAAAATTAAAGCAATCGAAGAACTTCAGGATGACAGAGAAAAACTTAACGAAGAAGAAAGAGAAAGACGTCAGGAGCTTGCAAGATTAGAAGCAAAATTAAACAAACGCGAAGATATGCTTGAAGATAAAATTCAGGAATATACAGAAAAAGACTTGCAGGCGCAAAGAAAAATTGATGAATTATTAGAAAAAGAAGATTATCTTGCCGAGATAGTCCAGAAACAAACCTCTGAACTTGAACGGATTGCAGGTATGACTGCAGAAGAAGCAAAAAATATGCTTCTTGAACAGTTAAAACACGACCTGGCTCAGGAGCAGATGACTTTAATTCGCGAAAACGAAGCAAAAATAAAAGAAACCTCACTAGAAAAAGCCAAAGAAATTCTCTCAACAACAATGCAAAGATGTATGATAGAACAGGTTGTTGAAACAACAGTTTCAGTTGTTGCACTTCCGAACGACGAGATGAAGGGCCGCATTATAGGACGTGAAGGACGCAACATCCGCGCCCTTGAAACCCTTACAGGCGTTGACTTAATCATTGATGATACTCCGGAAGCCGTTGTATTATCAAGTTTTGACCCTGTTCGCCGCGAAGTTGCAAAACTTGCACTCGAAAAACTTATAGTAGACGGACGTATTCACCCTGTACGTATTGAAGAAATGGTTGAAAAGGCAAACGAAGAAATCGAAAAGAAAATCTGGTCAGAAGGTGAAAATGCAGCACTTGATATGGGTGTTATGGGATTAAACAAAGAATTAATAAAAACCCTCGGACGCCTCTATTACAGGACAAGCTACGGTCAGAATGTCCTGAAACACTCGCTTGAAGTAGGGCACATTGCAGGAATGCTTGCAGCTGAACTCGGTGCTAACGTAGCGGTGGCAAAAAGAGCCGGCCTACTCCACGACATAGGCAAAGCCGTTGATCAAACACAGGAAGGAACTCATATTCAATTAGGTGTGGAACTTGCTGCGCGTTACGGCGAGAAACCTGAGGTTATACACGCAATTGAAGCACACCACGATGACGTTGTTGCCAATACTATTGAAGCGGTTCTTGTTAAAGTTGCAGACGCAATTTCCGCTGGCAGACCGGGAGCAAGACGCGATACATTAGAAATTTACATAAAACGTCTGCAAAAAATTGAAGAAATAGTTAACAGCTACAGTGGAATTAAACAATCTTTTGCAGTTCAGGCAGGACGCGAGGTTAGAATTATAGTTCAGGCAGAAATGTTTGATGATTTAGCTTCCCAAAGACTTGCCAGAGATGTTGCAAAGAGAATCGAGGATGAACTGGATTATCCCGGACAAATCAGAGTAACAGTTGTCCGCGAATTTAGAACAACAGAAATAGCTAAATAGTTGAAAGGTTGAAGGGTGGAAAGGTTTAAAAATAATCCGTTCAACCCTTCAGCCATTAAACCGCTCTACCAACAACAAGGTGAATTATATGGGTGATGAAACAATAAAAATTTTATTTTTCGGGGATCTGGTCGGCAAACCGGGAAGATATGCCGTGAGAGATTTTTTGAACGGAGAATTCTTTTCTGCCCGCGAGCATACCGGCCTCTCATCTTTTCAACCATTAAACCCTTCATCACTTCAACAAACCTTTGTAATTGCCAATGTGGAAAATGCCTCCCATGGTTTCGGGCTTACGGAAAAGAATTACAACGACATCTCAGATTACGGCGTTGATTGTATGACCTCCGGTAATCATATCTGGGATAAGAAAGATATTTTCAGCTACATCGATAATGCACCCAAATTACTGCGTCCTATAAATTATCCCAAAGGCACACCGGGCAAAGGTTCCGGGATTTTTGAAACTGCCGGAGGAATTAAAATCGGGATAATCAGTGTTCTCGGGCGGGTTTTTATGAACCTTGTGGATCCACAATGGGAAATTGTCAAAGAAGAGATTGAAAAACTTAAAAAAATTACCCCAATAGTTGTAATTGATTTTCACGCAGAAGCAACTGCAGAGAAGATTTGTTTTGCAAAATACTGTTCAGAACTCGGAGTAAGTGCATTTTTCGGAACACATACACATGTTCAGACAGCTGATGAAAGTATTATTAACCATACGGGGTATATAACTGACGCCGGATTTTGCGGCACTAAAGACGGGGTTATCGGAATGGAATATAAAACCTCGCTCAACAGATTTTTAACAGGTATACCTGAACGTTATGAGGTGGCAGACAGCGAGGCTGTACAGATTAATGCCGTAGAAGTCGAAGTGGATATTAAAACAGGCTATGCTGTTGCCATAAAAAGAATTTTTTGTTGTAGAAATAATAAAGAAGAGGAAGAAAGTCAATGAAAACGGATTTGCACATTCACACCTACTATTCTGATGGTGTGTTTTCGCCCGAAAAAATAGTTGATACAGCAATTGATGTCGGGCTGGAAGTTATTGCACTGACGGATCATGATAATGTTTTATCATACAGGGTTGCAAAAGATTATTTAAAAAAAGAAGGCAAGGAAGATAAACTTGAAATAATTCAGGGCGTCGAAATAAATACTTTATATAAAAATTATGAAGTTCATATTCTCGGTTATTTTATGAACACGGAAAACAGCGACTTCCAAAATCTATTAAAAATCCAGCAGCAGGCAAGGGTAAAACAAACAAAAGAAATAATAGAACTTCTGGCAAAAAAAGAAGGAATAAAAATAAAATATGAAGATATTCTAAAACAGGTTGCCGAAGGCGGCAGCATCGGCCGTCCGCATATTGCCAAAGCAATCACAAATGCAGGCGGAACAAACAGTGTTATGGAAGCTTACGCAAAATATATCCATGATGATTCTCCAGTATATATTCCGAGAAAAACAGTTTCTCCGCAGGATGCTGTTGAAATTATCTATGACGCCGGTGGTGTTCCGGTAATTGCACACCCACATGATCTTGATATTGCCGAAAGTCTTATTAAAGAGCTGATGACTTATGGCCTGCGCGGAATTGAAGCATATCATAGAAAACATTCTCCTGCATGCGTTGAATATTTTTCATCAATGGCTGAAGAACTAGGGCTTATAGTAACCGGAGGTTCAGATTTCCATGCTCCGAATATCATGAACGGACAAATTATTCTCGGCAAAAACTTTGTTCCAGAATGGATTTACGACAAACTCATTCAGGAAAAGAAACAAATCGATATGGCGTGAGGATTGTATGAAAAAGTTTGTCTGGAAAGCTGAATACTCTATAACTTTACTTGCGGTATTTGCATTATTTTTAATGTTTGTACCGCTATCATTCGGCTCGACTGTTCAGGCAAAATTTATTACCAAATGGGATGACTGCTTTTCAAAACTGTCTTATACAAAAGAGGTTATAAGTAAACACGAACAGGAAGATATTTTAAAAAGTTTCAAAAGAGCCAAAACGCCAGATGAGAGAGAAAATTTAATTCTGGAACTGACAAAGCCTTACTACCGGCTGAATGATACTAAATTTCCCAAACACTACAAAATACGGTTTATGAATAAAATGGAAGTTCCAAAAACAAGTCTTTATTACTTTACAGATTTGTATTACGGAGAAAACAATATAATCGTTGGGCTTAAAGATATTTCTGAAGATAAATCTACAAAACCTATGTTTTTAATGATGTTTGATATGAACGGGAAAATACCGCCGAACACATGGGGCAAAGATATTTTTGGAGCACAGATTTACGAGGATAAAGTAGAAGCTTTCGGAGAAAATTTGACACTCCAGGAACTTCAAACCGACTGTTCAAAAACCGGTACCGGCGTAAACTGTTCTTATTACTATCAAATCGGAGGAGAATTTGATGACTAAAAAACGGATTTGCGTATTTTGCTCATCTTGCAATTATCTTGACAAAAGCTATTATGAAGCAGCAGAAGAATTCGGCAGGCTGATTGCTAAAAATGGTTTTGATATGGTATACGGCGGAAGTTCTCTCGGGATGATGTGGGCATGTGCTAATATGGTAAAACAAAACGGCGGAAACATTTACGGTGTTATGCCGCAGAAACTTCACGATATGGGTGTTTACACAGATGAATGCGTAAATCTTACAATTACACCCTGCATGCGTACCAGAAAAGCTAAAATGGATGAACTTTCCGATTGTGTTGTTGCACTTGCAGGCGGGTTTGGCACACTTGAGGAACTTTCTGAAATGATTGTTCAAAAACAGCTAGGTTATAATAACAAACCCGTTGTACTCTTAAACACAAACGGATTTTACGACAAACTAATTGAATTTTTTAATCATATCATTACCGAAAACTTTGCAAACGAATGTGCCTCAAATTTATATTATATTGCACAAACGCCAGCAAAAGCTGTAGATTACTTTTTGAATTATGACTACTCTGCGCCTTCTGTATCAAAAGAAGAAATCTACGCAAGAAAGCATCCGCATTGCCGCAGGTAGAAAATAAAATGAATAAAGAGAGCGTTCAAGAAATCCATGAACTGCCCTCTATTCATTAAAAATCGTCTATAAAGTATGTGTCCGTGAGTAGGCCTAGGCTTATCCAAAGCCATGCTCTATAAGCATGACTTATTTCCCGCCACCTCTTTAATATTTAAGCATAGAAACAATCCTGCAATTTTCGCTGTTTAATTTTTCTCTGCCTTTTAAATCCTCAAGTTCAATTAAGAAAGCTATTCCGACTAAGTTAGCCCCTGTTTTTTTAACGAGCTTGCAGGCAGCTTCAGCGGTTCCGCCGGTTGCAAGAAGATCATCCACGATTAAAACGTTAGCCCCCTGCGGGAATGCGTCTTTGTGAACTTCAATTTTATCGGTACCGTATTCTAGCTCGTATTCCTGAGAATAGGTTTCTGCAGGAAGTTTATTCGGCTTTCTGATTGGAACAAATCCTGCGTCCATCTTATACGCCATAGGCATCCCGAAAATAAAACCGCGGCTTTCAATACCTGCTATATAATCAATTTTCACATCCTTAAACTGCTCGCACAGATAATCAATCATAACTTTCAAAGTTTCAGCGTCTTTGAGAGCTGTCGTAATATCACGGAATATTATTCCCGGTTTTGGGAAATCTGTCACTGCCCTGATTTTATTCTTCACATCCAAAATAGTTTCTGTCATTATTTTTCTCCTTTATCAACAATTTTTTGTATAATTCTTTCCGTATACTCTTTTGTATATTGTTTTGTTTTTTCAAGCTCGTTTTTTATAAAAGCCTTAATACTGGCCTCTTCTTCCATAACAAGTCCGTGCGCTGTTTTACCCCAGTTCATATCCTTTTTCATAAAAAGGATTTTAAAACAGATGAAAAGTACGAGCGGGAACCATATTATAAAAAGATAAATGGAGGTTTCAAGCGCCTCAAACATTGCATCCGGACGCGGCATGTAATCGTAGCGTCTTAGAGCATATCTTGCTGCAAGGAAAAATCCAACGCCAATTGCAATACCAATAATTATAGAAGAATACAGCATGTGTGGAGAAGCATCTTTTGCAAGGATTTTGAAGGCTCTGATTACAATTTCCAGCAAAAACCACAGCGGCATAATAAACTCTGAAATATACGCCATCATATCAATTCTTGCCCTGAGCGACATTTTCTTGGAAGTTAAGGCTGCACCGGAATACTCAAGATAACGCCTGATTGTACCTTCCAGCCATCTTCTGCGCTGTCTGTACAATGGCCCGAGATAGGCAATGCCTTCCTCATACACCACAGCATCAATACAATAACGAACATCCCAGCCTTTTATATGAAGCCTCGTTGACATATCAAGGTCATCAACAATAGTATAATTATTCCAACCGCCAATATCATTAATGGCTTCACGCTTTATAAGTTCGCCGTTGCCTCGGAGTTCAACCGCCCCTTTAACAGAATCACGGCTTACCTGAAAATACGTATCCATTGTGTATTCGTTGTTCTGACAGCGGGTAAGAAAATTCTGGTTCTTGTTTCTGATAACTTTTCTTGCCTGCACAGCCCCGACATCTTTCGGCTCTAATTCCGGCACTAATTTTGACAGGAAATCCGGCTCAACTGTTGCGTCCGCGTCAAATACAAGTACAGCGTCCCCTCTTGCCATTTGAAACGCATCATTCAATACAGCGGATTTCCCCGGGAAAGCGCCCTCCTGACGTATCAAAACTTTTACCTTTTCATACTTTCTTTCAAGATCTTTTATAACAGAGGCTGTATTATCAGTACTGCGGTCGTCAATTACAATAACTTCAAAGTTTTCATAATCCATACCAAGAATATTTTCAACGGTTGATGCGATAACACTTTCCTCGTTATGCGCAGGAATAAGAACACTCACAAAAGGTTTGTAACCTTCATTTATCACCTGCGGGTATTTCTTAAGAATACGTTTTTTAAGTGTATATGCAAGGTTTGTAACAAGAGCGTATATTGTCATACACAGACATAAAAACGCAAGCCCCCAGACTGTATTAAAGTAACTTTGGAAAATATAAACGAACACACCGAGTCCGAAAATAATCGTAAATAAAATTACTCTTTCCTTCATTGCTAAAAAATTAAATCCCTTTAAAATCTTCTTCATTATATATTGTACCAGAAACTAACAAAAAAAGTAAGAGATATAACAATTCATTACGTTTCAGCCTCAAAAATCAGCCTAAATACACTAAACAGATGTTTTTTCGGGTTAAAAAGTGTTAAAATTCATTAAAGGACTTGCGTAAATAAAAAAATCCGCTATAATAAGGCATGTACATAAAGAGAAGGAGTTTTATCATGAACAAAGAAGAATTAGTACAAGAAGTTGCAAAAAAAGCTAATGTTACACAAAAAGAAGCTGCTGAAGTTATCAGCGCTTGGGTAGAAACAGTTCAAAAAACTGTTGCTAAGGGTAAAAAAGTAACTTTAGTTGGCTTTGGTACTTTTGAAGCACGTAAAAGAGCAGCTAGAACAGGCAGAAATCCGCAGACAGGTAAAGAAATTAAAATCCCTGCAAAAACAGTTCCAGCATTTTCTGCCGGCAAAAAATTCAAAACTGTTGTTAACGGCAAATAATTGAATTTTCATACTTGCAAGTTTGAAAGGACGTACTGAAAAGTACGTCCTTTTTTAGATCTATAATTATTTTTCTTTTGCAGCTTTTCTTGCTTCAACTTCAAGAAGATTATTTTTATATATTTTTAATTTCGCCCTTCTGTTTTTTAGCATTTCCCTGTAACCTTTTTCTGCAACGACGTTAAGATCTTCTAAAATGCTTAAATTAGGATATTCTTTGTATGCTCTCACATATTCTTTTGCTTTTTCAAATTGAGGATGCCCTTCTTGTATTACTCCGCTTCGGACAACCGTATCTTTATAGAATTTTTTATTGAAAATAAAAACGCCGTCAAAATGAGGAAACCTTCTGATTAAGAATTTTCTAAAATTATTAATACCTGCATCAATATTGCCAGCCATACCTGTAATATATCTTGCCATAATTTGAAACTGATCCATGTGCTTGGTTTCATGTTTGATAAGTTTTCGAAGCAAAGGTCTGAATAACCTGCAATTATAAATTTTATTCACAGTTATCTCTGCAGTATAAGGGTTTGCATCACCGCCGAAAACATTTATCATAAGCCCGGAACGCAATTTAGGAGCCACAGGTAAATTTTGCTTTTTCACTGCCTGATTTAAAGTATTTAACAAAAATCTACATTGCTTTATATACATATCAAAACCTTCCTAAATTTTATAAGGAAGAAATTTTATAAATCTGCTCTAGTTTTAAGATATTGTTACATTAATCTGCCGAGAAAATTTCCCTAATATCATCCATTGTGAGTGACTTAACAATATTTCTGTCAACGGAAATTACGCTGTCAACAAGGTTTCGCTTCACTGTTTTAAGCTTCTGAATTTTCTCTTCAACTGTATTTTTGGTGATAAGCCTGTAGACAAAAACTTTCTTAGTCTGCCCGATACGATAGGCTCTGTCTGTTGCCTGATCTTCAACCGCAGGGTTCCACCAAGGGTCGTAATGGATGACGTAATCTGCGCCTGTAAGGTTCAAACCGGTTCCGCCGGCCTTCAGACTTATCAGGAATATCGGGATATTACTGTTATTAAAATGTTCAACCGCAGCCTGACGGTCTTTTGTCTTGCCTGTCAGGTATTCATATTCAATTCCTTCGCGCTCAAGCCAGCCTTTTACTATATCAAGCATATTTACAAACTGGCTGAATAGCAGAACCCGGTGTCCTTCCGAAATAATCTCTTCCAGCATAACTTTAAGTTTTTCAAATTTGCCGGAGGACATAATGTGTTTAACATTTTCTTTATCATAAAGTCTAGGGTGGCAGCAAATTTGACGTAATCTGAGCAGAGCCGAGAAGATAGATAATCTGCTCTTTTCAAGCCCGTTCTGCTCGATACTCTTGAATAATTCTTCTTTTGTACTGTCAAGAACCTGCAGGTAGAAATCTTTCTGTTCATCAGTAAGTTCGCAGTAAGCAATGTTTTCGACTTTATCCGGCAAATCTTTTGCAACATCGCGTTTCATACGGCGCAGGATAAACGGATAAATCTGGAGTTTAAGACGTTTTTCAACGGTTTTGTCCTGACGTTCCATAATAGGATTCACATAACGCGAATTAAATTCAGCCATAGTAAGCAAGAAACCCGGCATAAGAAAATCAAATACCGACCAGAGTTCTTCCAGTTTATTTTCAATCGGAGTGCCGGACAGTGCAAGCTTATGAGATGCTTGAAGCTGTTTTACGGCTTGTGCGGTCTGTGACATTGCATTTTTAATATTCTGTGATTCATCAAGAATAATGTAGCGGAAATTTATATCTTTGAAATGTTTAATGTCGCGTCTTATAAGTGCATAACTTGTAATAACAACGTCATAATTAGGAATTTCCTTAAACAGAGCTTTTCGATCCGCACCTGAAAGTTTCAGGCAGGAAAGTTCCGGAGCAAATTTTTGGATTTCTGATTCCCAGTTAAACACAACGGTTGTCGGACAGATAACGAGTGTTGGAGCCGGCCCGTCAACTTCTTTTGCCTTTTGAAGAACAGTCAGAGCCTGCAAGGTTTTTCCGAGCCCCATATCATCAGCAAGGATTCCGTTAAGCCCATACTTATACATAAACCAGAGCCATCCGTAACCTTTAAGCTGATATTCTCTAAACTCTGCTGTTGCATTTTGAGGAAGTTCCAGCCCATCGTGAGTTGAAAATGTCGACATCTGTTCCCAGAACTCTTTAAAGCGGTCGCTTAAAACAAGCTCAACATCAAGGTTTTTAAGTTCATTAATCAATCCTGCGCGGTAAGTTTTTACGGTAAATTTATTCTCGTCATTTCTATACACATCAAATGAGTTAAATGCGCGCATCATAGCGTAAATATTCTGCGCCGGAAATTCGACAAAGCCAAGACTTCTTATCCTGCTGTACTTTTCACCGCTCTGAATAGTGTCATAAACATCGTCAAAGTCAATAATCTCATCACCAACCTGTCCGTATAGCTGGATTTCAAAGCTGTCCTGAGAATCTTCGGAAAAATCAATTTTTGCACAAAGCCTGAAAGGTTCCTCCATTAGTTTGAAAAAGCTCATATCGTCTTTTTCCACAAACTTCCAGCCTTCACCCGCCTGTTTTATATAATAATTGTAAAAATCAATCGCATTTTCTTTTTCCAGAGCAAGGTTGTTTGTCTGCATAGGTACAAACTTGCATGCCAGAAGCATATTATAAGAATCAAGTTCGTGTTTAAAGTTCCTCTTAATCCAGTAGACAAAATCCTCTCCGGGCTTTTTAACCGTGATATAAGGCGCCTTATCGCTTGATTTTGAAAACGGAACCCTTACCCCGTCATATTCAAATTCCAGAGAAGCTTTCAATGACTGGTCATAGTCAATCCCGAGCGTTACAATATTCAGCGGCGGACGTTCCTCAAGCATAAGCTTTGAAATACTTTCATCAATATTCACGTCCATAACTTCCCTGAGTTTCGGGAGTTCTTCATAGATGAACTTTCCGCCGTCCGAGTCTTTCAAGTCAGTAAATGAGGACTTCAAAAGGTTCTGCGGAATAACCTGCATTGCAATATTTGTCGGGAAAATTATATTTTTATACCTTCCCCATTTGAGGTGACGCGAAAAATATCTCACTTCCTCAAGCGGATAAACGTCATCCTTGTCAGGACGCTGCCACTCAAGTGAAAGAAGAATTGTACCGCCCTGCGACATATTTACGTTTAGAATTAATTTCCATTCCTTATCTGTAAATTTAAGCCTCTGTTTTGTTTTTTCATCCAGAACCTCATCCGCTTTTGAAAGCAGTGTAAACATCGGCCCGAATTTTGTTATCGGAATATCATACCATCCGGCTTTTTTATCCTGACGCGAAATTGTAAGCAGCTGCTGAAAGATTGCAATCTCAACTTTCTGCGAATTATTTAACTCAAAATCAGGATTTTGTTTCTGAGCCTCAATTAAAGCCCGCAAAATATTTTCAATCTGTCTTACAACCTTGCCGGTTTCTCGGGACATTACAAGAATAGAAAAGAAATTAGCCTTCCGCTTCGGGTTAAAATGAAAAATATAACTTCCCTGCGGAGCGTCTTCCAGTGCAGTATTTTCATCAGGGAAATCAAATTCCATGCCGAATTTCGTTTCCAGCCAATCTTCATAAGCATGTTCATCAATTGCCTTTAAGCCAACAGCCACAGCATGCTTGCACCATTCTTCTTTCAAAGGACAGTTGCAGCGGGCCTCAACCTTATTCTTTTTAAATATTAAATCGGTATTGTAATGATCCTGAAAATTCCCTTTTACTTTCCCCATGTAAAAATTCTTTTCAGGATAAGTGTCGAACACCATATCTTTTAAGTGGTATTCGTATCCTCTGCGCCAGCTTCCTGCTCCGGCTCTGTCTTTTATATACTTGTAATTAAATTCCTCAGTACCCATCTACGGGAGTATCTCTTTCTTTAAGGGATCAATTAATTCCTGATATAGATTTTACTCTATAAACCCTTAACAACCAGTATTATTACATGAACAATAAAAAAAGGCAATAGCTTAAATTAATCCTGTCAAATATGAATGATAGAAAAATGCAAATGCACAGCCGAAAATTGCACCCATAATAACTTCAAAAGGAGTATGCCCGAGAAGTTCTTTCAGTTTTCCACCTATAGCCTGAACATCGTGCTTGTAAAAATCATCCATCATACGGTTAAGACAGGCTGCTGTTTTTCCCGCAGCACGCCTCACACCTGCCGCATCATACATAGTAATCAGAGCAAACCCGACCGCCACTGCAAATATAACAGAATCAAATCCTTCAATTATACCAACCGATGTGGAAAGCCCCATTACTCCGGCAGAATGCGAACTCGGCATTCCTCCTGTAGTTGTAAATATTTTAAAGTTTACTTTTTTGGTTTTTATCGTAAAAATAAAGAATTTAATTATCTGCGCGAGAAATGCGCTTAAAATTCCGGCTGATAAGGCTTCATAGCCATTATTTACATAAGTTATCATTTATTTACTCTCTTTTCAATTCCCGAAACTATCTCTTCAAAGACTTCCGATTTTACGGCAAGCCAGTTTATCATATCATAACAATCTTTCAAAAGGCAAGCCAGTTTACATTTTGCCTCATCAAGTCCGTACAGACTGACATAAGTAAGTTTGCCGGCAGCTTTGTCTTTACCTAAGGTCTTACCCATTTCTTCAAATGTAGAAATTTCATCAAGAATATCGTCAGCAATCTGAAACGCAACCCCCAGTTTCTGTCCGAAATCTGTTATCATAGACAGTTGTTCCTCTGTTGCTCCTGCAATAATTGCACCTGTCCTGAGAGCAAGCTTAAATAAGTCTGCTGTTTTATGGGTATGGATAAAATCTAATGTAGTTGAAGGGTTGAAGGGTTGAAGGGTTGAAGATTGCCCCTCACCCTGAGGGAGGGTAGAAATCTCAGATTTCAGGTCAGGGTTATTCTCCATTTCAATATCACCTGCCATGTCGGATACAGTACCGCCTGATTTCTTAACAGACTTCTCGCTTTCAATATCAACAACCTGACCTGCAATTACGCCGTATGCGCCTGCAGCCTGAAAATATTCCGCAAAAACTTTAACAAGGGTTTCAGGCGGAAGGCTTGAGTGATTAAGAATTGTCTGCGGAGCAAATGTCAGAAGCGCATCTCCTGCAAGAACAGCATTTGCTTCCCCGAAAACTTTATGATTAGTCGGTTTTCCGCGTCTAAAGTCATCGTTATCCATACACGGCAGGTCATCGTGGATTAAAGTCTGCGCATGAAGCATTTCAACAGCGCAGGCTGCCGGAATTGCCTCCTCAAAATTTCCGCCGAAAATTCTGCAGCTTTCAAGGCACATCACAGGACGCAGCCTTTTACCCGGAAGCGTCACCGTGTATTTCATGGCCTTAAAAATATCCTCGGGATACCCGACAGGCATAAATTCATCCAGTTTTTTGTCGATAATCTCAATGTAATCATTCATTTTCATTGTCATTTTCATATTCCTTATAAATCTTTTGTTTTAAAGTATTTCGTGCACTCCGGCGTTTTTTTTCGCTTATCTTAGCAAAGGTTTTGTTATGAACAAGCTTTTTTGTGTATTCTTCTTTTTGACCTTCATATTTAATTTTTTCTTTAAACTCACGTGCTTCTTCTACAAAAGCAAGGTAGCTTTCATACCTCGACGGATCTATTTTATCAAGGTTTGCAAGAACATTGCAGCCATCCTCTTTAATGTGGAGGCAGTCTGAATATTTACAACCAGCCCTGAATTGTGCAATCTCATCAAACAGCAAATCCACGTCGGCAGGAAGAATAAAATCAAACTTTACGTTGCTAAACCCCGGTGTATCGACTATCTTTGAATTATCATTAATTTTTATAATTTCACAGTGACGAGTAGTGTGAGTTCCACGCTGAAGCTTTTCGCTCACGGCTTTTGTTTTTAAATTCAACTGCGGATTTATTGCATTAACAAGGCTTGACTTTCCGGCCCCTGAATTTCCGCAAAGTACGCTGATTTTACCTTCCAGAAGCTGTTCAAATGCTTTTATACCTTTATGTTCCTTTGCCGACGTAAAAACTATTTCAAATCCTAGTTTTTTATAAATATCTGTAATTTTATTTTTTAAGGATTTTTCCCAATTTAAATCTTCTTTATTGAAACATAATACGGCCGGAATATTGTAATACTTTGCAAGTGAAACATACCTGTTTAACTGGTGCAAATCTAAATCAGGTTCCTTTAGTGCAGATACAATAATTATCCTGTCAACATTTGCGACAGCCGGACGTTTAATAAAATTTTTCCTTGGAAGAATTTTTGTAATATGTCCGTTTTCAAATTCCACAAAATCCCCTGCGAGAATTTTCTCGCGCTGTTTTTTCAACACCTCGCGAACCTTGCATTCAAAAGTCCCGTTTCCGGTATCTACATAATAAAAATCGGAGTGGATTTTAAAAACTTGCCCTTCTGTCATAACAGAATTATTGTAGCATAAAAAGAATTACTCCACACCTTCCTCGTAGTATTCATAGGTCAGAGTGTCATCAAACAAAAATGTGTAATATTGCATAGTAACTTTCTGTGCTCTAATATCTACATCGAAAACATCAGCCCCCAGCTGATTCGGTCTTTTTTCACCATTCACATCAATTTTAATAGACCCGCATCTGGTTTCATTTGTACGTATCTTTACGGGATTTCCGTCATCATCTTTAACTACATATCCTTTGTCATCTGTTTTGTTATATTCATGAACCCAGCCGCAGTCACCGCTATGTGCATAGGCGTGTACAAACAATACACTGCCGTCATTCAGAACCATACTTGCATATTTGCTGAAATCCTTATAAACCGTTTTCCCGTTTGAATATGTCTTTTTAGAAGATTTCACTTTCCAATCCCAGCAACCACCTTTATTCTCTTTGCAAATTTTAACGGGTTTAAACTCTTTTGCCAGTATATCTATAATCTCATCATTACTTCTGCTGTTATTAAACAAATCTCCGTATGAATCAAAATTGTTATCAACTTTAGTTTTCATCATTGCATTTGAAATAATAGAATACGAACGTTTTGCCTGATTTAAAAGAACTCTGTCCTGATATTTTGCAACAAGTGTCGGCAGCGTCATTGCCGCGACTATTCCTATTACTCCAAGGGTTATTAAAACCTCTGCCAGTGTAAATGCACTGTTTTTATACCTCATATAAGCCTCCGTTTTTAACATTATATTTAATAATTCAATATAATATTGAAATATTCAATATTATACTACACAGTTTTATTATGAATGTCAATACTTTATACTTTGGATATGGATATTACGAACTGGAATAACGATGAAATAATGCGGCTGGTAATGGCTAAAGGACATATTACGCAGAAGATTTTGCTGAAAAATTTGAAAGATAAAACAGGTCTGGACATCCCGCAGAGCACTTTTTCATGCAAAATCCGCAGAAACGCACTGAAGCTTGCAGAATTTCAAAATATCTGCGAACTTCTCGGTTATTCCATCAGCATTGAACCGCTAAGTAAATAAATCAGTGACATTTGTTCAAGCCAGCAGTAAAAGAAATATTGACCTCAACGTAATGAACAGCCGCTGTTCTGCGAAACAATTACAAAAGCAAGTGCTGTCTGAGCGTAAGCGAGTTCACTTGCTTCGGGTTGAGCGGATTACACGCGGCTAGTGAATGAAGTTACAGGTCAATATTTCTTTTACTGCTGGCTTGACTGAACAAACTATAACAATCTATTTCATAAACGCAGGGAGTTGATTTTTAGCCATTTGCATTTTCATATACTGTTCTTTAAGTTTTTGTTTTTCACCATCATCTGCGTTTTTGGCTTTGTCATTCATCTGTGTCAAAAGATTTTTCTCTATAGTATTGCCTTTTATGTAAATATCCATATCCCTGCCTTTAGTGAAGGCATTAACTTTCCCCTCATACATAATTTTTGGAGTTTTGAAAAGGGTATACAAGAATGCGCAGCCGCCCACAAAAATTCCCGCCAACCCCAGGGTAGATAAAACTGTCATCCATTCCCGCTTATGCTTTGAGGCATTTTTATAATTTTTATTAGCAATTTTGCGCCCCCGTTTTTCAAGATGTTCCACCATAAACTCACTGTCAAAAATTTCAGCCAGCATTTTTACACCAAAGCCTAGCCCTGCTAAAAATGCAGCTTTTGCAAGCTTTAGACGCTCGCCGGTTTTTGAAACAGGATTTTTATCAGCAGGATTTGAGGTGTCAGAAACTTTACGTGCAGGCTGAGCCGGTGGTGCCGCACTAAAATTTGTCTTATTCAGAGATAGAACTTTCAGCATTTATACACCTTTTATAAGCATTCCGCTGCCGCGGTTTGCCATCTGGAGAGTTGTATAATGGTTTATCTTCTGGTCTAAAGATACATCCTCATCCTTTACTTCCTTATCAACTTCTGTAAGAATATTAGATTTTAACTCTCTGTCGCGGCTAAAAACATCCATTTCTTTTTCTCTGACAAAAGATTTAACCTTTCTGTCATAAAGTTTTGCCGGAAGTGTCAGGGCAGCAGTCAAAACAGCAACCGCAGCACCAATTGCAGCAGCAATAGGAAATTTGTGCTTTGCGCCTTCTTTCATAAAGCAGGTAGAAATTCCGCCTGCAGTAACTCCGGCAATAAGACTTACGCCGGCAGACTGCAATACTGTTAAATTACGTTCGGTCTTACGGTTGACCGGATTTTCGTATGCGGAGTTCTTCTCCTTAAAAGCCGGTGACGCGCATCTGTTAGTAATCGCTGAAACTTTCATATATACTCCTTACTCTTTTCCCTACTGATATATAATAATGCTAAAGGATTCTTTTTGCTATTTATAAGCAAAAATTTACAAAAATACTTGAAATTGTAAATTTTATTTGTGATTTTGCATGTTTATGCTAAACTCAATTTACAAAGTAGATAATAGTAATATTAATTAGATAAAGGGGAAAAAGATGATTTCAGTAAACGACTTAAAAACAGGCTTGACGCTGCAATTGGACAACGGCTTGTGGTCTGTAGTAGAATTTTTGCACGTTAAACCGGGTAAAGGCGCTGCATTCGTAAGATCTAAACTTAAAAATGTTGAAACAGGACAGGTTGTTGAAAAAACATTCCGCGCAGGTGAAAAAGTTGCCAAAGCTATGCTTGACAGACGCGAAATGCAATACCTCTACAAAGAAGGCAAAGAGTACGTTATGATGGATAACGAATCTTATGAACAAATGCAGATAACTGAAGAACAGATTGGCGACGGCATAAAATATTTAAAAGAAAATATGATTGTTCAGGTTCTTATGCACGACGGCAGAATTATCGGTATAGATATTCCGGCTCACGTAGAACTTGAAGTTGTTGACACTCCGCCTGCCGAAAAAGGAAACACCGCACAGGGCGGTACAAAACCGGCAAAACTTGAAACAGGAGCCGTTGTTAACGTTCCGTTCTTCGTTCAAAACGGTGATGTGATCCGCGTTGATACAAGATCAAACGAATATCTCGACAGAGTATAATTAAAAGTAAAGGGTGAAAAGTAAAGCTTGCAGTAAACTTTTTCACCCTTTACATAAAAAGAAAGGCAAATTATGAAATTCGATATTGAGTATATAGAAAAATTAGCGAAAGTTCTTGCTGACAATTCTCTTACAGAAATTTCTTTAGAGGACAGCGAACAGGCTATTACACTACGTAAAGAAACAATAGTTGCTCCGGCAGCTGTAAGTGCAGCACCTGTTGCAGCTCCGGCTCAAACTCCGGCTGCGGCACCTGCTAAAGAAACAGAAGTGAAAAAAGGAACTCCAATTACATCTCCGATGGTAGGAACTTTCTACAAATCACCGTCGCCTGATGCGGCTCCGTTTGTTGAAGTCGGTCAGACAATTTCTAAAGGCGATGTTGTTTGTATTGTTGAAGCTATGAAATTAATGAACGAAATAGAATCCGAAGTTTCCGGGAAAGTTACCGAAATCTGTGTTGCAGACGGTCAGCCGGTTGAGTTCGGTCAGGTTTTGATGTACGTTGAATAAAATATTGAAAGGTTGAAAAGATGAAGGGTTGAACGGTTTTGTTCCCCTTCCTTTTCTAAGGAAGTATAGGATATGTTTAGAAAAGTATTAATAGCAAACCGCGGCGAAATTGCGGTCAGAATTATAAGAGCCTGCAGGGAAATCGGAATTCCGACAGTTGCGATATATTCTCAGGCTGATGCAAATTCTCTGCACGTAAGACTTGCAACCGAAGCTTACTGCATAGGGCCTGCGCAAAGTTCACAGAGTTACCTTAGTATTCCTGCAATAATCTCGGCGGCACTTGTCAGCGGAGCCGATGCTATCCATCCGGGTTATGGCTTTATGTCTGAAAGAGCCGACTTTGCAGAAATTTGCGAAAAACACGGAATTAAATTTATCGGGCCGACAGCTGATGCTATGAGAAAAATGGGCGACAAAGCTACAGCCAGAAAAACTATGATTGAAAACAATGTTCCGGTTACCCCGGGAACAGGAATTTTAAAAACGCCTCAGGAAGTAAAAGACTTTGCAAAAAAAGCCGGCTACCCGATTATACTTAAAGCTACAGCCGGCGGCGGCGGAAAAGGTATGAGAATAGTTCGCTCCGACGATGAAGTTGAAACAAATATGAGCCTTTGTCAGTCAGAAGCACAGAACTTTTTCGGGAATCCTGATGTTTATGCGGAAAAATACCTTGAAAATCCGCGCCATATCGAGGTTCAAATTCTCGGCGACCAGTACGGAAATGTCGTTCACTTAGGGGAAAGAGATTGCTCAATCCAGCGCCGCCACCAGAAGTTACTGGAAGAAGCTCCTTCCCCTGCAATTGATGAAGCCACCCGTAAAGAAATGGGCGCGGCTGCCGTTAGAGCCGCAAAAGCTATTAAATACGAAGGTGCAGGCACATGTGAATTCCTCCTTGACCATGACGGCAAGTGGTATTTTATGGAGATGAATACCCGTATTCAGGTTGAACATTGTGTGACAGAAATGATTTCAAATGTTGATTTAGTGAGAGAACAAATTATGGTTGCGGCAGGAGAAAAGCTTGACTTTACGCAGGATGAAATCGTTCTCAGAGGTCATGCTATTGAATGCCGTATTAACGCAGAAAACCCTGAAAAAGACTTTATGCCAAATCCGGGACAGATTACAGGGTATGTAACTCCGGGCGGCTTCGGCGTAAGAGTGGATTCTCATGTTTATCAGGATTATTCAATTCCTCCGTATTATGATTCCATGATAGGGAAGCTCATCTGCTGGGGCAGAACCCGTAATGAAGCCAGACGCAGAATGTACAGAGCCTTAAAGGAATATGTCATCACCGGTATTGAAACAACTATTCCGTTCCATCAGGAAATAATCGAGGATCCTGTATTTATAAGCGGAAAATTTAACACCGGCTTTATTGAAGATTTCTACAAAAGAACTGGTAAAGACAAAAAGTAAAAAGTAAAAACTAAACCCCTAAAAACGGGTTTAGTTTTTTTAAAAGAGGTTGGGATATGGAAAAAAATTCTGCAAATAAACTGCTTAAAATATTAACGGCAGCCGTAATTATTTTATTCGGATTTGTAATAGTGCAATCCTTACTCGTCAAAGGTTCTAATTCCGATATGGCAAATATGGTTTTAAGGGCTTATGACCTGCTGCATGGCGATATTTTATGCAGAAACTGGCATGAATTTATGTTTTATACAACTGATTTATTGTTTTATGATATTGTAACCCTATTCACAGGTATAAGTACCAGAACAGTTTACATTGCAACATTCCTGATGATTATTTTAATGTATTTTGCAGGAGCCCTGCTTATAAAACGTGACGGCAAATTTGAAGCAACATTTGTTCTGCTATTTCTGCTTTTAACCGGAATAAATATAGATTTGTACGTTCATACGGCAGTTTTTGCCTATTCATTTCTGGCATTATACTTTTTAAACAATTATATTGGTGATGGCAAAAAGAAAGATATAGCTCTTTGCTCAGTATTCACACTGGCGGGGCTTATCGGAGATAAACTTATTCTTCCGATGTTAATTATGCCGGTGCTGGTATGTTGCGCGGTAAAACTGCTAAAATACCCGATAAAAGAAGTGAAAAAATATCTTAATATTATTTACATATTTTCAGGAATTTTTATTGCCTTTATTTTGTTATCCAAAATTTTAACTGCAACAGGCATAACTATATATCAGAGAAACACTTATCACCTTTATATCTATCATTTATTCACACTACCTGTAAAATTCAAGACTTTTCTACTGCAGCTTATACACCTTTTTGAAGCACAATGTTTCGGAGAGATTGTTAGTATAAAAACAATTCCGAATATAACCCGTTTCTTAGTCATACTTACCGGATACACAATAGCTTTTAAAGAAATCCTATTACTTCTAAAAGACAAAAATAAAGATTTTATCAATGCAATATTATCTTTAAATATTTTATTCTTAACTTTCATCATGATTTTCACAAACGTAAATGAATATTTTCCGAGTCTGAGGTATATTGCATACTTTCCGGCTGCGTTTGCAGTGTTAATCACAAGAAAGTGTTTCAACCTGAATACAAAACCGTTATATGTGCTAATTACAGTTTTATATACACTTACTATTATAAATATCTTAATTACACCGGTAAAAACATCGGTTTTTGTAGATAAAAAAGATACAACAGCAATATCAGAATTTTTGCTGTCGCATAATCTCACAAACGGGCTGGCAACATACTGGAATGCTTCCGATATTGTTGTAAAAACCGGCAATAGACTTAAAATCAGAGCCTTTGACGTTTATGATAACAATGTATCGCAAATTTTTTCATCAACAAATTACAAATGGTACAAAGACGAAAAATTTAATTTTATTTTGCTTGCTCAAAAAGATATAGTAAAACCTGAACAGCTGCCGGAACCAGATGAGATTATTCATTTTGAAAATTACATTATCTACAGATACGACAACCCGATAATAGTTAAAACAACTAGATAAACAAATCAGCAATAGAAACCTGAAGCGCTTTAGCAAGCCGCTTGGCGGTGGAAATTGTTGTATCGGTAATCCCTCTTTCTATAGCACTCATATAACTCGGAGAAATATTTGCTCTGAACGCCAGTTCTTCCTGAGAAATCTCCTGCTCCAGACGCAAATCTTTTATCCGCTTACCAAACTTTCTTGCAAGAATAATATCAAATCTGAATGTTTTTTTACCCATAACAAATAGTGTAAAGTAAATTTTTGTAAAATATAAACTATTCCATAGGATAACATACCAAAAATCCATATATAATCATGATTATAGGTTTAATTCAACTATGGGATAGTTGAAAACGGAGGGAATTTTATGAAAAAACGGGTTCACACTGGCAGAAGTTTTAATAACACTCGGAATAATCGGCATTGTGACAGCAATGACAATGCCGGCACTCGTCGGGAACTACCAAAAGGTTCAGACTGTTGCACAGCTAAAAAAGTTTATTCCTCCCTGCTTCAATCCGTAGAATTTTCAAAATCTCAGTACGGCGACATTAAAAACTGGGATTGGAGTTTAGGAGCCGCAGACTTTTATAAAAAATATTTAGGCAAATATCTTAAAACTACCGCCGTATGCGAAGATACCGATACATCTATATGCTGGAGCGGCAACAAGACAAAACAGCTTAATGGCTCTTACTACACAGGAGATAGTAATCAGGTTAACTTTAAACTTGCCGACGGAACAATTATACGTCTAGAAAAACAGAATGACCTCCACATACACGTGTGGGTTGACATAAACGGAGTAAAAGAACCAAATACTTTTGGCAGAGATATTTTCATTCTTACACTGGTTGGAGATGCGTTTAAAGACAATTATCAAATTATACCACATGCAGGATTATATATGTTCGGACACGGGTTAACAAGAGAAGAAATCAAATCGACAAACGGACAGGCCTGCACACAAACCAAAAGCGGAACAACATGCGGAGAACTTATCCTGATGGATGGCTGGGAAATAAAAGACGATTATCCGTGGTAATTTGTTTATGTTAGAATTAAAACATAATGAGATTACAATTCAGACACTACGCCAGAGAATTATTAAACATTGCCCTGCCGATTATAATGGGAAACCTCGGTTTTATACTGATTGGAGCCGGAGATGTTTTGATTGCAGCAAAGCATTCAACCGACACCCTCGCAGCCATAAGTATTGCAACAGCCATCACAAACTGTATAATGACTTTCGGAATAGGATTGATTGCAAGTGTTTCCCCGATACTGTCCAACTTCAGGGGTGAAAAAAAATCCGCAAAAAAATATTTCTTTCCGACAATAAGATTTGCCATGCTTCTGGCGTTATTAACAATGATTGTGACACTTGCATTTATTCCTTTAATAGATTTTATGCACTTTGAGCCGAAGCTTGTGCCTGATATTAAAGAATATATGCTTATTACCGCATTTTCGACTTTCGGAGCATATCTGCATGCGGCGTTGAAAGAATATCTTCAGGCGTTTGAGATTGTATTCTTCCCGAACCTTGTAACGGTCATCTGCGTATTTTTAAATCTTATTTTAAACACAATTCTGGTATTCGGCCTCGGCCCTATACCGTCATTCGGGGCAATAGGTCTTGCTGTGGCAAGCTTTACTGTAAGATATTTTATGGGTCTGGCACTTCTTTTCTACTGCCTCGGGCTGATGAAATTCCGAGATTACCATGACAGAGGTTACTACAAAAATCTTATGAAGGTCGGACTGCCTATATCTCTGGCTGTTCTGGTTGAATTTATTGCGTTTAATTCCATTGCAATTCTTATGGGAAGGGTTTCCGGAGTTTATGCAGCAGCGCAGAATCTTGTGTGCACACTGACAACAGTTTCATTCATGGTGCCGCTTGCCATATCAAATGCTATTGCCGTTAAGGTCGGCTTTGCAAACGGGGCTGAAAATTTTGAAGATTTAAAAAGGTATTCTTTTGCCGGTGTTGTTATGGCAGTAGGCTTTATGACGTTAAGTTCCATAATATTTTCAAGCTTTCCACATTTTCTTGTTGGATTGTTTACGTCAGACAAGGTTCTTGTCGGAATTTGCGTGCCTGTACTTTATATTTTATCAGTATTTCAGATATTTGACGGGCTGCAGGTGTCGCTTGCCGGAATTTTTAAAGGGATTAAGCGTACCAATATAGTTCTAATTGCAAATTTTCTTGCCTACTGGCTCATTTCAATACCTTTCGGTTACACACTTGCTTTCAAATTCGGGCTAAATCTAAAAGGGTTCTGGTTTGGGCTTGCGTCTGCCGCAGTAATTCTCTGTACAATTATGGTAACTATACTTGTTAAATATTTTGTTGAAATGAAACGGGAAAAATGATATAATTTTCCAATAACAATAAAAACAGGATTGGAATTATGATAGAGAAGATTAGAGAGAACATCAACCCTGCAAGCATAAAAGGGGTTATAGGAAGAAAATGGTATTTTATAATCAGCCTTGCAATCGGCGGGATTAACGGGCTTTTGATGAATACTCTTGCACCGTCAATATCAGACGGAATATTTGAGGCTGTAAAAAATAATGACACAACAAATGTTTATTCCATATTTAACAGCGGATTAATCCCTGACGGACAGATGTATGCGTTTTTGTTTCTTGCGCTCGCCGGAGCATTTTTCGGCTTCGCAAATAACACCAAAAGGATTAAAGATATTACAGCAAAAAATACTAAAAGTATTATCCTCTCCGGATTAGTCTTAATTGCTACATTCAGCCTTTATTTTTTCAACCTTAACTCGTTCATGTACATGCTTGTCTACACACTGAACATGCTCATCGCACTAATCCTTATTTTCAAAGAAGGTAAATGTATAAAACCGAAAACTGCACAGATAAAAACTACAGCAAGAAGTGAAATGATTGAAACCCGTAAATCGGTTTCTTTCTGGAGAAGAATATTTGCGCACTTTATTGACTCTTTAATAGTACTAAATGTAGTTCTTTTACTTCTGCTTGTTGTAGGGGCACCGCTCTGGTATAAAGCTGGAACTTACGGGATTGCAGTCAGCCTTATTCTTTATGCTCTATACTACGGTATTATGAACAGCAGAGTGGCAAACGGTCAGACAATAGGGAAAAAAGTATTAGGGATAAAAGTCGTCGATTCTGAAGGGGATTTTCTTCCACTGAATAAATCTCTAATAAGAAGTATTATTTATACAATATGCGGCTCTTTCAGCATGTGCTTGTGTTATGCAGCATCAACAATTCTTCCGGATTATATTATTTTTCAGGCAGACTTTATCTATACATGCTCTATATTTATAATGCTAACGCTGGCACTTTACGGAACATTTTTGTTTAACACAAAAACCCGTCAGACATTTCACGATTTTGCTTCCGGAAGTTATGTTGTACTAAAATCAAATTACAACAGGCTGTATAACCCTCACTCCAATCCTCTGCCGGCATTTAGTGCTTCAATTCTCTCGTTAATTATCTGTATTATAATTGCCTCAATGCTGACCGGCGGGGTGACAAAATTACCGGTTAAGCCGGCTTTCACAAAACAAATTAGCAATGACCTACATATAGAGGCGCTTAACACAAGTTTTGATAAAAGTAAAAGTGAACTAACAATCACTGTTCGCACTCAAAAAATAAATAATCAAGCACTTGCAGAAAATGTATACCGATATATTACTGAGAACTACAGCGGAGCAGAATTGTTTAAAACCACAAACATTGTTTTGCAGAACAGTTATCTTGTAGGAGCTATCGGAGAAGTCAAACAGCATACTTACAGTATAAAATAATTGGCAAAACAGCCTGTTTGTGTTATCATCAGATATGAATGGAGGAAAATTTATGCACACAGAAGAAAGAACTTTTGTCGCTATAAAACCAGACGGTGTAAAAAGAGGTCTTGTCGGCGAAATTATAACCCGTTTTGAAAAAAAAGGCTACAAGCTTATCGGAATGAAAATGCTTCAGGTAACAGATGAGATTGCTGCAAAACATTACGAGGAACACATCAATAAACCTTTTTATCCGAATCTTGTAAAATATATTACAAGCGGGCCGATTGTTGCTATGGTATTTCAGGGTTATAAAGCTGTTCAGGGCATCCGCCACGTACTCGGGCTTACTGATCCGTGTGAAGCTGATGTAGGGTCTATCAGAGCAGACTATGCGCAGCTTAAAGAATACAATACGGTCCACGGTTCTGACAGTGTTGAAAGTGCTGAAAGAGAAATTAACATCTACTTCAAGCCGGAAGAACTCTGTACAAATTACAAAAACATGCTTGAACTTGTGACAGAGGATATTGATGAATAATGCGTGATAACTCTCACGAAAATTTCAAATATGAATTAACACATGTTTGCAAGCAGACAAGAGCAAGAGCAGGCGTTTTTATTACTCCTCACGGAGTAATAAAAACGCCTATATTCATGCCTGTCGGAACAAATTCTGCAGTGAAAACCTTAACCTCCGACCAGATAGCAGATACCGGAGCGCAAATTATACTTGCAAATTCTTATCATTTATACTTAAGAGCTGGAACCAAACGGATAAAACAGTTTGGCGGGATTCACGGCTGGATGAACTGGCATAAGCCTGTCCTGACGGATTCCGGCGGCTTTCAGGTGTTTTCGCTTGCGCACCTGAATAAAATTACCGAGGACGGAGTTGAATTTAGAGACCCTAAAGACGGCAAAAAGCACTTCATCTCGCCTGAGGTTTCTATGGAAATCCAGCAGGATATAGGTGCTGATATTATAATGGCATTTGACCAGTGCGCCCCTTATCCATGCGATTATGACACAGCAAAAAAGGCAATGGAACGCACTCACAGGTGGCTGGAAAGATGTTTTAAGGCAAAAACAAACCCTAAACAGGCTCTTTTTCCGATTGTACAGGGGGCTTTTTTTGATGATTTAAGAAAAGAAAGTGCTGCGGTAATCTCATCTTACGATGCCGCAGGATATGCAATAGGCGGACTGAGTGTCGGGGAAACAAAAGATATAATGAACCATTTTGTAGAATTTACAGCCCCGCTGCTTCCCGCCGGGAAACCGCGTTACTTAATGGGTGTCGGGACTCCGGAGGATTTACTGGACGGGATTAAGCGCGGAATAGATATGTTTGACTGTGTTCTGCCGACAAGAAACGCCCGCCATGGTTCGTTTTTCACACCTGACGGCAAAAGAAATATTAAAAACAAACAGTACAGCGATGATGCGCTTCCGCTTGTGGAAGGCTGCGGCTGTTACACCTGCAAAAACCACACCAGAGCATATATAAGGCATCTCTGGCGCTGTCAGGAAGCAACAGCCTCAACTCTTTTATCTATCCACAATATAAAATATCTTGTCGACTTTTCTCAAAAATGCCGTCAGGCAATCCTTGAGGACAGATTCGGCGATTTTTACAACGAACACTACAGCCGACTGGTTTAAGTTGTAATTTCTGGCAGGAAAAGCTGATTACCAAGGGTAATCAGCACCTCCGCAAGCGTGAAACCGGATTTTCGCATACGCGCCGTGTGAGCGAAAGCGAACCCAGCCCTACCGCAAATCCGGATTGCGAGGAAATTGAGCGGTGTTGAACCGTAGGTTCATAAGAGAAACTTTCCGAGCGTGGAGCAAATTCAAGACAGATGGGTAGGGGGGATTTTATTTCAATCAGTTTCCGACAGAATGCACGCCAACTTAAGGCTTTACCACCTTCGGCTGCCTGTATCCCTTGCTCTGTACCGGTTAAGGAGCTTAAACTACTTACCCCCTCCCCCGAAAGCGTTACTATCATTGAATTTCAGCATTTTAAGTTCCTCCGTTTAATATTCATATTATAATTATACAATATTTTTTAACGGATTACAAAACTAATCTTCTTTTTTAGGATAGTTATTAAGCTTCTGGTCTACAAAAGCATTACGCTGGTTCGCCTGCAATTTACCTTTAACTATATGAAAAGCAAGAACCGCAGTTCCGGCAATTGCAGAAGCAATCTTACCGCCTTTGCTTATACTTTTTATCGGATGTCTGAAGGTTTGTTTTAACGAACCTTTTTTAGTAAATCCTTTAGGAAGCGATACAAAAAGCCAGTTCAAAGCCATCATACCAGCCCCTGTCAGTGCACCATAAACGGCACCGTTGGCTGTGCCTTTTGTTATTTCTTCTGTTGCTGTGAAAAACTTTGCTACAGACGCAATTCTGTCTTTTAAAGGTCTTTTTTTCTTTTTCTCAGGAGCGTCTTTTTTATCAACATCATCAGTTTCAGGTATTTTCTCCAGTGAGGAATTAAACGTATCAAGAAGCTGTTCCTGTACATTTGAATCCTGCATCTGCTTTCTGATTTTTTCTACATTATCTTCACTTATTTTAAATGCTGAATTGAAACTTACTCTTGGATTTATACCTGCTAACATTGTACACTCCTACATTTTCACTCACTAACATTAAAACTCGTAAATAAAAAATTTTGACCTGTTTTTTACAAAAATTTACATAAACTAATTAAAAAGATTTAACTGCGGAACAGTAAGTTCTGTATCTTCAGCAGTCCTTTTACGGGTTGCAAGATTGCTTGAAAAATCTCTCTGCATCTTGTTCATCAAATCCTGCGAACGTTTGATTACAGCGATAGGAAGCCCCGCCATTTTTGCAACCTGAATACCGTAACTCTTGCTTGCCCCGCCCTGAACAATCTTTCTTAAAAACTCTATTTCTCCGTTCTCCTCAGAAATAGTAATTCTGTAATTCTTAATCTGAGGATAAGTTTTTGTCATCACATTCAACTCATGATAGTGGGTTGCAAAAATACATCTTGCCTTAATTTTTGTTGCAATGTATTCAGCAACAGACCATGCAATTGCAACCCCGTCATAAGTGCTTGTACCGCGCCCTATTTCATCAAGAAGTATCAAACTCTTTTCTGTTGCAGAATTAAGGATATACGAAGTTTCAATCATCTCGACCATAAACGTAGACTGTCCAAGTGTCAAATCATCAGAAGCCCCTACGCGTGTAAAGATTTTATCCACAGCACCAAGCTTTACATAATCAGCAGGTACCCAGGAACCAATCTGCGCAAGCAGTGCTATCAAAGCATTTTGACGCATATAAGTTGATTTCCCTGCCATATTCGGCCCTGTCAAAATCATAAACTGTGTGCTGTCGATTGAATTTGCAGTCAAATCCAGATCGTTCGGAACATACTCTCCGAGCGGCAAAATCTTTTCAAGCACTGGATGCCGTCCGTTTTTAACAACAAAATCATCAGCTTCATCAACAATTGGACAGCAGTAATTATTTTCAACTGCAGTTTCAGCAAGAGCCACAAGTACATCTGCGTTTGCGATACATTCTGCAATCTCGCGCACCTTTGTAACAAATTCTTTTGAATATTCCCTGAAATCACAGAAAAGCTTGTATTCAAGCTCTGTTGATTTGAATCTTGCAGAAAGAACATCATCTTCATGCTTTTTAAGTTCATCTGTTATAAAACGCTCGCCGGTAGTAAGAGTTTGTTTTCTTACATACTCTTTCGGAACCTGATTAAGATAGGATTTTGAAATCTCAATATAATATCCGAATACCTTGTTATAATTTACTCGTAAACTCTTTATTCCTGTACGCTCTTTTTCCTGCTCTTCAAAAGTTCTGAGCCATTCTTCGCCGCCGGTTAAAAGTTCTCTGAAATAATCAAGTTCTCCGCTTACACCTTCTTTTATCAAACCTCCGTCTTTAATCACAATAGGCGCATTTTCGTCTATTGTACGCTCTATTAAGGTTGTGTAATCCATTATTTCAGGCAAATAATCCTCTATGGAGGTAAACGGATTATTATCAAGGTCTTTAGCAAGTTTCACCAGTTCCGGCAGGTGATAGAGGGATTCTTTGAGACTCAAGAAATCCCGCGGATTGGCAGATCCATTGCTCATTCTTGTTGAAAGCCTCTGAATATCATATATCTTTTCAAATTGCTCAATCATATTTTTTCTGATTTCTGTTTTTTCAACAAATTCAGAAATAGAATTTTGTCTTTTTAAAATAGACCGGACATCTTTCAAAGGCTGACAAATCCAGCTTCTCAAAAGCCGGGCGCCCATATTTGTTCTGGTTTTATCAACAGCCCACAAAAGAGAGCCGTATTTTGATTTTTCACGGAGAGTTTCAACAAGTTCAAGATTTTTTCTGGTGCTTCCATCCATCATCAGGAACTCGGACAATTCATAAGGAACAATCTTTTCAAACTTTGGAATATTATCCTTCAACGTTTCCCACACATAGGCAAGAAGCGCCCCTGCTGCACGGAAACCAAGTTTATACTTCGAAAACCCAAATGCCTCAAGGGAGGATGTTTCAAAAATTGCTTTCAGATTATTCTCTGCAAAATTCAAATCGAACACATTTGCCGGAATTTTGGAACAGTTATAAAGTTTCTGGATATTTTCCGGAAGGTTAATCTTTTCTTCCGGAACAATCTGGAAGGGCTGAATTTTCTGTGCTACAGAAGGAGCAATAACTTCCGACGGATTCAACCTTGCAAGCTCTGCCATAATAAGATTCAACGGAGCCTGAGTTGTCTTAAATTCGCCTGTTGAAATGTCAGCATAGGCAAAACCCCAATCACCGCTTTTTTCATCCTTAAACATTGCACAGATATAATTATTTGTGTTTTGCTTCAAAAAATCACTTTCTGTAAGAGTTCCGGCTGTTACAACTCTTGTAACACCGCGTTTTACAAGGCCTTTAGCTTGTTTCGGGTCTTCCAGCTGATCACAGATTGCAACCTTAATATTTTTTTGCACAAGTTTTTCAAGATATACGTTAACCGCCTTTGCAGGGATTCCTGCAAGCGGGATTCTACCGTATTTTGCACCTGCATCACGCCCTGTGAGCGTAAGCTCCAGTTCTTTTGAGAGTAGGACGGCATCCTCAAAAAAAGTTTCATAAAAATCGCCAAGCCTGTACAACAGCACCGCATCAGGGTTCTGGCGTTTAATTTCCAGATACTGCTGCATGACAGGTGTTAAATCTTCTATATTAATATCACTGGTATTAACGATATTGATTTCAGGTTTTGTCATAGTTATAATTTAATTATAGCATGAAAAGAGGAAATCAATGGGTTGTTTAAAAAATATATTGAGAGCCATAATCCTCACACTAGCCGTTGTAGGGTTCTTATCACTCGGCGGTAAGGAATTTGTCACAAAATATATTTCACAGATATTCAACCCGTCAGCGGAAACAATCCTGGACAGGGCAAAAAAAGTGGGGGATTTTTCCGGCTTAAACGAAGAATTTGAACTGGAAAAAGCCTCGGGCATGTTCGGTTACAACGGAGTAGTTGCAGAACATAAAGCCTCGGGGCAGAAATTTATCGTGGTGGATACAGCCTCAAAGCCTTTATTCACGCAGGATGACATCCGTTCAGACAATCTGGAAGAAAAAATTCTTGACGTACTTTCAAAATTTAAAATTCAAGCCGTATCCATTGACGAACTTGAGATAACAAAGCATGGCGAGATGTCATCATACGGGAAAACCGTTCCCTATGCGAAGTTTGACGCAAAAATAAAAAAGCTTCCAATTGGAAATGTTTCTGGTATAATATCAGTAGCGGAAACAAAAGACGGAGAACCCCGGATTTTGATTTCTGCGAACGAGAAAAGCAAGTATTCACAGCTAATCTCGGACGAGTTTTTTAAAAACATCAAATAACTGACAACTGAATATTTACATTTTTACATGTCGAAGTGGCACTCTGCCGAACGGCTTTGCGGACGGACGACACGACTGAAAAGGAGTTAGTCCGGATAGCGAGGTCATTGAGCCAGCAAGAACAAAGTTCATCTGGCGAAACTGACCGTGCATGGAGCAAATTCAAGATAGAAAAACGATTAAGTATCGTTTTTTGAGAGGGTATGAGCACCGGCGAATACTTCCGCCGCGGAGACTTATATAAAATCAGTGAAAATTTAATAAAAATTTTTTCTTGTCGAAGTGGCGGAATTGGTAGACGCGCATGATTCAGGTTCATGTGGTTAGCGCCTTGTGGGTTCGAGTCCCATCTTCGACAATAAAGAAGAGTCCTTTTCAGGGCTCTTTTTTATTTAGCAGTTCTGTTTACCTGTTTTTTCAGAAGTACTATTCATTGTATTAATAAAAAACCTGAGCATTTTCATCTGCTCAGGTATCATTGTTTAGTCTTTTTAAGTTTTTCCCTTTTTGGAGTTCCCTTATTTCCCATACTATGTATTACGGCACATGAAGTGAAAAACTTTAATAACTTGTTACAATTTGTTACAATTACTATCTATTGCAAATACAACAGAGTAAATCTGACAGAGAACTTCATATCGTCTACGGTCTACTACTGTGTCAGGAGGGATTAAACGTTACCTGTAGAACTGTTTCTGTCATCTTCAAGCTGACGAATATCGATATTTGTGTCATCCTCGGTGTAAGCATTATTGATTACAGGAACATCAATTTCTATATTAACATCCGCATCAACCATTTCAATATCGGTTTTGTTAAATTCTTTAGTTTTGCCGTCCTCCATTTTTACGGCAACAGTACCGTTCAGAAACTGCAGGAAGCATACTTTACCCAGTCCGTCAGGTGTCATTACAGAAGAACCTATAGGCGGCATGCCCTTGGCTGCATCTATGTAATTTGAGTATTCATAAGTCAGACAGCACAATAATCGCCCGCATGTTCCCGAAATCTTTCCCGGGGCAATCGGCATGCCCTGATCTTTCGCAAGCTTTACATTAATTGTAGCAAATTTCCGCAGGAATGACGAACAACAGAATGGGCGTCCGCAAATTCCGACACCCTCCAGAATAGAGGTTTCGTCCCTTACACCGATATGCCTCAGGTCAATTCTTACACGCGTAAATACCTGCGTCAGGTCTTTTAAAAGAGCCCTGAAATCAACCCTTTCCGGTGCTGTGTAATAAAAAGTTATCTTTCTTCTATCAAAGGTAATTCTGCACTGCACAAGATTCATCGTAAGTTTATGCTGCTTGACAAGAGCCTGACATTTAAAAAACGATGTAACTTCCTCTTTTTTAATATCATCCAGTGTCTGCAAATCTCTTTGCGAACACACTCTGATAAATGGAAACGGCTCCGGCATAGACTTTGCCTGTTCCCACATTTTTGCAATCTGCGGATTGACGAGTTCAGCTTTTAAGACTTCTTCACCCTTATCCGTCCTCACAATAACGAGCTGTCCATCCTCAACTTTAACTCCGTCCGGAAGATTCAAAGGGTAAAATGTGTTTTTTAAATATCTGACTGCATATTTCATTGTTATACGTATCTTTCTTCTTCTTTCAGTTTTCTATTCATCAACTTAGCCAAAAGTTCCTTTGGCGTAATATCTGTGTAAACAGCTTCATAAATAGCATTAGAAATCGGAACCTCAATATCAAGTTTTTTAGCAAGCTCGCAGATAGCTTTTGAGGTTTTTACACCTTCAGCCACAGAACCAAGTTCTTTTAGAATATCATCAACTTTTTTACCTTTAGCCAGCATCGAACCTACTGTATAATTTCTGGACATCGGACTTGAACAGGTTGCGACCAAATCCCCCATGCCGGAAAGCCCGTAAAGAGTTGACGGATTTGCACCAAGGTTAATACTTACCCGAACAATTTCTGCCATGCCGCGGGTTAAAAGTGTTCCTGCACAGTTATCACCCAAACCCATTTCATGGGCAAAACCTGATGCTATAGCAATTACATTCTTTAAGCTTCCGCCAAGCTCCACACCGACGACATCACTGTTTGTATAAAGCCTGAATTTACCAGGAACACTACAGGTTTTCTGTACAAATTCTGCAGTTTCCCTATTGTCAGAAGCAACAGAAGCCGCTGTTGGCAACCCATTTAAAACCTCTTTTGCAAGTGTCGGACCTGAGAGAATTGCAAGCTTCTGCTCCGGAAGAACGTCCTTTATAACCTCGGACATTCGCATAAGCGACGGAAGCTCAATTCCTTTTGAAGCATTCACAAGTATTTGTTCCGGCTTAATACCTGATTTTTTAAGGTTTTCACAAACATTACGGGTGCCAGAGGTTGCAACAACATTAAGAATAATATCTGCCTCTTTAATAGCTGCTTCCATATCAGATGTAATTTCAACCTTAGAAGCAAGCTGAACCTCAAGAGGTTTTGAAGTATGTTTATTTTGGACTAAATCATCAGACAAATCCTGTTCTCTACCCCATATAACCACTTCATCAAAGTTATCGGTGAGAAGCCATGCCAGTGTAAGCCCCCAGCAGCCTGCTCCAAGTACTGTTAATTTCATATCACCCTTCCTCCTCTACACGGAAAGTTCCGACGCCTTAAGAATTTTTCTCAAAACTCCACCGTGCTTCTTTAACTCTGCTCTTGCTTCTTCTGCGTCAATCCCCATTTTTATAGAAATAATTGAGGTTTTAATTTCCCAGTTGGTTTTCAACAATGAAGCAAGCGCTTCACTGTGTGAAACATTTGCAATCTGCGCTACAATTCTGATTGCTCTGTCTTTTAATTTTTCGTTCACAGCCTGCAGGTCAATCATAAAATTCTCGTAAGTTTTACCTATTTTAATCATAGAACCTGTAGTCAGCATATTCAAAATCATCTTCTGCGCGGTGCCTGCCTTTAACCTGCTTGAACCTGCAATTACCTCCGGGCCTACCTCAACACATATTACAAGTCCTGCTTCTTCTGCAACCCGTCCATGAGAATTGCAGGTAACCCCGATTGTCTTAGCACCGATTTCTTCAGCATAATCAAGAACCCCGAGAAGATACTTAGGGTTTCCACTGGCTGAAATAACAACCGCAACATCCTTATCAGTCAGCACTTTCGCATCTTCCCTGCCAAGGTCAAAATTATCCTCAGCGCCTTCAACAGATGTTCGGATAGCCTTATCTCCGCCGGCAATAATTCCCTGAACCATATCAGGAGAAACACTGAATGTCGGAGGGCATTCCGAAGCATCAAGAATTCCGAGCCGGCCGGAAGTTCCCGCACCGAAGTAGAACAACCTGCCGCCTTTCAAAAACTGTTTGGCAATCAGGTCAATCGCTTTTGCAATCTCCGGAACTGCATCTTCAACAGCAATAGCAACAATTTTGTCCTCCTCGTTCATTTTTCTTACCATATCAATGGTAGATAAAATGTCGATGTCTTTTGTGTTCTCATTACGGTATTCTGTAATCACTTCACTCATAGGAACCCCCTTTTTATAAACTAATAAACACTAAATAACCTTAAGCAGATTTGCCATTTCAATAGCGGCCTTAGCAGCTTCGGAACCTTTATTTCCGGCTTTAGTACCTGCTCTTTCGATAGCCTGCTCGATATTTTCGGTTGTTAACACCCCGAAAATAACAGGGGTTTCTGTTTGAAGGCTGACCTGAGCGATACCTTTTGAAAGTTCTGCGCTAACGTAATCAAAATGCGCTGTTGCTCCTTTTATTATTGCGCCGAGTGTAATAATTGCATTATATTTTCCGGACTTTGCACATTTCAATGCTAGAAGCGGAATTTCAAATGCTCCCGGAACTTTTACTATATCTATATTTTCAGGATTAACGCCATGTCGTTTAAGCTCATCAACCGCACCGGAAAGCAGTTTTGAACCTATAAAATCATTAAATCTTGAAATTATTATACAAAATTTTTCTTCTCCGGCAACCAGCTGCCCTTCATAAGTTTTCATTATAAAATTCTCCTTAGTCCTCTAATATAGCGTCTGTGCCGGATAGTCCAGTAACAGTACACTCTGTCTGTAGACATTGTACATCATAGATGCCTATTTTACAATAAGAGGCGCGAAAATCTTATAAAAAATATATATAGAAGTTAAGATTAAAAGCAAACCGCTGACTTTTAAAAGAATATCAGAAAGTTTGTAAAAGTTTTTCCAGGTTTTCAATTTTGAAGTCAAAACGCCCGCAAGCACAAGAATAAGTCCCTGTCCTAGAGAAAATAGAAAAAGCATTATCACAGCCTGAACAAGGCTTGCGGAAAGCGATGCAAACGCCATTATCGCCGCAAGTATAGGGGTTGAACATGGCGTTCCGGCAAGTGCAAACACTCCGCCAAGAATAAGCGGATAAATCACAGTGCTTGTGCTGTCACCTTTCGGCATTTCTTTTATAAGCACCGGAATTTCAAAATCAAGCACCCCGACAAGCTTCAACCCCATAACCATTACAATACTTGCAATTATAAGGCTGAAATACGAACCGCCTGCCGACACAAAGACTTTTCCGGTAATCGCACAAATTATACCGATAATAGAAAATACAACAGCAGTTCCCATTATAAAAAATACAAGCTGTATAAAGGTTTTAAACGGACGGTTGTCAGAATATCCCCCGACATAGCCTATAATTATAGGCAGCATTGCAAGCGAACACGGCGAAACGGAGGCTATCAGCCCGCCAAGAAACGAGAGAGCAAACAGCAGCATTATACTTGTATTACCGGTAAATAAGTCTACATAATCAGTCATTTTATTTCAAGCCTTCCAAACAACTTTCCATTTCTTCTTTAGGTATAGCGCCCTCAATTCTTTTAACCTGATTGCCCTTAGAATCAATCAAAATAATAGTAGGCACAAGAGTTACATTATATTTTTTAATTTGTTCTTCTGTAAAAGCTTTCCCATCCTGAACCGGTATTTCAATCAGAACCATTTTGTCCTGATATTTAGGAAAAATTTCTTTAATAATTTTATTCATTTCCTGGCAGTCAAGACACATTGCAGAGGTGAATTTTATTATTTGCGGCTTTGCTGTAGCATCATCAGCAACAGCAATCTGGCTGTTTGAGGTTTTGTTTAATACAAAATACGCTACAAGCGGTACGATAAAAACGAGCAGTACAATAATTAAATTTTTTTTCATAAGAAACTCTCCTTTTCAATTTAATCATATCATAAACGAAAAAGAGAGCTTCGCTATTAGCAAGGTGGACTAATGCAATTTAGAGATCTTCAGGCACAAAAAAGTCTGCCCGCTCAAGAAGTTCACGCGTATGCTCGTAACAGCAGGAATTTCTTGTTACCTGCAGATATTCCCTCACAATATTAATAACATCGTCCACAGACATACGGATAATCCTTCTTTCGCCTTCAATAATTCTTGCCATACTACCATCCTTTCATAGAATTAATCGGCATATTTTTCAAAAACTTTTGCAAAATACGCTAGTGTATTTAGAAATCATGTTTAGGATTTGAGAAGTTTCTAAAAAAAGCCCCCTCAAAACTTGAAGGAGCTTTCTTTAATTAAATTTAGCGCTGTCAAACGATATTATTCTTTATCGTTTCCGCTTCCATCATCCAGAGTTAAATCAGGAGCGCCGAACATACCTTCGATTTCTTCTAAGATTGCAGAAGGTTTTCTTGCCTGATTTCTCTGGGCAACTGCGCGTTTTCTGGCTTCGCGTTCTTTTTCTTCGTTAGCATTTGAAAGGTGATGGAAACCTGTACCTGCAGGTATCAAACGTCCGATAATAACGTTTTCTTTCAAGCCGCGGAGCATATCTTTTTTACCTTCTACAGCAGCTTCTGTCAGGATTCTTGTTGTTTCCTGGAAGGATGCTGCAGAGATAAAGCTTTCTGTATTCAAAGATGCCTTTGTAATACCTAAAAGCATATACTCGCATGTTGCAGGTGTTTTACCCTCATCTTCAACCTTTTTATTTTCATTTTCAAAGTGCTGAATTTCAACGAGTTCGCCAGGAAGCAGAGTTGTATCGCCGGCGTCAATAACCTTAACTTTCTTGGTCATCTGCCGAACGATAATTTCAACGTGTTTATCAGCAATTTCTACACCCTGAGAACGGTATACACGCTGAACTTCATCAACTAAGTACTGCTGTGCAGCTTCCGGCCCGCAGAGTCTTATGACATCGTGCGGATTCAGAGGCCCGCTTGTTAAAGGCTGACCTTTCTTGATTTTCTGCTTGTCCTGAACAATGATATTAGCATCAATTGCATATTTGATTTCAGTTCTGCCGTTTTCGTTAACGAGATAGAGTCTCGGAAGATCTTCATCAGTAACGATTTCAGCAACACCGTCTTCTTCTGCAAGAATTGCACAGTCTTTCGGCTTACGGCCTTCAAGAAGTTCTTCAACTCTCGGCAAACCTTGAACGATGTCGCCTGTTTTCTGTCTTTCAAATACAAGTGTCGCAATCATATCACCGCGCAGTACCAGAGCTCCTGCTTCAACCAGAAGCATTGTACCAGGGCTGATTAAGTAAGGACGTCCTGTTCTGATAGTAACTTCGCCCTTATTTACAGAGATAACCTGACCTGAAACAGTAGATTTTTCTCCGCTTTCTGAGAGAACTCCGTCAGTTTTTACAAAGTCGCCTTTTTTAACAACCGGTTTTGCTTTAATTGAAATCTTTTCTTCAAAAGATTCACTTGTTAAAAGCAGACGTCTTGCATCTGCATCTTCATTTTTGATAGACGCAGTACCGTCATTGATTGCAAGAACCTGAGTTTTTGCAACCGGAGTTTTAGGATCAATTGTCTGACCGTCTTTTACGAGAAGTTCTGTCTGAAGTGACGACATTGTTTTTGCGTTGCCTTCAAATTCACGGCGGATAATCAGGTTTTCAAGAACGACAATTCTTAAATTACCCTTATCATCAAGTTCTACCATGCCTTTGAGGTGTGAGAGATACCCTTGCATCTGAAGTACAAGGCTTGTTCTTGTGATAGTTGAACCGTCAAGGTTTCTAACCCTTGCTCCGTCTTTGTACTGTAATTGAGTTACAGGAACAATATCAATCAAGCCGTCTGTTGTATTAAACTTAATTGATACGTCCTTTTGCTGAACACTCAGCACCTGAACCGGTCTGATAAGAATTTGTACAGGCTGATTGGAAATGCTGTCCTCGTCAAGTGAAAGACTTGTATCAAGTTCTTCATCCAGATCGTCAATATCAATATCATCAATAGTTGAATCCATGATAGTCACAATTGATGTTTCTTTAGCTTTAATACCGTCAGCAATTACGGTACCTTTCTTAACGACTTCGCCTTCGTCAACTTTTAATTCGCCGACATTTGGAAGTGTGTGAATTTCGCCGGGTCTGATTGTGATTTCGTGAATTATATCGTTATATTCTTTAAATTCAACAATACCGTCAATGTGGCAGTAAACATCTTTTACAACCTCGGTGCCTGCTGTAACATAAGTTCCGTTTTCAACCATTTTCAAAGTGCTGTCTTTTGAAATCTGGTGAATTTCTTCCGGAATAAATACAACAGAACCAGGTTTTGTAATAATCTGGTTTTCGTCAACCTCAACATCAACATATCTGATTTCACCGGATGAAGTAACCGCACAGTCATCGTCAATAAGTTCAGCGATAATCATACCGTTTTCAACAGGAGTATCTACAGGAGCTTTAACAATATATTTTTCACCTGTTTTGTCAACTGTCCAGATTTGTTCTTTCTTGGTCTGTTCAAAAGAAGCATTATCCGGCATCAAAGAAGCAATTACAATAGTAATTTCTTTACCTTGAACAATCTTTTTGATTGTTTTGCCTTCAAATTTCACATCTTCAATAACTAAATCTTCACCAAAACGGACTTCCCCGCCGTGTTCGGAGATAGTTAAGGTTTCAGCTAATTTTTCACCGGCCTTAACTTTCTGTTCGTTTTTAACAAGAACTTTAGACCCGCCAGGAAGGTTATAAACATCTCCGCCGAGAACCCAGATAATTCCCTGTTTGTTTGTAGTTCTGGAAATGTTACCCTGTCTGTCTTTTTTCTCGTCAACTGTAAAATCTTCATACAACACTTCACCGGAAAGGTCGGTAGTAATATCTTTTGTAGCTTTTTCAGTCAAACGTGAGCCGTCACCCTGTGAAACAGGTTCATAAGTTGCAAGTTTAAAGCCTTTTTCAACTTTCATACCGTTTTCAAAGTAAACTGTAGAACCTGCAGGGATATGATATTTTTCGGTTTTCTTATCGCCTTTAACTTCAATATCGGCTTCGTAGTTAGCAACACGAACAACATCACCATGACGGGTTCTTAATTCTCTTGTTCTTACATTAGATACAACCTCACCGGCAATTCCGGCTTCGATAGATTTCATTGCACCGGAACCTTTAAATACACCGCCGGTGTGGAATGTTCTCATTGTAAGCTGTGTGCCGGGTTCACCGATTGATTGTGCCGCGATAATACCGATTGCTTCACCTATGTCAACTAATTTCTGGGTTGTCATTGCCCAGCCGTAACATTTCTGGCAGATACCGTACTCAAGACCGCAGGTCAAGCCTGAACGAACTTTCAATTCTGTCAGATTTAATCTTGAGGCTTTTCTAACATCGTTACGATCCATCGTAGTTCCAGCTTTTACAATAACATTGCCGTCAGCATCTTTAATATCTTCCGCAATTGTACGGCCTAAAAGTCTGTCAATTAACGGAACAATTACTGTATCGCCATCCATAATAGGTTTCATATTGATAGATTTTGTTGTATGACAGTCATCTGCTCTGATAATTACATCCTGAGCAACGTCGACCAGACGTCTTGTCAGGTAACCGGAGTCAGCTGTTTTCAACGCTGTATCTACCAGGCCTTTACGGGCACCGTAAGATGAAATGATGTATTCTGTAACGGATAAGCCTTCTTTAAAGTTTGATTTAATCGGAAGGTCGATAATCTGTCCCTGTGCGTCAGCCATCAAACCACGCATACCAACAAGCTGTGATACCTGTGATAAGTTACCTCTCGCTCCGGAGAATGCCATCATATATACCGGATTTAATCTGTCAAAGTTATCAACTACGCTTGATGTTAATTTTGCAGTTGTTTCAGACCATGTGTCGATAACTTTTGTATATCTTTCAACTTCGGTGATTTCACCTTTTAAATATCTGTTTGTAGATTTTTCGATTTCTTTTTCAGCTTCCTCAAGAAGTTGTTTCTTAACTGCAGGAACCTGCAAATCCGCAATCGAAATGGTAACACCTGATTTAGTTGCATACTTGTATCCGAGGTTTTTCAGGCTGTTTGCAACCTCAGCTGTAGTAGCACCGCCGAATTCAAGATACATCTGTGATAAAAACGATTTTAGGGCGCCTTTATCCATTTTCTTGTTAATAAATTCAAGTGTTTTGTGTTTTGAATTTGTATAAGTTGTTTCCATTCTATATTTCCTCAATTTTTAAAATTTACCTTACAGGCACTACTGCGTAAATATAAAATCTACGCAATAGCTTTTCTAACAGTTTCGTTAAAGATAATTCTGCCGACTGTAGTTTCAAATCTTTCGCCATGTTCATCCCTTACTACAATCTTGTCGTGCAAATCAATTACACCGACTTCAAGTGCAGAAATTGCATCCTGGAAGCTGTAGAAGTATCCTTTCGGCTCAGAATTTTCATTTTTCAGAATTGTCAGGTAGTACATACCCAGTACCATATCCTGAGAAGGAGTGATAATCGGTTTACCTGTAGCCGGAGCAAGAATATTGTTTGTAGCAAGCATTAACATTCTGGCTTCTGTCTGAGCTTCAATTGACAACGGAACGTGAACAGCCATCTGGTCACCGTCAAAGTCAGCATTGAACGCTGTACATACAAGCGGGTGAAGCTGTATTGCGCGGCCTTCTACCAATTTCGGTTCAAATGCCTGAATACCTAATCTGTGCAGGGTTGGTGCACGGTTCAGTAACACAGGATGTCCGTCAATTACTTCTTCTAATATATCCCATACAATTGGTTCGGAACGTTCAATTTTCTTTTTGGCTGATTTAATATTTTGAACGTATCCTCTTTCAATCAATTTATTAACAACGAACGGTTTAAACAATTCGATTGCCATTTCTTTTGGCAGACCGCACTGGTTAAGGCTCAATTGCGGGCCGACAACGATAACAGAACGGCCGGAGTAGTCAACACGTTTACCGAGAAGGTTCTGACGGAAACGTCCCTGTTTACCTTCAATAATGTTAGATAATGATTTTAATGCTCTGTTGTTAGGGCCGACAACTGTTCTGCCTCGTCTGCCGTTATCAATCAGCGCATCAACCGCTTCCTGAAGCATACGTTTTTCGTTTCTTACGATAATTTCAGGAGCACCCATTTCCAGTAATCTCTGTAAACGGTTGTTTCTGTTGATTACACGTCTGTATAAGTCGTTCAAATCAGATGTTGCGAAACGTCCTCCGTCCAATTGAACCATCGGTCTTAAATCCGGCGGTGTTACAGGAAGTACATCCATAATCATCCATGTTGGATTTGTTTCTGATGAAATGAGGTTATCTAATAATCTTAATCTCTTTATTAATTTAGATTTTCTCTGAACAGAAGTTACGTTGCCTGCAAGCTCGTTTCTCATTTCTTCAGCCATTTGTTTAATATCTAATTCGCCGAGAAGTTCTTTAATGGCTTCAGCACCGATACCTACTTTAAGAGTAGATTCTTCATGTTCAGCCATAAAGTCTTCGTATTCTTCTTCGCCTAATAATTGTAATTTTTTGAATTCACTGTCGCCCGGATCTATTACAACATAGTTGTTGAAATAAATAACCTGTTCAAGATCTTTCAAAGTCATATCAAGAAGCAAACCGAGGTATGAAGGAATACCTTTCAGGAACCAGATGTGAGATACAGGAGCGGCAAGTTTGATATGCCCCATTCTCTGACGTCTTACTTTAGAATCAGTAACTTCAACACCGCAGCGTTCGCAGATGATACCTTTGTGGCGAACTCTTTTATACTTACCGCAATAGCATTCCCAGTCCTTTGACGGCCCGAAAATTCTTTCGCAGAACAAGCCGTCGCGTTCAGGTTTTAATGTACGGTAGTTAATTGTTTCCGGTTTAGTAACTTCACCGTAGGACCATTTCAAAATCCTTTCCGGCGACGCTATACTAATTCGTATATAGTCAAAATAATCTATGCTTGTTGACATTTATATTATTCTCCTTTTTTATACTACAGCTTACTTTTAGGTATGCCGTCTTTTAGTAAATTTTGTTATATCATCCGATATTTGTAGTACCAGCTTTATTTTGTCAACGCACTCGGGAATTCCTTTCAGATTTTTATTTGCTGTCGGACTTATCCCTCGCACCTGTTTGGTTTAGCGGGAATTACCCCCACCCGGAAATCAAAGATTCCACCCTCCCTCAAGGGGAGGGTATTGAAAATCTTATAAGTCTCCAAATGTAGTCGGTGTTTCAAAGAAGTTGATGTTCAGAAGTTCAGAGTCTATATCTGACAAAGTTCTTTTCGGAGCTGATTTTCTTAAATCGTCCATATCTGTCATCAAGTCAACTTCGGCACCGTCTTTTTTCGCTACCGTAATATCAAGACCGATAGATTGTAATTCTCTTACAAGTACCTTGAAGGATTCAGGGATACCCGGTCTTGGAATATTATCACCTTTAACGATTGCTTCATAAGCTCTGTTACGTCCGTTTACATCATCGGATTTGATTGTTAACATTTCCTGTAATGTGTAAGCAGCACCGTAAGCTTCCAGAGCCCAAACTTCCATCTCGCCGAATCTCTGTCCGCCGAACTGGGCTTTACCGCCTAAAGGCTGTTGTGTAACTAATGAGTAAGGCCCTGTACTTCTTGCGTGAATTTTATCATCAACAAGGTGAACAAGTTTCAGGATATAAGAAAGACCAACTGCAACAGGTTCATCAAACGGTTCGCCTGTTCTACCGTCAATCAATCTTACCTTACCGTCTTCGGTAACCCAATCGCAGCCGGATTCTTTAATACCTTTAATTAATTCAGCTTTTGTTGCGATTTCGGATTTGTTATCACCGTATCTTTCATCGAAAGAAGGTGCTTCGTAATAATTACCTGTTAAGTATGCAGCCAAACCTAACAATAATTCGTAAGTTTGACCTACGTTCATACGGGAAGGTACCCCCAGAGGGTTTAATACAATATCAACAGGAGTTCCGTCAGGAAGGAACGGCATATCTTCTTTAGGTAATATTCTTGATACGATACCTTTGTTACCGTGACGGCCTGAAAGTTTATCACCTACGGAAACCTTACGTTTTTGAGCGATGTAAACTCTGATAACTGTATTTGCACCCGGCGGCAATTCATCGCCTTTTTCACGGTCAAATACTTTAACGTCGAGTACTCTACCGCCTTCTCCGTGAGGAACTCTCAGAGAATTATCTTTAACATCTCTTGCTTTTTCAGCAAAGATTGCGCGGAGAAGTTTTTCTTCCGGCGGATGTTCACTTTCGCCTTTTGGTGTAACTTTACCAACTAATATATCATCAGCGTAAACTCTTGCACCGATACGCACGATACCGCGTTCATCCAGATGTCTCAAAGCTTCTTCTGAAACGTTCGGGATTTCACGTGTAATTTCTTCAGGCCCGAGTTTTGTCTGACGCGCATCTATTTCTAATTTTTCAATGTGAACTGAAGTGAATATATCATCGTGGACGCATCTTTCTGAAAGCAAAATAGCATCTTCGAAGTTATACCCTTCCCAAGGCATATACGCTACCAGAACGTTTTTACCTAAAGAAAGTTCACCGCAGTTTGTAGAAGCACCGTCGGCAATTACATCACCTATTTTAACCTTATCGCCTTCATGAACAATCGGACGCTGGTTAATGCAAGTATCCTGGTTGGATCTTAAGTATTTAATCAACTGATGTAAATGAGGTTTGCCCTGCTGATCGGTGATTATGATTTCTTCACCGGTAACACGGGTAACAGTACCATCTGCATCAGCTACTAGAACCATACCGGAATCTTTTGCGGCACGAGCTTCCAAACCGGTACCAACTACAGGTCTTTCAGTAATCAAAAGCGGTACAGCCTGACGCTGCATGTTAGACCCCATCAGTGCACGGTTTGCGTCATCGTGTTCAATGAACGGAATTAAAGATGTCGCAACAGAGATTACCTGAATAGGTGAAACTCCGGCGTAGTCAACCTTTTTAGCTTCGCCCATCGTAAATTCTGAACGATAACGGATAGGTACATATTCATCTTTGAATGAATTATCCGGATTAAGCTGAACGTCTGCAGGAGCGCAACGGAAGTTTTCATCTTCGTCCGCGGTCAGGTAGTGTACTTCATCTGTTACAACGCCGTCTTTAACAACAAAGAACGGAGTTTCAATAAATCCGTAGTCGTTAACTTTCGCGTGTGTTGCAAGTGAACCAATCAAACCTGCGTTCGGACCTTCAGGAGTTTCAATCGGACAAATACGACCGTAGTGTGAAGGGTGAATGTCACGAACAGCAAAACCTGCACGTTCTCTCATCAAACCGCCAGGCCCTAATGCTGAAATACGTCTTTTGTGAGTTAATTCAGCAAGCGGGTTTGTCTGATCCATAAACTGTGACAACTGAGAACTTCCGAAAAATTCTTTCAAAGAAGCAACCAGAGGTTTTGTGTTCAACAGGTTCAGCGGAGTAAGAGTTTCAGAATCCTGCAGGGTCATCCTTTCTTTAACAATTCTTTCAATTCTTGAAAGCCCGACTCTGAACTGGTTCTGCAACAATTCACCTACTGAACGGATACGTCTGTTTCCGAGGTGGTCAATATCATCAACAGTTCCCTCATCGTAAGTCAAATTGATTAAGTATTCAATTGAAGCTACAATATCCTGAACAGTCAGTGTTCTCTGGTTTTTCGGAATATTCAGGTTTAATTTTTTATTCAATTTGTAACGACCGACACGTCCTATGTCGTATTTCTTTTCGTCAAAGAAACGTGCTTCCAGAATCTGGCGTCCACCCTGAGGGGATGCAGGATCGCCCGGTCTTAATTTTTTATAAACTTCGATTAAAGCATCATCTGTTGTTTCTGCAGTATCTTTATCGAGGGTTTTCTTTAAAAATTCAAAGTGGGTGAATAATGTTTCCATTTCAGAAACAGTGATACCCATAGCTTTTAATAATGTTGTAGCAAGGATTTTTCTGTTTTTGTCAATCTTGACATAAATTAAATCGTTGCTGTCGGTTTCGATTTTCAACCACGCACCGCGGTTAGGAATCATTGTTGCGTTATACAAACGTTTTCCGGCAGGAGAAACTTCACGTTTGAAGTAAACACCCGGAGAACGAACAATCTGTGATACAATAACACGTTCAGCACCATTTACGATAAAGGTACCTTTGTCGGTCATTGTCGGAATATCACCGATATAGACTTCCTGTTCTTTAATTTCACCGCTGTCACGGTTAACTAATCTAATCATAACGCGTAATTGTTTTGCATAAGTTGCATCATGAATTCTAGCTTCTTCAACGGTATATTTCGCGTTGTCGAAAGTATAGTTCGGCAGGAAGTGTAATTCCAGTCTTCCGGTATAGTCTTTAATAGGAGAAAAAGAAAGCAATTCTTCTTTCAAACCTTCTTTTAAGAACCACTCGAAAGATTTTTTCTGCACTTCAATAAGATCCGGTAAATCATCCAGACGGGTGTGCGGGATACCCATTGGAGTTACTCGTTTTGCATATTTTGTCTTAGACATCAATTCACCTCATTAATAATGGTGTACGTACTACAAAAATTTATATATCTAACTTAAGGCTGTTAACCCTTTACCGGCACTGGTTTCAGCCGGTAAAAATTTATATGTAATCCGGACGTTTCTGCATTCAGGCATAGTACACCCGACTTTAATTCTACATGTTCTTTAATCGTATTACATCAAGAAACGTAGTCAAGAAAATTTCTACTCTCAACAGATGAATTGTTACAGTTTGTTTACAAAAAATCTACAAAGCACGAAAACTATTGCAATCAGAGAGATTGCCTGTCAAGCGTCCGTTTTTATATTAATCGTATATAAAATACCCTAAAGGCTTTAACCGCAAAACTTTAGGGTTATAAGCTGCAGGTTCTAGGAATATTTTATGCTATAATAATAAAAAGGAATTGTTATGAAAAAGTTTTTGTTAATTTTAGGAATTTTAATTTTAGGGAATTTTGTATGTGCTGAAGATACCGTTCTCACAGGCGGAGTTACTTTCGACTGGGTTAATATGGAACAGGTTCAGCGCGATGAAGCGATTGACAATTATAAAAATATAATTTTTACAGATACAGAAAATCCGGATTATAAGAAAAAAGAATTCAAAGAAAAATATAAAGAATATTTGAAAGATACAGAATACAAAACCCACTACAGGCTCTCTAATGCCGGAGTCAAAGAAACAGAAAAAGCCCGTATCTGCGCCTTCTTTGCGGAAAAACCTAAAGTTCTTTATATGTATGCGCTTCAATATAAAGACAGACCAGAAAGAGTTTTTTATTACACCCCTTTTGGGAAACTTATGTACGTGGATGAGATGTCAGAAAACTATCCGAATTTTCCTTATTACTCAAAACAGTACCGAATAAACGGACATCTTGTAGGCGCTATTTACTTTACTGACAAAGATACACAGTACACCTACGAGCCTGACGGGAAATTTAAAGGCGTCTGGTACATGGATAAAATGTTCGACAGCAAAGCAAAGTTAATTATGACAAGAACTAACTGGTAGCTATTATTTATTAAACAATTTGTAGAACATGTCATTCAGCCACGCAAAAGGGCTAAAGGGGCGCGGTGCTGAACTTATACCATCGAGAGTTCTTATTTTGGTCATATATTTATCAGAATCGCCCTTCCTGTAAAGATAGATAAACCCGTCCTGATTAATACCGTTTTCTGCAACTTTGTCGTAAACTCTGCTCAGTTCGCTTTCACCGAAAGCAACGTCCACTTTACTCAAATGTATTCCATTATTTTTACTGAAATCCCAGCTGTCAGTAACGGTTGAAGTCCCGTTCAGAAAAGTTTTATTAACACGTTTTGTTATCTGACCGTTTTCAGAAACCTGAATTGCATAAGAACCATTCGGGGCAATTGTTCTTTGAATTAATCTCTGCGGGTTGCGTTTTGAGTAGCGCCAGAGGTAAACACATCCGTTATCAAGCATCTGACCGCCTGATTGTATAACCTTTTGAAATATTCTTGTTCCGTCCATTTTATCGCCTTATTAACAATACAAAAATTTAAAAATCCCTGAATAAATATTTTTGCTACTTCTTTTCAGCAACAATTATTATTGGAGAATATGTAAGAGTTAAATCCGGATAAAATTTTTTATACTTTTCACAGAATTCTTTCACATCAATTATCCCCCAGTGTTTTGTGCAGAGAGAATTTACGCCGGTATTTTTCATGTGAGCAAGCACCTCGAGCGGATTAGTGAAATTCAGCTTGCATTCAAATTTTTCAAGGTGAAGCACATTATAATTTTTCTCCAAAATTGAGCGGATTTCATCAGGCTCTTTATAATCAAGAGCAAGATTACAAACATTTTTAATTTCTTTGAAATTATCAGGCGAAAAGGTAGAAAAAGCAATAATTCCGGATGGATTTAAGAGTGTTCTGTAGTAAGCGAGAACCTTATCAGGATTTGAAAACCACTGAAACATCGCATTTGAAATAATCAAATCCATTTTCACAGGCGGCTTAATTTTTTGAGCGTTTCCGCAGATAAAAATACAGTCCGAAAGTATTGATTTTAGATAGTTTTCGGCTTTTTCGACAATATCGTTTGCGTAATATTTTTTAAATGTCAGTCTGGCTGCAGTTTGTTTTGTCAGAAGTCCCGTACCGGCACCAGCTTCGAGAATATTATCAAAGTTACTCCCTGCTGCAGCTGTCAGTGAACTTATAAGTTTTTCTGCCATAAGTTTCTGTACGACTGCATTTTTGTCGTACTCCGGCATGCTTTTTTCAAATTGTTTTTTTACTAGTTTAGGATTTAATTGCATTTTCCAGAATATCTTTCCAGCCGTCAAACTCAAAAAACGGGAAATGTCCGCTTTTTAATACACAGACCTTTGCCCTTTCATTCCAGCAGTTAAGCTGGTTTTTAGGCGGTATAATCTTGTCATACTCACTTACTATAGCACAGTCATAAAATTTTTCATAAGAAGGATTTGCATTTGATATGAAATCATTCAGAGCTCTGAGTTCTCCCGCCTGATTTGGAATATCCCGCAAAACCGGATTTTTCAAATACTTATCATAGCCTTCTTCACTGTTAAAAAGATTCCGCTGAAACTTGCCCTCAAGACCGGTATCCACAAACTTTAAAGTCAAATCAAATGTCCGCCGCGGGATTCCGAGCGTGTTGTCAATAGGGAAAGGAGTTCCGTTAATTGCGATTTTCTTTTCAAACTCCGGCAGCCTGTCCCGGAGAAGATACGCTATATACACGCCCATAGACCATGTAATTAAATAATATTTTTCATATTCCGGAATTTCAACGGGAATACTATGTTCCGTATAATCGTAAAAAACAAGAACATCAAAGTTTCCGCAATCAAGAACTTCAAAAGGTTTGTAGTCAAAACTCCAGCCTGCAAAAAATATTATAAGGCTGCGGTTTCCTTTCCGGTTAAGCCAGTGATACTGCATAATTTCTCCATATCTGTTTCTGTTATATCAGTTGTAAGTGAAAGCCTTATCCTCGATGTTCCCGCAGGAACGGTCGGAGGTCTTATCGGTAACGTAAAGTATCCGTTTTGAAAAAGTATATCGCACAATTCAACAGTTTTGTCGTTTTCTCCTACAATCACAGGAATAATATGGCTTTCGCTGCCCAGTTTTCTGCCGAGCGCAAGCATTTTTTCGCGTTTTTCGTAGGTTGAAGCAAGTTTATTTTCTATTATCCACATTGAAAACGCAATATTCACAGGCGCAAGTGCAGTTGAAAAAATAAACGACCTTGCACTGTTGATTAAATAATCTATCAAAACTCTGCGTCCTGTAACAAACGCACCAGTTGAACCGATAGCTTTGCCAAAAGTTCCGACAATCAAATCAACTTCACCTGTAACACCTGTGGTTTCATTCACTCCGAGTCCGTTTTTGCCGAAAACGCCAAAGGCATGCGCCTCATCAAGAATTAAAATGCCGTTATATTTTTTCTTAAGTTCAACAAGTTTTCTTAAATCAGCAATGTCCCCATCCATTGAAAAAACGCTTTCTGAGACAATTACGGCGTTTTTGAAATTTCCACGTTCGCGTTTCAAAAGTCTTTCAAGCGCTTCCATATCGTTGTGCGGATAGCGAAAAAACTTTCCCTGAGAAAGTTTCATGCCGTCAATTATACTTGCGTGATTAAGCTTGTCGGAAAAAATTACATCCCCTTTTCCTGCAAGAGAGCTGTTTATGCCGACATTTGCGTGGTAACCGCTGTTAAACAAAAGAGCAGCCTCTTTTTTATACATATCACAGAGAAGCTGTTCAAGTTCCTTATAAACAGGCAGAGTACCGGTCAAAAGCCTTGCAGAAGCACTACCAAAGGAAAATCTGTCGCCGCCGGTATTCAAAAATTCCCGCACAATTCCTTCATCATCTGCGAAATTCAAATAGTTATTAGAGGATAAATTAAGCAGTTTTCTGCCGTTGATATAAATATACTTCCCCTCTTTTTTTTCGATATTCCGGATAAATCGAAAACGCGAATGAGCTTCAAGTTCTTTTATTCTGTTTTTGTAAAAATCATACATATATTAAGATTATGACAAAATAAGCACAAAGTCCACTGTTATTAATAAATGTAATAAATTATGACATTTCAATCATAGATATGATGAAACAATTTGACAAACGGGTATAATAATAAAATATAGTATAACAGCAGAAAGATAATTGAATGATAAAAAAGGCTTTTACTTTAGCGGAGGTGCTGATAACACTCGGGATTATCGGAGTAGTTGCGGCAATGACGCTTCCTACAATAAATCAAAAAATTGATGCACGCGCCAACATGACGGCTTTAAAAAAGACTTATTCACTTTTACAGCAGGCAACCAACAGAGCAATTTCCGAACATGAAAACCCTATTTACTGGGGAATGGTTGACAACAATTCTGAAATAACCGCAAAAGTTTACAGTTACTATAAGCCTTATTTTAACATGATGAGAGAATGCCCGAATACTCCCGGCTGCTGGGGGTATCCGATGAAATATTTAAAAGGAACAACTTACTGGGCAGCACATAACACAAGCTGGCATCAGTACGCCTTCACACTGCCTGACGGGGTCAGCATTCTTATTGATATTTTTCCGGCAAGCCAGATGCAGTCAGACTTCGGAATTAACAATGTAAACTATGACGCGGCAGTGTTTTTTGTGGATGTAAATTCCGAAAAGAATCCAAATCAGCTCGGGAAAGACGTTTTCTGCTTTGTTGTTACAGAAAGAGGTTTAATACCTGCAGGAAAAGACAGTACTGCAGACTGCTCCGAAAACGGCAATGGATACCAGTGTGTTTCCAGAATAATTCAGGACGGCTGGACTATAAAGTACAAAATATAATCCGTTTCGACACGAAAATTTTGCAAAAAAGAACCGGCTTCAAAAACCGGTTCTTTTTAAATTGGGTCGTCACTGCGCAAACCAGTTAGTTCTTCTTTTTCAAAGTAGGGAAAGCAATGACATCACGTATTGACGGAGAATTTGTCAGAAGCATTACCAGACGGTCAATACCAACGCCTAGCCCGCCCATAGGAGGTGCGCCGTGTTCCAGTGCGCAGATGTAATCTTCATCAATAGGCATAGCTTCCTCATCACCATTTGCTTTTGCCTGCATCTGTGCTTCAAATCTCATTCTCTGGTCAATAGGGTCTGTTAATTCGGAGAAGGCATTTGCGATTTCCCAGCCGTTAACACGGGTTTCAAAACGCTCTGTAAGTCTTTCATTATCTCTGTGAACTTTCGCAAGCGGAGATATATCACGTGGATAATCAATAATATGAACAGGCTGGATTAAGTGCGGTTCAACTTTTTCTTCAAAAATCAGGTCAATTACCTGTCCCCAGTTGTCGCATTCTTCAGGATTAATGCCAAGTGCTTTTGCTTTTGATTTTGCATCGTCAAGCGTGTAGCAGCTTGAAAAATCAACATTTGTATATTCTTTTATAGCACCGAGCATGGTTTTTCTATCCCAAGGCGGAGTTAAATCGATTTCGTTATCGCCATAGGTAATCTTCATTGTACCGAGAACTTCCTGTGCTACAGTCGACACAAGATTTTCTGTCAAAACCATCATTTCGTTATAATCAACGTAAGCCTGATAAAGTTCCATCATTGTGAACTCAGGGTTGTGGCGAATGTCTATACCTTCGTTTCTGAAGCTTCTGTTAATTTCAAAAATCTTTTCGCTCAAGCCGCCTACCATAAGTCTTTTCAGGTAAAGTTCCGGCGCAATTCTCAGGAACATGTCCATATCAAGAGTATTATGGTGAGTAATAAAAGGTCTTGCGTTAGCGCCGCCTGCCTGCGGGTGAAGCATCGGTGTTTCAACTTCCAGAAATCCCTGTTTTGTCAGGTATTCTCTGATTTTCTGAATAATCAAACTTCTTGTTCTGAAAGTTTTTCTGACATCTTCATTCACAATCATATCAACATAGCGCTGGCGGTAGCGGGTTTCAACGTCAGTAAGCCCGTGGAATTTTTCCGGAAGCGGAAGAAGCGATTTTGATAAAAGCTTCAATGATGTTGATTTTATTGAAAGTTCCCCGCGCGGAGTTCTTCTGATTGTGCCGGTAAAGCCGACAATATCGCCTATATCAATAAGTTTAAGTATTTTCATCTGCTCTTCGGAAAGATTTTCTTTATGAGAAAAAATCTGAATTTTGCCGGAAGCGTCCATCAAATCAATAAACATCCCGGTGTTTCTTATTGCCATAACACGTCCGGCAACAGAATAAACATCCTCGGTTTCCTCACCTGCCGGAAGGTCTTTGTATTTTTCCTGCAAATCTGCAGCGTCAGCGTTTTTGTCGAACACGTAAGGATACGGATTAACGCCTTTATCAGCAAGATCGGCAAGTTTTTGGATTCTTGTCTGTCTTATCTGGTCTATAGCCGAATTCGGCTCGTGAACGGTTTGTTGTGTCATATTTAATACTTCCTTATATTTTTAGTGTAACTCTCACTAAAATAGTAACACAAAAATATAATATATTTCACATAAAGAATGGCGAGGGAGGGAAAATATATAAATTTAACCTAACGGAAAGAACAGCCGGTGTTAAGCGAAACATATTCAATAGCAGGTGCTGTCTCTGCTTCGGGTTGAACTTTTTACATCCGGCTAGTGATTGTAGTTCGAGGTAAATTTATATATTTTCCCTTCCTCACCTATTACAAACAGGTCTGCTGCGTAAATGAATGAATATTTTATTTAATAGCCCCGTTTTCGATTTTGTAGATTTTAACGTCTTTTAAAAATTCATCCTCAAATAAAACTGTATCAACCGAGGTTATAATTGTCTGCGTTCTGTCGTTTATGGATTTCAAAAGATAATTCTGCCTTATGTCGTCAAGTTCTGCAAGAACGTCATCAAGAAGCAGAACCGGTTCATCTCCAGTTTTGTCTGTGATAATATCAAGTTCGGATAGCTTAAGCGCGAGGACAATTGTCCTTTGCTGCCCCTGTGAAGCAAATTTCGTTGCCTCGTTTCCGTTTATATAAAAAATTATATCGTCCCTGTGCGGCCCGACACAAGATTGCGCGCGCCTTATTTCCTCAATCCGCCTTTCTTCAAGCGATTGCTTGAATTTATCTACAATTTGCTCAAGCTCGCCCTCTCCGTCCAAAAAAGAACATTCATATTCTATTTTTAAATCCTCAGTCTCACTTATAATCCTGTGTTTCTCCTTTGCAATTCTTTCTATCTCTTTGAGGAATTTCTTGCGCAGAAAAATAATGTTGCTTCCGGTTATGACAAGCTGTTCATTGTAAACTTCCAGCAAAGTTTCATTAAGAGTATTTCCTTTTGCTAAATCTTTTAAGAAATTATTTTTCTGAATACGGATTTTATCATACTTAGAAAGCCTGTCATCGTAAGCCGGATAAATCTGGGAAATTGCTCTATCCAGCCAGTCGCGTCTGTCTGACGGGTTCCCGCGGAGTAAAAGCAGGTCTGAAGTCGAAAAAAGAACTGTTTTTAATACGGATTTAAAATCTTTCGGGCGGCTTTTAACCCCGTTAATCTTAAGTTCGCGGGCTTTGTCTTTTGTATAAATGTAGCCGAGGCTTATTTCAGTATCCGCTTTTATAATATCTGCATCAATTTCAGTTCTTTCAGTGTCAAAATTGATAAGTTCAATATTATTAGAGGTACGCGGACTTTTGAGGGTTGAGAGAAAATAAATACTCTCAAGAATATTAGTCTTTCCCTGTGCGTTTTTGCCGATAATAAGTATTTTACCGCCGGATAAATCCAGCTCTATGTTCCGGCAGTTTCTGTAATCCGTAAGTTTAACATTTATCAGCTTCATTCTTAAATTATACTTCAAACAAATGATTATTTTTTTCAGGAATTGTAGAAAATAATAAATATACCCTTTTATAACGGGGAATTTATAACTAAAACAAGAGGACGGTAATGTTACCAATAATATCAGAGGAAATAGCGGCATCAACATTTTCGGAAGTTTTTCAGGATATGCCTGCATGGCGCAAAAAAATGATACATTATATTAAAGATGAAAATCCTGAAATTAATACGGCAATAATTGAGGCGGCAAATAATTCTGATCTGGATCCGAAAGCCGTTGCTCTTGGAGCATATATGACTTACAGATTGTTAGAGTTAGCGATGAAAGAAGCAGATGCTATGATGAATTTTTCGGAATAGCGCAGATAAGGTGGTAATAGATGGCAATGGAAATTAGTGAACTTTTAGAAAAATTAGTAAAAGAAGGCGGCAGCGACTTGCATATATCAAGTAATCTTCCGCCTGCAATCCGTGTGGACGGCAAATTGAAACGTATGGATTATCCGCCGCTATCTCCGGATGAGGTTGAACAGCTTCTGTTTCCAATGCTTTCAAATGAACAGCGCAGACGTCTTGAACAGGAATGGGAACTTGACTTTTCTTACGGTATTGAAGGATTAAGCCGTTTCAGGGTTAACTTTTACAAAGATAAAGGCAACTATGCGGCAGCTTTCCGTACAATTACATCTCAGGTTCCTTCTTTTGACAAATTAGGCCTGCCGGATATTGTCAGAACAACTGCAGAAAAACCAAGAGGGCTTATTCTAGTAACAGGGCCTACAGGTTCGGGTAAATCAACAACTCTTGCAGCAATGATTGACTACATCAATTCAACAAAAGCGGAACATATCCTGACAATTGAGGACCCTATAGAATTTGTGCATACCTCAAAATCAAGTATTATCCACCAGCGTGAACTCGGGATGGATACAAGATCTTTTGCAAACGCTCTGAAATCCGCACTCCGTGAAGACCCTGATATTATTCTGGTAGGTGAGATGCGTGACCACGAAACAATTGCACTGGCACTGACAGCAGCTGAAACAGGCCACTTAGTTTTCGGAACCCTGCACACCTCATCAGCTTCACAAACTATTGACCGTATCATCGACGTATTCCCTGAAGGTCAGCAGCAGCAGATTAGGGTTCAGCTTGCAAACTCTCTTGTGGCGGTATTCTCGCAAACTCTTCTTCCTAAGGTGCAGCCTGACGGAACTAAAAAAGGCCGTGTTATGGCGCAGGAAATTATGCTCGTAACCCCTGCAATTGCGAACCTTGTCAGAGAATCAAAAGCCGCCCAGATTTATTCGACAATTCAGATGAATCAGGGCATGGGCATGCAAACACTTGAAATGGCTCTTGCAAACCTCTACAAACAAAACCTTATTACACTTGAGGATGCCCTGAGTAAAACATCTAGACCAGAAGAACTTAAACGTATGATAAATATTAAATAAGATTCAAAAAGAAGTTTTTTGAAAAAAGGCTCTTTTCGAGTTATATAACAGTTTACTGCCCGCTCCTGCTATATCAGTAGCGGGTAATTTAATGAAATTTAAAAAATTTTTGAACAATTTTAAAATTAAATCGTTATATACATGTACGATTTAATTTTAAAGGAGCGGAATATGGCTGATGAAGAAATTAAAAACACTGAAACAGAAGAAAGAAAATGTTTCGGGTTAAAAGAAAAAGATGTTTTAAAATTTGTTATGCCCTGTGTAACCTCATTTATCGGATGTATTCTTGCGCTTGCAGTATACGCTTCACTTGCGGGGAAACCTCCGCTTCCGCCAAGGCACTGTCCTCCGCCTCCCTCATGCCAGCGAATGGAAATGCCAAATCATTACGGGCATCATTATTACAGACACCATAGAGGCGAATTCAAAAAGCATCATCCCGATTTCAGAAAGGACAAATTTTCAAAACATAATAATGATATAAAAGCGAAAAAACCTCCTATTTCCGAAGCTAAAAGCACCCCTGAGAAAAAAGACTAACTAACTATCTTTTCATCATTTATGTATCGCCGGTATTTTATATCAGCGATACATTTTTTATGTGATTAATTTTAACGTCCGGTTTCAACGTAATTCCTATCACATCAACCCTGTAATTTTTGACGCTGTGTTCTGCAATATAATACTGCACGCCTTTTAAAATATTTTGCATTTTTGTCTGCGTAATTGCCTCGAGAGGGGTTCCGTAATCATTTGTCCTGCGGGTTTTAACCTCGACAAACACCACTGTACTTTTATGCTGTGCAACAATATCCAGTTCACAAAACCTTGAGTAGTGTTTGTTTCTCTCAAGAATTGTGTAACCGTTTTTCTCCAAATATCTGCAGGCTAAATCTTCTCCCGCTCCGCCGAATTTTCTGTTATTCACTGCTTAATCCCACACCTTGCAAACTTTGTAATATCAATAAGATCTTTTTCCGGCTGAATGGAACAGTTTTTGCTGCGGCGCACAGGAGATATATCAATACCGCCCCTGCGGGTGTACAGAGCGGAAACAAACAATTCATCCCCTTTATTTAAAATATCAGAAAGACGCTTAAATATCATCTCACAGCATTCTTCGTGAAAATGAAACTCGGAGCGGAACGATACAAGATATTTAACAAGACTGCTTTCAAGAATATGTTTAGCGGATTTGTAATATATAAACGCATCTCCGAAATCAGGCTGGTGTGTAACCCTGCAGTTTGAACGCAGAGAATCAAATTTCAGATAATATGATTTTACCTCTCCGTTTTCCTCAGTTTGAAGAAGTTCTGGCGCTTCTTTGAAATATTCTATCTTAACTGAATTTTCATCAACAAAATCCATTATATTCAGGAATTCAGAAAAAATATTTACACGCTCTGCATCGTTATCAAGAAATTCTGCGGTTAGCGTGGTTTTAAGGGTATTGCCCAGATCATTTTCTATAAGTTTTTTGCACTCGGCAAGACAATTCTCCGCAGTATCACCGAATTTTGACATATTAAAAGAATTCAAGTAGAGCTTTAAAGATTTTGACTCCACTATAAAATCACTTTCACAGGAGTATCGGAGCTTCAAAACTCTTGTAACCGGCATTCCGTACCTGGTAAGCGCCGAAAATTCATAAGCATGCCAGACATCAACCCCTTCAAACGGAAGTTTTTCCGGATTAATCCCGTAGCGCAAACGGTTTTCTGCCCGAGGAACAGCAACAGGCAAATCAGGATTATAAGTTTCTGCACCGTCTGTTTTTTTACCGAGGAATTTTGATGCTGTTTTGTCCGTGATATTTGTCATTAAAAGTTGTCCTGATTATGCTATATCTTCATAGGCCTGCGGATTATTGAGAAGGTCGTAATTAATCTCATTTTCATTATCTGCAATAGCCGCAACAACAACAGCATCCGATGTCACGTTCACAAGAGTTCTCATCATATCTGTAACCCTCTCGATTGTAAACAGGAACGCAAAACCTGCCACAAGCTGCTCAGGACTTAAGCCCATTCCGTTAAGTATAAGCGCGATTGTAATCAGACCTGCCCCAGGAATACCGGCACATGTTGAAGATGCAATAATTGCAAGCAGCGCAATCTGAATTACAAGGAACGGAGTTAACGCAACCCCGTAAGCCTGCGCAAGGAATATAACAGCAACTGTCTGCAGCAAAGCTGTTCCGTCCATATTCAAAGTCGCACCGAGCGGAAGCACAAAGCTTGAAATCTTATGGGAAATGCCTCTTTTCTCGCAGCATGCAATCGTTAATGGCAATGTTGCCGACGAACTTGCAGTTCCGAATGCAACCATCATTGCCTCTGCCACTGCGGAATATAAAATCCAGACATTTACCTTTGAGAAGAATTTCAAAAAGAGCGGATATACAACAAACAGCTGTAGTAAAAATCCTATTGCCAGCACCCCGAAGTATTTTGAAATACTCATAAATATATCTATACCGAAGCTGGAAACAGCAGATGCTGTCAGGGCAAAAACACCCGGTGCAGCAAGAAACATAATCCAGTCTGTAATTTTCATAGTCGCAGCAAAAACGGATTCAAAGAACGACACAATCGGTCTGTTCACATCTCCCACTTTCGCCAGCGCTATTGCAAATATCACAACAAACACAATTATCGCAACCATATTGCCGTGCGCAAGCGCATTCAGCGGATTGCTCGGAATAAAGTCAAGGAAAATATTCAAAATATTACCCTGCTGCTGGGCCATAGCTGTTGAAACAGCCGCCTGAACCTCGCTTGCAGAATTTGCAGCAATATAATGAGCGGCCCCGAGCCCCGGCTTAAATATAAGAGCAAGCAATGCACCGATTGCAACAGCTACAGTTGTGATAATTCCGTAATACAAAATCATTTTGGAACCGAATTTGCCGAGCTGTTTGTTGTCGCCCACACTTGTTATACCGATTACTATTGCTGATACAACGAGCGGTATCACGACCATCTGAATTAATCTTATGAAAACCTGTCCTATAAATATCAAAAGAGTATTGATAAACGGGAAATTATGGCCATGCAGAAATATGCCTACCAGAATACCGGCTATAATACCGAAAAAAATGTGCCAGTTTCGTTTTATACCCAATCCCAGCGCAATAAGTATCTGCATGTGTAATTTCATATTCTATCCTCTTAATTTTTCTATAATTATTACTTAACTTGTTTATTATACAACACAGGGCGTCAAATTTCAAACAAGATTTGAAAAATCCGATAAAAAATCAATCAGAAAATGGAGATTTTATTTATAAATTTTCCGCAGCGCTTCAATATCTTTTGCTGTTATTTTCGAGTTTTTCAAATCCAGCTTCTTGCTCATAACACTATCTTTATCATCAACATATTCAATACCGAGAGCCCGTCCCACAGCCTGCAAAGCTATTGCATAAAGTTCATCCTCAGTATATTTTTTTGAATGTTCGTCGGCTGTGCGTATTCTTACAGTTACCCTGTAATAATAATCAGAAACAACGGAATCCTCCTTATGGGATGAAAATCCTGTCTTATATATATCGTAATTTATATCGTAATACTGACCGGCAGCAAGCGTACGTATAAATTCAACAGTAATATGAGCACCGCGTCTTTGAGCCGGACGGGAGCCTCCTTTGAATTTTAAAACACCGCTTCCTGCACTCTGCCACGCATCAAAAGCCTGCTGTACCACGGCAGCTTCCGGTACAGGCTGATAATATATTGTCAACGGCATTAATCTCCAGCGCGGACTTCCTGCGGCAAAAGCGCCGACCGCACTAAAAAGAATTATAAAAATAGTGATTATTATTTTTTTCACTGCCTGCTCCTCTTATAAAAACAAATTTTTTATTTACGATTTCTTACATAGCTGTAAACATTTTTCAGTGCGAAAAGGTCATCTTCCGTAAGTTTATTCACACTAAAATCCGTATTACAGCTCATAACATTATCATTCTCGCCGGTACAATTAACCCCGAGAGCTCTGCCTATTGCCTGCATTGCTATTGAATGAATTTTATCGCGCGGGATTGCCTTGCCTTCAGCATCCATTGTAGAAATACTTATAGAAACATGGTAAAAGAAGCCCGAAGTATTCCTTATCATAGAAAATCCGTCAACAAGAGAATTTGATGATATTGAATACAACTGTCCGTTTGCCTGTGCACCTTTGGAAAACCTGACATCAATCTGGGATTTGCGGAACCCGCGTTCGCCTTCCTTTATATAAAACCTTATAAACGGGTTTACCTTTTTTGCACCGGTCTGCCAGTCACCAAATGCCTGCTGCACAACCCCTGAATATTCGCTGTCCTCTATATAAACATTTAGAGGAAACGCAGTCCACCTAGGAGAACTCCACGCAAATGCGCTGCCGGCGCAAAATATCATTAACCCTATCACTACCAGTAACTTCTTCATCATAATTATATTAAAACATAAATTTAAGAAAAATTGCCTTATATAAAAAAGATTTATTAAATTTTATTAACAGAAATCATACATCTGTACTGCATTACTCTTATAAGGTATTGAGTTTTTATCAAATTTGCTGTATTCTGTATATAAAAAAGAGGGAGAAATTTATGCTTGTTATGGAAAACTTAAAAGAGATTAATGATGTAATCAAAAATATTGCAGGATTTATTCAGACAAATGAATACGTACACGAGGATTTTGAAGAATATATGCGAACAATCGGCGCTGCTTCCGGTGCCGCAAACTTTCAGTCCGCGTGCTTTACCTACATATTTGAAAGAAAACTCGGCGAAGCCCGCAAAAGCATACTGGATTTATATTTAGAAAATACAAAAGGCCTTACTGCCTCTGCAAAAAAAATTGTTAAAGCTCTGAAAAAATCTATTTCTTCCGTATTTGAAATCCATAAAATCGGCAAAAACGGTTTTAAACTTTACAACATAATTAACGAAAAAGATTACGAAGTTACTTCGCTTGTAAAAATGACAACATTCCGCGGAATGGGCCCGGGGCAGTATGTTGTAGCAAGAGTATTTAATTATGAAAAAGAATACTACCTGCTTGAGGTTTCCGGCGTTCTTTCAACAACAAGAAGGGATGATGTTTACAGGTTTGCGGTTGCAAAAATTATCCAGAACCCTGAACTTGTGTACCTTGACAACCCGAAAAAAATGAAAGAACTTGATAAAGACGTTAAAGATTTGTATAAAAAATTCATTGACTATTTCGGCTCTGACGAAGTTGTTACAACTAACAAATATGCTGATGATTTAATCGGAATGTTTAACGACTTTGCCGAAGGTGAAGAAAGAGAAGATTTCAAAGATAAAATTCAGGAACCGGAAGTTTATCAATTCTTTACAGTATCTGAATTTAACAATTCTTATGACAACTTCCTTGAAAATTCGCTCGGCGGTTTTTCATCGCATAAAGAAACATACGATGTAGGTATTGTTTATGATGAAGAACTCGGGATGTATGCGGTTCCTTTCTGGGGAACTTTCAATAAAATTTTTGAGGTTAAGAACCCTGCGGAAATTCCTAACTATGACAAGTGTATCCAATACTTCTTAGGCAACGACAAATTCTCAGCAAACCTGATTAAAAAAGTTGCGCTCAAACACGAGGATAACTTTATGCCGATAGTTAACGGGATTTATAAAACCAACTTCACACTTGATGAACTGCTTGAAAAATATAAGGCCCATTATCTTGAACAAAAAATTTACTCATCGACAACTGTTTTGTATAAATCCAAAGCATTCTCAAGCACGCTCGGCATAATGGAGGAAAACGAAGATAAGCCTCAGCTTGATAACGTTGATGTTTCAAAAATCGGACGAAACGATCCTTGTCCTTGCGGAAGCGGTAAAAAGTTCAAAAAATGCTGCGGAGCACATTTGAAATAAATAGAAAAAAGAGGCTTTATAAAAGCCTCTTTTTTTGTCTTAATCGAACGAAATTTACATCAAGTAATAGTTGAGGGTGCCTGCGGACATAAATTTTTCACACTATTATTAACAAATTGTGCAAATTCTATATTTATAGTAATCTTATTATTGAGGTATGAATGGAACAGTTTGAAAAAGATGGACATAAAATAATATTTGGAGATGCTATTGAGGCTCTTAAAAAGATTCCTAATGGGACAATAGATTTGATTTTTATTGATCCTCCATATAATATTGGTAAAAATTTTAGTGGATTAAAAGATAAGTGGGTTTCTGATAATGATTATCTAAACTGGTGTTATACTTGGATTGATTTATGTATAGATAAACTTAAAAGTAATGGTAGTATGTATATTATGACTGCAACTCAATTTATGCCATTCTTTGATATATATTCGGAAAAAGCTTTTCATTTTATCTAGAATTGTATGGAGTTATGATAGCTCAGGAGTACAGGCAAAAAAATATTATGGCTCACTATATGAACCAATTTTATTTTGTGTAAAAGATAAAAACAACTATACTTTTAATGCTTCTGATATTTTAGTAGAGGCAAAAACCGGATCTAAAAGGAAATTAATAGACTATAGAAAACCTGTACCGTCAATATATAATTCTCAAAAAGTTCCTGGCAATGTATGGAATTTTTCAAGAGTTCGGTATCGCATGTAAGAATACGAAGAACATCCATCACAAAAACCGGTAGCATTATTAGAAAGAATTATAAAGGCTAGTTCCAATATTGGCGACATTATCCTTGATCCATTTGCCGGAACTTTTACAACTGGTTATGTTGCCAAAATGTTGAATAGAAAAAGTATAGGGATTGAAATTCAAGAAAATTATTTAAAAATTGGTCTTCGTCGTTTAAATATATCGGAAACATATAAAAACGAATATTTATATAAAGAATGTAAAATCTATAAGCATAAAAAATCTAATGACCAGCTAACTTTACTGGAGGCTTAAATTGGAACATCATTCTTTTACGAAAATAATTTTACAAATATTGAATCATTACTTTTTAGCTGATGCTTTAGATATTTTTGAAAAGAGTGAGCTGCTAAAATATATTAATATTAAAACCCGTTCGGCAGAAAAAGAGGCGAAGGCAAGAGCAAGTTTTGGAAATATATATGCAATTTATGTATTATTGGAAGATTATTGTTTAAAAAACTTTCATAATAGCGGTAACTATTCTAGTTATGAAGGAGCAATCTTTTCAAATTTATTCAAAAGAACAAAGAGAATTACCTTTTGGACAGAAATTGCAAAATCATGCACTTAATCATAGGTTAAATGAGGAGTTTAAAAAGTATTTCCCAACTTGCGATTATATACCAATTATACGTAATACAGAAACAAGCAGGTACTGGTTTAATGAAAATCTTCTTAAAATCTATATTAATGGTAAAATCTATAATATAGCAGAACCTATTATACAAATAATCAATAAATATATTGAAATAAAACAAGCTTCTCTAAATGATTTCTTAACTACTTGCAAGTTTATAGGGAAATGTCATACTCACAAAGACATTGAAAATTTTATTAGAAAATTATTAGCTCCTAATACTGATGCAAGATTATTCGAGATTGTAAGCTTTTCTATATTAAAATATCAATTGTTGATAAATACATGAATTGTATAGAAGAGATTTTTAATATACCAAAATTAATTCACGTCTTTGATATTGTTGTTGAACAAAACAATCTGAATGATGTTTTACAAGAAATAATTCTTCAATGTAAAATGGAATTTAATATTCAAGAAGAAGTAGACACCGAAATGGAGATCTAACTGTTTGTGATAACTGCATGAACTATAAGCCTGGAACTACACGGCAAACCTGAAATGGACTAAATCACCATCCTGAATTACATAATCTTTTCCTTCAAGACGGGTTACGCCTTTATCTTTGCAGGCTGAATATGAACCGCATTCTACAAAATCTTTATACGGCGTTATTTCTGCTCTGATAAACCCTTTTTCAAAATCTGTATGGATAACACCGGCAGCCTGAGGAGCTTTTGTACCGGCAACAATTGTCCACGCACGAACCTCTTTTTCACCGGCAGTTATAAATGTTCTTAAATTCAAAAGGTGATAAACTGATTTAATCATTCTGTCTATACCGCTGTCGTCAACACCAAGTTCTTTCAGGTACTCTAAAGATTCAGACCCGAGTTCCGAGAGTTCTTCTTCTATCTTTGCCGAGATAATAACCATTTCTGCACTATGCGTTTTGGCATACTCATTAACCTGCTCGGTGTAATGGTTTCCGTTTTTAAGGTCAAACTCCGATACATTTGCCGCATAGATTACAGGTTTTGTTGACATAAGATTCAGCTGTTTTACAAAAGGAATTTCATCATCATCAAAGTTTTCTTTAACATTGATAAACGTACCTTTGTAGAGCAGTTCAAGAAGTTTTTTCAAAACCTTATCTTCCATAACAGCATCTTTATCGCCGCCTTTTGCCTGTTTTGCAATACGCGCCTGACGTCTTTCAACGGAGGCAATGTCTGCAAGGGCAAGTTCGGTGTTTATGGTTTCTATATCATCTAAAGGATTAACTTTCCCTGAAACGTGGATTGTATTTGGATCATCAAAACATCTTACAACCTGAATAATCGCATCGACTTCGCGGATATTATGCAGGAACTGGTTGCCCAGACCTTCACCCTTGCTTGCACCTTTGACGAGTCCGGCAATATCAACGAACTCAATGGCTGTAGGGATAATATTCTGAGTCTTGCAAAGTTTTGCAAGCACCTCAAGCCGCTCATCCGGAACATTAACAACGCCGACATTCGGCTCTATTGTACAAAAAGGATAATTGGCGCTCTGAGCATTTTTTGCACTTGTTAATGCGTTAAATAAAGTTGATTTTCCTACATTCGGCAGTCCGACAATTCCTGTTCTAAGCATTTATAATTCCTTTTTTCTTAAATTCCTTTAGGATTATAATAACTCAAACAAAATAAATGTAAAAGTAAAAACTATTTCCACGGATAATCATCCTTTATCTCCCAGCCGTCCCGCACAATTTTTAACATACAGAAATATCCTTCTCTCTGCACGTCCTGCTCAAGTTCTTCTTCCGTTTTTTCATAACCCAATGGTTTTACAAAATGCCTATCTAAATCAATAACAAAATTAAACACATCTCTGCAATATCTGTTTGGAGGTTTTGACCCGTTTAAATCCACTCTTATTTGCTGTGTTTTTGACATATAAAGCTTACCAACCGAATACCAGTTCATTGGAACGAATTGCAGAAACATTCCGTCATTGAGCACAACTGCCGTTCTAGTTACTTCATTTACTATTTCTCCTGAGTTAACATTTTTTAAATTATAGAATTGCTTCTGATTATACCCGCAATCCTCAAGAGTTTGACAGGTTTTCATAATTTTCAGATACGGACGCCAGTAAGTATCAAAATATTGTGTCATAGCTTCAGCACTAACCTCTGCGGAAGTATCAACCCAATCATTTGAAAAACCGTTTTGAGCCTCTGAAAGCTTAAAAGCCTGCTCAAGTGTTGAAAGCGTTTTCTTTAACTGTTCAACGGTCTGCCTTTTCTGATATTTACCGACAAGTAACGGCAGTGTCATCGCTGCAACAACCCCGATTATACCCAGTGTTATCAGCACCTCTGCAAGAGTAAATCCTTTTTTCATTTGTCCTCCATGATATTTTTCAACCTTTTATCATCCTGTTCCAATTATATTTTTATAAATTGAGCTTTATTATCAAAAAGAGGTAGTTTATGAAACTAAAACACAATGTTGGCAGACGTATAAAAGAAATAAGGAAGAAAAGAGGCTTTTCTCAGGAAAAATTAGCCGAACTTGTCGATATTGAACAAAATACTTTAAGCTGTATTGAAACCGGGAACAACTTCTGTACAGCAGAAACTCTTGAGAAGATAATAACAGCACTGGGAATTGAGCCTGCGGAACTTTTTGATTTCGGTCACCAGAAAGCAAATGATGAGCTTCTTGTTGAAATTAACACAATGTTAAAAAATACGCCGGAAAAAATTCCCGAGGCATATAAAATTATTAAGGCTATAGTTAATTAAAACCCTTCATCGCTTTATGATGCCTCCTCACCGGTTCTGTATTCCGGAAGCAGGCTTTCTGAAATCATTCTTCACACAATCGCTTTGCTCTTTAGAAGGAAAAATTTTTCTAACACAGCCGATTTTTTACAAAGCTGGGATATAACCTGTGCAGACTTCGTAGCATCCCCAGTTTACAAGGAGGGTTTAGGCTTACGCCATATCCTCAGGCGAACCGTTTACGACCTGTATGCCGAATTTTGTTCTAAACAGGTGTTTCACTGTATCGCCCTGAATCTCAAACATCATTTTGTTAAACAGGTCATAAGCTTCACGTTTATACTCAATCAACGGATCTTTCTGCCCGTAAGCCCTTAAACCGATACCTTCCCTCAGCATATCAATATTGTGAAGGTGATCAATCCATTTGTTGTCCACGACTCTTAAAAGTATATCCCTTTCAAGATCCCTTATTACGTTATGGTCTGAAAAAGGTTCCTGAGGAATATAATTCGCGTCGTATTTAGAAACAACTTCGTTATAAAAATCAATTACGCCGATTTCATGTTCTCTATATGCCTGAATGGCAAAATCTTTAAGCTTGTTGTACATAGCATCAAAACGCAGATTCTGGACATCCGTAACCTCAAAATGCGATAGCTGCGGAATTATTGAATGAAGTTCCTTTATCATCCTCTGCAAATCTTCAAACACGTAATCTTCAGGATTTTGTTCCGGCGAAATATAACTTCTCATAAGCCTGTCAATTTCGCGCTCAATCATATAGTAAATATCTTCGCTCAAATTGCTGCCGAATAATACTTTGCGGCGCTGTGCGTAAAACTTTTCACGCTGTATATTCATAACATCATCGTATTCAAGAACGCTTTTTCTTATGTCAAAGTGGTAAGTTTCAACTTTCTTCTGCGCTGACTGAATCTGGCGTGAAATCAGCGGATGTTCGATTGCAATATCCTCTTCTACATTCAATGCGTTCATAAGGCTTGTAATCTTGTCCCCGCCAAAGATTCTCATAAGGTTATCTTCTAGAGAGAGGAAAAATCTTGTAGAACCCGGATCACCCTGACGTGCCGCACGTCCTCTCAACTGATTATCGATACGTCTGGATTCGTGGCGTTCTGTACCGATTACGTGAAGCCCGCCGGCTTTTACAACAAGTTCATGTTCTTCTGTGGTAATCTTTTTCGCCGCAGCCATTGCAGCATTCTTCTGTTCTTCATAATCTTCTGCAGTTTCCGGAGTAACACCGCGTTTTTCAAGTTCTTCTTTTGCCATATATTCAGCGTTACCGCCTAAGAGAATATCTGTTCCGCGTCCTGCCATATTGGTAGCAATTGTTACAGCGCCAACCCTTCCTGCCTGTGCAATTATGTAAGCTTCTTTTTCATGGTGTTTTGCGTTAAGGACATTATGCTTAATCCCGCGCTTTGTCAGAAGCGCCGAAACGTATTCTGATTTTTCAATACTGATTGTTCCTACAAGCACCGGTCTGCCGATTTTATGCTGGGCAATTATATCTTCCACGACGGCATTAAACTTTGCCCTTTCTGTTTTATAAATTACATCAGGATAGTTAATTCTAATATCAGGTTTGTTTGTAGGAATTGTTGTAACCTCAAGGTTATAAATCTTACCGAACTCGGCTTCTTCGGTCATTGCCGTACCTGTCATACCGGAAAGCTTCGGATACAGTCTGAAAAGGTTCTGAAATGTAATGCTTGCAAGCGTCTGGGTTTCATCCTGAATTTTAACACCTTCTTTAGCCTCAATAGCCTGATGAAGCCCGTCAGACCAGCGTCTGCCTTCCATTAATCTGCCGGTAAATTCATCTACAATCATAACTTCATTATTGCGAACAACGTAATCCGTATCCTTTATGAAAAGTTCTTTTGCTTTCAAAGCCTGCAAAAGATGATGGGCATACTGGGTGTTTATATCAAACAAATCCTTAATTTGGAGCAATTCCTGCGCCCTGTCAATCCCGTCTTCCGTAAGAATTATGTTTTTATTTTTTTCATCTACTTCATAATCCACATCTTTCTGAAGTTTCGGCGCAATTTTTGCCATAAGCTGATAAGTTTCTGCTGATTTTTCAAGCCGTCCGCTTATGATAAGAGGGGTTCTTGCTTCATCAATCAAAATACTGTCGACTTCATCGATAATCGCGTAGTTATAAGGTCTTTGAACAAGCATATTCGGACTGGTAGCCATATTGTCGCGCAGGTAGTCAAAACCGAACTCGTTATTTGTTCCGTAGGTAATATCGCAATCATAAGCGGCCTTTTTAGCTGCAAAATCATCCATTGTACGTCCGCCTGACAAAATTACACCAACAGACAGACCGAGAAATTTATAAATCTTGCCCATCCACTCGCTGTCACGTTTTGCAAGGTAATCGTTAACGGTGATTACGTGAACACCCTTGCCTGTAAGAGCATTCAAATAAGCAGGAAGCGTTGCAACAAGCGTTTTACCTTCGCCGGTTCTCATCTCTGCTATATGACCGTTGTGAAGAAAATATCCGCCGATAAGCTGTACATCAAAGTGGCGCATATTTAAAACTCTTTTGCCGGCTTCTCTCACGGTTGCAAAGGCTTCCGGAAGAATTTTATCCAGCGCTTCTTTTTCTAACTTTCTGTCTGTATTAAAATCTTTTGAGGTTGGACGTTTTGCGAGAATTTCCTTAAACTCTGCAGTCTTAGCCTTTAATTCATCATCGCTCAATGCGGCAAACTGCGGCTCTAATGCGTTTATGTGGTCAATTATCCCCATTATGCTCTTAACTTTTTTTTCGTTAGGATCGCCCAACAGCTTCAATAAAAAACTTATCATTATTAAATTTTCCTCTCCAAATTTGGTGTCTTATGCACTAATTGTAGCATGGACATAAAAATTTTGTTAGGACTTAAGGAAAAAATAATATTTTACCACGGGTACCGGCCCAGTCCGATTTTATACCGGCGACGATATTGCATTAATTTTATTGACTACTGCAGGAGATGACGGATTGAAAATATTAGATACAAAAACTGTTATTACCACGGGTAATCGTCTGATATTTCCCATCCATCAGTCATAATTAACGCTGGCACCAGATGCCTTTATTTGTTTTGTTACAGGAGTAATCATGACCGGTTTTTATTTTATTTCTGTCATAATCATTAAAACAGCCTCCGCCACGACCTGCATCAGAAAATCCATACGGTACAAGAGATTTTTCTGTCTTTGATATACTGAAAACAAACACATCTTTCCCGAGCTGATTCGGATTTTTTTGACCGTTTACATCTATAGTTACGGCTTTATATAAAGTCTGACCTCCATGAGACATCACACCTATAACGGTACCATTTGAAAGAAATGAATAATAGGAATCTCCCTGTGTACACCAAACAAGATGTCGCTTAACGAATTTGCTTTCAAAATCCTGCTGTTAACTTCTGCAACCCAGAGTCGGATTGAAAACGGACTGGTTGATTTAAAATTTTCAACTCTTATTAAAATCGCTAATGCTCTTAATATTTCGCCGTCTGAATTGCTCGACGGTTTTGACTTCAGATTTAAGCCTTAATGGAACAGACTCGTGCGAAAAAGGCACTAGTCTATTCTTATATGTTCATTTCTTTTTTGGTCGGTAGAAATGAAAATCGGCAGGAGTTCAGAGTGTCGCCGTGCACTACTGCACGCCCGCATAAAAACCCTCCGCCGCTTCGCGCCACCTCCCTTAAAAGGGAGGCTTCAATTATTGCAGTAATTGAACTGCTAAGAAAAATATAAACTTCCATCTATGCGTGCTTTGCAACCTGTATACATGTTTATTACCTTACCTTGTGAAAAACTTATTTAAAAGCACCGGCACATATCTGGCATTCAGGGCTGAAAAATCAAAAATAAACTCATTTATGCCGGCTTTATGGAGCATTTCAACTTTATCAAAGTCCTCCAGAATTCTGTCCTCAAACATGTGCATCCTGCAAAAGCCGTCGCAGGTAAAAGGATAAATCTTATTCAACGACGGATCCTTCAGTGCAAACCCGCCCTTGTGGCAGGGCGCTTTACAAGATAATCTTGAAATTATTGCACTGTCATTATTTAAAGGACACAACCCCAGACTCGGAACCCTTATATTGCCGGCAATTGTGTACTTTCTGTTCGGAATTATATTTTTTATCTTCTTAACCGTCTTTATCGCATTATCCAAATCTGTAAACGGCGTAAAATCTATTGCGCTAATGGGTGCAAGATTATTAAGACACTTGATTGACATACTGTTTAAAAGATTTATGCCGCCGCCTATTTCTATTGGAATATCATCCAGATCGCTGTCGTTTATTACCATCCAGAAATACCCGATATTATTGATTATCAAAGAGGATGGTACCGGCTCAGACAGCAAAAGCCTCTTTTCATATTCATATACCCTGTCAAAGTCGCGCTCAATCAAAATCCTTGGAGTTGAGAGCTGAAGATCAATTGCGTACTCCGCACAGAAATCCTTAACTTTACAAATAATTTCGTTAAAACTGCTCGTAGAAAGGTCGCATGTAGAAAGGATTTCCCCGTATTCTATCGAACTTATGGGATTTATGCCTATTTTCTTTACATATTTTTTAAGCTCATTTAACTGTTCAAGTTCCGAAAGCCGCAGATTTATCTTAAAATCCTCGCTCTTTTCAAAATTTATGTCCTTACTAACACGCGGACGTTTTATATCCCACTCGAAATTCTGAATATTACGGCTGAATTTAAAGTCTTTACCCTCCGCAGAAACCATTTCGCCGGAAAAATGATTTGTCTGATAAATACTTTTTCTCACATGTTTGAACGGAAGTTTCTGGGATTTAAACAATTTAGGCTTTGCAAGGATTTTTTCAATAAGCTCTATTGCTTCAAGTATTTCGTCAGAATTTGCAAATTTCCCTTTAATCACAACTTTATCTATCGCGCCGAGTTTTTTTATATCCTCCGCACACCACGGAAGATTATCCGTATCTATTGCCAGCGGAAGTTTTGTGTACTTCTTAATTTTGGCAATATTTTTCATATAAATTTCTTCGGTAATAATTATTTCATCAATCTTATGAAAATTACTGATAAAATCAATTCCCGCAATGTTATGAATATCAAAGTATGAATCCACCACAATCTTAAAAGGAAGATTAAAAACTTTTATCGCCTCCAGTATCGCAAAACTGTTTATAAAAATGCCGTCAATTCCTGCAGTTTTCAGATATTTAAGCATTTTTTTTATCTCTGCAAGGTTTTCTTCTGTTATATCGTGTTTAAAGTTAATATAAATAGCACACCCGTTGCGCTTTGCAGCAGCCACAAACTCATCTACATAGTCAAAGTTATTATTCAAAAACTTCTTATAATATACGTAATACTCCCTGCAGGAGGTTTCCTTAGCAAACAGATCAATATCGTCGGGCTTTTTTACCGGCGCAACTATCTTAATTTCCTTCATGCAACTATTATAGTGCCGGAACTTAAAAAAAATTCCTCAAAAAAAATTATTTTAACATTTCGTAACAAATTTACCAAAAACTGGCAATTTTCACTGAATAAAATACTTTATAAGAATATAAGGAATATTTAGGATATTTAAAACTTTCTCACAGGAAAAAGGAAACAACACACACTATTTAGGGAGGTCACCGCATGGCAATAGGTGCAGAAGACTACATCGACCAGTTACTGGTTAAAAAATACGCAGACGAAAAAGTTGACAACCACGATAATATGGAATCAATGGTTGATCCGAATAAAATGATGGGCGCAATGAATGATTATGCGACAATGTACCGTAATATGATGGTTTTGAAACAGCGTCTGAACATCGCATGTTATGCAGTTAACGCCAAAAACGCCAGATATATGAAAAGCCGCGGCTATTAATAAAAAAGTTTAGCGTTCCTTGTTTTTGTTATAATAACAGAAAAAAGGAACGAAACCTATGGGAAAAATTATTCTGGCGTCTTCTTCTCCCAGAAGACAAAATATTCTAAAACAAAACAACTATGATTTTGAAATTGTTCCGTCGCCGTATGTTGAAGATCATACGAGGACGGATTTTTCTTATGATTTTGTGGAAAGTCTTGCGCTGAATAAGGCTAAAGCCGTTGTTCCGCTTGTAAAAGAACCAGCAAAAATTATCGGCGCAGATACTGTTGTTGTTCTTAATAATGAAATTCTCGGGAAACCGGACGGGGAAAAAGGCGCCCTCGAAATGCTAAAAAAACTTTCCGGAAAAACTCATTCTGTAGTAACCGCAATTGCCATTATTAATACTCAAACAGGAGAAACCAAGCAAAAATCCGTCACAAGTTACGTCACTTTTGAAAATCTTACTGATGAACAGATAAATTTCTATGTACAAAAATTTAAGCCCTTTGACAAAGCCGGTTCATACGGAATTCAGGAGATGCCTGACGGGTACATAAAATCATACTCGGGCAGCCTTGAAAATATAATAGGTCTTTGTCCGGAAGCGCTGAGAGAACTCTTAGCCTGAGATTGCCGCACATTCTACACCGTTCAATGTTCTCAGACCGTTGCGTTACGCAATTAATGCCTGTGGTGGTGAGGTCTGTGAGGCGGATGATGAGGATGCGGCGGTGGCGGAGGACACAGCGACGGCATTGTCAGAATCTGCATTAAACCTATAAAGTTTGACACATTTCTGAACTGCATATACGATTTCATTATATTTTTATATTCGTTATAGTTTATTGTGTTAGGATTTGAATTCTTTTCATTGTAGAGTGTTGAAAGTGTTGTAAACTGGTCTGCTGTTGTCTTTATCATATAACCGCTGTATGGAAAAATATTTGTTCTGTTCCAGTTGTCACGCTCCATTTCTATAACTTCGCCTAACGATATTGATCCGTTTTTCTTAATCTTGCCGTCTATTTCATTAAAGACTTCCGGCATAGATTTTTCGGAATCGTAATTTTCCATATCACCTAAAACAAAACAGGACGGAACAGCAGTAACAGGCGCAGGGGTAACCGGAACATAATAATACTGCGGAGGTACCGGAACAAAGTATTGTGCCTCGGCATCAGTTGAAGGAACTGCTGCGGCAAGTGCTATTGCAGCTGCGCCCGCTGTGTTTTTCAAAGCCTTCTTTGTCTTTTCTCCGTTAAAATGAGGAGTTGTTACAGTTGAATTTATTCTTGAAACTTTCATACACTAAACCCTTATTTTTAAGACCATATATTTATATTATGGCGGTCAAAATATTTTTTGTTAGTTCATTAAGAAAATTTTACAAACGACAAAAACTCCAACGTGAAATATTCATTATTAATATTCGGCAAACAAATTAAAAACATGATATTATTCCGTTTATCCAGTGTAAACTTATATTTTCTGAAGTCATACTCCGTAACACATATCCCCCCCCGCCGTCGGCATTGTTAACATTTCATTGAAATAAATTTTAAAATTATTGTCCTCCCCTTAAGACACTGCCGCCCGCCCCGCAAATGGCGGGTACGGAAACTATTAAGCATAGTTTTGTGAGAGGTGACCGAAATCTCTGATTTCGAGGATGGGTTACCAATGAAAAGTTAACAGACACCCCGCCGTCACAGGCAGATTTATTTGGAAATCAGGGCCAGACGGGAACCTTTATCAGGTTTCTGTTTTTGAACATAAGGTTTTGAAACAATATTGAATGTTGAACTATACAATCTGCTTCCCATAAAGGTAACTGGTTTATTACGTTCCTGAATTTCATCATATTCTTTCTTCAATGTGTCATAAACGTTTGTATCTTTATCTTCAACTTTTCTTGTTTCATTTAGTTTTTTTAGTTCCTGTGCACGTTTCATGACATCTTCCGGAGCGTAGTATAAAATCATTGTGTAATCGTCTACATGAATACGCCCTCCGTTTTTCGGAACAATATAATAATGATCACCTTCACTTTTAACCACAAAGCGTTCGTTTTCATTTTTAGCGTTGACAAATTCAGTTCCCGGCGTAATGCCGCCTCTCAGAGAATTACCATCCTGAGGCGGAGTAAGCTCTATTGCATCAAGATAAACATCTTTCGGGCCGTTAAAGTCTTTGTAATTGTGGGTTATACCTCTTGTATTAAACAAAGAAATTGTCATTGCGCCGTCTGTACTCTGTCTTAAAATAGCACTTAATTTTTCAGAGTAGTTTTTATCCTCCGAGCGCCATGATGTTGTTGCGTGCTGCTCCGGCAGAAGATAGATAGCGCCGTCATTAAGCGGGTGAAGTTCATATCTGGAACGAAGCGCCATAACACCATCTATTTCTTTTTTAAAGTTTTTAATATCATCCAGCCCCTCGGAACCATCCTCAATCCATTCGTGGCGAACAGCATTACGGTTCTGGAGGTAAATATTCTTGGTTTTCTGTTCATAACCGGTCATTCCTAAATCATCACCGGCATATATAGTCGGATTACCAGGAGCCGCTACCAGAAATTCCATCATTCCTTTAAATTTAGGCAGGGCAGGTGCCAGCATTTTGCATAAAATACTTTTTCTTAAAATATCTTTCTGCGCATTAGAAAGTTCCAGCCCGTGGTTTTCAGCCTGCTTAAGAACCTCACTAATTGCTACTTCATAAGGCAGTACACCGAAAGCATCTGCATTAAATCTTTTTATATCACCGGATTTTGTATAAACCTGTCCGTTTGCAAGTTCGCTGATAGCATCTACTACATATTTATAAATCGTATTTCTGTTGCCGTCGTTGAAAATATCTCCGTAAGCGGCGCAAACATCATTCAGTACCATACTGAATGCGTGCTGCAATGCCTGCCCCATAGCTGCAGCCTTCGGACTCTTGGTTGAAAAATCAAAATTGTTGAAATCTTCATAATTAATCGGGTCGTTAAAGTTCCCTCTGAACACCCTGTATGCGGCTTCTCTGTAACCTTGATTGTTTTTATCGTTCAGATTTGTATAGAACAGTTCCATATCCATACCCAGAGCGTGCAGAATACGCGGTTTGTCATGGTTATCAACAAATGTATAAGAATAAATCTGCGCCGGCAAAGGGCCAAAATGTAAGAAACCAGGAACAACTTCTTTTGCATTATCATCCCAGCCGTCTTTGAGAAGGTCAATCATTTTTGTGCCCAGGTTATGATATGAACTTTCTCCTTTTTCTGCTGTTTTACCGAAAATTCCGGCAACACTTGTGAAGAAATACCTGTAATTGGCAGTTGATGTGATACCTGTTTCTCGTAGAAATTTCATTACTATATCTTTTTTAGTGTTAAACCTGTCTGAGTCTTTGCCTGCACCCCCCCCCCAAAGGTCATCCTCGTCTGTAACTTCTGCAACAAGATATGAATTAGGGTTTTCACTATAAACAGTCTGTGCAAATTTATTCCAGAAGTTAATTACACTATTCCAGGTAGACTGGAACAAATCGTGCCCGCCTCGGAGTGAATCTATATCACCTATATCTTTTGCTGCATCAATACGCCAATCCAAACCGGCCTTACTTCTGTCAACAATCATTTCTGCAAGTTTAAAACTTGTGACATTGGTATTTTCAATCATTTTATAAAGCGCTTCAGCGAGAAAATCTTTATCATCTTTTGAAAGTTTTGAAATACCACGCTTCATTGCGTTAATAAGTTCGGTTGCTTCCTGTTCAGGGCTGGCAGCATAAATACCCAAAGACTGCAGAGAGGTTTCTTTCAATTCATCATAATCATATTTAATACCGCCGTTTTCTTCATCGATTTCAACCTCAGCATCCGGGAACAACCCTTTTACAACAGCAAACTTTATAATTTCAGGAGCCAGCAGCGGTAAAACATATTTTCCGTATTCACTGGTATTATATCCGACATTGAGCTTTAACGCTTCCGGAAGCTTATCGTTAACACGTTTCAAAACATTCATTGCAAATGTATAAAACTCACCATTTTTGTCGTTATCTACACCATCTTTTGCATAGTACATTTCATTTACTTTATGGTAAATATTTTCATTTTTACTGTTGAGGTGCGGATTGTTCAACTGATCCATTTCGTATCTTGATTTGCCTAATTCATCCTCATGGTGAGCACGTTTTGTAATATAAGAAGTTCCGAGAACAGAAACAATATTATCTCCAAGTTCAATTGAATCAAGAGGAACATCCATCAATGAAGATTTTAAAAGCATCTTAAAATCACCGGCATCCGGCATCATATCTTTAGCTTTATATTTGCCGTTAAGGACATACCGAATATTTTCAGGAGTTACATCTTCAGTCAAAGATAACGGAAATTTCTTTTCATCAATATTTTTCTTTATTAATGCAGCGACCTTATTAACATCATGATCATCAACATTCTTAAGGTTTTGAGCTACATAAAGGTTTAAAATCTGATTAGTCTTTTTAGTCCAGTATTTCCCCGATGTAATGGCATAATCCTGAACCTCCATATTATATTCATTTATTTTATTGCGGTATTCTTCGCGTTGTTTATATGGCAGACTGTTTTCTTCCATAATATCCGCCTTGGAAAAAACATAACGCAATTTTGGAATATCCACGTTGGCGTCCCAGGTTGAAATTCCGCTCTCGAATTTTGATTCAAGGTCAAAGTTAGGAAACTTTGTAAGCATCCTTGTAGCCTCAAAACTTTCGTAAGGGATATAATGCCCTACAGGTTTGTCATTGTTAAATTCATTAAACTTTTTGATATTGGCAAGATAAATATCCGGATCAATTTCAATAGCATAATTAATAACCGTATCGTTATGTGTACTTATATCAAAAACATTATCAGTATTTCTTATTGAGTAATCTTTAATCAGCGGAGTGTTATTGAGTGCCTCATCTCCAGACACAAGACGTCTGTCATACACCTGAATGTAGGTAGGTTTCTTTTTATCATAATCTTTGTTTTTAATAGCCTTTACAACACCGTCTGCTGACTGCTCAAAATCCCATGGGCTGTTAACAAGTTTATGTGCAATGAAATTTGTTTTCTTTCCGAAAGCACCGAGGTTAAATGGAGGTGTACCCTTGAACCAGTTGAAGTACGGCGACTTTTCACCCCATTTCAAAACATGGCTGAAATGGACGCCTTCAAGTCCTTCGTTTACAAAAGCACCATCAGACACCCAGTTAATACCGTGTGCAAACAATTTTCTCTGCAGTCTTGCATAATCTTCTATACTTCCGAGCGACTGTGCTATCTGCATACAGTTTTTATTCCAGTAAGCATGCGGAGTTTTACTGTCATCTGTAAACAGCGGGGTTGAAACAATTCTTCTAAACCCGTCAAACTTGCCGGCATCTAGGTCATGCTCAACACCTGCCAACGAACCGCCCATTTTATTTGAAAAAGTTTTTATAGATCTGGATGCTTCTATATAATCAAGATTTGGCTTATAATTTCCGAAATAATCATATTTATACATTGCATTGTACGAATCCGGAACCAGCAGAATCTGAGCTCCGCCTGTTGAAGATTTTGATTCATCAGGCATTACTAGGTTGTAAATTTTCTCATAATGCTTAACAGGCTTCCCATTTTCATCAATGGCATTCGTTGCGTCCATTACATCCCCGGAATCAATTTGATACATCGGATACCGAGGCCCGTCGCCATATTTCGGAACTAACTTAAAATGATAACCGAACGGTCTGGATGCTACAATAGAATAATCACTGAGATTAACTTTATTTGCACCTGAATTCATTTTAAGAGAATAGGTATTATGAACTTTATTTTTGTAAGCTCTGCCCGGTCTGTAGTTTTTATTGCTGTCCGGAATAACTTCGCATAACTCCAGATAACAGTCAAACTTGCTGCTGTCAAAAACATAGTTAAACTCGTATATATCACTTCCCGCTTCTGATTTAACATGTTTATAACCTTCAAACGACGGAACTTTCCGAATTGTATTTAATTTGTCGCTGTAAACTTTCACACACACTCCTTATTTCTAAAATCTTTAAAAATACTGAACTTTTATTTTTGCCAAAACGAAATCTTATATTAAGAAATTTTTACATAAAAATATTTTTATTGCTATATGTTCTTTTAGAAATATAATTTTATTATATAAAAAATAAGGAGAAAAAATTAATGGTGATGACTGAAATCAAATGCGACATCAAAGATATTAATCTTGCTGATCAGGGGAAAAATCAAATAGAATGGGCTTTAAAAGATATGCCTGTTTTAAGAGAAATTGAAAAAAGATTCATAAAAGAACAACCGTTTAAAGGGTTAAGATTATCAGCTTGCGTTCACGTAACAAAAGAAACAGCTGCATTATGCACTGTTATGAAAGCCGGCGGCGCAGATGCGGTGCTTGTGGCATCTAATCCTTTATCTACACAGGATGACGTTGCTGCAGCACTTGTAAAACACTGGGGTATCCCTGTTTTCGGATATGCAGGAGAAAGTGTTGAAACCTACAGAGAACACGTTAAAGTTGCCTTAGACCACAATCCCAATATTATTATTGACGACGGCTGCGATATAGTATCTACAATTTATGCAGAACGTCCTGAACTTGCAGAAAAGATTATTGGTTCTACAGAAGAAACCACAACAGGTATAATCAGACTTCAGGCACTTGAAGCACAGGGGATTATGAAAGCTCCTGCAGTCGGAGTGAACACAAGTTTAACAAAGCATCTTTATGACAACCGTTACGGGACAGGCCAGAGCTCTTTAGACGGTGTTATGAGAGCTGCAAATATCCTTTTCTCCGGTAAAACTGTTGTTGTATCAGGTTACGGCTGGTGCGGCAAAGGCATTGCGATGAGAGCACAGGGCATGGGTGCTAACGTAATCGTTTGTGAAGTTGACCCTCTCAAGGCTCTTGAAGCGGCTATGGAAGGTTACAGAGTTATGCCGATTGCCGAGGCTGCAAAAGAAGGCGATATATTCTTAACAGTAACCGGCGACAAACACGTTATTGATATTGAACACCTTCTTGAAATGAAAGATGGGGCATTTGTCGGAAATGTCGGACACTTTGACCACGAAATTAACGTAAACGGGTTGAAAAAATACACAACCGAGATTAAACAAATCAGACCTACGCTTGAAGAATATAAACTCAACAATGGAAAATCGATTTATGTTCTTGCAGAAGGCAGACTGGTTAACCTTGTTTGTGCGGAAGGCCATCCGGCAAGCGTTATGGATATGAGTTTCGCAAATCAAGCGCTTGGTATTGAATTTCTTGTTAAGAACTACGGAAAGCTTGAAAACAAATTATACACACTTCCTTACGAAGTTGATGTAAAAATTGCAGAACTAAAACTCAAATCAATGGGAATAGAGATTGATACACTTACACCAGAGCAGGAAGAATATCTGAACAGCTGGAAAATTGATTAGAATATTTATCAAAATCAGGCGGCAGCATTTATCAAATGCTGCCGCCTGATTTTATACATAAATATGTTATCGGAAGAATTATTATCCCTCTCCTATTGAGGGAGAGGTGTATTTTTAAATCATTACGTTCACTTTTTCTTTTTTTTTGCGATGAAAAAAGAAAAAGTGAACCGAAAAAGAAAAACACGCTATATTACAGCGCTGCTGCACAGCGCATGGTCAAATGGATGTAGTTAAATGCTGACGCATTTAACCTTTTAACCTTACTATCGCACTTCGTGCACGTTCTGCAACCGGCCGCAGTCCGGTCTAAAGAAATCCTCCTTCCCTCCCCCTTGTAAGGGAGGTGGCGCAAAGCGCCGGAGGGTTTTCAGGCGAGCGTGCGGCTTTGCCGCGATAGCGAGCAATTGAGGTGAAAAAATTTTGAGATCCTTAACTAAATTCAGGATAACAAAATTTTTTCACTACTTCCATTTGGGTTTGCGCCGCGCAGCGACGCTCTTATCTTTTGCCGATTTTTCTTTTCTTTGGTTAGTTTCTTTTCTTTTTTCTGGCTAAAAAAGAAAAGAAATGAATGTAAAAGAAGTTGGTGAACTTGTTTCTTCCGATAACATATTTTATGTTAATTTACAAAAATCAACATTATATTTGCAATGCGGCATGTTTATTGTAATATATTATTGGCTATTTATGTTTGATAGGTTTAGCCCTAGTCCGAATCCAGCAAAAATGTTTTTATGTTTGAATAGCATCAGCATTTTCATAAAGGACGGATGAAACTTAATAGCCCGTAGTACACAATTAACATAAGGAGAAAAAACGATGCCTGTAGCATCTATGATTGAACTTTTAGAAGCAGGTGTTCACTTCGGACACCAGACACAAAGATGGAACCCTAAAATGAAACCGTATATTTACGGCGCAAGAAACGGGATCTACGTTCTTGATTTACGTAAAACTTCCGACTTATTGGATGAAGCTTACGCTGTTGTAAGAGAATTTGCTGCACGTAACAAAAACATTCTCTTCGTCGGTACTAAAAAGCAGGCTGCTGAAGTAGTTGCTGAAGAAGCCAAAAGAGCAGGCGCTTACTACATCAACAGAAGATGGTTAGGCGGTATGCTTACTAACTTTGAAACTATCAGAGGCCGCGTTAATAAATTGAAAGAACTTGAAGAATTCATTTCTTCCGGTCACGCTGACAAACTGCCTAAAAAAGAAATCGCTCAATTAAATAGACAGTTAGGCAAATTGAGCAAAACTTTAGGCGGTATTAAAGATATGAGAGGTTTGCCTGATTTAATCTTCATCATTGATCAGGGCAAAGAATTAATCGCTATTCAGGAAGCAAATAAACTCGGCATTCCGGTTATCTGTCTTGCAGATACAAACGCTAACCCTGATGGTATTGATTACGTTATCCCTGGTAACGATGACGCTATCCGCTCTATCAAATTAATTACTTCTAAACTTGCTGACGCTGTTCTTGAAGGAAAACAGCTTAAAGAAAACAACGCCAATCAGAAAGCTAAAATTGAAGAAATTAAAGCTGAAGATGCCGGCGTTACTGTTGAAGCAGAAGCAAAAGAAGAAGTTACAGCAGAATAACTCAGAATAAGAGTGAAGGCGCGGGAAGAAAAATTTTCACGCCTCACCCTTCACTCTTCACTTATTAAAAGGAGAGAATTATAATGAACATTACAGCTCAAATGGTTAAAGAACTTCGCGACAAAACCGGCGCAGGGATGATGGATGCGAAAAAAGCACTCGTTGAAACTGACGGTGATATGGAAAAAGCTATGGAAGTTCTCCGCCAAAAAGGTATGGCTTCCGCCGATAAAAAAATGGGAAGGATTGCTGCAGAAGGCCTCATCGCTTCATGCGTTAAAGATGATTGCGGCGCGATGGTTGAAGTTAACTGCGAAACAGACTTCGTTGCTAAAAATGATGAGTTTAAAGAATTAACATCAGGTCTTGCTGAAGTAGTTGCTGAAACTAATCCTGCTGATGTTGATGCACTTCTCGCTTCAACATGTCCTAAATGCGGCAAAGTTATCTCTGAAGTTATCAAAGAAAAAATCGCTTCTATCGGCGAAAAAATTACTTTCAGAAGATTCGTACGTTATGAAGGCAATACAGCATCTTACATCCACAATGGCAAAATCGGTGTCTTAATAAAAACAGACAAAAAAGATGCTGAATTAATGAATGATATTTGCTTACACATAGCATCTTCTGCCCCTGAATTTATTTCAAGAGCTGAAATTCCTCAGTCAGTTATCGACCACGAAACTGAAATTGAAATGGGTAAAGAAGATCTTCAGAAAAAACCTGAAAATATCAGAGCAAAAATCGTTGAAGGCCGTGTAAACAAACTTATGGCTTCAAGAGTTCTTCTTGAACAGCCATTTGTTAAAAACCCTGACGTAACCGTAGGCCAGTTAATCGAAGGTAAATTGACTATTGAGAAATTTACTAGATATACTCTTGGTGAAGGTCTTGAAAAACGTCAGGATAACTTTGCAGAAGAAGTTATGAGCCAGGTTAAGGGCTAATATTTCCATAATAAAACTCAAAAGACCTGCGTTTTAAACGCAGGTCTTTTTTAATAAAGCAAAAAATTATTTTTACGGGATTTAGTCTTGAAATAATCTGAAAATCTGTTATCATATTATAAAAAAGGAGTGTATTGCGTGAGTGAATTGAATATAAAAGAGATAACAAGCTTTATAGATGATAATACTAAAAAGACCAGACTTGTTGTATTTGATGAAGATAAAGAAACAGAAATAATTCTTGAAGGCAGCGGCTCATTAAAAATTGCAGCTCTGGAAGTTTAGCCAAACAGAGTTACAAGCGCGGGTGAAGCATTCTGGGTTATACTAAAAAAGTTTCCTTGACATCTAACTATTCTTCTTTTCCAAACTTTAGGGTTTCACCTTTAATACCTTCCTGAACCCAGTGAACTTCCAGCTCGTTAGAACGAATTACTTCTTGTTGAGGAATATTCTCCACCGAAGGTTTTTCAGGCACAGGCTCAACCGATGACTTTTCTTCCGGCGGCTGGAACTGTTTGACAGGTTTAGATTTATTAATTGCAGGTTTTACTTCCTTTTTATCTTTAATATTTTTATCATTCTTAGAATTTTTATCTTTAAGTTTAATCTCAACAACAGGAGTTTTCTGCTGCTCTAAAGTTGGAGGTTCATTTGACCCTTCTGCAGCAGCAGGCTGGACATCATCCTCAGGTTCGTCCTCCTCCCCATCATAGTCCTTAAACCTCAAAGAAAAGAGATCGTGTTCTCTAATTTCAAGCTCGCTGCCTTTGCTTATGTAAGAAAAAATTGAATTTTCATAAACGGAAACAGCAGAAGATTTGAATCTGTTGCCTTCTTCATTTTTAACAGCCCCTTCAACAGCATGGTATCCGAGGCTAACGCCTTTCAGAAAATGATCACCGACGGTAAGAGCTGCACTTTTTGCGACCTCCCCTTTATCAATTTCAAATTTCGGTGAGAACTTTCCGATATATTCTTCTGTAATCTTAACTTCATTTCCTTGTTCATCAATATAACTGACAGGAATTGCTGAAAATGTCGCGTTGCGTTTAAGCCGTTTCGGGGCTTTGACATCTGTTATACGGCATTTTACGATAACGCCTTCCGGAATTGTAACATTTTCATCAAGCATAACTGAACTCATTGCCTTTAAAGAAATAAATTCAGGTGGTTGAGAGGTTGAAAAACTGCTTAAAGACTCCACCTTCAAAACCTCAGCCGCAAATACTGGCTGAATAAATAACAAACAAAATACAGTCAATATTCCTGCTTTGAAAAAGTTTTTCATTCTATACTCCTACAGTTGCTCTCCCGTCTTAAATATTTTATCTCAAAAATTCATTATAACGCAAAATACTATTTAAAGGCATAGCAGGATTATAACGGTTGCAGGAATCAAAAGTAGTCAAATCAGTCAGCGGAAGCCCGGGCAAATACCGGCTGAACGGGCGCTGGGATTCTTCTGTTGCAGGTGTGAATGAAGCGTTCACTATATCTGAAGCGGTACCTGAAACATTTTGCACCTGCTGCTGTTGTTTTGGCTGAACCTCAGTAAAGTTCAGGGCAAATACCTGACCTGTTTTAATAGTTAACGGGGCTTGTGCCGCAACAATTTTGTTATTTACAACCATACCGGCAAATGTGCCGTAAGCCTGCGGTTCAAATTTTGTCTCTTCATTATGAAAATTTATGAAACTATATGGAATGAAGGCAAAAGTTCCGTTTTTGTTAACAACAATTTTACCTTTAACAACATATCCTTCAAAAAGTACAATATCGTCAGTAACCTGAATATTGCTGCCGACTTTAACAGCCATAGCCTGCGGAGGATTTGTTCCGACATAATCACTCAGAGCTGTAACAGCTACATTTTTAGCAAAAGCGCTCTGGCCGAATGCAAAAAATAACATTAATATTAAAATTGGTAGAACTTTTCTCATATAGAATCTCCTGATTATAGTCTTATTATATCAGAATTTCATTATAAGTTCAAGTGCCCCATAACATTCGGGACTAATCAATTGACAATTATCCTGTCAGACTTGGCTTTTAAATACCAGAAAATTTTTAAACTTCTTCTTTACCTGCAGCAACTGTAGTTCAATTTATCACCCCTTTGAGGTACTGACCGGTAATTGAATTTTTATTATGTATAAGTTCTTCTGGAGTGCCGGTTGCAACGACTTGACCGCCGGCAGCGCCGCCCTCCGGCCCTAAATCAATTATATAATCCGCAACTTTTATCAAATCAAGATTGTGTTCAATTATAAGAATTGTGTTTCCTTGATCAGCAAGCTGCTGGATAATTTTAATCAATTTGTCCAGATCAGCCCAGTGCAACCCGACAGACGGCTCATCCAGCAGGTAAAGAGTTTTGCCGGTTGCACGCTTATTTAATTCCGAGGCAAGCTTAATCCTCTGAGCCTCCCCGCCGGAAAGAGTTGTTGCACTCTGTCCGAGTTTTATATAATCCAGTCCGACATCATAGAGAGTTTTCAATTTATGCTTAATTGCAGGAATATTTTCAAAAAACTCGAGCGCTTCTTTTACGCTCATCTCAAGAACATCAGCAATTGTTTTCCCTTTGTATTTGACTTCAAGAGTTTCGCGGTTGTAACGTTTTCCTTTGCAGACCGGACATTTTACGTAAACATCTGACAAGAAATTCATTTCTATCTTATTTACGCCGTCGCCTTTGCAAGCTTCACAGCGCCCGCCTTTTACATTAAAGCTAAAACGTCCGGGTTTATAACCTCTCACTTTAGCCTCGTTTGTTTTTGAAAAAAGTTCTCTGATGTGGGTGAACAAATCCGTATAGGTTGCCGGATTTGAGCGCGGGGTTCTACCTATAGGCGACTGGTCAATATCAATAATCTTATCTATATTTTCAAACCCTTCAATTGAATCAACCCCCTGCGGTTTTGGCTTGTTGCCGCGGAGTACATGGAGTGCGTATTCGTAAATCAAATCCTGCATAAGCGTCGACTTGCCCGAACCCGAAACACCTGTCAGAACAACAATTTTGCCGAGCGGAATATCAACATCAATATTTTTAAGGTTATTAAGGTGAGCATTTTTAACATGCAGCAAATGCCCGTTGCCTTCTCTGATTTTGTCCGGAACAGGTATAAATTTGGCTCCGCTCAGATACTGGCCGGTAAGTGACGATTTGCATTTAATTATGTCCTCAAGTGTTCCCTGCACCACAATTTTCCCGCCGTTAATGCCCGCTTTCGGCCCGATGTCCACAATATAATCCGCATTTCGCATTGTATCTTCATCATGTTCGACAACAATAAGGGTATTTCCGAGATTGCGCAGTTTTATGAGAGTTTTAATAAGCCTGTCATTGTCGCGCTGATGCAGCCCGATTGAAGGTTCATCCAGCACATACAAAACACCGGAAAGCCCGCTTCCTATTTGAGTTGCAAGCCTTATTCTCTGAGCCTCGCCACCGGAAAGGGTTCCAGCCATACGAGCAAGATTCAGATACCCGAGTCCTACATCACACAAAAATCTTAAACGTGCTCTTATTTCATCTAAGATTTGTTTTGCTATCTGTAATTTATATTCATCAAGTTCAAGATATAAATCATTCACAAAATCCAGAGCGTCAGTAATTGCAAGAAGTGTAAATTCATAGATATTTTTCCCTTTAATCCTTACCGCAAGCGGAAAAGGTTTCAGTCTGGCACCGCCGCAAGCAGGGCAGGGGGTTGTTATCATATATTTTTCAATTTCCTCGCGCCAGTAGTCGGCCGTCGAATCATTATAGCGTTTTTCAAGAAAAGGAATTACGCCGGAAAATCTGTGATATTTTGTTTCATACCTGTGGGTGCCGAACTTCATTACACGGAATTTAATCAAATCATCTCCGCCGTAAAGAATTATATGCTGCTGTTCTTCCGGCAAATCCTCAAACGGCGTTTCCATATTTATTCCGTAATGCTCGCTTACAGATTGCAGAACATCTTCATAATAAGTTGTACTTGTCTTTGACCACGGATATATAGCTCCGTCTTTCAGGGATTTTGTTCTGTCCGGAACAACAAGGTTAGGGTCAATAACAAAATCCGCGCCCAGACCAGAACATCTTTCACAGGCACCGTAAGGAGCATTAAATGAAAATATCCTCGGTGCAAGTTCTTCAAAACTCAAATTACACTTCGGGCAGGAAAGTTTTTCGCTGTAAATAATTTCCTTATCCCCAACAGCGTCAATTATTACGATGCCGTCTGCTTTTTTTAGCGCAATTTGTACACTGTCGGCAATTCTTGATTGAGCGCTCTCTTTAACAACAATTCTGTCAACTACAACGTGAATTGTGTGTTTCTTTGTTTTGCTTAATTCAATCTCATCTTCGTCAAGGTTGTAAATTTCATCGTCAACTTTTACTCTTACAAAACCTTCTTGCCTGAGTTCTTCAAAAGTCGACTGGAATTCGCCTTTCTTGCCGCGGACAATCGGTGCGAGTATCTGGATTTTTGTGCCATCACCGAGTTTCAGAATACTGTTTACAATCTCGTCAATGGACTGCGGTTTAATCTCATCACCGCAATTCGGGCAGTAAGGAGTGCCGGCCCTTGCATATAGAAGCCTTAAATAGTCATAAATTTCCGTTACGGTGCCTACAGTTGAGCGCGGGTTGTTGCTGGTAGACTTCTGGTCAATCGAAATTGCCGGAGAAAGCCCGTCAATGTATTCAACATCAGGCTTATCCATCTGTCCTAAAAACTGTCTTGCATAAGTCGAAAGGCTTTCAATATAGCGCCTCTGGCCTTCTGCGAATATTGTGTCAAATGCAAGCGAGCTTTTGCCGGAGCCAGAAACTCCCGTAAAAACAATCAGTTCGTTCTTCGGGATCTCCAGCGACACATCTTTTAAGTTATGTTCTTTTGCACCCTTAATCGTAATCTTGTCTAACATACTTATATTATTGCACCAAGAAAATTTTGTGACAAGAAATTCTACAACGGTCTTATTACCAAAGAGATCCTGAAACAAGTTCAGGATGACAAAATTTTGGTTTGCTTTGTCTAACCCGTTATGCAGAGAATGTCTGAGTGTCAGGTACAACCATCTTACAACAAAGATTTTACGGTACTAGCCAGAATATGCAGTTTTTTGTTATCCTTTGAAAGCTTATCTATGCCGGCATTGATTTCCAAAAGAAGTTCTTCGTTGGTTTTAATGCAGTCATCAACAAAAAGCTCATAGAGTTCCACCCCGAGAAAACCGGCAATTTTTTCCAAATTTTCCGCAGTAGGGTAGTTTCGTCCTGTTTCAATCTTACTGAGGCTTATTGTATCAATCCCGACAAGCTCTGCCAGTGTTTCCTGCGTCAGTTTTTTAGCCTTTCTGTAATCCTGTATTCTTCTCCCGACTATTTTTTTCGGATCCATACCCCCTCCATTAAGCTAATTTTTCAATAATTTACCTTTGAATTTAATAAATTTTAAAGCATAATAATTAATAAATTAGCTTTAAAAACTTATATTTAAATAAGGAGGTTCTATGAAGGATAAAGTATTCACACCAGCAGAAGGTGCTACGCACGCAGATATGTTTAATGGCTCCCGCAGTAAGGCGTTTACTCTGGCAGAAGTTTTGATTACACTCGGGATTATCGGTGTAGTTGCTGCCATGACACTGTCGGCAGTCGTTCAGAAATACAGAAACCACGTTGTTGAGACAAGACTGCAGAAATTTTATACAACTTTTAATCAAGCAATAAAAATGGCAGAAGTTAAGTACGGCGATAAAAAAGATTGGTACATTGACGCAAGTGGAGTTGAGCTTGACGATGAGGGCAACCCTATACTTTCAACATCTGAAATTGACCGGTGGTTCAGCAAGTATCTATCATCTTTTATAGTTTTAAAAAGAAAATCCGATAAAGATGGCCGGCTTTTATACTACCTGTCTGATGGTAGTGCTTTCCAGCTCGGGGTGCTTGGAAATGCCTCCCTCAGGGATATTTATTTTTATCCCGGAAATCCTGAAAGATGTCAGGGCAGCGATAATGATATGGTTGGAAAATGTGTCTGAAAGTTTGAGTACATGCCAACCTCTAACTCTGAAGAGTGGAAATATTTATATAACAAAGGATTGGAACCTAATATGTTTAATTGGGATGGTAGTGAAAATATATTGAAAACCGACGGTCAGCGAGGTTGCTATGTAAATTCCCAGATGAAATCTTACTGTACAATGATAATCATGCAAAACGGGTGGAAAATTCCTAAGGATTATCCCTGGAAAGTCTTTTATTAGAAATCTGAATTTTCCACCCGTCTGACTCTACCAAAATTGTTAAACATATACCATAATCTACGCCAATAGAAAACCGGACTGGTCCGGTAGAAAATTCCTAAGGATTATCCTGGAAAGTATTTTATTAAAAGTCTGAATTTTCCACCCGTCTAACTTTATGAAAAGTGCGCTGGATTATTTATTAAAAAACAGGAACAAAAATTGTTCCTGTTTTTCTGGTATTTGTAATAATTAATTAAGCATTAGCTGTTTTGTCTGCAGGAGCTGCACCTTCAGCCGGTTTTGCTTTAGGAGTTGCAAGGAAACCTGCGAGTCCTGCAACAACTGCTGCGGCACCACCGTAGATAGCTGCCGGTTTAATCTTCATATTGCGTACAGTTTTCTTAGCAGCTTCAGCAAGCTTCTTAGTTTCTTCTGCTGCATCCTGCGGCAATTCTTTAAATTTCTTACCTGCTTTATCATATACATTTTCAAGAGCATCGCTTACAGTCTTTTTAGCTGCTTCATAAGTGGTTTCCATAGCAGATTTTACTGTACCGAACAAACTTTTAATTTGATCATCTGAACCTTCAGCGATAGTCTTTTTAGCTGCTTCTTTATCAGCACCGAGTGCCTCAGCACTTACTTCAGATAATTTTGTTAAAACTTTTTTCATTTTGCTAACAGAAGCATCATCACCCATTTCAGAAATCTTCTTACCGAGATTTAAAGAAGTTTTTGCATTGTCATCAGCTGCTTGGGCAACAGCTACTTTGTGAACAAATTCATCTGAAAAATTACCGTCATTCAAAATAGACTTTGTGAAATAACCTGCTGCGCCGCCGCCGACAAGACCAACACCGGCTCCGATGGCTGCATTTCTGGTTCTGTGGTCTGCACTGTTTACTGAATTTACTGACATATTCTACACCTCACTTTTTTATTCTGTCTAAGTTTGTTATTTACTTAAAAACAAAACATATTTATTTTTGACATTATTTGCCGGAATTTTGAATTTTATTTACAAATATTTACATTCATAAAAAACATAGTAAACTCCGTACTGTCCGGTATTGTTTTGCCTGTATTTTCAGAAGATACACCTTTCCCGCGCACCTGCCGGAAAATCATCCGGACACTTTTTATCTATATATTAAACCGCAAAAAACTATTTTTGTGAAGTCTTTTTACAAAAATTATTACTCTTTTTCACATAATATATCCAAAAGACATCTGTGCATCTTTACATTGTGAACCCTGAGAATATCTGCACCATGCTCTAACGCCAGCGTATTCAGCGCTGTTGTGTAAATATCTTTTGTAAAATTATCAGCTTCCGGCATATTCAGCATGCTTTTGCGGGAAAGCCCCAGCAGCACTCTGCAGCCAATAGTTTTAAATTCCTCAAGTCTTTTCAATATCTCAAAATTATGCGCACGGTTTTTGCCGAACCCTATCCCCGGATCAACAATAATTCTGTCTTTTTGTATTCCTTTTGAAACTGCAAATTCAACTTTCCGGTATAAATTCAGATATATCTCATCCATTAAATTGGCATACTGAGGGTTATTTTGCATTGCGTCAGGAGTTCCTTTTGAATGCTGGATTATCACCTGAATAGCGGGATTTTCGGCGATTACATCTGCCATCCGCGAATCATAGTCAAATCCGGACACATCATTTACAATAGAAGCACCGTTTTTTATACATTCACATGCTACCTCCGCGCTTCTTGTATCAATACTCAAAGGAACGTTTATCCCTTCTGCTTTAACAAGTTCAAGCACAGGCAAAATTCGCTCAAGCTGTTTTCCGGCAGACACAGCCTGCGAATATGGTTTTGTGGATTCTGCGCCAATGTCTATTATATCAGCACCGTCGTTTACAAGCTCAAGAAGGTGTGCAAAAGCTTTTTCTGCTGTCGAATACAGACCGCCGTCTGAAAATGAATTGTCTGTAAGGTTCAAAATCCCCACAATTTGCGGCCTGTTGTGCTGCTGCAGGGATAAAAGACCTTCAAGCTTTCCCGCAAGTTCTTTTAAACCAAAAGGCTGAAATTTTAGGTTCTGCGCAATTTTCTTAATTTGAGAAAGGCTGCCTCCAAGAATACAGTCGGTTTTATCAACTCCGGCCGTAATAGTTTCGCGGTGTGTTGCACAATCCGCACCAACAGAAAGCGCTGTTTGTTTCAGAATATTTGCCTGCGGAATTGATAGCGCAAAAATTTTTATATTTTTATAAACGTATTTAGAAACCGCTTTTTCAACATAAGTTTTATCAAAGCCTATGCTTTTAAGCTCTTCTAGCAAATCTGCATTAACTATCTCTTTCAAAACAAAATCGTGCATAAGTTTAAATTAGCACGACTTAATTATTTTATCAACGAAAGGTTTTTGAAAATTATCTAAGATACACTGCTCTTTGGAAGGACAGGCTCACTCACAAATTTTGTCAAACGCACAGAAGTATTTAGTTTCTCCTGCTTAAACTTGTGTTTAAATTCCGTTTTATGACAAAAGGTACAAACATCAGTCAGTCTTAAGCAAAAACTCAAAAACGCGTTGTCTGCCCCCCTCACGCTCAATATTCACAGACAATATACTATTCAGCGTCTTTTTTGAAATTTCTGTATCCGTCTGCAATAGAGTTCATGCCGTCAGCCAGCTGCGGTGCGTAATGATCAGCTATTTTGGTTGTATTATTATATAAAGTTCCGAGTCCTGAAATTAACACGCAGCCTGCAAGTGCTCCCCCGACAACTCCGCAGCCGAATTTCACAACTTTATTATTCAATACCGGTTTCAGAAATTTTGAAGTTTTTATTGCTGTAATTTTTTCAAACAATCTTGTTTTATAAATTTTGCAGTTTGCTTTAAAACTTGACCAGAGCCCTTTTGCTTCTTTTACCGGTTTTGCTGCAGCAGTAGCAGCTTCTCTGACAAGCTGCTGACTTTCTTTAATTTTTCTGGTTGTTTCTGCAGTCAGATGAGAAGCTTTGCGGGCATTCTGAAACATCTTGAAGCCGCCGCCTGCAGCACCGCCGGCAACGGCACCATCACGAATATTTTCTTTCTGCTCGTCATTCAATTTGCCTGCAGTAAACGCCGGATTATTTCTATATAAATTTGTTGGTTGAACACTTAACATCTTCACCACCTGCTAGATTGTATCCTTAACTTTATCCGGCTCTATAGTTGCCGCAACTCCGGTCGAAACACCTGTTGCTACACCGAGAACATCTCCGGCTGCATTTGTAACCTGTTCGGATTTAACACCTCTAACTTTATCTACAAATTCTTTTGTTTCCTGCACAGGTTTGCTCTTAACAAATCTTTCATATAAATTAACTACTTTTTTACCAAACTTTGTCTTTTTAAAGTTTTCAAAAGATTTTTTCATATTTTTGAACAAATCTGTAGTTTTAAACTTGCTGTACTGGTCTTTAAAGAAAGTCTTAACGCCTTTCCAGGCAGCTTTAAATGGTTTAACAAAATTTTCGCCAAATTTTTTCATTGAAGGTTTCTGGAACAATTTACCGAGAAGTTTATTAGTTTCGGTAAAACCATACTTGACACTTATACCGCTAACGGCTGCCGCACCAAGTGTAAACAGTCCGCCCATAGCTTTTTGTGCTGCCGGAGGAAGCTCTTTTTGAACTTCTTTTAAATTATCCATTGTGGCATTAATATTATCTTTTATATCATTCAAATTATCTTCTTGAGCATTATTCTTAACAGGAGTATTCTGTTCCCTTACGGCAAGCGCAGTAGTATTTTTCGGAGCATCTTCGTCCGTAATTTCTTCAAATTCTGCATCTACCACTTCCCGCTCAAATTCATCCCTGTTTCCGCGGGAAGGCCCTATTATTTCATAGTCAATATAATTATCTTCCGGCAAAACTTCAGTTTTTGGAATAATCATAACAGCAGTCTGATTTCCAAAAGCTTGAAACGAATGAATGCGTTTAGAAAAATTTGGTTGAATTGTTAACATATTTATCACTCCGAGATTAATATTTTTCAAAAGTTTTAATGCTTCTCAACAATTTTTTTTGCGATTTGATATATATCTTTTTAATAAATCTTTACAATACACTGCTTTTACAAGTTTAGTATTACATATTTTGGGAATTTTGTAAACTGTTTATTAACTTTTTATACCCTGATAGGAATTTCTGCGCAACAACTCTCTATCGATTTTATTCAGACAGTCAAATTTTGCCCCGAGCCATTTTGGAGCGATAAGTTCAGACTTAAGCCCGTTGCCTGCCAGCCGGTGAATTGTCATATGAGGAGGAAGATATTCCAGAAAATCACATACAGTACGCACATAATCATCCTCGGACATAAAATCAATTTCTCCGCGATTATACATTGCTGCAAGCCTGGTTCCTTCTAGCGCGCAGAGCATGTGGATTTTAACCCCGTCAACTTCAAGTTCCGCAAGTTTTTGTGCAGTCTGCATCATCTCCTCATGTGTTTCCTGCAGCCCGAGAATTACATGGACACAAACATTAATCCCTTTTTCTTTCGTATTTTCGTAAGCCCTTAAAAAACAGTCAAAATCATGACCGCGGTTAATCCATTTGAGAGTTCTGTCATGAATAGACTGCAAGCCGTATTCAAGCCATGTATAATAGTCATCTTTGTAACCGGCTATGAGGTTTAACTTTTCTTCATCAACACAATCCGGACGGGTTCCAATAGAAAGCCCAACTATATCTCTGTTTGAAAGTGCAGAATTATAAATTTTTTCAAGCTCTTTTACAGGTTTGTAAGTATTTGAATAAGCCTGAAAATATGACATAAACTTTTGCGCTTTAAAACGGGAAGAAAGAGTTTTAACGCCTTCGGCAATCTGTGATTCAACAGATAAAAGTTTTGAGTGCGATTGAGAAAAACTCCCGCCTTCATCACAAAAAATACAACCGCCTGTTGAAATAGTTCCGTCGCGGTTAGGACATGAAAAACCGGCATCAAGTGTTATTTTATAAACCTTGACGCCGAATTTATTTTTTAAATGTGCACTATACTGATTATAGCGTTTATCAGTACCGTTAAACATTTTTACTTGTTTTCATCATCCTCGGTAATCGGATAAACATAATGTTCACCACAATTAGGGCATACAACTTCCTGCTGCTTGCCGTCCTCGAGCTTTGCTACTTCAAATAATGTTCTGCAGCCGGACTGCACACATCTGATTGCCCATGTTGGTCTTATTAATCTTGCCATAAATTCCCCTTCGTTAATTTATCTACAATTTTTATTTTATCATTTTTAACCGTTTCTGGCAAGTGATTTTACTTTATATAACTATTTCGTCCGATTAATTATCAAAAAATACAGTCTATCATGTACCCGTACAAAGGAGAATTTCAATGAAAAAATATCTTATAGCAATGGCTGTCACGGCAGTATGCGTTGTTGCATTTGCTGATACAAAATCCAGAATAGAAGAACTTGAAGAAATTGCAGCAAATACACCTGCTCAGGTCGAAATGAAAAAAGATGCGCCTAAATCAACCGGACAGGGTATTCAGGAAAAAGTGGATTCTATCCAGACAAACAAACAGCTGGATAATCAAAAATTTGACAATATGATTAATAAACCAGATAAGTTTCCAGACTCTAAGCCTTCTCAGGGAAATACAACCAGACCTAATATCCCGACATTTCCTCAAATGCCGTAAATCATTTCGCCGTAATTATCCACTTGCTCTGAGTTTTCTTCTTTTTCCTGAAACTTGTTCAACGACGGGGTTGTGCTTTCGTAACGAAAGTATGACCCCGAGGGCTTTATATCTTTTTTATCAACAACCGGATTTACAGTTTTAGGAAAAAATCTCAATATTACATTCTGCGCTATAGTTTTTGCAAGAATATCCTCTGAATATGCCCTTAAGTATGAGAGTCTTGCATAACTTTGCGACGATTTCTGTGCGATAAAATTTTCACTGCTGTCGCTCAAATTTTTCTTGTAGCTGCCGCTCCACATCACAAGGTCATTTACTGTATCCAGCAAAACGGCATTAGTTTCCATTGTATACGGATAAGAAATCCTCATTGTGCTTGAAAGTTCCAGTATTTCCCAGACATTTCTCTTTATACCGGCATCTTCAATAACAACACTGTTTGAGACAAGAAGCACCGAATTTGCTGAAAATTGACGGGAGATTGCTTTCATTACAGGGAAATCAATAACTTCTGTCCGCCCGAATTTTGCAAGAGCGTTTTCAACGGCAGCCTGCAGCTGTTTATTACCGGAAAGCGTTTTTCTTACCTCAAAAAGCGATGGGGCATAAACTTTTGTTGTGGAATTAAAATATTTTATCAAATCTTCTGCCACAATCTCGGATACTTCAGGGTAGCAGTAATAATTCTCGCAAACTCTGTTTAAATCAACCGGCAGAACCACCACGTTAAAAGTAAGCGCCTCAGCCCTCTGTTGGATAACCAATCCTGCAAAAATCAAAAATATTATTCCAAATATTTTTTTCATATATTTATTGTAACACACTTTTTCTCATACGACTAACGGATTAACAAATTTGCCGTACAGGTTAAAATGTTAAAACAGGAGAGCTATCTCTTCCGGACAAGAAGGAGAACAGCATGGATTATCAAGATTTGATGAACAAGGCAAAAGAAGTATCAGGAAAGGCTTACGCACCGTATTCAAAATTCAGTGTCGGAGCATGTCTATTGACACCTGACGGGAAATTTTATCACGGCTGCAACTTTGAAAATTCAAGTTTCGGGCTCACTATCTGTGCTGAAAGAAACGCAGTCGGAAGTGCTGTTGCTGACGGGGAACAAAAAATTTCCGCAATCGCAATATACTCGCCAAATCAGGACAATTGCCTTCCCTGCGGGGCATGCAGACAGGTTTTGTACGAATTCAGAGGTGAAAACGGCGTTGATGTCATCACTGAAATTAACGGGCAGTTAAAAATTTACAAACTGGATGAACTGCTTCCGGGGGGTTTTGACCTGTAATTATGTATTTCATAGAACTGTTAGTGAAATATTTGAAAAAAGACAGGTTTATGGAAATTCTTGAAGAACACGATGAAAAGACAGCACTTAATCCGCTTGAAGAAATTCCGGAGGAAGAAGGTTATGAAGCCTGCGAACATATCTTTATGCCGGTAGACAGCACCGGAGAAACTCTTGCCTGTTCCAAATGCGGTCTTGTTGTAAAGAAAAAAGATTTAAAATTTAAAAACTTTTTTATGAACAAAAGCCTTTAATTAACATTCTGACTTAGCATCTTAGAAAGCAGCAGCTTTGCGGTTTTCAACTGAACATCGTTATGATTTTTCAAATCGTTCGGAGTAAATTTAACTTCTATATCAGGACTTATGCCTTTTTTATTAATATCTGCACCGGATGGGGTTAAGTATTTTGCTACAGTAAGATTAAGACCTGTTTCGTTTGGCAGAGGAATAATTTTCTGCACCATTCCCTTGCCGAAAGTTTTTGTTCCGAGGAGCTTTGCCTTTTTATAATCTTTTAATGCCCCTGAAAGTATTTCGCTTGCAGAAGCTGAAGCTCCGTCCACAAGAACTATTACAGGTTTTTCTATCCCGTAATCTGTTTCCTGTGCTTCAATATTATATCTGTACCCGTTTCTGCCGACAATGCTCACTAGATTCCCTTTTGAGATAAAAAGGTTTGCAATAAAAATCGCATTAGGCAAAAGCCCTCCGGTATTACCGCGTAAATCGAGGATAAGCCCTTCTGTATTTTTTGTTTTTTCAAGTGCTTCAAGAAACTCATTCGGTGTAGTTGAACCGATAAAACTCAATATTTGAATATATCCGATATTTTTGTCTACGGAACTTTTAACTGTCTTAATTTTTATTTCTTTCCGGACAACTTTTTTTACAAATTTATCTTTGTTTCTGAGAATAGTAAGCTGCACTGTTGTATTTTCAGGCCCTCTTACAAGAGAGGCTACTTCTGACAGAGAAAGTCCGTTTATATCTTTTCCGTCAATATCCAGAATTATGTCCCCTGCCTGAAGATTGGAATACTGCGCCGGAGTGCCCTCCATTACATTTATAATCTGCGTCTTTCCGGATATAGTTGAAATATTAACGCCTATTCCTGAAATTTTTGAATTTATTGAGGTATTCTGATCTGAATACTCTTCCTTATTCATATATCTTGAGTATGGGTCATCAAGACTGGCAAGCATTGTATCCACAGCAACTTTCACATCTTCATCAGTTTTAATTTTACCGTGGTAATGCTCTTTCCACCTTCCCCATGACTGGTGGTTCATTGAAGCGTCATAATAATTTGTTTTGACTTCCGCCCAGACTTCATCAAAGAGTTTTTGAGAAGATACATATTCTTTATTGACCATCTCATCATTTTCGGAATACAGAGGGTTGTTTGAGTGCATTACGAGCAGATTCAAACCCACAAGAACTAGTACGGCGGCAATAAAAATATATAGCTCTTTTCTCTTCATACGATTATTTAACACCAAGGATTTTTCATAATCAATATACTTTCGAAGTAACCTGTGTATTTATTTATAAAAGTTTAAAGAGTTAGGGAACAGACCGGTGTGCAACAGGCACAGACACCTCTCTTACAAGGGATGTGAGGCGACCGGACATAACCCGCCTTTTCTACAGATCCTCAAACCCCGGAGAGGTCGCAGGAAGATTTTTGTAACCCTCGTTTGCATGAACGGTTTTTCTTATGTATTTATTCGAATAGTTTCCCTTTTCAAAGAGTTTTTTCAGAGTATTCTCTCTTGTTACAAGCGGGTGAAGGTTTTCGTCCGCACTTTCCGGATAGACATTCAGAATTTCACACCACACAGAAGCCTCCATTGTCCATGCATAAGTTTCTTCTGCAAGTGAATTATACTCGTCCTGATGAAGCGCCTCGTGTGAAAGTAATGCTGCTATTGCACCCGGAGGAGCGTCTTTGTGACGCGGATTTATATAAATATAAAGCTGCTTTCCGCGCTTCCAGCCAAGTGCATCAAAACTTTTATAAGCCGGATTTATTGCTCCTAAATCTCTGAATTCAATTTTTACAGGTCTTTGTGAAAGATTATTCCCTAGAATTGCCTTACGGGAAAACTCACCGTTTGTACCTTTCAGCATATCAAGCGCCACGTAAAAAATAAAATCATCCCCGACCGATTTGTATTCCGGTGTAATCCGCTTTATATACTCGGCATTGTATTTCTCAGGGAAATTGTCCGGCACTACTATAGTTTTGTCCTTCTTGAAGCTGAAGGCAAAAGCCGGCGCAATCAAAAACATCTGTGCAACCATAGCTGTACATAAAATCTTTTTCATATCCATAATCCAATACTCCTCTTATTCCGTCCGGCTTTCTTTCAGCCCGATAACTAATATTATAATTATATTATTCCGGACGGCAAATTTTTTTGTTATTTCCTGTTCAATGCCGCAAGCTCTCTGTACATAATCTTATACTCAGCCGTACTATCAATACTTTCAGCCTCTTTAATGTATTCAAAAGCTGTTTTTACATCATTTTTTAATTTATAAATCCTGCTCATTTCTGCGTAATATTTTGCGTTATTGACATCATAGGTAATCGCACGCTTCATACACTCAACAGCCTCGTCGTAATCTTCTTCAGAAACTCTCACAAGCGCAAGATAGTAATACCCCTCTGAACAATTTATATCAAGAGCCAAAGCATCCTGAGCATACTCTTTTGCAGCCGCCATATCACCTTTTAAATAAGCTGCACGCGCCCCGAGAATATATGCCGCAATATATCTTTCATTTTTTGAAACCAGACCTGACACAATATTTAAGGCTTCGTCGTATTTTTTTTCTTTAATCAAAATATCAGCCAGCGTGCAGGAGTATACAAGATTGTCCTGATTTTTTGCAATAACATCGCGGCATACTTTTTCAGCCTTTTCAAACAGTCCGAGTTCGCAGTAAACTTTTGCAAGCGAAATCAAAGTAAAATCGTCTTTACAGCCGGCTTGTACGTTTTCTTCAAGAAGCTTCTGCGCACCAAGATAATCTTTGTTCTCCAGTTTTAAAAGTGCTGCAATAACTCTTGCCTGATAATGCTCCGGATTATTTTCAAGAACAATATCCACTTCTTTTTTTGCCTTATCAAACTCTTTATACTCATACAACAGGTATGCCAAAGAATATCTGTAATCCAGATTGTCAGGTTTAAGGCGTATAGCATTTCTGTAAGCATTAACAGCTTCTTCATGCCAGCCGTTAAAGAAATACGCATTGCCGAGATTGTAAAAGTAAACCGGATTTGCCTTATCAATATTTGAGGCACGCGAAAAGAATTTTATCGCTTCAACAAAATTGTTATCATCCAGCGCAAAAAGCCCAAGATAATTCAAAACATCGGCATCTTGAGAATTTTTGCCAATACTTTCAAAGATTTCTCTTGATTTTGCAAAATTATTCTCATCAAAATAAACTTTTCCTAAAAGGATTTTGCAGTCAGTATTTTCGCTGTCAGCAGCACACGCTTTTTCTATAAGTTCTTTAGCCTCTAAAGTTTTTCCTGCGTTATATAAAGCCTGAGCCCAGACACTCATACATCCGCTGTCAAGACATTTCGAAGCTCTGTAAATCTCAATCTCCTTAAATTGTTTCAGGCAACCGAGTATTTTTATAAGTCTTTTTAAACTTGTAGAAGTTTTATCCAGTTCAAACGCCTTTTTGGCAAGTTTAACGGCTTTTTCTAACTCATTCTGTCTTTCATAGACAGTACAAAGAAGTTTTAATGATGCAATATTCTCCGGCTGAAGCTCAAGAACGCGTTCCAGATACTGTTCGGCGCGGTTATAATTGTTCAGCAAAACATAAAGTTCACCTAACTGATACAGAACCTCTATATTGTCGCTTTCTGTTTCCAGAACTCTGTAGAGCATCTCTATTGCCTGTTTATAGCACTCATGCTCTTTATATTCAAACGCTTTTTTTATATATGTTACTGCTTCATTTTCCTGCATAAATCACCGTTTAGTTTTTCTGCTTTTTATCTTTGTGGTGTTTTTTGTTCTTATCTTTTTCTGAGGGCTGTTCCTGAATGTTGTTTATGATAACAAGAACCTCGTCTTCGCCTGCCATTTTAAGATTATTCCTTGCAATTTCCTCAAGGCTTGCAGTTTTTGAAAACTGCTTTATATCGCTTTTCAAATCTTTGTTACGCTGTTCTGCGTCGTCACGCACTTTTTCCATTGTATTAATTTTAGCTTTATAGGCAATTATTTTGGAAATATTCAGAATTACGCCGAAACCAACCTGCACAAGACAAAAAAGCAAAACTATCGTCAAAAACGAATAATAAAATCCAACCCGTCTTTTATGCTTACGGGATTTAGCTTTCGTACGTGCTGCAAGATTTTGTCCTGCCGGCGTACCTGTCTGACTATTAATGCTTTGAGAGGTATTTTCTTCCAAAATCGAAACTCCTTGATGAATTTCTTCTGCCATCTCCTGCGGTGCCGTTTCCGGACGCCATGACCTTTTAGTCGTCTTCAAAATTTTTTGTCTTTCTGTCGCAAAATTTCCAATGCCAATTAAATTATAGTAAAAATATAGACCCAGGACAATTATGTTTTGATAAATTTACAATTTGAACTTTGTGGAGAAATTAAGCTGTGTGCCATAGAGTGCATTATTCTGGTCAATTGTCTGCTTTGCGCCGACCTCGAGCCTGAATCTGTCAGAGCCTTTATGTCCGTAAGGCGACACCGAAAATATAAGTTCGCTGCTTTTGCGGTTTTTAGTAATATCAGCGCTTAAGACTTCCCTTATTGAGAAATAATTGTTAAGCTTGAGTTCCGGTGATAAATAAAAAGTATCGTTAAGTGTGCCAATAGTGGTATTCTGGGTTTTCTCAAATGCTGAACTAAGTGCAAAACGATTATTTTCGTATCTGGTAAATAATTTTGCAGATTTCTCAAGCATAGAAATTTTGTCTATACTAGAATCAAATGTTGTTCCTACCGAAAATCCGCCGGTTTTATAAACGTTATTCATTGAATGCCCTGAAATATTGTATTCTTCCTTTGAGTATTTTGAGAGGTTAAGCAGCCTTCCTGTGTCGACTTTTTTATCCAAATCAAGAGAAGCGGATGAAATTGACTGCGGTTCTCTTATATTCAGAAGAAATTTCCCGTCCTCATCCTGCAAAACAATTGCATTGCTGTCATCTATGAAAACATCGTAATCTTTATCATTTACCTCACTAACAGAATCAAAAAGAGGTATTTCATCCTCTTCAAAGAGTTCATATTCATCCTTTTCCGGAGCAGCATTTTTTAATTCGTCAGGCACAAGATCATCCTCCTGCACAGCTTCCTGTACATCCGGGATATGATAGATAAAAATATTAGGAAGCGTAACATCATCTTCATTTGCAAATCCTGCCGCTCCAATCAAAAAAACTAAAAATATTAAAAGCGCTCTTTTCATAATATTATTATAACACAATACCGGCAACCAGGCTAATATTTTTTCTCCTCGGCAAGCTGGCTGAGTGCATATTCACAGCATTGTTTAAGAAGATTATTCAAAGAAACCCCGCGTTTCTGCGCGACATTACAAATTCTTTCGACAAGCTCCGCCGGCAGTCTGAAAGTTTTGTTAACCATTTCTGGTTTTTCAATATTAAACATCCGTGCTTCCCTCCGTTTATTAAATTTTACACGTTATAAACATACCAACATACATTGGGAATTATCGGTATTGTTGCCGCAATGACCCTGCTGGTATTAACCGGCAAATATCATAAACAAATAAAAATATCCCAGTTAAAAAAATATATTCAACAATGCAGCAGCTTGATACAAGAGTTAAAGCCGAATACGGGGATACATTAAATACATACCTGCCAGACAGCAAATAGTTTTTTGAACAATATCTGATTCCTTATCTGAAACCTGTAAAATTTTGTTTGTCAGGCAGCTGCCCTTATTACAGAATAAGTACAGAGACTGGAGAAAAAGTAGATATGACAAATGAATCCGGATTTATATTGCAAGATGGCACCCTATTTAAAATTGTTAATATACATGGAACTACTTCTTCAGGCATCTTTGCCATGTGGCTTATTGATATAAATGGAGTGAAACCGCCAAACAAAACTAACGAAGATATTTATTTTGCAGAATTCAGGATAAATACAGACAGAACTGACGACTTAACCGGGAAACCTGTAAGAAATGGAACGTCTTTGTTCTACTTCCCGATTAATGTAGCCGGAGAACATTATGACGGCATAGGCAGCGGATGCTTCAGAGAAATTGTAAAGAATAATTTTCAACCTACGTCAGTTTATAATTCTTTATAATCTTAGAAAAACGTCCTGTTGAAAATAAACCTTGCGCGTGATACGATTACTGGTGCGAAATATAAAAGAAATCGAGGTTTTAAAAATGAATGAAGTTAGAGTTAGAATAGCACCGTCACCGAGCGGTAATTTACACATCGGAACGGCAAGAACAGCTTTATTTAACTATCTTTTTGCCAAAAAGAATAACGGTAAATTTATTCTAAGAATTGAAGATACTGATGCGGAACGCACAAGCCAGGCTTATATTGACAATATCTTTGACAGCCTGAAAGCACTCGGTCTTAACTGGGATGAAGGCCCGGACATCGGAGGCCCTTACGGCCCATATACACAGTCCGAAAGATTTGACATTTACCCGAAATATGTTCAGGAGCTTCTGGATAAAGGATTTGCTTATGAATGCTTCTGCACTCCGGAAGAGCTTGAGGCTGAGAAAAAAGAAGCCGCAGAAAATAAAAAACCTTACGTTTACACAAAAAAATGCGAAAATCTTACAGAAGAAGAAAAGGCTAAATTACGCGCAGAAGGCAGAAAACCTGCTGTAAGATTTAATATTTCAAAAGCACAGAAAGCTTTCCACGATTCAACTATTTTGAAATTCAATGACCTTGTTAAAGGCGAACTTCACATGGACACAAGCCTTCTCGGGGATTTTGTTATCTTGAAATCGAATGGAACTCCGACTTACAATTTCGCAGTTGTAATCGATGATATGCTTATGAAAATATCTCACGTTATACGCGGGGAAGATCATATTTCAAATACTTTCAAACAAATCCTTATATTTGAAGCACTCGGTGCTGAAGTTCCGAGATTTGGACACCTCGGCATGATTCTTGCGCCGGACAGAAGCAAGCTTTCCAAACGCCACGGGGCAACTGCTGTTTCAGAGTTTGTTGAAAAGGGCTACCTCACTGACGCACTCGTAAACTTCGTTGCGCTTCTCGGGTGGTCGCCTTCCGACGGAAAAGAAATTAAAACAATTGATGAAATTGCGGCTGACTTCAGAATTAATGAAATTTCATCCTCAAATTCAATCTTTGAATATGACAAACTAAACTGGATGAACAGCCACTACATCAAAATGCTTTCTATTCCGGAATTGAAGGAAAGATTAAAACCTTATCTTACAAAATATGACCTCTCAGAACTTACTGATGCACAGTACACAAGAATGGTTGAGGTTACCTACGAGCCTCTGACACTTCTTTCTGATATTACTGATGCTGTTCCGTATTTCTTCGGAGAAGGCGTTGAAATTGATGAAAAAGCAAGAGAAACCCTTGACAGCGACGTGTCGCAGGATGTTTTGAAAACATTCATTGAACAGGCAAAAGACTGGGAATGGACAGAAGAAAATCTTCACGAAAAACTTGAACAGTTCAGAGCTTTCTACAAAGAAAAAGGTATAAAACCTAAAGTCACAATGTGGGCAATAAGAGCAGCTGTAACTGGAAGATTATGCGGTGCGGATATGACTGCAATCCTTGCTATTATAGGGAAAGATAAAACATTTAACCGCGTTAACAGCGCTATTAAACAGACTGTTTAATTTTATAAACAAAATTTGAAAGGCGCCGGAAATTAATTTCCGGCGCCTTTTTTATACATAAATTTCTAAAAAGCCGGCGGTAAATTATTCTACAGATGTAACATTTTTGTAACAATCACTGATTTTTATTAAAGAAATTATTAAACAATGCCGTAATCACGAACGTAAAGTTAATGGTTAAAACTCAAGGAGTTTTCACAATGGAAGCAACAGCAAAACAATTTCAGGAAAAAGATTTCCACTTTCTAAAGAGTGTGACAGTAGAAGATCTTGAGGACGAAATTTTCGTAACAGCAATGGTCGATTTTATGATGCACTTAGATTCAAAAATCGGCAACGGAAGAATTGTTATTATGGATCAGCAAAAACCTGAAAATTCTCAGATTTATACCTATGCAAAATTTCTGGAAATATACGATACACACGGTTTAGACGGATTTTTAATACATTAATCATAAATTAGGAGTGAATTATGGACATCAAATTTATCTCAACTACAGAAAGCCAGAACAACGAAATTGACAGAATGATAAGCGCTGTAGAAAATCAAAACAAAAATGAAATTATTGAAGTTCTCGACGAAAACGGAGAAACTCAAAGCTACACTTACAATAAATTTCTCGAAATAATTGATGAATACGGACTGGAAGGTTTTGTATTTCAATAATTTAGTGTACTTTTTTTAAACTGTTTTATGCTAAAATTCTCTTTATGGAATTCAAGCATTATACAGTTATGAAAAATGAAGCCGTAGATGCGCTTGAGTGCAAAAATGGTCTGATTTATGCAGATTGTACACTTGGAGGAGGAGGCCACAGCGAATTAATTCTGCAAAGAATCCAGCCTGACGGCAGGTTGATTGCGTTTGATATTGATGATGAGGCCATTGCTGCAGCTTCTGAAAGGCTGCAAAGTTACAAAAACTTAACAATAGTCAAAAACTCCTACACAAATATTAAAAAAGTGTTACATAACCTCGGAATCGAAAAAATCACAGGCGGCGTGCTTTTTGACCTTGGAGCTTCTTTTCATCAGTTTAACAAAGCAGAAAGAGGATTTTCATTCTCAAAAGAAGCACCGCTTGACATGAGGTTTAATCAGGAGGAGGATTTTTCGGCTTATGATGTTGTTAATACATACACTGAAGCCGATTTAGTGCGAATTTTTTCTGAATACGGAGAAGAAAGATTTTCTAAGAGAATTGCAAAAGCCATTGTTGAAGAAAGAAAACGTAAAAAGCTCTCTACAACAACCGAACTGGCAGATTTAATAATCAGAAGCACCCCGCACATAAAATCATCAATTCATCCGGCTACAAGGGTTTTTCAGGCAATCAGGATAGAAGTTAACCACGAGTTACAAAATGTTAAAAATACTCTAAATGATGTGTTGGATTTACTGGACGTTGGTGCTATAATAAGTGTAATAAGTTTTCACTCTTTGGAGGATAGGATAGTGAAAAACTTATTCAAATACCACTCACAGCGGTGTCATTGCGAAAAAAATCAAATGATTTGTACATGCCCGCCGCCGAGATTAGAGCTGGTAAATAAAAAACCAATTACGGCGACACCGGAGGAAATCAAAGAAAATCCGCCGTCAAGAAGCGCTAAGTTAAGAATTGCTAGATGTATTAGCAGAGGGTAGTTATTTTTTAAACAGTAAAAGTTGGGGAAGAAATTGAATACAGCAAGAGTAAGAGAAGAAGTAATAAATTATTCTTATGTAAACACAGGTTATGCAGAACGCCCGATACAGCAGGCACCGGTTATTGAAGGATACTTTCATAAGGTAATTTCGGTAAAAGAAATGGCAATCAGGAAGGTAAATACCACTTTATGTACAATACTCAGCATCTTTATCGGTGTTGCCTTTGTCAGCTATTATTTTGAAATGTCACACGAAATTACTTTAAATACACTAAGCCGTCAGGTAACTTCTCTTAACGATGAGAACGCAGAGCTTCAAAACAATTTGGATAGACTTAAATCTTTTAATAATGTTGATAACAGAATGACAGAATATAATCTTTTGCAAAAAGCTGCAAAAGTAATTGAGGTTCCGGCAGTAACCTCAACAATTGCAGTTGAACCTAAAAAAGAATTTTCACCATCCGTTAACTGGGCCATTGGTTATTAATTAAATTAAACGTTCGGGTGCTGGGTGCTGGGTGCTGGGTGCTGGGTGCTGGGTGCTGGGTGCTGGGTGCTGGGTGCTGGGTGCTGGGTGCTGGGTGCT
>CALVBB010000004.1 GCA_944325705.1 Candidatus Gastranaerophilales bacterium
CCTGAACCGCCGAAACAGTCAAGAACTATATCGTTTTTAGATGAGGAATCAAGCAAAATGTCATGGAGCATCGGCACTGCTTTAACAGCAGGATGAAGCTTTAGAAGCTCCAAAGATGATGGATTTGTCGCTCGAATTCCAGGATAATCCCAAACGTTAGTCCTGTATCTCCCGTTTTTGCCAAGCTGAATATGGTTCTGATGCTTAGCTTTTCCGTTTTTGAATATCGGAATCATTTCGTGTTGGCTTCTATACAGAGCCCCCATACCGCCTATTAATTTGTTCCAGACTGCAATATTTTTGAGTTCGGTATAATGCCTTTTGCCCTGTGTCAGCAAGGTATTCAACCCGGCCCAGTCCATAAACAGATAATGCAGCGAGCCGTCAATTGAGAATTTAATTAGATGCTGCATAAATTTTGAGATAAATTCTGCAAACTCTGTTTCAGTCATTTCTCCAGACGCCATTGCAAACTCATCATGTTTAGTCTTACCCAAACCGCAAACATGACCGTTAATCTTACAGTTGTATGGAGGATCAGTTATGACTATTTGTGCCAATTCGCCTTGCATAATGATTTCAAAAGACTTGGCAAGTAAAGAATCGCCGCAGTAAACGAAATGATCCCCAAGCCGCCAGAGGTCACCAAATTTAACTTTGGGCGGAATATTTGCATCAAGCCAACTTTCGTCTTCTTTGTCCGAGTTGTGGACTTTGCTTTCATCAGAATCCTTGATGAGAAATATTTCATCGTAATCAACGGTATCGAATCCCAAATCCTCAAAAGTTATGTCAAACTTCATTAATTTTTCGACTTCTTCTTTAAGGTTTCCGAAGTTCCATTCGCCATCTTCTGCAATTCTGTTATCCAGAATTCTGATTGCATCAGCTTCTTCAGGTGTCAAATCCTCAAGTATTATCACTGGAATTTGTCTCAGCCCAAGCTTTTTTGCGGCTAAAAGCCGCAACTCCCCCGCTATAATTCTCAATTGTTTGTCAACCAGAATTGGATTGGTAAAGCCAAATTTCTTGATAGCATTTATTATTTTTTGAAGCTGCTTTTGGTAATGTTTACGCAAACTTTTATTACTTGCAATAATTAAAGCAATGTCAATCATCTGTAAATTGCTGCTTGGATGTTTGCCTTCAAGAACAACTTTTTTAAAGTGGCGCAATGCATTTTCAATTGTATCATTATTGAGTTGTATATGTATGTTTTCCATATATATCTCCTGTAATTTAACTTGCTAACAATCCTTATTCAGCACCAATTGTGCCGATAAAGGCAAAAAGACCCGTGCAATAAAAATTGCAATTATGCAAGTAAATCAGGAGTTGTATCGTCAGTATAAATCTGATGTGAGAGCACTAAGTTTTGTACATTTATTTCTGATAAAATCGGAATTTGAAGTTTTATAAATTCCCAAAGCCGTAATTCTGTTTCAAAATCAGTCAATGGCTGAACAAAAAATTCAAAATTTGAAATTGAACGGATTAAATCGAGTAAAAAAGCCTGCATATATCGGCGAACTTTTTTGCATTTATGTTTTATCGGTTCGTTAATTGAGGAGACCATGCTACCAATCAAAGCTTCCATTGATTGAAGCCCATTTGAGTATTTTATTGAGTTGTCATCTATATTTTTGCTGATTCTTATACTCATTTCTTTTCTCCTACATGCATATTCTAACCATGCTTTCAGATTTTGACAACCCCATGATGCAGATTTTACAGTTATTTCAGAGGTTAATCATAGTTAAAACTACTATCATTAAAGGTTTTTTGTATATATAAAATATTGTAAATTTTTTGTTACAAAGGCCTTGCAGGCAATAAAAAACATTTAATTTTCTTATCAGTACAATTTTTCTGAAATTACTAAAGTACTGGTCAAATTTAAGTTGTATCAATTGACACAAAAATGTTAGAATAAATTAAAAGTAGATTATGCAGGAGTAAATTATGACAGAAATCGAAATTTTAAAAGGCGACATAACAAAATTAAAAGTAGATGCAATAGTCAATGCCGCAAACAGAACTTTGTTAGGCGGAGGTGGAGTAGATGGTGCAATTCACAGAGCAGCCGGGAAAACGTTGCTTAAAGAATGTAGAACTTTGAACGGTTGTGAAACCGGACAATCAAAAATTACTAAAGGGTATAATTTACCGGCAAAATATGTAATTCATACCGTAGGGCCGATTTGGCACGGTGGGAATAAAAACGAGCCTGAACTGTTAAAATCTTGTTATATAACAGCATTAACTCTTGCAAAAGAAAATAACATAAAGACAATAGCCTTTCCTGCAATATCTTGTGGAGTTTACCACTTTCCGATAGACAAAGCCTGCAAAATTGCCTACGATACAGTAACCGAATTCATAAACAAGTACGATTGCTTTGAAAAGATTATTTTCATTGATATTAATGATAGTGTAATTGAAGTTTATAAAAGGATTTATAATATTTGATGAACAAATCTAACTTAGTTAATTCTGTAGTAACTACTCAAATTTAAAAATGCAATAATAGTATCATTTAATATTTAAATCGTTTGTAAATCATATAATTTTTTAAATTTACCATTTGTATTCTGCAAAAGTTGTGTTTGAGAACCTTGTTCTACAATTTTTCCATCATCAATAACTATTATTTTATCAACATTATTTATAGTAGAAAATCTGTGTGCAATAATTATTACTGTTTTATCTTTCATTAGATTTTCTATTGCTTTTTTAATATAAAATTCTGATTCATTATCTAATGCACTTGTTGCTTCATCAAAGATTATAATCGGAGAATTTTTTAAGAATGCTCTTGCTATTCCTAATCTTTGTTTTTGCCCGCCGGATAGTAATAAACCTCTTTCTCCGACTTGTGTATCAAGCCCTTTTTCTGTTGACATTACAAAATCGTACAGGTAAGAACTTTGAAGAACAGAAAATAAATCTTTATCAGTTGCATTCGGTTTTATTATTTTAAGGTTTTCTCTTATAGTTCCTGTAAATATAAAATTATCCTGTAAAACTATTGAGATATTATTTCTTAACGAATTTATGTCATAATTTTTTATATTAATACCGTCTATTAAAATTTCACCGCTGGTTACATCATAAAATCTTGGAATAAGGTTTATTATTGTACTCTTTCCCCCGCCTGAATGTCCTACAAGTGCAATTTTTTCTCCTTTATTAATTTGGAATGACAGTTCATGTAAAACTTTCTTATTTTTTCTATATTCAAACGAAACATTTTTAAATTCAATTCCGGAATTGAAATGTTTCATAAAAATCGGGGATGCATTATTTTTGATTTTTGGAATATATTCAAGTTCATTTATAACTCTTTCTATTGCAAGAATTGAAGTTTGTAGATTTTTTGAATCGTTTCCTATACCTTTAATTGGGTTAAAAAGTAAAATAAGTGCGGTTACAAATGCCACGAAATTCCCGCTTGTAATTGTATTATTGTTAATTAAAGTACTTCCTATTCCAATGATAAGACCTATCCCAATAGCGGCTACAAGCCGCATTAGCGGTGTAGTCCAACCTGTCCGAAGAATTATTTTCATATCAAGTTGGAAAGCTTTTTTAAGATGTTTTTTCAATTTATTTATTTGAAAATTTTTAAGATTAAATGCGGAAATGATTTTGTTTCCAGAAAATGTTTCATTGTAATCTGCAATAACTTTTGCATTTTCATTTTCGTAATCATTAACAATATTTTTTATAAGATTTTTAACCTGTGTAACAGGAATTAAAGCAAAAACAAGAATAAATACAGCAATAATTGCAAGCTGCCAACAATTATAAATTAGAACTATGATTAAAGAAACTGCCGAAAAAATTCTTAGGGCATAACTTTTTAAGTATCCTAAAAGACTTCCAAAAGCTTTTGAAACATCATTATTAAACGCTTTCTGTATAAAACCGGATGTATTTTTGTCAAAAAATGAAGTTTCCCTGTTAAGTAAATTTTCAAATAAGATTATTTTAACTTCATTTGTAATTTGTCCTGCAACATAAGAGTTAATATAAGTAGCTGAAAAATTAAGAATTCCCTGAATACTTGTAAAAAGTAGAATAAAAAAAGAAATTGTCCATGGAGAATGTATTGATTTATTCAACATAATGACATCCATATACGGTTTTAATGTCATAACAATAACTGCATCCAAAGCACCGGCCGGTAATGTTAATAATATTGATAACAAAGTCATCGGCAGGTATGGTTTTATGTATGGGATAATTTGTTTATAGTTTGTCCCCATATTAATTTATTTCTCCAATGTTTAAATATTTTTCTATATTTGGAATTACTGTAGGAAATTTCATATAATTACCATAAATATTTTTTAAGTATTCATCACTTTTATTTGGAATGGGGTAGTATTTCCCCTCAAATAAACCTTGTGACAAGGGAAATATTTCATCATGGTTATAAATCAAATGATATTTACTGTAATATGGGAAATCAATACCGTAAAATAATGCAGGATTTTTCATTGTAACTTTTTGATTTTGTAAAACTATTCTATTTTGGATATTGATAAGTTCTGTTTTTAATTTGTTAATATTACATTTTTTTATTTTCTGTGCAGGGAAATTTTTATCAAAAATATTTCTTGCATTTTTAATTAAATCAGTTATTTCTTTTTTTTGTTTATTATTTAAATTAGAAGTAATATAGTTATCAATAGGAAAAATATCTAATGCTGCGTCATTATTTTGTGAAATTATTCTTATTTGAAAATTATTATCCAGTTCGGCTTTTAATCTTATTTCATTTTCTTTAAAATAACTTTTTAGAAGATTTACAAAAATATTGTAATCTTTTCTGGGCATACAAATATCAATATCGTCATCCCATGGAATAAATCCTTTATGTCTAATGCATCCAAGAAGTGTTCCAGCATCTAACCAGTAGCATAAGTTATTATTTTTACATATTGCATCAACTTTATCTAACATTTTAATGCAAGATTGTTGAACATTTCTTAATGTTCCATCTGCCTTTTTAACCTGTCTTATGTCTGCACAATTATTTAGGAAATAGTTAAGAGTTGCAATTTGTCTATATAGAGTTGGAATAGAATATTTTTTTCTGATTTTAATTTCAAATCCAAAAATTGTTAATATTATTGTTGTATTAACACTGTCCCATCGTTTATTAAATATTTGTCTTATATTAATCATATAATAAGTCCCTATTTTGCGTTATTACTTCTATATTTGCAGGAAGATGTGAATCTACTTTGTTTTGTAATTTTTTATAATTTTCATATATACGTTGTTTTAAAGATGAAGAACTAATCCCATCCCCATACGGAAAATAGACAACATTAACTCCAAGCTTTTCTAGATAATCATATTTCCCAACCCAGTCGTCACCAACAACAAATATATCAAAATGTAATTTTTTTATTTTGTCCGTGTGATCTAAAGATTTTTGAGGTATTACAATATCAGGGCCTTTAATAGCTTTCATTAAAGCAATTCTTTCTTCAAAAGGAATAATTGGTTGTGATTTGTAACTTGCAACTAGTTCGTCGGTATTTACTCCAACGATTAATATATCACCTAATGCTCTTGCATATTCAATCATTTTTAAATGATTGAAATGAAGCATATCAAATGTTCCAGATGTATAAACTACAGTTTTATTTCCAATCATTACTACTCCTTTTTAATATCCAATAGGAAGCGTTTGTTTCTTTTCTATTGCCTGTTTTATTATCAAGTAACAGCCCAGATGCTAAAAGTTTGAAATTTGTACAATATTGTATTAATAGATTTTCATATTCAGGTATAGTTCTGTATATTGCACTATAATTTTGCCTTAAATCATTTGAGTAAAAATTATCTAAAGTTAATCTTCCTTCTGTTAAACTTACAGATTCCTGTAAATAAATAATGTCATTAGTAAGATTATTTATAGTTAAAAATAAGTTCGGTAAGTCTTTGTCATTTATGTACATACAAATTCCAGTAAGAATTGATAAATCATAGTTATCACGTAATAGTGAGATATTTATATCTGTTGCTGACATTTGTATGAATTCTAGATTTGTTTGTTTATACTTGTTTTTTGCAAGTTTAATAAAACCGTCAGTATAATCTATTCCTGTATATTGATCTATATAAATGAATAAATTCTCAACCCATCTCCCGATACCACATCCAATATCTAAAATCTTATATTTTTTATTTGGGTCAAGAAATGATTTAACTAGGTTACTTTCTTTAATATTTCTATTTTTGATTACGTCATCATTAACTTCTTCATTTAGTAATACCGTTTTTAAATTGTACCCATTTTGAACTCGTGTTTGCCAAAATTCTTTAGTTGAATTTATTTTAATATCTACACTTTTATTTTTAATTCTTGTTTCCATTATTATTGATTTCCTTTATTGTTAATTTAAGAGAGTTTAAAAATTCATCAATTTCCAGTTGATTTATATTGCCATAATTACCTATTCGAAATAGCTTTTCTTTTAACATGCCACCTGATGGTGCAAGTTCGATGTTATATTTACTTCTCATAATTTTCACTATTTCATCAGCATTGTATGTGTCTGTCCATATTCCGGTAACACAGTTTGCAGGATTCTTAGCAAATGTATTAAATCCCAATTTTGATAACTGATGCCGTAAATATTTTGTATTATTCCCGTATCTGGCTTGGAAGTTTTCTAATCCTTCGTCTTTTATTTTTTGAAGTCTATAATCTAATTGATTTACAATTCCCGTAGCGGGTGTAAATGGTGTTTGATTTCGTTTTTGATTTTCAATATATTCATAAATATCAAAATAAAAATTTCTGAGGTTTGATTTTTCGGCAAATTTTAAAGCTTTATTATTAATTGCCATAAATGATAATCCAGGGGGCAGGGCAAGAGCTTTTTGGCTTGCACTAACTGCTATATCTACTCCCCATTCGTCCATTAAAAATTCATCTGAACATAAACCGCTAATACAATCAACTATAAATAAAATATTTGGATATTTTTTTAAAATGTTTCCAAACCCGGCTATATCATGTAAAGAGCCACAGGAAGTTTCATTTAATGTAGCAAATACAGCCTTCGTATCGGGGGTATTTTCTAGAACTTTTTCTACATCTAAAATGTTTACACTTTCCCCAAAGTTTACTAATATTTCTATTGTTTCCAGATTATGCTTTTTACAAATATCTCCCCAGCGTTTGCCAAATGAACCTGAATTAATATAAATAATTTTATCTTTAACTGACAAAAAATTCGTGACAGCAGCTTCCATTGCTCCTGTACCGGAAGAGGCATAGCAAACAACAGGATATTTTGTTTGGAAAATATATTTTAAATTTTCAAAAATTCTTGCCCATTTTTTAGAATATTCTTCTGTTCTCATATATTCTTGCGGTGCTGAACCTATATCTAAAATTTCTTGTTCTATTTCAACAGGTCCTGCAACCATCAGTAATTTCTTTTGTTCCATTTTGTATTCCTATCACTTTTTCTAAATAGTTAATTATTTTTTCAGATGCACTTTGCCTAAAATCAAAAAGATTATGTATACGTTTTATGCGTTCATCTTTTAAATAATCATTTCTGTTTACTATAACTTCATTAAACAGTGTATTTAATTCTTCATTATTTGTACTTTTGTATAAAACTTCTGCAATCCTATCTCCTATTGAATTATACGGATGATGCATTTTGTTAAATAATTGAATTATCGGTTTTTGTGTCGGCAAATATTCAACAAGAAAGGAAATAGAATCAGTAATTAATGCATCTGAGGTTTGAAATAATTCTAAGTAATTGCCGTATTCATGTACTATTCCAACTTCCTGCCAACTTTTCCAATATTCATTAACTTGTTCTTGCGTCATTATTTTATTATCCAAAAGTTCAAACCTTAATTTTGGATGAGGTTTAAATATCCAATTTATTTCTCTATGTTTTTGGGCCAAATTTAATATAAATTTTCCATTATCTTGAAATGTCCCAAACATTAAACTATGTTTCCCTAATGAATGATGAGGTGCATATATAATTTTTAAATTATTATGGAAACATTTTTCTTGCGTTGTAATGTAGTAATCTAATTTTGGATGTCCGCTAATTATACAATTTCTCGAATTCCCTTTTCTATAATGTTCGTATCGTTCCAGATTCTCTTTGCACTCTACAAAATAAGCAAATAGATGTTTATGAAAATTATCTGTGTAATTATTTTTAAAATCTAAATTTTCATACCCATAAGGGAAATACATACATAAGGAATTCTTGGACACTTTGTTCAAACTATATTTTGGTGGTAAATCATAAGGCTGTTCGTAAAATACAATGTCAGGCTTAAATTGTTTTAAGTCTATATATTGATGTTTTATAATGTCATAACCCAATTCAACTTTAATATTATTTGCTTTATAAAATTTTAAATTATCTTCAAGTGAAAGTTTTGTTAAATCTTCTCCTTTATGAACTGTATATGGTGGAACAAGAATAACTTGCGGTTCAAAATTTTTGTGTTTCTCCATCATTTTATATAAATACTGAGCTCCCCATTTGGAACATTCCATGCATAAAAAGATAATTTTTAATTTCTTTTTAGTTCTAATTTTAGATAATACCTTTTTATAATTAGAACTTATAAATAAATTGCTAAACTTTTTTGGAATAAAAAATATACTTCTTTTTATAAATGTTGATGGTTTCAATTTAATTTTCCCCTTAACAATTTATAGAAATGTGCAGCACAATTTTTACAGATCATAAAGCCTAATAAAAAATACATTTTCAGACCAAATTGGTTATATAGTTTATTGTGGAATTTGGCTATATTAAGTCTGATTTTAAGGTAATTTATTGGTCTTAAAGACTGTTTGGTACGCTCGTTTTGCTGCTTTCTGTAATAAAATAGAACTTCTGGAATCTGATAAACTTTTGCACCTGTTTCGATAATTGAAAGCCAAAAATCCCAGTCCTCACAACCAAGTTCCATTTCTTTTTTATAGCCGCCGACCTCAAGGAATTTTGATTTTCGGTAAATCCCTGATGGAAATATCCGATTTTGGATAAGCATATTGGAAAGAGTAGCTGGTTTTAAGTTCCATTTTTTATTTTGTCCTGTTCCGAAAAATTCTGCTTCGCAATAAACAATACCAATATCAGGATTTTGCTCTAATATTGAAACTGCTTTTTCAATATATGTATTTGCGATTCTGTCGTCTGCATCCAAAGGTAAGATATATTCTCCAGTAGCCTTTATTATTCCGTTGTTTCTAGCGGCACATACTCCAGAGTTTTCTTGATTGATCAATATTACATTATCAAAAGGTTTGAGCATATCCTGAAATTCTTGTGCAGTTTTTTCAGTTGAACCGTCATTAACGACAATTATTTCCAAATTTTTGTAGGTGGAACTCACAACCGATTTAACTGCATCTAATAAATATTTATATTGATTATAGCAAGGTATTATTACGGAAATCTTTTTCATAATTTATACAACCCCAATGTGATTTTTACATGAAACATAAAATTTGTAAATAGGGTTTATATAAAATTATTATTTAACCTTTAAATGAATAGCTACATGTGAATAGGCATAAACCTATAAGTGTAATATCATTGAATAAATAAAGAGGATAAATATGGCATTAAAAAATGAGTTTTCAAAAGACAAACCACTTCTGACAACAAGCGTTGTTGCTAATATGCTTGGGATTACTCCTGATAGACTAAGAACCTATGATGCTGAAAAATTAATAAAAACACATAGGATAAAGACTGGCGAAGTTCAAAAACGGCTATATAGCCAATATGATGTAGAGTGGTTACAATGTTTGCGTATTCTTGTAAAAACTCACAAAATGAGTATTTCCTCTATAAAATTTCTTTTACAAGTAATTTCTGAAAATCCCAAAATTCAGCTACCGCATAATGAAATAGGGGAAGTTCTAGTTGAAATGTGTCAAAATCCAAATTTTAAAGATATAGTTAGAAATTTCTAATATTGCTGGAGTGTTAAATCCCTGCTATACTATATGTTCATTATCCTCAATTGGCACAATTTCATCAAGTTCTATGTGGTACCGTTTGCCATTTTTATCAACACAAGTTGCATACCAAATATTTTCATCTGCAAATTCATTTAACCAAGTTTTAATAAGTAATCCTATCTCATTTGTCTTACGGTTTAAAATCTTTGTTCCGAATGCGATATCCATAAGTCGTTCCTCCTTGTATTTACATAAATCGCTCTTGTTGCAAGCAAAATCAAGTCCATTGACACAATTGTTATCATTCGCTACAATTAGAAAAAAGGAGTTTAGAATGGCTATTGTCTTAGGCAAATTAACTAAAGTTGAGGATTTACGTACGGTTTGGAAACATGAGGCTTCTGATTTTACCAGATGGTTAGCAGAATCTGAAAATATGGCATTATTAAGCGAAACTATAGGGTTAGATATTACAACAGTACAAGTTGAAGATAATGTTGGAGACTTTAATGTTGATATATACGCCATAGATGAAACTTCCGGAAAAAGAATAATTATTGAAAATCAATTGGAAAAAACAAACCATGACCATCTTGGGAAAATTATCACTTATGCCTCAGGTAAGGATGCTAATTATATTGTTTGGATAGTAAAAAAAGCTAGGAATGAACACCGCCAAGCAATTGATTGGTTAAATGAACATACGGATTCGGAATTAAACTTCTTTTTAATTGAAATGGAGTTGTGGAAAATTGGGAATTCTGATGTTGCTCCAAAATTTCAAATAATATGCCAGCCTAACGATTGGACAAAAATGGTTAAAGAAACTTATGGTACTGGAGAAACAACTGAATTAAAAACAAAACAAGGTGAGTTTTGGGATGATTTTAACACTTACTGTAAACAAGCAAAAGTTGACTTTAGTTTACGTAAAGCATTACCGCATCACTGGTATGATATTGCAATCGGGACATCCAGAGCACATGTTTCTTTATGGCTAAATTCTAAGAAAAAATATATAAGTTGTAATTTATATATTGGAGGAAGAGATAGAGATGAAAATAAAGATTTATACTCATATATTTTAGCCAATAAAGACGAAGTAGAAAGGGCTCTTGGTAACAATATTGAGTGGTACCTTTTAGAAAACAAAAAAGCTTCAATTATCGGAATAAATAATAGTCTTGATTTTAATGATGAAGAATCTTGGGAGCAAATGTTTGAATGGTTTGCAGAAACCGCAGCTAAATTTAAACATCTTTTTTATAATCTTATTCAGGATTATGAAAAACATCAAGAATAATCAAATAAATGATACAAATTGTGTAATAATACTTGATAAACAATCCTTTTGAGTGATGTATGTAAGTACAGAACTTGAAAGGATTTTATTATGGCGAATTTAGAAGAACTTATTGGTGTACTTACTGAGGTGCAAAATTTAGATCCTGAAAATAAAACTGCAGATGTAAGAATCTACAATAAGTACATATTAATAACAAGACCAGACCAGGAAGATGGCTATTTTATTGAGCTTTAATGATAACATTTGTGTCAATAGGCTTGATTTTATCTGCAATAAGAGCAACTAATGTAAGTATGGGTAATTTAAAATCTTTAACTACCAAAGAACTTAAAAATAAATGGCAAGAAATATTTAAAATGCCCGCACCAAAAGGTTACACTAAATCATATTTGGTTAAAGAGCTTACTTGGTATTATCAATATAATAAATTACCAAGTAAGTTACAAAATCAGATAAATAATCTTGTTAATAATTATGAAAAGACAAAGAATATTAATATCAAAAAGCTCAAAAAGTTTGAAGTAACAATTGGAACAAAATTTATTCGTGAGTTTAAAGGTGAAAAATATGAAGTTATGGCAGTTGAAGGTGGATTTAATTTCAAAGGCAAAATTTACAAAACTCTTTCAGCTGTTGCTAATGTTATAACCGGAACGCATTGGAATGGTAAAAAGTTTTTTGGAGTTGCAAATGGATAAAAAGAAAGTTCGTTGTGCCATATACACCCGAAAATCATCAGAAGAAGGACTTGAACAAGATTTTAATTCCCTTGATGCCCAACGTGAAGCTTGCGAGGCTTACATAAAATCTCAAATGCATGAGGGATGGATATTATTAGAAAAACAATATAATGACGGCGGATATTCTGGTGGAACAATGGAGCGTCCAGCATTTAAAGAACTTTTGAAAGATATAGAAAGTGATAAAATTGATATCGTTGTTGTTTATAAGGTTGACCGTTTAACCCGTTCACTTATGGATTTTTCAAAAATTATTGATGTATTTGACAGGCATGAAACTTCATTCGTATCAATAACTCAACAATTTAACACTACAACTTCAATGGGCAGATTAACATTGAATATCCTCTTATCCTTTGCACAGTTTGAACGTGAAGTTACGGGCGAAAGAATTAGAGATAAAATTGCGGCATCCAAGAAAAAAGGAATGTGGATGGGTGGAAAAGTTCCGCTAGGTTATATAAAAGAAGATAAAAAATTAGTTATTCATAAAGAGGATGCTAAAAGAGTGCAAATGATTTTTGACAAATATCTTGAATTAAAAAGTGTACCAAAATTGATGCAATATCTAAAAGAAAACGAAATAAAAACACGAACTGACAAAAATTTTTCAAAAGGTCAGTTGTACCATTTGCTTGCTAATAAGGTTTATATCGGAAAAATTACGCATAAAGATAAAGTTTATGTCGGGGAGCATAAAGCTATTATTAGCAATGAAATTTTTGAAAAAGTACAAAAATTATTATATGAAAATAAAGTTGACAAAACTTGTGGAACAAAATGTTCTTCAAATTCGTTGCTTGCAGGTTTGATTTTTGATGATAAAAATAATTTGATGACTCCAAGCCACAGTAATAGCCATAACAGGCGATACAGATATTATGTTAGCACTGCTTTAAAAAATTACAATGACGGCGAAGTTGGTACAATTTCAAAAATTTCCGCAGGTGAAGTTGAAAAATTTGTGGTTGAAATAACAAAAGAATTTTTACAAGATAAAGAGCAAGTTCAAAATATTATTTCAGAGTACAAAATTAGTAAACAAAATAAACTGATTTATACAGCACAAAATATTCAAGACTACTCAGAGCCTATACTAATCAGGGCTATTATTCATAAAATTGTTATATCCAAAAATTCAATCGAAATTACAATAAATGCAAATTCTTTGATAAATGTATTGAATGCATTGGCGAGTAACCAAAAAATTATTGTCCCTAATAGAAATGAAAAATTTAACCCGATTACGATTACTAAAAAAATAAAAATCACACAGCCATCACGAAATGATAATATTTTAATTTTGAACGCAAAAGAATATAATACTCCTGAGCCAAATCCATATCTTGTAAATGCAATTGTTAAAAGTTACTACTACCACAAGCAAATAAGAAACGGCAAAACTATTGAGGATTTACAGAATGAAGAAGGCTTAAAGGACTCAAAATATATTCGAAACATTTTAAATATAAAATATATTTCACCAGAATTAACCGAACAAATTTTAACCGGAACTCAGCCAAGAAAATTAAGTTTGCAGAAACTGATTATATTTTATACATGATTAAACTTGCTATCATTAATGTTATTATAAAAATGTTTAACCAAAATATATATGGTAATCGTTTCCTTATTCTATTTAAACTATTACAACTAGGAGTGTTATTATCACCACAAGTACAATTGGTAGTTTTACAAGATGCGTATATACTTCTTCCAATAATTTTACTTATAAAATACATCAGTACAAATATTAAGTTTATAACAATAAATCCACATAACAAAGTAAAAAAAGTAGTTTTAAAAAAAGGTGCTTCATTCATATGAGTAAGTACACTTCCTATTAGATTAATACTACAAGAAAAAGTTAAAACAATTGCAGCAAAAATACTTAGAACTGCGATTAGTTCTGTTTGCATAGAATGTATTTTTTCTTTTGCATTTTCTAATTCTGCAGTTGCATGTGTTAATTTATCTTGACTAGTTTCAGTATATTTTTCAATATCTAATATTTTTTTTTCACTACTAGAAAAATAATTATATCTTCCTATTTCTAAATTTAAATGATCGCCTAATTTAACCAAAGGCTTATATAAACCTTTAAATTCTTTATTTTTATCTTCCTTTGTATAATCTTGTTCTAATATATTTTTCAATTCTTCAACATTGCTGGACAAAAACTCTAAGTTATAACTTTCTTCTTTAGCTATATCAACAATAATTGGAAAAAATTCAGAATATGAATGTCTAAAATTATTACTATATAAATCTTTTAATTTAAAAGCATACTCTCTTATTCTATCATATTCAAAACATTGAGCTGCAAGTTCCCAAATATATTTCTTTAATAATTCCTGTCGGCGTTTAGATTCTTCTAATAACATAGATTTTTAACACTCCTTAGAAACAATTAAATCAAAGGGAATAATACTTCTTAAACCATCTCCATTATTATATATAATACTCCATGGTTTAAAGTCTTTGTGTGTCATTTCTACTAATTTACTAGCAGAATATTCAATATATTTATCTATTAATTTATTAATTATGTCAGAATCATTTTTGTTATAAATTTCAATATCATAAATTTTATTAATTGGAGAACCTGCATATGAACAAAATTCATAATAAACTTCTGGTACAACAGGACCAAATTGCCAAGCACAAATATTCTCATTAAATAGACTACAATTATTTTCTTTAAAATAATCTATCCATAAAAAATATAAAATTTTTTGCAATTTCAAATTACTTATTGGTCTTTTTTTATTAGAACAATAAGTTATTATATATTTAGCAATTTCTTTAACATAGTATGTCATATAATTTTATATTTATATTATAACATAAAAGTAAATTTTTGTAAATTAATGCTAGTAAAATATTGATTTGGACTAGGTCTCTTGCAAAGAGAGAATTTCAATAAAAATAAGCATTAAAAAGCAGAGAAATTTAATAAAATAAATTCTCTGTTTGTTTTTTGTTGTTATAAAGTCCGCTAATAGCAGGCTTTAGCCGTATAGATTTTGGTCTAATCGTTGTCCTATGGACTAAAAACTGGAGACGGCGGGAGTCGAACCCGCGTCCAAAATGGATCTAAACAAGCTTCTACGGGTGTAGATATTAATTCTCTCGGACTATTCAGGGAATATCACCACCTTTTTGAATAATCCATAGTGTTTTTTCCGGAAACACTAACCTTTAACGGCATTTCTTGATACGCCTACCGTCATCAGCGCACTGCCGCTTGCATCGTGGACTCATATCTCCGGCAAGCTGGGAAATATAAGTAGCTAAATAGCGACTACGCTGCTAAAGCATAAGCTCTAGAGAAGTCTGCTTTGATTACATTGTTAGCATTTAATTTGGTTTGCTCGTTGATAACCGTGAACAGCGCACGGACTCGCAGCCTGTTTCAACCAAACATCCTGTCTAATCCATAACGTCCCCATATATTTATTTAATCAGTTTTTTCACCCATTCTTGAAATCAAAATTTGAGGACATTTATCAGTAGCGTCCTATTCAATTACCGGAGTAAAAAACAATATTTTCAATGTCCCGTTCTTACATTATAACCGGTTTTAACAAAATTTCAAGCCTTAATACAATATTAGAGCTGATTTTTGTTATTCTTATTACGCAAACACCGGTTCCACCCCAACTAGACTTATGTGAAATTTATACAGCCTGAAATCACATAAGCAGCCTGTCAAGACATGCTTTTTGAGAATACTGCCATTCACGGTAGGTTACTCTGTTTACTTTGAAGCCGGAACGCTCAATAATGGACTGCTTTTTCATATTTGAAACCATAGAACGCTCGTTATCCTCCACACCGTCAACCTCTATTACAAATTTGTCGTCAACAAGCAAATCTGCACTCAAGCCGGCAATATCCACACCTGCACAAACTTTATGTCCAAGTTCTCTGATGCTCTGCGCAATTTCGCGTTCAAGTTTGTTTTTGTAAATATTTTCATCAATATCCGGATTGTTCCGTGCCTGCTGTTTATTCTGATATTCCTCAATATATGCCATATAATCCCTGAACAGACCCTCCTGCAGTTCTTTCGGGTCGCGAGAAACAAAATTTATAACCTTATATCTTGCACGGGTAATAGCAACGTTAAAGAGGTTCGGCTTCTGCAGGAATGTCAAACTCTGCGGAAAACTGTTCGGTGCAAAAGCCCATGACATCAAAATAATATCGCGTTCATCGCCCTGGAATGTATGTGCTGTACCAATTTCTATCTGATGTTTTCTGACCATGTGATCGGAAAGAACTTTTGATACCGAAACCTTCAACTGTTCTACCTGTGCCCTGAACGGTGAGATTATACCCATAGAAACAGGGTTATCCGGATTTTTACGCTCATCCTCAACTACAATATCGTAAAGCCGTTTCACAAGAGCCTCAATTTCCGGAAGGTTACGTGTTGCATCAAAATCAACACGGCCGTCAGGAACTAGCACTGTTTCCAGAACTTTGCCGTCACCGACATCTTTTTTCATAACGCGCATTCTGCCGCCGTAAAATTCTCTGTTTGAAAATTCGATAATCGGCGGGAGGCTTCTAAAATGCTCATCAAGCATAACAGAATTCATTGAATAATAATCGGCTAAATCAAACATTGAATTTGTTCGGAAACGCCACATCAGCTGGTATTTATCAGGAATACCATACTGGCTTAAAAATGACTGCTCTTTTGCTTTTTCAAGAAACGAAAGGTGCGGAAGCTGTTTGTCATCCCCGACAATCACGGCTTTTTTAGCACGGAAAAGTATCGGGAAGCAGCTTGCTATATCACACTGTGAAGCTTCATCAATAATTGCAACATCAAACATGCCAGGTTTTAAAGGAAGAGAGCCCGAGATTGCGTAAGTAGTTACACACCAGCATGGAAAAGCTTCGAGAAGCGGTTTGAAATCTTCATTTTCCAGAATACGGTTTTGAAGGTTTTTCTTTCGTTCTACAAGCGATTTGGCATGAACTATTAACCTCTGGCGCTTAATCTGGTCACGCAGAAGTCCTTTTAAAGCCTCACGCCTTCTCCCTTTCAAAATGTTTATGGCAAGAGGTTTCTGTTTTTTCTTCATCTGGCGGATTTGTTCTGAGAGAACATGGAGGTTGCCGGTTTTTTGAATATCGGATTCAATTTTTCTCAAGCGCCAAACAAGATTTGCAACCTCGAGTTCTGATTTCAGTACGCCGAGATTTTCGTAATCCGCCTCAAAGTTTTTAAGTTTAAGGATTTTTTTAAGCTGGCTTATACTGCCGTAGTTTGCTATATTTGCAAAAAATCCGGTTTTTTCCATGTTATTTTCTAATGTCTTGATGATATTTGCAATAGTATCTATTTCAGCTTTTTTAAGTGTCGTTTTTATAAACTGTGCATTACCGATAGCTTTTTCCTGCTGCTCAACATCAAGAGAAAGGTTATGCCAATCATTTTCAAGTTTGATAATCTGTTCGCACTTATTTTCCATTTGTTTCAGCATATCAAGGTGCTGTTTCATATCATCAACATCAGCAAAAAGACTATCTTCAAAATCGCTGTCAATATCGACTTTTCCCGAGAGCAAATCCTGAAGCTGAAAGCTTAGTTGTTTTTGATAATTTAAGCGTCCTGCACGCAGGGCAAGAAAAGGGGCGCCAAGTTCATTCAGCCTGTCTGCAACAACATCAACGGCTTTATCCATACGGGAAGCCACAAGAACTGTTTTACCGTTTGCAATCAGGTGGGCGACAAGGTTTACAATTGTCTGGGATTTACCTGTTCCCGGAGGGCCCTGAACCGCGATGAATTTATTGTTATCAATATTTTTAATAACACGTTCCTGCGAATCACTCAGAGAAAGCGGAGTTATCGGGTAGAAATCCGCAACGGTTTTCATATCTTTAATCGGAACTGATTTTTCTTTAGAAAGATTAAATTCTTCATTAATAATATTTAAAGCTGTTTCACGGTAAGTTCCGCTCGGGCTTTCTGCAATACGTGTAAGTTCATGCAGAACTCCTGCTGTTACGGAAGGGCGTTTTGTGAGTATAATTGCGCACTGGCTTGTGAGATTAATTTTTTCGAGCTTTTTAACCTGCTTTTGCTTGTGTTCTTCTTCCTCAATAATCTCATCTACATTTTCAGCCGTAATTTTTTCTTCATAAAATTCTTTTGCAAGATCTTTTGAAATATTATCTTCGTCAACGTTGTTTTTGCTGTCAAGTGTAATATCAATTTCCGGAATAATTGATTTGAGGGTGGTGAGAAAAATTTCCAGTTTTTCATTAGTAATAGGAAGCGACGGTACAACTTCAAGCAGACCTTCCAGAAGCTGTTCAACCTCATCGTCATCATCGCTTTTTTTCATCAGAGCAGTGAGTGCGCCTGTGTTAAGCGATAGAATTTCATCCTGCGGAATACAGTTTATATTAACTCCGTTGCGCTCGAGTTTACATGGGAGATACAGAAGCGGAGTGAGAAATTCATTTTGTTTTCTTGTTTTTGAACTTTTTCCGACAAGAAACATATAGCCGTAAATTAGATATTTATCCTTCTGGCTCATTTCCGATTGAATCATAAGTTCGGTAAGTTTGCTGTCGCTTCCGTCAAGGCGGAGGTATTCTTCGTTTGTTGTAAGCAGTTCTTCCTCACCTTTGAGGAAAATCCATTTGTTGTCCTTATCGCCTTTCAGGTTTCTGAAAGTAGAGCTTTTGACTTCTTCTCGCACGCAGTCGTGAAGGTACTGGCTCAATTTTTTGATAAAACTGTTATTAAATGCCGAATTAATTACTTTTGTCGCTTCCTGTAACATTTGATAATCCTCATGTGAAGAGTTAAGTATAAGTGAATGAGATGCTCACTCTTCACACTGCACATCTCACTTATAATTCTATTTTATGTTAAAATAGGCAATATGAACATCCTTAATATAAATGATACTAAGTTATATTACGTCGGCGGGGTTGTGCGGGATGAAATTCTCGGACTTGAAAGTTTTGATGTCGATATGGTTTACGAGGGAAACGCAATTGAGTTTGCGGAAAATCGAACCCCTCACCCGTCCTCCGAACACCCTCTCCCGCAAGGGGCGAGAGAAAATCCGATTGAAATTCTTCAAATAAACGAACCTTTCGGAACAGTACGCGTTAAAATTGACGGACGCTGGGTTGATATTGCTTCCACACGTGAGGAAGTTTACGAAAGAAAGGGCCATCTGCCGGTCGTCACAAAAATCGGCTGCTCTCTTAAGGATGATGTTATGCGCCGCGATTTTACAATTAATTCACTGTACAAATCTGCCGTAACCGGCGAAATTATTGATTTCACAGGAGGGCTCAAGGATATAAAAAACAGGACAATCAGAGTGTTGCATAATAATAGTTTTATTGATGATCCGACAAGGATTATCCGCGCGCTCAAATTTTCGGTGCGTTTCGGGTTTCGGCTTGACGAACACACAAAAAAACTTCAGGATGAGTATCTGAAAATTATTAATTACGACATGTGTTATAAACGCATAAAAAAAGAATTAATCGAAACATTCAATCTTAACTCGCAGGCTGCATTTGAAAAATTTATAAATGAAGGTATCTATAAGCTTGTAACACCGCAGAATGTTAAACTGCCTGATGTAAATATAGAGGAGCTTGTAAAAAAATACAAAATCGAGCACCCGTGGATTATTTACGCAGGAATTCTCGGAGATCTTTCAAGGCTTCCGCTCACAAGAAGCGAACAAAAAATTCTTGACGATTTTAAGGCTGTCAAAAATCCAGAAACGGATTTTGAAATATACAAGACATTTGAAAAAGCCTCCCCCGAAACAGTTATTCTTTATGCGGTTTTGAAAGATTACAAAAAGACAATTCACTATCTTGATAATCTGCGCAAAATAAAGCTTTCAATTACAGGAAAAGACCTGCAAAACGCAGGTCTTCCTCCGTCAGCAAAATACTCGAAAATTTTTGATGCAGTGCTTGAACAAAAACTCGCCTCGCCCCAAATGTCAAAAGAAGATGAATTAAAGACAGCTATAGAGTTATTTTGATTTATGCTTCGGTATAAATTCAAGATCGTATCCCAGAATGTCAGCAATCACATAGGCTTCCTCAAGCCTTAATGATTTAATTTTCAGTTTGCTGGATAAACTAGCAAGGGTATAATTCTTGCCGGTCTTTTCTGTCATCAACTCAGCAAGCTTTGTCAGCGTCACTCCGTTCAGTGACAACAGTGAATGTATTATTCTTTTGACATTTTTACCCATTAATAAAATTATAGTTAATTTGACAAAAAGTCTAAAATATATTATATTTATTATGAAATATCATTAAATATAAGGATATACAACTAATATAATTACAGATATTTTTTTATTTGTCTTACGGTGTGAGTAATCATTGCTGGACTATGAAAAAGGACAAAAAAGCCGCTCCAACAGCAGGAACGGCTTTATTTTTATATACCACACACTAACTACACAAATTCTTTCAATATAATAGTTGCGTTCTGACCGCCGAAACCGAACGAGTTTGACAGTGCAGTATGAATTTCAGCTTTTCTTGCTTTATGCGGAACATAATCCAGATTAGCAACTTTTTCATCCTGATTATCAAGGTTAATTGTCGGCGGTACAAGGTTTTCATTAATTGCTTTAATGCAGGCAATAGCCTCCACAGCACCGGTCGCCCCAAGAAGATGTCCGTGCATGCTTTTTGTAGAACTTACCATAAGTTTAGGGTTTTTAGCTTTGTCGCCGAAAACTCCTGCAATGGCATGAGATTCTGCAATATCACCAAGCCCTGTACTTGTTCCGTGAGCATTGATATAGTCAATATCTTCCGGTTTCAAACCTGCGTCCTCAAGTGCAAACTGCATAGAATGGCTTGCACCTTTACCTTCAGGATCCGGAGCAACAACATCATAAGCATCGGCTGTCTGACCGTAACCTGCTATTTCTGCATAAATATGTGCACCGCGTTTTTTAGCATGCTCGTATTCCTCAAGAATAAGCACACCTGCACCCTCGCTCATTACAAATCCGTCCCTGTCAACATCCCACGGACGTGATGCTTTTTGAGGGTCATCATTGCGTTTGGAAAGTGTTCTTGCGCTCGAGAATGCACCGATACCTACGTCGCAGATAGTAGCTTCGCACCCGCCGGCAACCATTATATCAGCATCTCCGTACTGAATAGCTCTGAATGCGTCGCCTATTGAATGTGTACCGGTTGCACAGGCTGAAACTACAACTTTATTTATACCTTTAAATCCGTATTTCATTGAAATTCTGCCTGATGCCATATTCACAATCATCATAGGAATTGTAAACGGAGAACATTTGTTAGGGCCTTTTTCAAGAATACGTACATGATTCTCTTCAAATGTGCGGAAACCGCCGGCTGCAGAACTTACAACAACACCTATTTTGTAAGGGTCAACATCATTAACTTCATCCAGTTTTGCATCTTTAACAGCTTCATCAGCAGCAATCATGGCAAACTGAATAAATCTATCCATCTTTTTTGCTTCTTTGGCATCAAGATATTCTTCCGGATTAAAGCTTTTCACCTCCCCGGCAATTTTTACAACGTGTTTTGAAACGTCAATAATATCAGGAACACCAATTCCGCTCTTACCTTCAACAAGACTCTGCCAGAATTTATCAACGCCTACACCGAAAGGCGATACAGCACCCAGTCCTGTGATTACAACTCTTCTCTTAGTCATCTCTTTACCTTTTTATCCTCTTAAAATTTACGAGGGGAAAACAATATTCAATTTTCACCCTCGTAATTTAAAAATATCCAGCTTAAAAAGCCCGATTACACCCGCTTATGAGTGTGAATCAATGTAGTCAACAGCGTCTTTAACTGTCTGGATTTTTTCAGCTTCTTCATCAGGAATTTCGCAGCCGAATTCTTCTTCAAAAGCCATAACCAATTCAACAGTATCTAATGAATCAGCACCGAGATCAGCAGTAAAGCTAGCTTCCGGAGTAACCAGAGCTTCATCAACGCTTAATTGATCTACTACAACTTTTTTAACTTTGTCAAATGTACTCATCTTCTTTACCTCATTTAATTTAATTGTATACTATACTTTGTCATTTTATATTATATCCGGCACATAAATTTTTTGCAAGGAATTTACATACACGCATGATTTTTGTTAAAAATCTTTATATAATTAATCCCCCGTCAACTTCCAGCACCTGACCGGTTACGTAATCTGCGTCGACTGCAAGGAATTTAACGGCTTTTGCAATATCTTCGGGCTCACCGAGGCGTTTCAGCGGAATATAGTCTGTAAATTTAGAGGTGTCTAAATCCTTTGTCATATCTGTGTTAATAAACCCAGGAGCGATTGCATTCACTCTGATACCGCGCGAACCTAGTTCTTTTGCGAGGGTTTTTGTTAAACCGATAAGACCGGCTTTAGCAGCAGAATAGTTTGCCTGACCTGCATTACCTGATACGCCTACAACGCTTGACATATTTACAATTGCGCCGCTTCTCTGCTTCATCATAACCTTAACAACAGGCTGGGATACATAAAACGCGCTTGAAAGGTTTGTGTTAATTACAGCATCCCAGTTTTCAGCACTCATACGCATAAATAAACCGTCGCGTGTGATACCAGCGTTGTTTACAAGTACATCAATCCTGCCGAATTTTGCAAGAACATCTTCAACACCTTTTGCTGCTTCTTCTTTATTGGAAACGTCAAACTTAAACGCTGCAGCTTCAACGCCAAAAGCTTTCAATTCTTCAACTGTTTTATTTGCGGCTTCCACATTGCCCGCAAAATTCACGGCAATATCATAACCGGCTTTTGCAAGTTCCATTGCGCAGGCTTTTCCTATTCCGCGGGAAGCCCCTGTGATTAATGCTAATTTTTCAGACATAACAGCTCCTCTTTTAAACTTTCTACTGTCGCATCAAGTGATGCTTTATCAAATATATTAAATACTTTTGCCTCCGGTGCAATCTTTTTGTTTAAACCGGCAAGAACTTTCCCCGGCCCAATTTCTACAAAGATTTCAACGCCATCCGATACCATTTTCTGAATAGTTTGTGTCCAGTGAACTGATGAGTAAATCTGCTGCGGCATTTTTACTCTGAAATCAGCAGCGGAAGTTGTAGGCTGCGCGTCAACGTTTGTGATTACCGGAATTGAAGCATTATTTAATTCCAGACCGGACACAAATTTTTCAAATTCTTTGCCGGCAGGTTCCATAAATTTTGAATGAAAAGCCCCTGATACAGCAAGCGGCACAACTCTTCGGGCACCTTTTGCAAGCAAAAGTTCGCCTGCTTTTGCAACGGCTGCTTCATCCCCTGTTATAACGACCTGCGCAGGAGAATTGTAGTTTGCAACATCAACATAACCTGCGCTTGAGGCTTCTTGAAGAGATTCTTTCAAAGCTTCTTCCGTGGAATTTAAAACAGCTGCCATGGCGCCGCCTTTAGTTGCGCCCATAAGGTCTGCTCTTTTCTGAATAGCTTTTAAGGTATTTTCCAGCGACATAACGCCTGCTGCGTACATGGCGCAGTATTCACCTAAAGAATGTCCTGCAACATAAGCCGGAATAACATCACATTTATCTCTCAAAGCTTCCAGTGCCGCAATTGACATCGCAACAATACATGGCTGGGTGTTAACAGTCTGTTTCAAAGCCTCATCCGGCCCTTCAAAGCACAGAGTTGTAATACTTTTGCCTAAGACTTCATCTGCAGTATCGAAAACGTTTTTAGCGCTTTCTGAGCTTTCATAAAGGTCTTTTCCCATGCCGGCAGCCTGAGAACCCTGCCCCGGAAAAAGAAACGCAACTTTTTTGGTCATATTCATATCCCTCTCTATTCACATCTATGCGAAAATTATACTACAAAAAACCTGGAAGTAAATAATCTTCTTTTCTCGTGTTTATACTCTTTTATACACACATTGCTTATGCCTTTAAAAAATAATTCCGGCTCTTTTAAAACTAAAGTTAATAAGCACTTCTCCGAGTTTTTTCGCTGCATTTTCCAGAAATGATATATCAAAGGTTTATTCTCTCACAACTCTCCTGATTTAGCAGATGCCTTCTCTTAATCTTACGATAGCGCCGCCCCAGGTCATGCCTGCACCGAAACCGCAAAGAACAGCAGTTGTACCGAGTTTAACATTACCTTTTTCAACGCTTTCCGCAAGCGCGATAGGAATTGATGCTGCAGATGTGTTGCCGTAGTATTTAATATTTGTAACAACTTTTTCATCGCTGTATCCAAGACGTTCCTGAACCGCCTGAATAATTCTGATATTTGCCTGATGCGGAATAAGATAATCTATATCATCAGGTTTCAGACCTGCATCTGTAATTAAGTTTTCAACATAATGAGGCAGAATTTTTGCAACAAATGTGTAGACACCTCTGCCGTTCATTCTGATACCTTTCGGTTTTTCTTCATACTGTTCAACAAGCGGGCAGTTTTTGCCGTCAAAAGAAAGTTCAATTAAGTGACCGTAGTTTCCGTCAGCCTTAATATCAACCGCAATAATATCATCAACACCATCTTCTGCAACAGTCATAACCATTGCTCCGGCACCGTCGCCGAAAAGAATTGAGGTGCTTCTGTCCTGCCAGTTTACAAGCCTTGAATTGTTATCGGTTGCAACTATAAGAATTTTTTTATACATACCGGAATTAATGTATGCTTTGGCAATACTCATGCCGTAAATCAAGCCGGAGCATGCCGCTGTAATATCAAAAGCCGGAACAGGTTTTGTAATCCCGAGCCTTTGATGTATATGGCAGGCAATTGCCGGATACAAATCAGGAGGAGCCGAAGATGCAGCAAGAATTAGGTCAATTTCATCCGGCTGAATTTTTGCTTTTTCAAGCGCTCTTTTTGCTGCCTCAAAACCTAAATCTATTGCGTTTTCCTCACCGGATACTACGCGGCGTTCTTTTATGCCTGTACGGGTATAAATCCACTCGTCAGATGTTTCGTACAATTTTGTCAAATCATCATTTGTGATAACTGTTTCGGGTAAACTGTATCCAACACCGGCTATACGCACCGGAATTAATTTATCTGTCATTCTTTATTCCTCATAAAACTTAGCAATTTTATCGTTAATGCCTGTTTCAACAGCATATTTAGCAACTTTAACAGCATTTTTAATAGCGTAAGCTTTGCTTCTGCCATGTGAAATTACTGTAATACCTTTTACACCAAGCAATAGAGCACCGCCAAATTCTTCATAATTAATTTTTGTATAAATTCTCTTCATGAATGGTTTTGCCAAAAGACCGATAACCTTGCCTAGCAAATCCGCTTTAAATTCCTGTTTAAGCATTCTGAAAAGCATCTGCGAAGTACCTTCCGTAACCTTCAATGCAACATTTCCGACAAAACCGTCGCAAACAACAACATCGCATACGCTCAGGAAAATTTCTTTGCCTTCAATATTTCCGACAAAGTTAATTTTCTCCTGATGTTCCTCAAGAAGCTTATAAGTCTGCTGTGCAAGTTCATTACCTTTGCCTGCTTCTTCACCTATGTTCAAAACACCGACACGCGGATGTTCAATACCCAGAACATTTTTAGAAAAAGTTGCACCCATAATTGCAAATTGATAAAGCATTTCCGGAGTACAGTTGCTGTTAGCACCGCCGTCGATTACAACGATAGGCTTTTTAATAGTAGGAAGCGTAACCGCAATCGCAGGTCTGTCAATACCAGGAAGCCTGCCAAGACCAAAAAGACTTGATGCCATAGCTGCACCTGTAGAACCTGCTGCCACAACGGCATCAGAACTTCCCTGTGCGACAGCATCAACCGCAAGAACAATCGATGACTTTTTCTTTTTGCGAATAGCCTGTCCCGGAGCTTCGCCCATTTCGATTATTTCATTGGCATGGGTAATTTTTATGTCAAGCTTGCTTGTGTCAATTTTAATACGTTTAAGCTTTTTACCGCCTTTACCGCAATCAGAATAAAAGCCGTCCTGACTGATTTTATCAAGTTCCTGCTCAATCTTATCCTGTTTGCCTACTAATTCAATAGCCACTCCGTATTCGTAAGCACCCCAGACAGCTCCTGCTACAATTTCATGAGGAGCATGGTCACCGCCCATTGCGTCAATTGCTATTCTTGTCATGTTTCCCTCTCAAATCTAGTTTAACGGTTAAATTGGTGAATGGCTGAGGCCGAGGCTTTCAGCCATTCATTATCAATTTTATTTTTCTTCGGTTTCAGAAGTTTCTTCAGCCGGAGTTTCTTCTTTTACTTCAACTGCTTCTGATTTTACTTCTTCAACTTTAGCCTCTTCAGCAGGAGCGCTTATTTCGGAAGCTTTTTCTTCAACTTTTACTTCTTCCTTAACTTCAGCCTTTTTAGAAGATTTTTTAGCCGGTTTAGTTTCAACAGCTGTTTCTTCTTTTCTGTCTTTAAGGCTTACCGGCTGTCCTTTGTAAGTGCCGCAAGCTGTACATACTGTGTGTGTTAATACTGTTGCACCGCAGTTAGGGCATTTAGTAGTTTCCGGTTTTAAAGCTTTCCAGTTGCTTCTTCTGTGTCCTTGTGCGGAATGTCCTGTTCTTTTCTTTGGTACTGCCATTTTTGTTTTTCCTTTATGTTTTCCTACTACTTATATTTCTACTTATTTTCCCCAAGCCGGATGTTTTTAAAAACTTCCAGCCGTGGATCGGTCAAATCTTCTTCTTTTTGAAAATTATCCCTACTACAATTTATACCACAAACTTTTTTATTTGGAATATTTAATATTACAGATTGATACAATAAGTCATAAATATCAATTCTGTCCGCCCCGTTGAGGTCAGTTACAAACTGCCCGTCCTTAATTTCGATTTCCTGTCCGTAATCCTCAAGCAGCGCGTCTTTTGCGAATATTTCATCTATTGAAAATTCCATATCATACTTAAACGGCTTGAGGCAAATGTCGCATTCAAGGTTCAAAATAGTCTTAACATTTCCGGATATTTCCACAAACTCACCTAGATTTTTTATAGTCAAATCCGCTTTCACCGGTGTATCAGAATCAATACCCTCAATATTTTCTTCAAAGTTATACTTGAGGATACCGTCTTTAGCATTTTCAATATCTTCAATTAAAACGAAATTTTCCATAAAATACCTCAATCCGGCGGAAAAATTTATACGTACTGTTCTTCCTGCATTGCTATAGCAGCTATCTGGTTAGAAATAAACGAAACCTTTTTAAGCGGGCCTTGAGTTTCCTTTTCAACTACCACAGCCGATGCGGATTTCATAAGCTGGTTAAGCTCAGTGTATAAGTCCTGAGGATTTTCAACATACAGAACAAGAGGCGCTGTTGAACCTTTCAAGAACACAAGAACAGAAGTTCTTTTTTTAATATTCTGCGGATTTAAACCCTGAGGATTAAACTGTTGTGCCATAATTTTCTCCTTAACTAAACCGGCGCAGCTGACTGCCTGAGGCTCATTCAGCTTGCCTATTTCATGAAGTATTACCATTTTAAAATAAAAATGTTTTTTATGCAAATTGTTAAATTAAGGCGATGGGGCGTTAATTTTTTTCTATTGACTTCACATTAAGTACTCATTCCCCGGCCGGCGGATAAAAATTTTTTATTTATACGTTTAAACTACATTTGTAAGAGAAAGGATTTATATGAAAAAAAATATTTATATTGCAGTATTTGTGGCAAGCGCATTTGTCTTAGGATATTCAGTAAATAACATAGCTGTTTCTGACGGCACCGCCCCGAAAGTTGCCGTAATTGATGCAACAAAAATCGTCGCAAATTCTTCTGCGGTTAAGGCTCTGAAAGCCGAACAGGAAACTAAAGTAAAAGATATTCAGGCAACCCTTAATAAAGCAAAAACTGAAATTTCTAAAGAAACTGATCCTGCTAAAATTGCAGCAATTGAGGAAAAATACAGAAACCAGATTAACGATAAAAAAATAGCACTGGATACCGAATACAATCAGAAACTAACAAAAATTGACACTGATATTCGTGCAGCTGTTGTTGAAAAGGCAAGAAGTTTAAACTATGACCTTGTACTTCCGAAAAACATTGTCTACTTCGGCGGAGATGACATTACTGACGTGGTAGCGAAGGATATAAAATAAAAACAGGCATTAAGGTTTAAAACGCCACTGCAACCCCGTAATAATTGTCAAAATTTCTACAAAAGTGCCACGTCAAATACCGTAAGAGTGTAGCGGCTCAACCGCTTAGAACTTCTTTAACTTTGCGTAAGCTGCATCCATGGCCTTTTTACCCTGTTTGCCAAAGTCAATCGTATACATCATGCTGTCACCGACTTTTATGACATCCGTAATATGTCCTATGCCGAGTTTGTCGTGAAAAACCCGCTCCCCTACATTAAAAACGTATTCCACAGGAGATTGGACATCGAAGGCTTTTTCACGTTCCGCTGCCTCCTCCATCTGGCGGCGTTCTTTCTCGCGTTTTTCTTCCAGCATACGTTTTATGGCGTTATCTTTAAAGAACTCTTTAACCTTTTCTTCATCGCGCTGTTTATTTGCCTGAGATTTCACAAGAATTGTCCTCTGCGGGGTGCGTTTAGGCTGTTCGTAGCCGTAGAAAGATTTTTTCGGCGCAGTACCGCTGGCAAGCCCTTTTGTAGGCGCCACAAATCCTTTGCCAAAGCCGGTTGAAGGTTTTATATAGCCGTAGCTGTCAGCCTGAGCCGCAGAATATGAGTAATCCGATTTTCCTGTTTTTGCTTTAGAAACAGCATTGCGGAAGGTAGAATTGTCGGAGGTGCTTCCTTCAAATGAAATCATATTCAGCAACTGGCGCGGGATTTCCTCTATAAACCTTGACGGGTTATAGTATTTGAATTCACCCCACATCTGGCGGCGTTTAGCGGAGGTAAGGTACAGTTTTTCTTCCGCACGGGTGACGCCTACATACATAAGCCGGCGTTCTTCCTCCATTTCTGACGGCACATTCAAAGATCTCAGATGCGGGAAAATCCCTTCATCCAGCCCTGCCATAAATACTACCGGAAATTCCAGTCCTTTTGCGGCGTGGAGTGTCATCAGGGTAACGTTATTAGCTATTGTATCCATATTATCAATATCGGATACAAGTGCCACCTGCGCCAGAAATTCACCGAGAACATTATCATCTTCCTCAGGCACAAATTCTTCCGCAACGTTTACGAGTTCCTGAAGGTTTTCAATATCAGCTTCGGCTTCAGGAGTGTTTTGAAGCTGGAGTTCTGCAAGGTAGCCGGATTTTTCAATTACAAGGGTTACAAATTCACGCAGATTGTAATTCGGGATTGCTTCTCTGAATTTCGTAATCAGGTTAACAAAGTCAAGAATTTTTGAGCGTGTCCGCGGCGGAATCTCTGTATCTTCCTGAATTCTCTGTGCAGCCGCAAAGAGGGAAATATCTTCCCTGTCAGCAAAATCCTGCAGGCGTTTCACTGTCGTATCCCCGATTGAACGTTTCGGAACATTCACAATACGCCGGAAGCTCTGCGAATCATCCGTATTATAGATTAATTTCAAATAAGCTATGATGTCTTTAATTTCTTTACGGTCGTAGAATTTCAGCCCCCCGTAAATTCTATAAGGAACACCTGCGGCCATGCAGGCTTCTTCTATTGAACGGGACTGGGAATTTGTACGATAAAGAATGGCATACTGGTTGTAATTTCCCCCGCTGTCCTGCTTTATACGGCTTACTATAAAGTTTGCTTCATCCGCTTCATCTTGCGCCTCAAAGTAATCTATAAGTTCGCCCTCGCCTTTATTGGAATAAAGAACCTTATCCACACGCTCGGTGTTATTTTCAATAATAGCATTTGCCACATTCAGGATATTAGCGGTCGAGCGGTAATTTTGTTCAAGTTTGATTAATTTAGTGTTTTTGAAATCTTTCTGGAAGTTCATAATAATCGTATAATCCGCACCGCGCCAGCTGTAGATGGATTGGTCGACATCGCCTACAACGCACAGTGAGCGTTCAGGAGGAACTTCTGTAAGTTTATTTGTGTAAAGCATGTTTACAAGATTATACTGCGCAAGGTTTGTGTCCTGATATTCATCAACAAGAATATGCTGGAAGCGTTCATAATAGTGGGTTCTGATTTCTGTATTATGGTCAAGAAGTTTTACTGTCAGCATAAGCATATCGTCAAAATCGATTGCGTTATTGTTGTTGAGCGTGTTTTCGTACTCTTCGTATATCTGCGCAATCTTTTGGGATTTAAAATCTCTTGCAAAGGTCGCAAAGGTATAGGCGTCCTGCATTTTATTTTTTGCGTTGGAGATTACGGATTTAACAAGTTTCGGCTGATAAATTTTGTCATCGATATTTAACTTTTTAATAGCCTGTTTTAAAACAGCGTTTGTGTCGTTATCATCGTATATTGTAAAATTCTTATCCAGTTTCTTGCCTGAAGGAAACGTATACCTGTCAACGTTTTCACGCAAAATTCTGCCGCAGATTCCGTGGAAAGTTCCGACCCACATGTATTTAACGGTATTTTCGCCAATCATGCTGCCAAGACGGGCCTTCATCTCTTTTGCCGCTTTGTTGGTAAATGTTACGGCAAGAATATTCTGCGGCTTAACACCTTTTTGTATCAAATATGCAATACGCGAGGTGAGAACTTTTGTCTTTCCGCTGCCTGCTCCGGCAAGTATTAACAGCGGGCCTGCGGTTGTCTGCACTGCTTCTTTCTGTTCTTTATTAAGATTTTCCAATATATTTTCCATATCCCTATTCCCAAAATTAAAATTTTATGTTATAATCAGCATAATCGAAAAAAATTTTTATTTCAATTATTAGGATTTATTCAGAAAGTAGGAAATAATGGCAGATATTGAAAGCAATTTTGTAATGAGCGCTGATGATGAGCAAAAAAGTGAACAACCATCAATTGTGGTACCAATGGATGATTTAGATACAGTAAGTGCGGATTCTCCGCATACTGTGGATGAACTTGCGCAGGAACTTGCAACAATCAGACAGTCAGCTAAAAAAATTGCTATTATCGGAAGCCGTAATCTTCCTATTACACACCAGCAAATGATTGAAACCCTTACAACCGCACTTGTTATGCAGGGTAATACAATCATCACCTCAGGCGGCTCCTCAGGAACAAATGCCGCTGCAATCAGAGGTGCAATGAAAGCTAATCCTGATAAATTAAAAGTTATTCTTCCGCAGACAATAGGCCAGCAGCCTTCTGATGTTCAAAACCAGCTTATCGGGGTTCCGAATATTATTGAACACGCCGACCGCGCTATGATGACACTTGCTGACGCATCCCGTGTCTGCAACAGAGAAATTATCGACGACTGCAACCAGTTAATCTGCTTCCTTTCCCACACAAGTAAAACCCTTCATAATGCGGTTCAATACGCTGAAGAAGGCCACAAGGTTATCACTGTATTCTATCTGGATTAATTAATAACGTTGAACCGATGAATAGTTGAACTTGTTTATGAATTGAAAGGTGTTATTATAAATGTCCTCCTGAACTGGCTGCAAAATCCGTTAAGACGTAGGCGAAACGTGATTTTAGCCCCTACGTGGTATTTCAGTTCCGAACTGTAGCAAAATTCTGTCGGATTAGTAAATCCGACCTCCTCCTCATACAAGCGGCAGCAATTAACGTTTCTGATTGACATATCTAATGTCAAACCGTTCACCCATTCAACTTTTCAACTTTGTTGAACCCTTCACACCTCAACCTCACTTTTTTGTTGTACTTATCGTCTTAACCTCCTATCGTCTTAACATCTTTATTTATGCTAAAATATTTTTATGAACGATAAACTTAAAAAACTTACAGGGAAAAATAAAAACGATTACGAGCATGCCGCACAGGAAATGATTGATAATGCAGATGCGGTATTATTCAAAGAACTCATTGCAAATGACGACTTTCTCTTTGATTTTGTTAAGCAAAATGTTGCACAGCGGATTTACAATGCCTGTAGTAAAACTAATTACAAAAACCTTCTGAAATTTTTTGATTATTATTCACCCTATTATGATGAAGCGATTATTTCCGCTCTGGCAAAGTATGCGGACGAAGATTTGACCGACGAAATTCTTGAGATGTTTGAAACCGGCACAACCACTCAAAAGACTTACTGTGCAAAATATTTTTCTTACATTCAGGATCCGCTTGCACTCGACTGCTTGAGAGAAAACGCATATTCTGACAATGACAGCCTCAATGCAAACTGTGCAGCAACACTCGGGATGTTTGAGGATGAAGTTTCCTATAACAAAGCACTTGAAAAATTAAAATCAGATGATGATTTTGAAAAACTTTCGGCGGTAAAATTTCTTGTTATGTACGGAAACAAAGAGGCGCTCGGGACGATTTTTAATGCAATGAAAACATCTTCCATGGCAGAAAATATTGCGGGGGAAATTCCGTACCTTGCTGATTTATTTGAACTTCTTAATAATTATTATGAAGATGCGCTTCTGACTATTAACTACATAATCAACGGGCTCGGCGAAATTCTAAGCCCGGCGCTCGTTCTGGATTTTGAATTAAAGGAAGTTTTTGAAAACCTTATATCAGCAGAACCCGACAGCAAAATAGCAGCCGTTCTGCTGAACGCGCAGGAAAAATTTGAAACCCTGACAGAAAACGATGAATACCTTTTTGACGAGGACAAAGAAACAAAAAACGAAATCCACGGAATAAAAAGGCTTCTTCAGGGAATTAATAAAAAACAGCTTACGCGTATAGTAAAGGCAGAACTGAATGAAGATAGTCCTTTTGTCTATACGGCGCTGGATTTTTCGGATGATTTGCTTGCAATAAGAGAACTTTTGAAATGCAGCAACCAGACAATCATCCTGAAAACAGCAGAAACTCTCAAACGCCTGAATTCACTCGATGATACGGCAAAAACAGTTGCGCTGGTGAAAATTACCGACGAAAATATCAAATCCATTATCCGCGCTCTTTGATTGACAGTGCTTGTTCAGCATCGTAAAATTTCTATATGAAAAAGAGAGTTTTGTTAAGTATTGTAATCACGGGGGTTGCTGCGGGGTTGAGCAGTCAGTACTGGTTGTACAGAGAACCCGTGAACGTCACTTTTGAAGCAGAAGGAAAAGGACAGACAACTTTTGAAATAGTCTTAAACAAAAAAGACGACGATTTGTTTTCCAGAAACAATAAAGCAAAATTGGAAGTTAATCTTGATAAAACTTCAGAAATTACAATACCTGTTTTCAAAGCAAAACATCCAAAACGGTTCCAAATCATTGTCAGACAGGCCTTTCAGCCAGGGGGGGGGGGCTTAAACTACGTAATATAAAAGTTGACGGGCATCTTCTTGATTTAAATCAATTTTACGTAAATTTCTGTACGATCAAAATTGAAAAAAATTCTATTTTACTTACTGACCTGACCGCATTTTCCCAGTTATTTTCAAAAGAAAAACTTAATATAGTTCCAAAATTAGTGTTTGATGCAAGAGTTCTAACCATAATACTTATTTTAAGCTACCTTTTAGCCTATAAACTGACTTCTTACATTGCAGATTTTAAAAGCGTCAAAAATCAATCCCGAATTGAAATAGTATTTCTTACGGTATTTTTTGTACTGCTTATCCTGCCGGCTCTGAAAATAAATGATGAAATTTACAGCAAAGCGGAAAACCGGAAACTCGCGGAATATAAACCGTTTATTACAAAAAATGAAATAAACTACAACTTTGGTCAGGATTTCAATAACTGGTTTTCAGACAGATTTTTTGGCCGTACTTCGATTATACACCTGTATAACAAACTCAGATTTTTACTCACCGGCTATATATACAATCAGGGTGAATATTACTACAACAAAAAAACTCAATGGGCTTTTTCAACAGGATGGCATAGTACCGGTTGCCTGAACAAAAATTTTCCGGTTTATGAAAAAAATATTAAAAAACTGGAGGACTTTTGCCAAAAAAATGGGATAAAACTTTATATTGTTCTTGCTCCTGTGAAAGGGGAGGTTTATCCGGAGGCAATCTATCCTTTTAAACTAACTTTCAATAACGGAGAACAGTTTGAAAAATACATTAACACATCCTTCGGCCGGCAGATTGCCACTTACCCGCTAAAAGAAATGCAGGACGCCGCTCAAAAAGAATATGCTTTCCCGCAAGGAGATCCGCACTGGTCTGAATATGGCGCCTATTCAGCTTACAAAGTTTTAATGCACAATATTAAAAAAGATTTTCCGGATATAAAAATTCTGAATGATGACGATTTTAATATTGAAAAAAAGAAACTCACAAGAACCGATTATCCCGGAACATATTTCAATAAAGGTCATGAATACAACACAATGCGTATAAGCATAAAACATAATAACAGCCTTTATCCTTCTTATGAAAGTAAGTTTGCTGACAAGTTATCTTTAACTAATAGAAACAGCCATTCAGCCTCGGATTCTCATTATCCATACGGGAATCCTCAAAAAACTTACATTATCGGCTCATCATTCAGTGAAAATCTTTATTTATTCTTAAAATATACATTCAAAGATGTTAAAAAACGCAGGATTAATAACCCTTTCGAACCGCCGGAATTTAAAATGTCCAGATGGGAAAAGGAAATTCTGGAGTTCAAACCGGATATTTTAATATTAGTAATGCATAGCTCAGGTATAGACAAATTTAAAGACTTGTACAGCGGAGGAAAATAATGTTATTCAGTTCAATGAGTTTTATATATGTATTTTTGCCTGTAGTGTGTTTGTTATATCTGGCAGCCAGAAAAGAACTGCACAACCCTGTTTTGCTGACAGCCAGTATTCTGTTTTACGCATGGGGTGAGCCAAGGTACCTTGCTATTATGCTTGTCACTATTATGGTTAACTATCTGGGCGCTCTGTTAGTTGAAAAATATCCTCTGAAAAAGAAGTTTACTCTTGTTATTACTATCGTAGCGAATCTCGGATTCTTAATTTATTTTAAATATTTTAACTTTATTCTTGAAAATATTAATTCTATTTTCCACACAAACATAGATTTTATAAAAGTCATAATGCCAATCGGAATTTCCTTTTATACATTTCAGGCAATGTCGTATCTTATTGATGTCTTTAGAGGAGAGTGCAGGGCGCAAAAAGATATTTATAAGCTGGCTTTATATATTTGTCTTTTCCCGCAGCTTATCGCAGGTCCGATTGTAAAATACCACGACGTTGCAGAACAAATTGATTCAAGAGAAGTAAATTTTGAGAAAGTTGATATTGGTGTAAAACGCTTCATTATAGGACTTGCTAAAAAAATGCTCATTGCAAACACAATGGGTGCGATTGCTGATAAAATCTTTGTTCAAGCGCCGGATACCTTCACCCCGCTTGTTGCATGGATTGGAAGCCTCGCTTACACAATGCAGCTTTTCTATGATTTTTCGGGGTATTCAGATATGGCAATCGGTCTGGGGTTAATTTTCGGTTTCAGATTTATGGAAAACTTCAATTATCCGTATATCTCAAAATCCATAACAGAATTCTGGAGAAGATGGCATATCTCGCTTTCCACCTGGTTTAAACAGTATTTGTACATCCCGCTCGGCGGCAACAGAATAAGCAAAAACCGCACCTATATCAACCTTGCAATAGTATTTTTCTTAACCGGTCTGTGGCACGGCGCAAGCTGGAACTTCATATTCTGGGGGCTCTGGAACGGCTTTTTTATAATTCTTGAAAAAATGACCGGCTGGCATAAAGAAACAGATAAACCTTTTATAAACTTCCTGAAACACCTGTACACCATTTTTGTTTTTGTGCTCGGCTGGGTAATGTTCAGGGCTGACAATATGAACTACGCTCTCACTTATATTAAGAACATGTTCGGGCTGGTCAAAGTTCATGATATATCTTACGGCATTAGTTATTACGGCGATACAGTGGAAGTTTTGACCTTCATAATCGCGGTTGTATGCGCCATGCCGGTATTCTCAAAAATCCTTGAAATTAAAGAGGAAAGAAAAATCCTGAGAAGTATTGTAAATATTTGGCTTATAATCCTGTTCATCCTCTCAACTGCCGCCATTGCCGCATCAACATACAATCCTTTTATCTATTTCAGATTTTAAAGGGTTGAAATATTTTAAAATTACGATATAATATAAATATAGGGAAACGGACTAAAAGCCGTTACCTTCTAGCCCGTTCTTCGTTCCCTATATGAAGATTGAAATAATTTGTAAAAGATGTCCTATTAACCCTAGGGCATCTTTTATTATCTGTTTCCTCATATTCCCCTCCTTTCTGTCTTTGTCTTCGTATACTGTATGTGACAGGGGAGGTGATTGGAACTTACCCTCGGTATTATTATACAGGAAATATTATTAATTATCAATATCACCGGTTTCTGAAATATTTATGCTAAAATATATTAAAAGAGGGTTAGTATGAATTTTGAAGAAAAGACATTAAGTTCAGAATGTGTTTATGAAGGCAGAATTATAAAGGTATGCCGCGATGAGGTAGAGCTTTCTACCGGCAAAAAATCCTTCCGTGAAGTTGTACACCACTCAGGCGGGGTTGTCATTCTTGCATTTAAAGATGAAAACACCCTGCTTTTTGTAAAACAGTTCAGGTACCCGCTAAAAGCAACTATTCTGGAGCTTCCGGCAGGCAAACTTGAGAAAGATGAAGATCCCGACCTTGCCGCAGTTCGTGAACTTGAAGAAGAAACAGGATACCGCGCAAAAAACTGGCAGAAACTCGGTTATATATTCACCTCGGCCGGCTACAGCACTGAAAAACTCTACCTCTACAAAGCTTCCGGACTTGAATTTGCCGGCGCCCATCCTGATGACGGTGAAATCCTTAAAACTCTGGAATTTAAAGTTAACGATGTTTATAACATGATTAAATCCGGCGAAATCAGCGACGCCAAAACGCTCTGCGCAATTCTGAAAGGTCTGAAGCTATGATAAAAATGGTTGCAACCGATATTGACGGCACTATTGTAAAATGGGATACCAGTATTACAGACAGGGTCAAAAATTCCATTAAAAGCCTTTGTAATAACGGGATTAAGGTTGTTCTTGTCACCGGCAGAATGCACTGCGCAACAACTCATATTGCGGAAATTTTAGGGCTTGATACCCCGATAGTTTCCTATCAGGGCGGACTTATCAGGACACAGGCCGGAGAAACCCTTTATCAGCAGAACTTAAGCAGTGATTACACGAAAAAAATTATCAAATGGGCTCAAAAAAATAATATTCACATAAATCTCTACCTTGATGACAAACTTTATGTTGAAAAAGATAACGACTTTGTAAAAAAATACACTGACGGCAAGTTTGTTTCCTACACAGTATGTCCGTTTTCCACTCTGAAAATCGAAAATGTAAACAAAATTCTGGCAATTGATTATAATGATGCAGATAGGGTTACAGGCTGGGTGAAGGAGCTTCACAACACTTTTCCGGATTTGTATATCGTCAAATCCACCCCTTATTTTTGCGAAATCGGGAACCCGCACGCAACAAAGTCGGCAGGCGTCGAGTTTCTCGCCAAAATGTGGGGCATAAAAAAAGAAGAAATCCTCACCATAGGCGATCAGGACAACGATATTGAACTTTTGAAAGCAGGCGGAACAGCGGTTGCAATGGGTAATGGTACGGAAGAACTCAAAAAATACGCTGATTTCATTACAGATACAGTAGAAAATGACGGTTTTGCGCAGGCTATGGATAAATTTGTGTTTTCTGAACTTGAACGGGTGTATTAAAAAAGAATTGTCCTTTAAAACAAGTAAAGCGTCATACTTCCTCAACGAAATGAACAGCCGTTGTTCAGCGAAACTTTAACATGGCAAGTGCTGTCTGAGCGCAGCGAGTTCACTTGCCTTTGGTTGAGCTGATTACAAACGGTTAGTGAATGTAGTTACAGGAAGTATGACGCTTTACTTGCTTACATGATACAACTAACTTTCCGCAGCCATCCTGTTTTTCCTCCATTTTGTAAACAAATGTAAAGCTTATGTAAAGTTTATATATGCTTTACGCAATTTTTAAATACGAAATTACTTTATATAAATACAAGAGAAAATTAATTTACAGGAAAAAGAATCAAAGAGTATAGAGATGTAAACATTTGTAACAAAACCAGACAAACTCGGCTTAATCATTAAAGATTAATCAGAAAAGTGACGATTAAGAGAATGTGAGTAAATAATTAAATGGAGAAAGACAAAATGGCAATCGACAAATTTAACGGAAATTTAGGAAACGTAAACAATTTTCTATTCGGCAAAAAAGTTGAAAAGGAAGAAACTAAAAAAGCTGCGCCTAAAGAAAACGTACCTGTAGGACAGACACAGGCTGCAGCAGAAACAGCAAAAACCGATAAAACAAACTTGAATCTTGATGCAAATGCTATCTGGGGGCTGCACCTTACAGCACAGGCTAAAAAGGTTGACACTTCCGACAAAGCAGTAGAGGCAAGAGCATCACAATTCTTCAAAACCGAACCTGACATTTACGCTTTGAAAAAAGAAGCAGGAATTCCTGCAGAGATTGAAGGAATTGATGATGACATCGCAGAATTTTTAAGCCCGGAAACACTTTCATTCCTTGCAAAGGTTCCGCCTGAACAGGCTGAAAGGATTAGCAACGGCACCGTAAATGAATTTGACAGAATGATTGCTTTAGCATAAATAACAACTTATAAATAAACATTTACTCACACATATTGTGGCTGACAAGTTATGTCAGCCATTTTATTTTAATGGATTTTTTCAGGCTTATGGGGTAGAATAGGTTTATGTATGAGATAAAAAAACAGATATATCTTGATTTAACAAAAAACCAGAAAAGTGCTCTCTGCAATTTTCTGCGCGCACTTGTGAAAAAGTCGCCGGAAGCCGGCGTAGATGAAATTCTCGAGAAATTTATTGAGGACGAAAAATATTATCTTGAGATAAATGCGTCAAGATTTGAGTTTCTCGGGGAAATCATTGACGATGAACAGTTTTTGAAAGATACAGAATTATACCTGAAAGAATGCAGGAAGTATTACGACTACAAAAAAAAACAGGAGCCGATAATTCAGGCAAACAAAGAATTTGAAAAAAAGAAACGCAAATTTCTTCAGGAAGTAAAAATGAGCAGGGAAGCACCTACCAAAAAGCAGCTATACTATTACGAACGCCTGTGCAAAAAATATAATATTGAAAAAAAAGAACTCACATCAAAACTTGAAGCACGAAACGAGATAGACCGGATTATCACCGAACACGAACAAGACAATCATATTGCTGAATGATGCAGAATCAAAGAAATTACTATAAGATAAACCAATGGAATTTAACAGTATAAAAGATTTTAAAAGTAATTTTGCAAAGATTTATCACAGCAGCGTAGTTCCGTCCCTACAGGCTTTTGAAGCAGACAGAACTCGAACCTTTAAATGTGCCGTTTTATATACTATTCTCGGACTTGCTGTTTGTATCTCCACACTTATATATTGTTTGAAGGTTGATAACAGCTTTATCGGCAGTATAGCTTTTATCGGGATAATTATTTCCTGCATAATATACGCCTGCATGCAGAAAAATTTTGAAAACAGATTGAAAACAAGAGTTATGCCTGTACTTATGCAGGCATTCGGTAAATTTACATGGACTACAGCACCGGTTATAGATACTGAATTTATCAAAGCATCCAAAATCTTCAACTACTTCGAAAACAGAAGCGTTGACGACAATTTTACAGGCATTTACAGAGGAATGCCTATAGATATTTCAGAAACAGAACTCACCTACAAAACAAGAGATTCAAAAGGAAGAACACAAACACATACAACATTTAAAGGTGTCATAATCTCAATCGGAGCCGGTAAAAACTTTACAGGACACACAATAGTAAGATGCAGAGGGCTGCTTGGCAACAGAAAAGTATATGAGGAGGTAAAGCTTGAGGATCCGGAATTCAGCAAACAGTTTTTTGTTGATGCAAACGATCAGGTAGAGGCACGGTTTCTTTTGACAACAGCCTTTATGGAACGGTTCAAAAAAATATCCAATTCATTTGGCACCAAACATGCAGAATGCTCGTTCAAAGATGGCAAACTCCTTATTGCCCTCGCTACATCAAAGGATTTATTTAAACTTGGCTCTCTGCACAGACCTGTAACAGATACAGCACCATTTATGAACTTTTTAAAAGAAATTATCTCAATTCTTGAAATGATTGATTACCTGAAAGTGACAGATAAAACCGGATTATAATATGACAACCATCCACGAAATAGTAAAAATCCTGACAGACAGCGGCATTGAACCTAATGAGGCCAATATTGAAGTAAAAATGCTTATTGAACATTTTGCAGGCTACGGTGTAAAAGACATAATTCTTGGCAAAAAAATCGACAGCGATAAGCTTAAAATTGTTGAAGAAAAAGCAAAACTCCGCGCTGAAACCCGACAGCCGATACAGCATATAATCGGATTTGCAGACTTTATGGGCGAAAAATTCATAGTAAACAAACACGTGCTTATTCCGCGCGATGAAACCGAATTGCTTGTGAGAAAAGCCATAGAAATTATTAACAAAAACGATTACAAATTTGCACTTGATGTCGGAACGGGAAGCGGCTGCATTGCCTGCATGATTGCAAAACACACAGATTGTCAGGTTATCGGGCTTGATATTTCTACAGACGCACTGAATACGGCACTGGATAACGCCTCGCGACTGAACCTTTTTAACAAAGCAATTTTCAGAAAATCCGATATTTTTTCAAACGTAAAACCCGGAGAAAGCTTTGATATTATAATCTCAAACCCGCCGTACATCCCGCCATCACAAAAAGCCTGCATACAAACAGAAGTAAAATTCGATCCGGCAATTGCACTTTTTACCTCGGATGACAAAGGGCTGGAATTTTACGAAAAAATAACTTCGGGCGCAGGTAACATTCTGACAAAAGACGGACATCTCCTTTTTGAAACAGGCGCAGGGCAGTCAGAAGCAGTAAAAGCATTGATGGAGAAAGCAGGCTTTACCGGAATAGAAATTACAAAAGACCTTGCCGGCATTGACAGGGTAATCTGCGGACAGCTTAAAGCCTAGAGGCCCGACAAAAACCCGTGGAACTTCTCAGTTGTATTCCTGTGCGTATCATAAATCATAGAAATAAACGGATAAATTTTATTTATCTCGTCAGAATTTTCAAGATTGTTTTCACAGTAGCCTTTCAGAACCTCAATAACGTTCTGTTCTTCTGTTAGTGCATTCTGTATTCCGTATAATTCAAAAATAAATTTTTCTTTTGTCATGGCCTTTCCTTAATTCCACAATTATATTATACACCAAAAATTTTAAAAACGGAAGTATAATTAATAAAAATTTTTCAAAATTCCTGCTCTTGAAGCAGGAAATTTTTTACATATAATTAAAATTATGAAATACAGAGAAAATGTAAGAAACTTTTGCATAATTGCCCATATTGACCACGGGAAATCAACACTTGCCGACAGACTGCTGGAAGTCACAGGAACAGTTGCCAAGCGTGATATGCAGAATCAGATAATGGATTCAATGGACATCGAGCGTGAACGCGGGATTACGATAAAACTGAATGCCGCAAGAATGAATTACAAAGCTAAAAACGGCAAGGAATATATTCTTAACCTGATTGATACCCCGGGTCATGTGGATTTTTCTTATGAAGTTTCACGCTCTCTGGCTGCCTGCGAAGGCGCACTTTTGATTGTGGATTCCACTCAGGGCGTGGAAGCACAGACACTTGCAAATGTATACCTCGCAGCAGAACAAAATCTTGAAATAATCCCTGTTATCAATAAAATTGACCTGCCGTCTGCGAATGTGGAACGGGTAAAGGAAGAAATAGAAGAAGTTCTGGGAATTGATGCCTCGCTTGCAATACCGGTAAGCGCCAAGGCCGGTATCGGGATTGAAGATGTACTTGAGGCAATTGTAGACCTTATCCCTCCGCCTGAGGATACAAGCGATAAACCATTAAGAGCGCTGGTATTTGACAGTGCTTACGACCAGTATCTGGGAACACTTTGCTTCTTTAAAGTTATTGACGGCAAAATAAGGATTGGCGACAAAGTTAAATTTATGGCATCAGGCAAGGAATACGAAGTTGTGGAACTTGGATACCAGACACCTTCCAGAGTTCAGGTAAATGAACTTGTATGCGGGGATGTAGGGTATTTTGCCGGCTCAATAAAAGAGCTTACACGATTTGTCGGCGACACTCTTACAACGGTGGAAAATCCTGCAATAGAGCCGCTTCCAGGATACAAAGAGGCGCTTCCTATGGTATTTTCCGGTATGTATCCGGTTGATAACGATGATTATGCAGACCTGAAAGAAGCGCTGGAAAAGCTTAAACTAAACGACAGCAGCATAACCTTTGAACCTGAAACTTCAAGCGCTTTAGGCTTTGGTTTCCGCTGCGGTTTTCTCGGTATGCTCCACATGGAAATCGCGCAGGAAAGACTTGAACGCGAATATGACCTCGACTTAGTCACAACAGCGCCGTCAGTTGTTTATAAAGTTCACAAAACCAACGGTGAAGTTGTTGAAATTGACAATCCTGCAAACCTTCCGCCGGCACAGGTCAGAGATTATATAGAAGAACCTTATGTGAAAGTCCAGATAATCACTCCGAACGATTACGTAGGCACGCTGATGGATCTGGCTCAGACAAAACGCGGAATTTTCAAAAACATGTCCTACCTTGACAAAATACGCGCAAGCCTTGAATACGAAATTCCGCTGAGCGAAGTTATCACCGACTTTTACGACCAGTTGAAATCCCGCTCAAAAGGCTATGCAAGCATGGATTACGAATTCTGCGGATACAAACGCTCAAAACTCGTCAAGCTGGATATTATGCTTGCCGGCGAAATCGTTGACGCGCTCTCTGTTATCTGTCACGAGGACAGCGCCTTTTATATCGGACAAAAACTCACAACAAAACTTAAAGAGATAATTCCGCGCCAGCTTTTTGAAGTTCCGGTACAGGCTGCAGTCGGCGGCAGAGTCATCGCAAGAACAAATATCAAAGCAATGAGAAAAAACGTTCTTGACAAATGTTACGGCGGCGACATCAGCCGTAAGCGCAAGCTTCTTGAAAAACAGAAAAAGGGTAAAAAACGCATGAAATCAGTCGGACGCGTTGAAGTTCCGCAGGAGGCGTTTATGGCCGTTCTCAGTCTTGATGAGGACTAAAGCCTTTTTTTTTTGTAAACAAAAATCTCTACATTAGCCTGATTTGGCAGGTTCATCTGCTGGTAAATTGTCATTTTCAAATACAACAGGCAATTTTTGGACGCATTTTGTTTTAATAAACACATAAACCGGAATGTAAACCGGAAGGAAGGTGTAATGTGTCCATTATTAATTTAACAAGGAAGGCTGTACCCGCAATATCGCGGATTTCGTCACAGAATAAGGAAGCAGTAAATGCCATGCCGGAGATGGTTCTTGCCGGTATGATGCGCAAAGGTGATAAAAATATCATACATGTAGGAATGAACGAGTGCAAAGCCGCAAGGATTCTGCCTGACAGAATACACACAATCTACACCGACGGCCTTGCAAGCTGCAACGCTGTCGGTATTGTCATGAAAGGCAAAGACGGTTTTCCTATTGCTATACTTTCTCATTACACCCCGCTTCCGGTGTCAAAAGATCTTCAGGCTGCCGCACTGGAAAAACAACTCGGCACTTATGATTATTTTATTGACAAAACTAAAAAGCCGAAACTGTTTTTTAACGTACCCGGTTATGAGGACGAAGGCCAACTAAAACCATGCGTAAATAATATTTTTGAAAAAATAAGGACAGTAATGGACAAATTCTTCAATAAAAATTACGATGAACAAACAATTCTCTACAAAGGCAAAAACCGTCCGCCGTTCTTTTCATCAGCAAATATTTTCCAGTTTGATACAAAAAATCCAAATAAATTAAAAATGACCACCGTCGGCGAGCAGGAACATTTTATTAATCTTGAGGTATAAGTTAGGCAAGCATTTTCATTGAATAAATATAATTATACAAACTCCTTATTTCTTTTTCATTAAAAGTTTCTATGCTTTCATAAATATATTTTTTTAACACATCCACATCTTCAAGATTATGGTTTACAAATAAATCCGACACCTCAATACCAAAAATTTCAGCCAGCTTTTCAAGATTTTGAATCGTCGGGAAAGTTTGTCCGCTCTCAATCCGCAGCACAGATTTCGGATTTATCTCAAGCATTTCCGAAAGATATTCCTGCGTCCATTTTTTCTCTTTTCTTAACTGCCGGATTTTTCTGCCAAGAAGAACTTTTGTCGAATTATTGCTTTTATCCATTTAACTTTTAAAGGTTCAACTACTATAAGCGGTGGAACAAATTCGAAAGGAGAAGAGCTTGGAAATTACCAGATGTATACCCTCGGAGGAGGGAAAAAACTTAAAACCGGTATATGCGATAATACAGGATTTTTTACAGAAGCCGGAGGCAGAATTTTCAGGTTTAATGAAAATGTTCCTGCTGACAACACAAACGGGCCTTCTGTCTGTGTAGATATTAACGGTGTTAAAAAACCAAACCAGTACGGCAAAGATATTTTTATATTTCTCTTTACAACAGACGGCTTTGTAATCCCTATGGGGCAGGAGCATAAAAATAACCCCGGCTATACAGGAAATTTCGACGACAGCTACTCTGACAACTGTTTTGTAACGGGAGAAGAATACTGCAAAGTTTCCAGCAATGTCACAAATCAGGCAGCCTGTGCCGTTTATGCTTTAATTGACGAACACCCTTCAATAAAAGGAAAGAATTACTGGCAGGATTTTCTCAGCAGCGGGAAATAACTCACTCCATCAGCGCGACAGGAACTTTTCCCTTCAAATCGCGGACAACTTTCAGGTCAATATCCGCGTAAATCCCGCCTTCTTCCTCCTCAGCATTACAGATAACCTCACCGTACGGCCCTGTTATCATAGAATGCCCGATGCTTTCCAGATAAGGCGCAGTTCTGCCTGTAAGATTTGAGGTTACAAAATATACAAGGCTCTCTGTTGCGCGGCAAATGTTCATTGCCTCCCACGTTTTTATAAAAATTTCTTTCTCCTTTTTAGGTGCAGAAGCCAAAATACTCCACGCAGACGGCGATACAATAATTTCTGCCCCCTGTTTAATCAAATCTCTGTAAAGCAAAGGAAACTTTATATCAAAACACACACTAACTCCGACTTTTGCAAAATCAAGGTCAAGCACAAGCGTATCAGAACCGGCGTCCGTGTATGTTCCCTCATTCCCGCCGAAAAAGTTGTAAAGATGTATCTTTCTGTACTTGCCGGCAAGCACACCGTTCCTATCCAGAACAAATGCTGTGTTATAAAGCTTTTCTCCATCGCGTTCACTTGCTGTGCCGCAAACTATGTTAGTGTTATATTTGCGTACAATTTTAGAAAAGAACTCAACAACCGCGCCGCCTTCCGTGTTCTCCGGAGAGTTAATAAACGCGTCATCACATATTCCGGTGCTGAAAAATTCGGGAATAACAATTAAATCAAACTTTCTATCAGCAAACTTGTCAATAAGTCCGCAAACTTTCTGGAAATTTCTCTCCTTATCACCCGCCGCCGGTGTAAATTGTATGCTTAATATTCCCGCCATATAAATTCCCCTTTCCGTTTAAAACCTGAAAAACTACAAGTATTTTTGCATACTCCAATCATACCACAAAAAAGGGGCGGACAAACCTCCCCTTTTGCGGTTTTTCACCCTACAGTGACAGTGATGAAAACGTAAGATTTTTTCTGAAAAGATTATCTATAAGCTTTTCCATTTTTGCCCTGTCCATTTCTTTAACCGGATCCGGCGCATCATGCGTTTTTTCCTGCCGGAGCGCTGGCCGTGAGGTAAAGTTTCTGGTGACAGGGTCGTAGTAATATGTAGTTTTAACCGTGCGGTCGTTTTTGATTTCGTAATTCGAGATTGAACTTATTGCGGCGGAATTTCTTTTGTAATTTATACACCTTACAATCCGCTCCGTTTGGGGATCAAACTCTTTCACCATGCTGAGAGTTTTCCCGTCAAGCCTGTATACCAGAACACGCGAAATCGTACCAAACTCCTGATTATACTCATGAACAGACGTTATACGGTTTTCATCGCGTATGTCAAAGTTTGTGGTTTTAATCTTCTTCCCTGTCTGCGGGTTAAACTCGTGGACTGACTTAAACAGCACAAAACTTGTGGATTTTATTCGTTTCCCTGTATTAATATCGTATTCATCAACAGCTTTCACCTTTTTGTCGTCAAAGTAGTCAAAATAGGTAGTACGCAGGCGTTTTCCGGTTTCCTGATTAAACTCGTGGATACATTCAATCCGTGAACTGCGTTTTCTGTAAACAACTTCATCTTCATATTTCAAAACGTTAGTCTTTACAACTGCCAAACTCATAAACCCTCCAATTCAGCATCTTATTTGTTTTGAAATATTATAACAACCTGAAATCCGGAGTGTAATTACACAGTCGGGCATAGTTTAGGACGATGATTTGTTTCTTTTTTCAATAAGCTTTAAAAGCTTTTTGTAGGCAGAACCCCATTCAGCCATTGCGTCAAGAATTACAGCCATACTGTAACCAATATCCGAGAGAGTGTATTCAACCCGCGGCGGAACTTCCGGAAAAACCTTGCGCTCAACAATTCCGTTTTCCTCCATTTCTCTAAGATTTGAAGTCAGGACTTTCTGGGTAATTTTGCCGACCGCTTTTTTAAGTTCGCCGAAACGCTTTGTTCCGGTAAGAAGTTCCCGCAGAATAATGAACTTCCACTTTGAATTGAGCATCATCAAAGATATTTCAACCGGACATGCCGGCAAGTCTTTAGCACGCATAATTCCTCCGCTGGTATCTTTAAGAAACTATAATACTGAAAAATACTTTTAAATAATATCACAGGTTTATATTAAGAACAAGAGAGAATTCAAGGTTTAAAAAAAATGTTAGGACGATAAGACGTTAAGTGCGTCCTAAAGTCTTTTTGCTTTTTATCCGTCAGTAATCTATAATTAAAGAAAAACGAGGGAGAAAAATTATGCACAGAATTGGAACCGGATACGATATTCACAGGCTGACAGAAGGCAGGGATTTGATAATAGGCGGGGTTAAAATAACACACGAAAAAGGGCTTTTAGGACACTCGGATGCCGATGTGCTCATACATGCAATAATTGACGCAATGCTAGGCGCGCTTGCACTTGCAGATATTGGAACCCTGTTTCCCGATACAGATAAAAAATATAAAGACGCGGACAGCACCGTTCTTTTACAACATGTATGCAACAAAATTACGAACCTTGGCTGGCAGATAGAAAATCTCGACAGCAATATTATCGCCCAGCAGCCGAAAATGATGCCTTATATCCCGAAAATGAAAGAGATTTTATCCTCTGTCCTGAAAACAGAACCCGACAGGATTTCTATTAAGGCAAAAACAAAAGAAAAGATGGACGCAGTAGGTAAAGAACTGGCAATCGAAGCTCAGGCCGTTGTGTTATTGAAAAAGGACAAATAATGACACATGACATCAGGATATTTGTAAAAAAACGGCTTAAGGAAGAAGCAGACGAAAAATTCAGAAAATTTTCGGCGTCACTCCTCCCGAACATTCATAACGTTCTCGGCGTCAGGCTTCCGGTGCTGCGAAAAATAGCTAAAGAAATTTATAAAAAAGATTACAAAACCTACCTGAACTGCAAAGATTTTGAATTTATGGAAGAAACAATGCTGAAAGGGATGGTAATAGGGCTTATCAAGGACAAGCCTGAAAATCTTCTGCCGGTAATTTCAGATTTTGTAAACGAAATAGACAACTGGTCGGTCTGCGACTCTTTCTGCTGCGGGCTGAAATTTGTCAGAGAAAATAAAGCCCGCGTTTGGAAATTTCTACAGCACTATCTTGCTTCCAAAAAAGAATACGAAATCCGATTTGGCTGTGTTATGCTTTTGACTTACTTCGTGGAAGAAGAATATCTAGATTTGATTTTTGAAGTAGTAGAAAAAATACAAACAGAAGATTATTATGCCAAAATGGCAATAGCATGGCTTATATCTATCTGCTTTATAAAGCAGCCTGAAAAGACCATGGCATTTCTGCACAGGACGAAAATTCAGCCATGGATTTACAACAAATCTATTCAAAAAATCACGGAATCATATAGAATTACAACTGATACAAAACAGATATTAAAAACAATGAAACGCTAGTCCAGAAATTTCATGCGTTCAAGCTTACTTAAATGAGATTTTACCGTATGAACACTGATATTGAGTTCGTCGGCAATTTCTCTTGCACCGCGGTTGTGCTTAATCATTTTTATTATAACTTTTTCACTGTCATTCAATATGTCCTCTTCTGTGTCTTTATTACTCATAACTCTCCCAAAATACTCTTTGAAAAAATCAAGTATGTTTTAATTTTAATAAAAATCAAAGATTCAATAAATTAGACATTTGGCTATTTTTATTATTGTATAATTACAAAGGAGGCGTTATGTCAAAAATTCAGATAACAGTAAACGGCAATAAGGTTGAAATTGAGGAAAATTCAAGCATTGCAGACTTTATAAAAGAGCGGAATGTTACAGGAAAAATGTTTGCGGTAGAAAAAAATATGGAAATTATTAACAAAGACCGTTACGAAACAGAACAGATAAAATCCGGCGATATTATAGAAATTGTAGGATTTTTCGGCGGAGGTTAATATTTCGTTATAAAATATTCACTCAGATTAAAGAATTTCCAAAGCACTGCCGATAATTCTTTCAGGTGAAAATTTTTAAAGTGAAAGGATTATATTGTGAGTGACCTAAGACTCGGAAGAAATGGGAAACAGGGTAGTGTAAACACAGATTCAATCAAAGCCGGTATCAAAAAAGAACAGATTAAAGAAGAAAAACTCCAGAACATTTTTGACACCATAGACGGCAGTGTTGATGGCAAAAAAGACGGCATTATCGATGCCGAAGAAATGAAGCAGTTTAAAAAACAGCTCATGGAAGCTGCTGGCAAAGACACACTTTCTGCCCGAGAAGCAGGCAAATTTCTTAAAAAAGCTGGGATTAAAAACCTTGATAATAAGGAATTGTTTGAGTTTTTAGATGTCCTTTCACAGTCTGCCGAAAATATTGAACAGTCCACTGTAGAAACAAAAAACGGTCAAAAATTTATTCATATAAAATACAAAGACGGCACAATTGAAACTATAAACCCCGATAAATCCGCTCAGGTAGCCACTTTCGCTGAGGGGGGGGGGGGAATCCTTAAATACGACAGCAAGCGGAAACTTACTGAAGAAATAGTCGAAAACGGCGAAGGTAAAAAAGCCGTAACAACCTTTGACGGAAACGAAAAAGCCGTTGAAACAATTATTACAGATGCAAACAATGCCGGCTTAACCCAAACAATTACATACAACGAAAACGAAGAACCTGAAACACTCAAAATTGAAAACGGCTCAACAACTGAGAATTATACATACACAGAAGAAGGCGTCGTACTCACTTCCAGAACTGAAAACAAAGGAATTCCGGCAAAAGAAACAACAACCAACTTCACTTACAATGATGACGGAAGCGTAACCGAAAATATTACAGAATACAACAGAGAAACAACAAGGATTACAAAAGATGACAAGCTTATCTCCGAAATTGTTAATGAAAAAACACAAAACGGAGGAATTAAGCATACAGAAACTATCTCAACCGATACCGGACACGAAGTAACAGTCCAAGACGGCGAAAACGTAACAAAAACCATTTACAATCAAGAAAACCACGCCCTTAGCCAGACAAAAGTAGTCAACGGACAGGAATACAGCATTGAATACGACGGCAAAGGCAATACAAAAGTTATTCTCCAGAACGGCGAAAGCATTGAAGCTCTGGCAAAAAAATTCGGCTGCACAAAACAGGAGCTTCTTGATGCCAACGGCGGAAAAATTCGCGGCTGGGCAGGCGATGATGTGGTAGTCCCCGGTGAACTTGAAGCTGATAACAAAAGACTTCAGGGCAGACAAACAAAAGAAGAAGCTATTGAAGCTTACAAAAAAGTTGCAGCAGAAATTCAGGCTGTGAAAGATGAAGTTGCAGCAAGAAAACCAATTGACTTCACAAATAAAGATTACGACACCTATGAACAGCTTGCGGAAGCTCTATTTAAACGTGAAGGCATTGAAAACCCGAGCAAACGCCGTCTAAAGGCAAGAATAGATGATTTAAAGAAAACAAACCCTGATATAAAAGACGGTGAATTGAAAGGCAAAAGGATTACCGCCAACGTATCAGAGGCAATGCACGGACGTATAAGCGACAAAGAACAGTCAGCAAAAGAATATGACAAAACGCTTCAAACCAGAGAAGAAGCCAACAGCATAGCACAGAAATTTTACCAGATAGCCGATGACAATGCCGGCATAAACAGCATGAAAAAGATGCAGAAGCTTCTGGATGAAGAAGTGACACCGGATAATATTCTGCACGTACTTGACGCCTATGACAAATATAAAGAAGGCGACAGCTCGATAATAGATACTGTGACAAGCGAAGTCGGAGCAGGCGGAACAAAAGCACAGCGGGATGTCCTGAATACAATAATGGATAAGCTTGCACAGGCAGCTGAAAACGCAGGTGTTTCTGCCGGCGATATTGAAAAAGCAAAAACAGATTTTACAAGCAGCTTAGATAAAGAATTTAACGCAGCATTGCGCCGCACAAACCCGAAAGATATGGAAAAAGCCATAGACTTCCTTCGCGGAGCAATAGTAGCCAAACAAACCGGCAATGTTCAAGATATGACAGATGCTGATGCAATTACAGCCTTCAATGCAGATTTTGCGGCAACCGATGCAGAAGCACAAAAAAGTTACAAAGACGCAAGAGAAGCCGAAGGCTGGACAGCAAGAGCAGGCGACACCGTCTTAGGCTGGTTCGGCTGCACAACAATCGAAGATATGGACGCAAAACTCGGCAAAAATGCGGAAGATGTAAAACGTCTTGCAGCCGCAGCCGGAGATGAAACAGAATTTAAAAAAGTTTATAAAGAAGTATTCGGCGTTGAGTTTGACAAAAACAAAATTGCCGCAAGAGATACAGCCCTCGGAAATTACCAGCAGGCTCAGAACCTTTCTTCCGCAATAAATATAACATCAGGATTACTTGAAAAATCCGGAACAATGGATTATTCAGCACTGAGAAGCGAAATCAAAGATAAATTCCAGTTTGATGATGCCACAATTGATGCTGCAATAGAAAACTATGCAGGGCTTCTAAATAAAGATATATCCTCTGATGCCGGTAAAAAAGAAGTGCTGGTAAGATTTTTAGAAGAAACCAGCAACCAATTAACTGCAGAATATAGAGAGGTTACAAAAGGCAAATCCATAGAACAGATGGGCAAAGACCTTGACCTTCTGACAAAGAGCGCTTTTGGAACAAACGATATAGTAAAAGATGTAATACAATTTAATGAAAACCAGCAGACTACAGAAATGGTAACAGAGGCTGCTTTTGAAATTGCCGGCACAATAGCATTACAGTTTATACCTGGATTAGGACAGGTTGCAGCAGCGAGATTAGCAGTGAGTGCCGCAAGATGGGGTACGAAAGCTGTTAAAGTTGCAAATTACGCAGAAAAAGCTTTTGCAGCAACGAAGAACCTGCAAAATATGAATAAAGCCACCCGGATAGGCACTCAGATGGTAAATGCCGGTGCTGCAACAATGGCAGTAGACTTAAGCAACGGCAAATCAGTCAGAGAAGCAACCGAAAAAGCGCTTATGAATATGTCATTTGCAGGCGTTGGTGCCGGCTCAAGCATACTTGCGCCTAAATTAATGCAGACATTCGGTATTACAAACAGAGCCCTTGCAAACGAAATTGCGGAAGAAATCATGAACGCCGCAGGCTCTTACGGAATTACAAAACTTTCAGGCGGTGAATACGGATCACAGGATGCGTTTATTGATTTCGCCTCAGGCCTTATTATGTCAAGAATTTCTCATGTTAAAACCCCTGCTGCAAAATCCGCTGCAGATACACCGGAAACACCAGCAACTCAGCCACAGGATACTAAACCTAAAAATGACCCTCCAAAAACTCCGAAGGCTACTCCTGAAAATGCACCTTCACTTGATATTGCCTCCTCAAACGGCAATGCAACTCCTTCCAGTGTCAGAGTAGGAGATAAAAAAGCTGCTCAAATCCGTGAAAATGTAAATAAGGCAGTCTCAAATCCTGATATTTCCGGAGAAGATCTTGCACAGTTAAGACAGGAAGCCGGAGGTATTCAAAACAGAGATGTTCGCCGTGAAGTTCAGCAAAAAGTTGACAATGCTGCAGAAAATCTTTCACCGGAAGAACAGGCAGCGTTTGATGCTGCAAACAGAGCAAACGCACAGAAAAACGTTGACCATATTTTTGAAAAACACAGTGAACTTAACAGTGCAGACACCCGTGTTATGAATGAATATATTAATAACACAGATGACGCTTCTGTTTTAAGAGAACTTAAAAAGAAATTAAACGAAAAAGAACACACCAACGGCGGTGTAACAGCAAATTACGACAGATTAAGAAAAGCCATAGATGATAAAATTGCAGCCCTTGAGCCTGCTCCTGTAAAAACAAACACCCAGCAGCACGACGATGTTGTTGCAATGCTAAATGAAAAAGCGCAAACAGGCAAAGGCTTGAGTGAAAACGATTTTACACAGTTAAAAGAATACCTTGCAACAATGAATGACGAAGCACAGTTGAAAGAACTCAAAGGGCTTCTAGGCGGAAAGAAAATGACCTCGGCGCAGAAAAAACAACTTAAAGAAGCGCTTGCCGCAAAGACAGAAGAACTTAAAAACACCCCTGCACCGGTAAAAGAGGCTGAACTGGTTAAAGATACTCCGGCTTCTAACCCTGCAGAAGCTCCGGCAACACCTCCACAGAATGAGCAGAGACATATTTGGGGCGAAGTGTCCGATGATAATGTTGAAGCCACTCCGGAACTGGTTAAACAAGCTGATACCCCGGCAGCTGCAGAAGTTATAGTGGAAGAAATTGAAGTCCGTTACCCTACCCCTGAGGAAAAAATGGCTATGGGGCAAATCGGCAACAATATCGGCAGAGCAAAAAGCCTTGACAATTTAGACAAAGCTCAAGCATGGCTTGATAAAATGCCGGACTGCGACCAAAAATCCAGACTTCAAGCACAATTAAATGAAAAGCGTACAAAAATAACACCGCAAGCAGATGTAAACCCGGAACAAGTTCAAGAAAGCCAAAATGCCGGCAAACCGCAAAATCAAGCAGAAATCCATAGACAACAGCATCTTGAAGCACAGAAAGCTAAAATTAAAGAACTGGAGAACAAATACGAGGCTGTTACCACAACACACACTATAAACGGCAAACAAACTCCGGTAAAAGTATACAAAAACTCTCAACAGGGTTCAAACACAGGCTACTGGATGCAAAACCTTGAAACCGGCAAACTTTCCTATGTAAAATACCCGCCGCGCGGCAGACTCGGGATAGAACGTACTACATTGTATTATAAAGACACATATGGCAATCAAATAACTGTGAAGATAGACGATCAGGAAATTGCTAACATTGAAAGAGAATTATACGGCGAAGGCGCTCAGGCAAAATCAGAAGCTTTAGCAGCAGACCTGTACAGAGCAGCCGGAATTAATGCTCCTGAAATTGAATTGATAAGCGACAGTGTAGGAAACACAGGAACTTCAAGCAAATTTATGGATAATCTTGAAACCCCTGATGCAAAGGATATTGCAAATATAAGAAAAGGCTTTGCTGCAGACTGCTGGCTTGCTAACTGGGATGCTCTTAAAGATGGCAACATAATGACACAGAACGGTCAGCCAATCCGTACAGATGTAGGAGGTTCACTCTGCTACAGAGCCAGAGGCGCAAGAAAAGGCACAGCGTTCGGCGAAAACGTTAACGAACTGACTTCCTTCTTCTCCGGCAAATCTTTATCAAGAAAGTATCTGGAAGGAATGTCGCGTGATGAATTGATAGATTCACTGAAAACCGTCACAACTATTGACGACAAAACTATAATTTCACTTGTCGAAAAAGCAAAAGCCAACGGTATTTCAAACCCTGAATTTTTGAAAGAAATGCTTATTGAAAGACGGAATTATATGAAACGCTTCCAGACACTCTGCGAGGCTAACCCTCAAAAACAAGGTGAAAATATTGCCGATTACGTTGCAAGAATTCAGAAAGCCACCCCGAAAACTACGTACAATATTGGCGGCAGAAGCTTTGAGGAAATTCCTGTGTCATCCCGTATATACGGAAACTTAACAGATAGAGATGCAGTAGAATTAGAACACATTAATAAACACATAAGCATTGCAGAACACCTGACTCCGTCGCAGAAACGTATTTTTGAAGCTTCTTATGAAGCACTTCAAAACAGCAAAGGCAGACAAATACACCATAATGCAACTGATGTTTTAACACAGGATAATTTACTCCACGCAACAAGTCCACAAAACATTGAAAGTATTTTACAGGGCGGTCTTGTAAGCAGAGAATACTCCGGACAAGTCGGCGCAGGAAGAAGTGACGGGGATCCGGGTTCTATGACGCCTATGTGCGCTGATTTATGGGATGTTCAGGATAATTATTCCATAAAAGATTTCTTCTCAACAAATAGACGCTGGAATAAAGGCGAAGCTAACTTCATGCCTAATCCTTTTGAGAGAAGAGGCACTGTTGTTATAGTCTTTGACAAAAAATCTGTAGCTCCGGCACTTATTGATAATTCATTCAGCGTCAGCAAGCAGGACAGCGAACTATATAAAGACGGCAACATGAGCGGACACAGGAGTTATACTACCCACAGAGCCGTTCCGGTCGGGCTTCCTTCAAATGCTATAGATAGAATTATTGTTCCAACAGATATTTACGGGAAATCTTATGTAGACAGATTGCAGAAGCAAATCAAAAAGAGCGGTCTGGATATAAAAATATACGATACTCAAGGGACATTACTCTATAATCCCGTTAAACCCAGGCAATGGTTCAATTTTGAGTTCTTAGATTTGGACAACCAGTCAGCAGTTGATACACCTGTCCGGCAGCAACAGTCTGCTCCGGTAAATGAAGCTCTGGAAAATGCTAAACAAAAAATAATAAGGCAAACAAATATTCCGGTTTTACAGCAGTACATCTCTGAAATAGACAGTGTTTACAATTTTAAATATTTTATACATGCAATAAAAACTAGAAAAAATAAAGATATAAGTTATTTAACTCTACTGCAATCCCCTCAGGATAAAGCTATATTTAATGATATGGTTAATATTGCGGCAAAAAACCGTGACTTTAACCCTATTGATAGTATAAAATTCTATGTAAAAAATAAAAAAGACTCAGGCATAATAAATAGATACAAGGACATGATTGAACTTGTAAAAGACGGAACTATAGACTCCGGAGTATTAAACAGTTATGCAAACAGCTCTATTGATAAAAGAATGGCACGGGATACAGAGCTTTTAATAAAAACTAAAAGAGAAAACTTAACAGCAGAACAGGTAAAAGACCTGTACATCCCGCACATCGATGACGGCAAAATCACCATTGACAAAATTAAGAATATTCCGGACGGTAATGCGTTTGAATCGAACGGAAAATTATATTTGAAAACTTCCGAACAGAGTGTAACAAAATTAAACATTTCAAAAGATACCTATTTTAAACTGTTCCCTCCGGGATATAATGTTAAACAAAGGGCAGCCGGTAAATGCTACCTTTATTCAAAGATTATCTCTATGCTGGATAACCCGCAAGCCAAAGCAAAACTTTTAAATAACTGTTTCTCTGAAACAAACAGTGTCTTAAAAGTTAATATGCCGGATTCAAAAATTTCTTTGAATGTTGATTTAAATGATATTGAAAGTTCTCTTAATAAAACTCCATACTATTCAAAAGGATGCAGCGGCGTCAATCTGCTGGAACAGGCTTATGAAAAAAATGAAGTTTACATAAAATCTCAAATTATGATTGATTACCTTGAAAAGAATATCAATAATCCTAATATCGACAGAAATAAAGCAATGGCCGTACTTGAGGATCTTATTAATAATCCTGCAGACCCGCATTATGTTCTGGCAAATGAAAAAGTTTTAAACGGACACTCTAAAGATTTTTCATTAGATGATATTCTTACAATAGAAGAAGCTCAAAACAGCCGTTTTACAAGTACAAGTATGGCTAATCCTGCAGATTTAAAGACCGGAGAATTATTCTATGGAGTTGCTGAAGGAAATTCAGGTTATGCTTCAAATATATTAAAACTTGGAAATAATCCTCTTGTACCTCCGCAACTTAAAGGAAAAACTTTATTATTGAAAAATCCTAAAGATAATTCTATAATACTTAAGGATGAAATTTTAACCCGTTTGAAAGGCTGTATAATAAATGCCTCCACTCCATCACAAGCGGGAAGCGCTGTAGAATCCGTAATTGATGCAGATTATGGTATATTAACCAGCCACAACTATTCTTGTATAATAACAACTATGCCGGATGGTAAGACCGGTATAAAAGTTATAAATCCGCACAACTCTGCAGCGCCTATAATTTTGAATTTTGATCAGTTCAGAAAATATTTTATGGGAATTACGATAAATACTGTTTACTAAACAAGGAATAAAAAATGGCAGATGAAAATATAAACAACTTAATAAGCATATATAAAGATTTAAAAAAAACGCAACAATCTGAGGAGAATTCCGTTAACAGAAATGTTGTCTTATATAATCTTCTGGAACGCATAGTAACCTACGGAAAAATTTCAGGACAGGATATTTCCGGCTACCGAACAGAAAAAGACAAAATCTATAAAGAACTACTATCTGCAGGTATTGAAATTAATTAGCAGAAATTCTGCACTTCGGGCAATCGGGTTCTGCGTGGATAGAGATTGAGCAGGCGCCGAGTTTTTCTGCAATCTTTTCTTCTATATCATCGCAAAAACCGTGGCAGCGGGCAATTGTCATATCCTCAGGAAAAAGAAGCGTAAATTCTATCTCTTTTGAAGGGCCGACCCGCCTCGATTTCAGGTTTTTAAATCCGATTACACCATCTTTCTCAAATTTTTTTATGACATTTTCAATCTCTGTTAAATCCTCTGCAGGCAAAGAGCCGTCAAGAAGATTGTTTAAGGTTGTTCTTGAAATCTTTACACCGGTTTGCAGAATAAACAAAGCAACAATTATCGCAATCACAGGGTCTAAAATTGTTATGCCGGTAAGTTTTATCAAAACCAGACCTATTAAAACGCCGAGTGACGACCAGATGTCAGTCCGCAAATGTTCCCCGTCCGCGTATAAAGACACCGAGCCGCTTTTTTTCGCAACATAAAAAAGATAAGAGCTTACAAGAAAGTTTGCAACAACCGCAAAAGCCATAACGCTTATGCCAAAGATATTTTCAGCCTCCATATAATACCCGGAAACCAGTTTTTTGCCGGCTTCGTAGATAATAAATACAGCCGCAAAGACAATCAATCCGCCCTCAATAAATCCTGACATATCTTCATATCTTCCATGGCCGTAAGGGTGGTTTTTGTCGGCAGGTTCAGATGAACGCATTACGGCGAAAAAAGTCAGCACTGACGCCAGAAAATCGCTCAATGAGTGAATTGCTTCCGATATAATACTTATACTGCCGGAAATAATTCCCGCAATAAGTTTTAAAACAATTACAGCCGCATTGGATGTTATGGAAAATCCTGCGGCAAGCTTTTTTTCTGTTTCAATGCGCATAAAGCTATTATGACACTTTCAGAGTTTTTTGTAAAGGGGCTGCGAGATTATCATTAGACAGAAAAGAGGTTAAGTGCAGCAAAGCTAAATGGACAAATGGGAAAAAAGAGTAGTAGTATTAACTTTCTCAACACGCTTCCGCGCTGCTCCCGCTATCGTTTCGAAAATCAATACTACTCTTCTTGAATAAAAGCAAATTTTTTGTCGGATTAGAATGTAGTTTGGACATACTTGCCCTGCAATAAAGTAATGCCGGTCAGGAATTACCTGCCAGACAGAAAGATTTTATTTGACAAAGCTTAATCTCTATCATAACATAAGCCGGAGGGTACTATGATTACAGAAAATAAATTGTCCAAAGAAGCGCTTCTAAAATTATATAATATGGAACTGGATGAGTTGTTAAAAATCTCATCTGAGTTTGTGAAAGATTCCGTAGAATTTTGTTCAATTGTGAATGCCAGAAACGGTAAATGTTCTCAGAATTGCAAATACTGCGCACAGAGTTCGCATTACAGAACAGATATAGAAACTTACCCGCTTATTCCGGTAGAAGATGTCCTCAGAGCCGCCGGAGAAGCCAGAGATAATAAAGCCTCAAGGTTTGCAATTGTCACTTCCGGCAAAACTCCGGATGAGGAAGATTTTGACAAAATTCTTAATATGATAAAAGCCCTGAACAAAGTTGACGGGATTAAAAGCTGTGCCTCAATTGGAATTTTAAATGAAGAGCAGGCAAAATCTCTTGCCGATGCAGGTTTAAAAAGATTTCACCATAATATAAATACATCGGAATCTTATTATCCGGAAGTTTGCACCACTCATACATGGCAGGACAGGCTTAACACCTGCCGTCTGGTAAAAAAATACGGCATGGAGCTTTGCTGCGGCGTAATTCTTGGCATGGGTGAAAGTGTTGAACAGCGTATTGAAATGGCGCTTGAACTTGCTAAAATTCAGCCTGAGAGTATACCTATTAATATTCTAATGCCGATACCTCAGACACCTTTTGAAAATTATATTGATAAAATTGATGAAGAAAATGTTTTGAGAACTCTTGCTGTGTTTAAAATAGCCAATCCGTCGTCGGTTCTGCGTTTTTGCGGCGGCAGAATGAGACTTTCTGATGAAAATCAGAAAAAAGCCTTGCTGTGCTGTGTTGAGGGAATTTTAATAGGAAATTATCTCACAACTACCGGGAAAGTGCCATCAGAAGATATTGCTTTTGTCAAAAAACTCGGGAAAATACTAGTTTAAAAAAGTTAATAAAATCTAAAGTTTTTGTTTTGTTGAGCCGTACATAACTTTGTAGAAAGGATTATTAGTATGGGCGAAAACAAAGTTGACGCGCTTTATGTAGCAAAAAATCTGTTTATTCCGGCAAAACCGGCAGGTAAATCCGGAAAATCCGAAATTAAAATTAATTTTAATTTTCCGGAAAATAAGGCTGAAACGCCGCAGAAGCCAAAAGAATTTAATACGATAAGAGCTATGGTGGCAAAACATATTCCGGATGTGTCGGATGAGTTTATTACACAGATTCTTGAAACGTCTAAAAAAGTAAAATGCGCTCCGGAAGATTTGACAGCTTTGATTTATAAGGAATCAAAATTCAAACCGTCAGCAAAAAACGGCAAATATAGAGGTTTAGGGCAGATGACAGCTGCCTCTTTAAGGTTAAGCAAACAGTATGCAAAAGATAACCCGGAAGAAAAAGAAGGTATTGACCAGAATATGACTTTTGAGAAATTTTCAAAGCTTACGCGCGAGGAGCAGATGCCTTATGTCAAAAATTATATTCTTACGATGAAAGAGGCCTATGTAAAAGATATGGAATGTCCTCTTGATACCGCTAAACTCAACGGGCTTTTTGTATCACCGGCAAATGTTATGAAACCGTTTGCGAAAAAATTTGCAAATGTTCTGAATAAAATAAAAGAAGAAGATTTGAAAATTACTCACACAGATTTAAAAGCTTAGTCAGCGCAGAGCGGACAGTTTGAATTTCTGGAGATTTTGAGCGTTTTGAAAGAATTTTCAAGCATATTACAGGTTAACAGGCTTCCCTCAAGGGCGGAGCCTGCTCCTGTTATGAGTTTTAGGACTTCCATTGACTGGATTGAACCGATAAGACTGACAGCAGGGCTTGCAATACCTTCCGGAATTTTTATATTAACGTCAGCGTCAGGCAGAATACATCTGAGGCAGGGGGTTTTTCCGGAGATAATTGTTGTGACCTGGCCGTAAAACCCGCTTACGCCGCCGTGGACAAGCGTACGATTCATTTTTACGGCGATTTCATTCAGCAGAAATTTTGATTTAAAGGAGTCGAAGCAGTCGACAATTATGTCGTAATCCTGTACAACTTCTTCATAGTTTTTGGGGGAGAGTTTGATATTATATGGAACAACGTTAATTTCGGGGTTGTATCCTTTAACCCAATCGACAACGGAGGAGGTTTTGTCCTTTCCTATATAGGAATATTTATGGAGAAACTGACGGTTAAGGTTAGTAATATCGACTTTGTCGCAGTCAACAATCCCGATTAATCCTACGCCGAGGGAGGTGAGGTTTGCGATGACAGTGGAACCGAGACCGCCGCAGCCGCAGACAAGAACGCTTGAGGCAAGGAGTTTTTCCTGCCCATCAAGCCCGATTTCATTCAGTGAGATGTTGCGCGAGTATCTGTTCATAAATTCGTCAATCAAGATTTTATTACAAACATAATTATTTTTCGCAAGCATATAACTATACGTATAAGGGGAGAGGAATTCAATAAAGAACAGATTTTTATATTTTGACTTGTGTTATAATAGGTATTTTTACATATTATTCTACATTCTTATTGCCTTTTATCCCTTTTTACCTTTGCTGAAAATACCTTTAAGCCATTCCAGTCCCTGCGAACATTTATTTGTAAACTTTGTCCAGCCGTCTTTTATTCCTTGCGGAATTTTTATTTTATCTTTTATTGAGAAATTTTTATTTTTAAAGAATTGTTTTACGCCTTTAAGTTTTGATATTCCGAAAGCTCCTGCGGCAATAACAAGCCCGGCAAACAGAATTTTCTTCCACGCAGGATTTCCGGATTTTTCAATTTGTGTTTTCGGCAGACCTGTTTTAGGGTCAATAAAGCTGTCTGACGCCGGCTGGTTAAATTGACCGCTGTTTACCGGAACTTCTGTCGGCGGAAGCATTGGAATATGAGGATTGCCGACATAACGGGGCTGTGCGCCGGTCAAAAGTGCCGCCGCATCAAAATCTATTACGCCTTCTGATGCCAGTCTGTCTAAATCGCTTACTACATTTAATGGTAACATAACTCCAAGCCTTTTATCTGCCTTTTGCAGCCGGTTCCTTTAACCAACAAATTTTATGAACCACTGCTGTTGTGTGTCAGTTTCTGACCTCCAGCCATACGGACAGAGTTCAGCATTCCTATTACACATGTATATAAAGTATTTTCTTCTTCATAAATTGCTTTTTTTATTTTTGTTTGTTACTTTTATTAATATGAAAAAGTTTATTATAGAAAATAAATACCTTTGTATTTTATGGATTTTATGCTTAATTGCATTGTTAATTTTTACGGGTCACTACGCAAATATATTGCTGGATGTAGGGAGAGAAGTTTACTATCCCGAACAGATTTTGAAAGGGAAAGTCTTATACAAAGACCTCTTTGTAATCTACGGCCCGGTATCTTATATGTTGAATGCACTATTATACAAGATTTTCGGAACAAAACTCGGAACTCTTTATTTATCGGGTGCCGTGTGTTCTATAGGAATTGTGAGCGGAATTTATTTGATTGCGCGGAAATTTCTAACTGAAATTTTGAGTTTTTCGCTTGGATTTTTTACAATAGTCACAGGTATCTGCGCATTCCATCTGTTTAACTTTACTTTTCCTTACAGCTGGGGAATGCTTTACGGAACTCTAGGATTTATTTATTCGGTATTTTTCCTCATAAAATACAAGGAAACAAATTTAAACAAATATTTATATCTGGCCTCGCTTCTTGCAGGTTTTAGCGCTGCGAACAAATATGATTTTTTCGTATACTCGGGGCTTTTATTTGTAATTGTTCTGTTCTCCGGAAATTTAAAAATTATACTTAATTCAATCACCTGTTTTGCAATAGTTCCACTGATTTCATCCGGAATACTTTTTGCGCAGGGACTCAGGTTAGACAATCTTATAGAAACAGCAAAAACAATTCACAAAATGTCAGAGTGCAAAACGCTTGAATTTTTCTACAAATCACAGGGCGTATTTTTTAACAAAATGGTTTTTGAAGCGTGGGCGGTTAATCTTTTAAAAACTGCAGCAGGACTTCTCGGACTGTTTCTGGCAGGATTTGTCGCTGACAAAAACAAAATTGCCGGATATGTAATCGCTGTTATTTCGGTTGTTGCGTCATATTATCTTGCAGGATATAAATCTTTTATATTTTTAATCCCTCTTATATTTATACTTGCGATTGTTTGTTTTAAAGAATTAAAAAATAACATAGCGCTTTTTGTTCTTGTTGTGTCAGCAATATCTGCGAGTTTAAAATCCTTCTGGGGGCTCACTCCTGCAAACTACGGAAACTTTTATACAGCAATACTTTTAGTTTCATTTTTCGCAGTAATTTTTACGCTCGTTGAGAAAAAGTATCAAAAATATGCGGCTGTATTTATGATTACAGTAAGTTTAAGCTATCTTGTTGCATACAGCTTTGAAAGACGTGTTCTTAATCACAAAATAACAACAGCTAAGGGAACTATTTATACAAGCGAACCCTATGCTGCTTCAATTAACGGGCTTTTAAAGTTTCTGGAAAACAAAGAAAACACAGATATGGTAATATTTCCGGAAGGTTTGATTGTAAACTTTTTATCAAAACATTCAACACCTTCTGACGATTATTACAATTCAATGATTCCGTTGTATTCAGAAACCTTTACGGATAAAGCTTTTATAGAACATTTTGAAAAAACAAAACCTGTGTATATAGTATTTAGCAACCAGAGCATGAAAGATTACTTTTTCCCATACATCTGCCAGAATTATGGACTTCAATTCTGCGGTTACGTGAAAAATAATTATACTCAGGTGAGAGATATTTATAACGGCTTAAATTTTCTGGTTTTCCAGAGAAATCATGAAAATTAAAATTTCGTGATAAAATTTTTATATAAACAAAAGAGGGAATAAGAATGGAAAAATTTTACATAACAACAGCAATAGATTACGTAAACGGAGCCCCGCATATAGGACACGCTTACGAAAAAATATTAACAGACGTTATTGCGCGTCATTTTTCGCAGAGAACTGATGATATGTTCTTTTTAACAGGAACCGACGAACACGGTATTAAAATTCAAAAAACCGCTGCGGCAAAGGGAATTACCCCGAAAGAACTTTGCGACGAAAACGCTCAGAAATTCAAAGACGCATGGAAAGTGCTTGATATTGATTACAGCAAATTTATAAGAACAACCGATGACTATCACGAAAAAGCTGTTCAAAAAATCTTTAACAAACTTCTGGAAAAAGGAGATATTTATAAACATTCTTATGAAGGTCTATACTGCACCGGCTGTGAATGCTTCCTTAACCCGAAGGACTTAACAGAGGATGGCCTTTGTCCTGACCACTTAAAAAAACCGGAAGTCGTTAAAGAAGAAAATTATTTCTTCAAACTATCTAAATACAAAGACGCAATAATAAAACATATAAAAGAAAATCCTGATTTTATCGTTCCGGCCTTCCGGGCAAACGAAGTGTTAAACCAGCTGGAAGATATTCAGGACATCTCTGTTTCGCGCGCAAAATCAAATGTTCAATGGGGGATTGATGTTCTGAGCGACGCCGAACAGTCAATTTACGTGTGGATTGACGCGCTTTCAAACTACATAACTGCACTCGGTTATGATACTGAAAAAGAGCCGAAAGATTTCAAAAAATACTGGCCTGCAGAAGTTCAGGTTATCGGAAAAGATATTTTGAAATTTCACAGTATTTACTGGCCTGCGTTTTTAATGGCACTGGATTTGCCGCTCCCTAAACACATCCTTGCACACGGCTGGATTACGATAGATGAAACAAAAATGTCAAAATCTCTCGGCAACGTAATTTCCCCGACATCGGTTCTTGAAACTTTTGAACTTAAAGAACCTGACGCTTTCAGATACTATATGGCAACCTCTGCCCCTTGCGGACGTGACGGAAACTTTTCTGATGACGATTTTAAAGAAAAAGTTAACGCACACCTTGCAAACAGCATGGGCAACCTCCTAAACAGAACGCTTTCTATGCTTGTAAAATATTTTGACGGAGTTGTTCAGCCGAAAAACTTATCGCTTGTTGACGGCGCAAACGAACTTTTGAAAAAAGCTCTCGGCACAGTAAAAATTGTAGAAAACCATTTCAACCATTTTGAAGTCGCAGAAGCAGCACAGGAAATAACAGGGCTTGTCGATACTGCAAACAAATTCGTCACCGATAACGCCCCGTGGACTTTAGCAAAAGAAGGAAAAATGGATGAATGCGCGCAGGTTCTTACAACAATCTTAGAAGTTATGTGCATCGTGTCAGCACTGATTTATCCATACTGTCCGAATATTGCTAAAAACATGGCAAGACAATTATCGTTCGATTTGAGCGTAAAATTAGACGATTTAACAGCCGATAACATAAAAGAGGGTAAACTTATATCAAAAGAAGATATAACACCTGTATTCCTCCGCGTAGATTCAGAACTCGCTGATAAATCGGCTAAGAAATAATAGAATAAAAAAAGACGCTAAGACGTTAAGTACGACAAAAGTGAAGGGTGAAGCACAGTACCCTCCACCCCTTGAGGAGCAAAGCGAACAGACGAAGAATGCGCCTTGTGAACCTGCTTCCGGAACACAGTACATGTGAGAGGGGTGAGGGGTTCTCTATTGCCATCTCACAAAGAGAGATGGCAGAATTTGTAAATTCGCTTTCGCTCATTAACAAATTCGGGAGAGGTTACAGGAACAGTAGTATTAATTTTCTCAACACGCTCCCGCGCTGCTCCCGCTATCGTTTCGAAAACAAATACTACTGTTCCTGAATAGTAACGTAGGTAGGATATACTAATCCTGCAGATGGTTTTTCTTCTAAACCCTCCGGCACTATCGTGCCACCTCTGCTTGGTTGCTCGCATTAAACGGGTCTGCAACGCCAACGCCTTCGCGTTGTCGTTTCGCCCTCTGCTCGCAATCCGCCTTTGTAAGGGAGGTAATTATTCTACCCCACTTTTTTAAAGCGGATTTTCGGTAGGGAGTTAGCCCGTAAGGTGTCCGGAAACGTTGAGTTTTCGGACACCCCGAATAATCCAAGACTGGGGGAATCAAAGGGGAATTTTATTATAAAAACCCTCTGGTGCTGCGCACCACATCACTTAAAAATGAAGATTTGGCTTTCAGCCCAACAATAAAGCTGAAAGAGTTTCTGAATGACATATTTAATGTTAAACCATTCAACAAATTCACCTGTTCAACTTTGCCACAGAGGTCGGGCAGATAATGCCCGACAGGAAAGCAAATTATCTTATCTGAACCGGCATTATCAGGCAGACAAAATCTTCTTCACTATTAGGTCTTAAAACAGTTGCTGACAGCGGAGTGTTCAAACCAATGTTAACTTCGTCGCAGTCAATATTTTTCAAGGCCTCGAGAACAAACTTGTAATTAAAAGCAATTGTTAAATCTTCCGCAGTATAATTTACAGCGAGTTCTTCTTCTGATTTACCGGAATCCGGAGTGTCAGCTGTCAACTTCAAAGTATTCTGAGAAAATTCAAGTTTCACAATACTTGTTTTTTCGTTAACCATAATTGACACACGTTCAAGCGCCGAGATTAACTGTGAAACATTAACCGTTGCAGTTTTAGGACTTTCTGCCGGTATAAGCTGATTATACTTAGGGAACTGTCCTTCCAGAAGTCTTGAAATCGTTGTTGTTTTTTCTGATTTTATAATAATCTTAGTTTTTTCTGTGTAAATTTTAACAGCTTCTTCTTCAATAAACGAGGACATTTTAATAAATTCATTCAGGGTTTTTGACGGAATAATAAGCTGTTTTGATTTATTTTCCGGATTTTTAATTTTTTCGCGAACTCTGGCGAGCCTGTTTCCGTCAGTAGAAGCAATCTCCAGAACTTCTCCCTGAATATCCAGAACTATACCTGATAAAAGATTGCTTGTTTCATAGCTTGCTGCGGCAAATCCTGCCTGTTTAACGGCTTTTGTCAAAGGTTTTACTTCAATTTCAAAGCTTTCAGCCTCATTAGTTTCTATATTATAAACTTCCGGAGGAAATTCCGAGGCTGAAATACCTATTATATCAAACTTTGAGTTTTGACAGGTTATATTCACAGAAGTTGAACCTTCAGGCATTTCAAAAGTAATAAGCTTATCGCCGAGTTTGGAAACTATCTCGTTGAGAGTTTTTGAAGGAAGTGTAATTTTACCTTCCTCCTCAACCTGCGCATCAACTTCGGCAATGACAGTCAAATCTAAATCTGTTGCAACAAGTTTTATAGTGCTGTTGTTAATGGTTTCGATTAAAATATTAAGCAGTACCGGCTGCAAGGCTCTCACACTTGTGGCTCGTTCTACTATCTTAATCCCGTTATACAAATCCTCTTTTTTAATGACAAATTTCATCCCTTAACTCCTTTGCTTTTTTATATGAATTTATGATATAATAAATAAAAATATAACTGAACATTATTTAAACAAAATTTAACTTATCAGTTATTACTTAATAAAATTTCCATTCATCTTTTTGAACAATGACAGCATTATTTATATATTAATTTAATAAATATAAATAATAAAATTCATAGTAATAATAATAAGCAAATATTTGTAGAAAACTATTTGAAATTATGATTATGATTGATTTTTTATTTGTAGAAAATTTGTAGAAAAGTTTTCGGGTTATTGACTGATTTTTGATAAAATAAAAAAAATCCTCCAAAAAGTGTAGAAAACTTCATGGTTTTCTACTGTTTTGAACAAAGTTTTCTACAATAAAAAAGTCAAGTTTTTTACATTTATATTAAGCTTGACAAAAGAACTTTTTTATGATATAAAAAATGTGGGGTAAATGTATATTTATAAGTCTTGTCAAATGACGAGACTTTCTTTTTCGGAAGAGGGGCTACAGTGGTTCTTATAACTGTTTATATTTTGCCCTGTTTTGGAATTATACTGAGCGGTTTGTTGTACCGGTTTATTAAGTAACAGTCATGCGTCTGATGAAATATTTGCAATCCTTATTTATTAAATTAAATAGATTAAGGAGTACATATAATGAAAAATTTTTTACTATTCTTAATTGTGCTTATTGCCATGTGTAGCGGAGCAAAAGTTTTTGCGGATGAAGCTCAGGAGGCTTTGAAGTTTTTTAAGAATTATGTCCATGCTGCAAATAATTACAGTCCAGAGTTAATAAAAATGTATTCGCCGGAAGCAAAAATAATACGTCAGGTGATAAAGCCGGACGGAGAACTTGTTAATGTTGAAACAGATACTGATACTTATATAACACAGATGAAAATAGGTCAAAAAGGTGCAAAAATGCGCAAATATAAAAATACCTATACTGATATAAAAGCCGAAAAGCTTGATGACGGCTACAAAATTTCCTCACTGCGCCAGCCTTCCGGGGAAAAATATAAACTTAAAACTTATATGATTGTAAAAAAACAGCCTTCCGGAAAATGGCTTATTACAGAAGAATTGATGCAAACCAGAGTTCAGACATTTTTGAAGTATGCCAGAAAGTGAAGAGTGAATTTGGTTGAAAAGTTGAAGGGTCGAAAGGATGAATGGTTTATTTGTTTTCTGGTAAGTTGAAGTTAGTAGATAGTAGGTAAGATTTACTAATCCGACAGATTAGTTAAAGAAGATATTTAGATTGGGCATACCTGTCCAATAAAAAAAGATTACTTTTCAACCAACATCCACTTTCTTATAATTTCTGTTTTCATGCTAAAATAAATCTATGGAAAAGTTTAGATTTTTGACATCAGGCGAAAGCCACGGCAAATGTTTAACCGCAATTATTGAAGGGCTTCCTGCAAATCTTGAAATTGATATTGATTTTATAAACTTCGAACTAAAACGCCGTCAGCAGGGCTATGGCAGAGGCGGCAGAATGCAGATAGAAACAGATACTGCAGAATTTACATCAGGCGTTCGTTTCGGCAAAACAACAGGTGCACCTGTTACTCTTGTTATTTATAATAAAGATTACGAAAACTGGCAGAAAATCATGAGCGTTAACCCTTCTGACGAAACTTATGAAAAATCATTTACAAAATACCGTCCGGGGCATGCCGATTATGCAGGCAGTATAAAATATAACCAGAAAGACCTTCGTAATATCCTTGAGCGCTCCAGCGCAAGAAAAACAGCAATAGAAACCGCTGTAGGCGCGGTGGCTAAACTTTTTTTGAAAACTTTCGGCGTTGAATGCACCTCAAAAATATTGCAGATAGGCAGAGCAAAAACTATTGAAGAAATGCACGCGGAAATAGACAATGCTAAACAAGCCGGCGACACTCTCGGTGGAAAATTTGAAGTTGTGTACAAAAATCTTCCGGTAGGACTGGGTTCTTATGTTCACTGGGATAGAATGCTTGACGGGCGAATAGCGCAGGCAGTTATGAGTATTCCTGCAGTTAAATCCGTTTCTATAGGCGATAACCACGCTTACAAAATGTACGGAAGCGAGTTTCACGATGAGATTTTTATTGATAACGAAAAGATTTACCGCAAAACAAACAATGCCGGCGGAATTGAAGGAGGTATGACCAACGGTGAAGATTTAGTTGTTAAAGCTGTTATGAAACCGATACCGACCCTTAGAAAGCCTCTAAAAACTGTTGATGCCAGAACTTTAGAACAAACAGAAGCACATTTTGAACGTTCGGACACATGTGCAGTCGAAGCATGTGCTGTTGTCGCAGAAGCGCGGATTGCCTGTGTGCTTGCTAACGAGTTTCTCTTAAAATTCGGCGGCGACAGCATGGAAGATTATAAAAACTTAAAATTGTAATAAGATGTCTTAATTTTTGTTTGACAATTGGAGCCTGAAAGACTATAATTGCTTTATGACTATAATCAAAGTTATCAAAGGAACAAAAGACATTTTACCTCAGGACGCCGGAGCATGGCAGAGATTGGAAGCAAAAGCTCTCGAGGTATTTTCAAAGTACGGTTACAGAGAAATAAGAACCCCGATTTTTGAAGCAACAGAACTTTTTGCACGCGGGGTGGGCGATACAACCGATATAGTCAACAAAGAAATGTACACATTTGAAAAAAGCGACCGGTCGCTTACGCTCAGACCTGAAAATACAGCAGGTGTGGTTCGCTCTTTTATAGAAAACGGAATGGCAAGACTTTCCGCTCCGGTTAAACTCTGGTACAAAGGCCCGATGTTTCGCTATGAACGTCCGCAGGCAGGCAGACAAAGACAGTTTCATCAGGTTGGCGTTGAAATGTTCGGTATAAAAGAGTCTTCAGCTGATGCTGAGGTTATTATGCTTGCTGTGGATTATTTGAAATCTCTCGGGCTGAATGACCTTGTTGTAGAGTTAAATTCCCTCGGCTGCCCGAAATGCCGCGAAGAATACAAGGCTAAAATTAAAGAAGTTTTGAAACCGGAGTTTGAGAATCTCTGCGAGGACTGTCAGAACAGATACGAAAAAAATCCGCTGAGACTTCTGGATTGCAAAGTCGAATCCTGCAAGGCTATTTTTGAAAAACCGGAAATCCAAAAAGTTATCCAGTCCGATTTTATCTGTGAAGAATGCGCCGAACACTACAGCAGTTTAAAAACATACCTCGACAAACTCGGGGTTAAATATGTTGAAAACAAACTGCTTGTGAGAGGGCTTGACTACTATAACAGAACGGTATTTGAGATTAAGTCAAACAACCTCGGCTCACAAAACGCAGTCTGTGGCGGCGGACGGTATGACAGTCTGGTTAAAAATCTCGGCGGTGAAGATACTCCGGCTGTCGGCTGGGCTATGGGTATGGAAAGATTAAACTCGCTTCTGCCGGAGGTTGAGCCAGAAAAACTTGACGGCTACATTGTTTCAAACTCTCCGCTTGAAGCTTTTGCTCTGGCGCAGGAACTCAGAGATGCCGGAAAAAGAGTTGAATTTGATTTATCTAATAAAAAGTTTACAAAACAGCTTGAAAAAGCTTCCAAGACCGCAAATTTTGCGCTTATTTTAGGCGAAGACGAAATTAATTTAAATAAAGTTTCAGTGAAAAATCTTGAAACATCTGAACAGGTCACAGTTGATAGAAACATGGTTTTAAATCAGCTTGAAAAATAAGGAGTAGTTATTATATGGCAGGTCAGATTCATGAAGTTATAAAAAGGCTTTCTAACGCATTTAGAAAAAGATTTGACGATTACAAAGGGTTGTATCTTTTCGGGGCTTACCTTGACGGCAAAGAGCACGAGGACGAAGATATTGAAATCGTTGCGCTGTTTGATATTGAAGATAAATCAAAACGCGAACAAATCTGGCCTCTTGTCGGGAAAATAGAAACAGAACTCGAGGTTACAATTGACCTGTATCCATATACGGAAGAACAGTTCAAGGCTGATGAGGATTTGTATGACGAGGTAATGCAGGAAGGCGTGTTTTTTAATCCGCTGGGGATTATGGAAGATAAATAGTTTTGTTATTATTTTTATAAAAAAGAAAAGAAAGGACACAAAATGGACAAAGTTACTATCCGTTCAGACAGAAAAACTGATTACAAATTCATGTACAAAGGTGAAGATGTAGTTCTTGGCGCAGGCAAGATTATCAGTATTGCAGACGGTCTGGAACATGTTGTGCTCCCTACGTGTGCTATGAAAATCATGAATAACCTGATTGTTATTAAAGACGACGTGAAATAAGGCTTATTCAGAGTTCAGTCTGATAAATTTTATTTTTGTTCAACGGCGGCATTTTCATTTTTGGAAAATAACTCTTTAATTTTTTTCCATAATTTTTGCTGCCCGACGCCTGCGTAAGTTGTGATAACCATTGTCAGGACAAAGTAAAGATAAGTTGTCTGAACAGGGTTATAAATCCAGTATATGTCGTGGTTTTCGCGCACTGAAATCGGAATTCCGTTTATTTTGAGGAAGATAGCGGTAATTATATACATAACAAGCAAATGGTTTGCCATAATATGATAGGTTGTTTTGCCCATATAATTAATAAACTTGCAGTCTTTTACATACGGATAGAAAATTTTAACAGTAAATAGAGAAGCCCAGATGCCGGTGAGTGCAGTTATTACCGGAACAACAAGCTGCTGGTCAAATCTTGCCCAGACAAGTACGTAACTCAAACCAATACCGTGTTCCGGATCGTAATCCCTGTTAAACATCCACAAAACCGACTGTAATGCTATGACTGCCCCCGCCCATTTTATTGTGAAAATATCATATTTGTCTTGAATATACTGTTTGTAAAAATATCCGAGATAAACAAAAAACATAGAAAACATTAATCTAATTATGACAAGCATAACAGGGGTTACGGGAACTATTTTGGAAACCGGTATTGCAAGAAATCCCATCAGAGCGAATACTGTTAGATGAAAAAATTTGTTGTCCTTGATTCCTTTTAAAATTCTGAACACAAAAAGGAAAGTAATCATAGTCATAAACAGCTGGGTTACAAACCACAGCGGGCATGAAAGGTCAAACTGGTGTCCGTTAAGAAACGGAGTGATGAAAAAGTTTTTCAAACTCAAAGGCATACCCCACCATTTTCCTGTAAGCTTTGCAACGACAACAGTCACCCCGAGATAAAAAATATTATATAGAAAATACGGAACTAAAAGAGTTTTGATACGCCGCTCAAAGAAGTTTGCAACGTCATCAAGGTATTTTTCCTTAAAAAGGTATCCCGAAATAAAGAAAAACAACGCCAGTTGGAACGAATACGGCGTAAACATTCCCAGAAGCGAAAACTCCAGATGTCCTGATACCACAAGCAGGATAGCAAGCGCCTTTAAAATATTAACTCTGTTGTCAAACATTGTTTCAGCCCCTTTTTTTCTACCTGTTTATATTATCATAAAAGTATTAATCTTGAAAAAACTGCTCGATAGTTTATAATAAAAAGGCAGCGGAAAATAAATAGGAAAGATATAAAAAAGAAAAGGAAACTAAACAATGGGAAACACAAGTATAGTAAGGGTTTTTCGGGGGGGGGGGGGGGCAAGTAGTTTAAGCTCCTTAACCGGCACAGAGCAAGGGATACAGGCAGCCGAAGAGGGCAAAGCCTTAAGCTGGCGTGCATTGTTGCGGAAACTGATGGAAAGAAAATCCCCCCTGCCCGCCTTTACAAAGTGTGTGAAGAACAATGTCCTCCCCTTGCGTGAGGACCGAAATCTTGGATTTCGAGGAGGGGTAAAAAATAAAACATTAACCTCTTCAACCATACACCAGTTAAACATGAAGGGAGGAGGCACACAGCACCGGAGGGTTTTAATAAAAAATCCCCCTTTGCTTCCCCCGGTTTTGGATTATTCGGGGTGTCCGAACAATCACCGTTTCCGGACACCTTACGGGCTAACGCCCTCCCGAAAATCCGCTTTTACATTGGCAGAGGTTCTCATCACCCTCGGAATTATCGGAATTGTTGCTGCGATGACTTTGCCAACACTTATCCAGAAACAAAATGATCGTCAAATTGTCACAGGTTTGAAAAAAAGCTATTCAATTCTTTCACAGGCACTTACTAAAGCCCAGTTAAAATACGGATTTTTGGAAACTTGGGATTTAACTACCGAGGGTGTTACAAATACCGGGGGCGACGCTCCGGCTAAAATGAAGGAAATTTACGAAAGAATCAAACCTGAATTAAAAGTAATTCAAGAATGCAATAATAAAGCGGGGTCTGGCATAAGGGCAAAAGTAAAAATCTTTACGGAACTGAAATAGGCAGAGACTCAATAGGTATTGGCAAGGATATTCTTATATTCAGGCTTGCAGACGGGATAAATATTTCTATTGATGACTACACAATTAGTCAAATTAACAACGAATTTGGTTATGAAACCAATAACACCAGATACGTTTTCTGGGTGGATGCTAACGGCGATAAAAAACCTAACACTATAGGACGTGATATTTTTCCGTTTATTCTGACAAATAAAGGACTTGTTCCTGCAGGTATACATAAAATAAAAATAATTACTGCAACCCAAAAATTTCCACGAATTTTCAGGGGGCTTCATGTACAGCTAACGTTTTACAGGAGGGTAAAATTGATTACTAAACTGGACTTTATCCGAAAAATCATTTAATATAGACATGTGGAAAACTTCAACTTAGGACGGATGATTGCAAAATTCGCGGGCTACCAGATAACCGGCAGCTCTGTTTCCGGTGCAAAACCGCAGAGTAATGCAGCTCAGAGTTTTTCTGCAGCGCCCGCCCCGCAGTCATCCTCACCTGCACCGTCAGCAGCCGCGTCGGGTGCAAACGTCCAGATGGGTTCACTCGGTGCCGGCGACACCTCTGTTTATATTAAAGATTTAATGAAGCTTCCGCGGAATTTGAACGAATTTATTTATATGCTCCAGAAGAATATGACGCAGATTCAGTTCAACAGAATGTACGAAATGGCAAACAGGCGCGCGCTGTCGCAGCAGCAGGCACAGATTCTTGCACAGTTACAGGGGCTTTCCACACAGGATTTGCAAAACGCACTGAAAACGCAGCTTAACTCACAGCTTGCCGGAACTCTTAAAACACTACAGATTTCGCCTAACGCAATGATAAACCTGAGCGAAATTGCGGCTTTAATCCAGTCCAACGGCAAAGATGCTATTACAAAACTTATTCTTACAATGGCTTCTGCTTCAAAACAGGGAGTAGGTGACCTATCACAGCTAAAAGATACCGCAAAACTTATCAATGCAAGTATAGCGGTTGCCTCGCAGGAAAACCCTTCACAGACTCTGAAAACCATTTTGCTTTTGTACCTTCCGTGGCTGCCTCTTGCAGACGGCTCCGGATTTGATCTTGACATAGAAACCGGCTCGGAAGGACAGGAAAATGACAGCATTCTCGTAATTACAATTACAACAATAAATTTCGGCAACGTTTCGGCAACGCTAATTCTCGAAACGTCAAATTCCGTTCACGTAAGTATTTCGTGTACGGAAGAGTTCCCGAAAGATGAACTTCTTAACAGGATTCAGGGGGAAGAAAAGCATTACGCAATGCAGTCGGTTATCTCTTTTGAAACAATAAACTCAAAACCGTCACCGTCTGAGCAGCCGAAAGCAAAAATTAACATGTCATCAACAAACGAAATTAACCCCTACCTGTTATTGATGGCGCATGCTATTATTCGTAATACAATAATTATAGACAACAACGCATCACAGGGTGTTGTGTCGCATCAGGATTAAACAAATAAGGAGAAAATTAAATGAAATTACTGCACACAATGATTAGAGTAAAGGACATTGACGCGTCTTTGAAGTTTTATACAAAACTTTTGAACATGAAAATTGATAAACAGAAAAGGCTTGAGGATTGCACGCTTTACTTTTTAAACGATGAAGAAGGCACCTGCCAGCTTGAGCTTACATACAACGACGAAACACCGGCAGAAGGCTACACAAACGGTACAGCCTTCGGGCATCTGGCATTTTCGGTTACATCGCTTGATGAATTTACCAAAAAACTTCACGACCTCGGATATGAATACCTTTACGAACCGTTTGACCTGAATGGCAAGGGCACTAAAATCGCATTTGTTAAAGATCCTGACGGCAACGAAATTGAAATGATTGAAAAAGTGGTGTGGTAAAAAAGTGAAGGGGCCATATTTCCATAGCCCTGAAATCCAGAGGCAAAACAAAAACAGAAACAAGCAGTATTAATTTTCTCGAACACGCTCCCGTGCTGCTCCCGCTACCGTTTCAAAAACAAATACTGCTTGTTTCTGAATAAAAGCAAAATAACATATCTTACACAGGAACCAAACTATGCACAGGGTAGAACTTCTTGCACCGGCAAAAGATAAAGAAACAGCAATCGCCGCAATAAACTGCGGTGCCGATGCCGTTTATATTGGAGCACCGGCTTTCGGTGCAAGAAGAGCCGCGCCCAATTCGCTTGATGATATTAAGGAAGTTGTAGATTACGCGCATAAGTTCAACGTAAAAGTTCACGTAACAATCAATACAATCCTTACAGACAGTGAACTGGAAGAAGCCGCAGACCTTATTTATAAACTATACGATGCCGGTATTGATGCAATAATAGTTCAGGATACCGGAATTTTAAAACTTGCTATAGACGGAAAACTCCCGCCAATTGCAATACATGCCAGCACCCAGTGCGACAACAGAAATTTAGAGAAGGTAAAATTCTTTGAAAAACTGGGTGTTTCACGCGTAATCCTTGCCCGTGAAACTTCTTTAGACGAAATAAAAAAGATTTGCGCAAACACAACCTGTGAAATAGAAACATTTATCCACGGTGCCCTGTGTGTTTCTTACAGCGGACAGTGCTACCTGAGTTATGCTATCGGCGGACGTTCAGCAAACAGAGGCGAATGCGCCCAGCCGTGCCGGAAAAAATATTCACTCACCGACGAAAACGGCAATTTAATTGCAAAAGACAAATATTTGCTTAACCTGCGCGATTTTAACGCTTCAAAACATATAGAAGAACTCATAAAAGCCGGAGTCAAATCCTTTAAAATAGAAGGACGACTGAAAGACATAAATTACGTCAAAAACGTCACCGCCTTCTACCGCAGAGAGATTGACAAATACGCTGAAAAAACCTCCTCGGGCAGAATCGAATTAGATTTTGAACCCGATGTAAATAAAAGTTTTAACCGCGGTTTCACAGACTACTTTCTTGAAGGCAGAAAAAACTGCTTCAACTTCACCTCTCCGAAATCAATAGGTGAAAAACTCGGCAAAGTAACAAAAACCGGCAGAAATTATTTTGAAATTGCTGACAATAAACTTTCACCGCAGGACGGCATCTGCTGGTTCGAAAACGGAGAGATGAAAGGCTGTCTTGTTAACAGAACAGAAGGTGCAAAAATTTTCCCGAATGTCCGTACGCTTCCTCAAAAAGGCACCTTAATATATAGAAATCAGGACACCGCCTTTGACAAACAACTTAAAAACTCAAAAACAAAACGCCGTATCCGCGTAGATTTTGAATTTGAACACAACACATTAACCGCAAAAGATGAGGACGGCAATAAAGCCGCACTTCCGGTAACTTCTTCCGAACTGCCGGAAAATCCTGACAAAATGAAAGTAAATTTTATAAATAAGCTTAAAAAAACAGGCGGGAGTGATTTTTATACCGGAAATATTAACATTAACGGCGAACTTCCGTTTCTGCCTGTTTCGCAGATTAACGAAATCCGCCGGAAAATACTTGCCCTGCTTATGGAAGAACGCTTAAAAAATTACAGACGCGACATCCAAAAACCTCTGCACTATACAGCCTTTCCGTTTGCAGAAGTTGAATACACAGCAAATATCCATAACACTCAGGCAAAAGGGTTTTACGAACACTGCGGCTGCAGGGTGAATGAAATGTCTTTTGAAAGCAGCAGCAAGATTAAAGGAAAATGCCTTATGCAGACAAAACACTGCCTGAAATACGCCTTTAATATGTGCAAATCACCGGAAAAACTCTTCCTGATAGATGAAAAAGGCAAAAAATACCGCCTTGAATTTGACTGCAAAAACTGCATGATGAAGATTTTTTCTTAATACCGGCAAAACATGTCATGCTTGACTTCCGCAGAAAAATACTTAAATAAATCATGTAAGATTTCATACGAAAGTATGAGTACGTAACAGCTGATTTCATATATAGTTATTACGTAGAGTAATGTAGTAGTAGAAGCAAGCGGACAGATGAGGTAGTAAAAACCGGATGGGGTTGAATTTAAGCAATATATTCCAGCGGCCTTACGTGGTAAAAGACGGCAGGGGTTCTGTTAAAAGAAAACAGGACGAAGAGTCGTCTAAATCAGCCGTCCAGACCGAACGCGAAGAACAGGCGCAAAACCAGAACGCCAGAAGCCGCGGGCTTCAGTATGTCGAAAACCAGCCCAAACCTACACCTGCTTATCAGAAAATCCAACCGAACCAGTGGCAGAATGTTTACGCACAGAAAGCCGGTATTCAGCCTCATACAAGGCAAAATACAACAGTCGGCACACAGACTGTAAACCCTGCAGGCAATTTTTCAATGCGCAGTTCAAAAATTAACATTGCGCAGATTTTAAAAGATTTCAAAAATACAGAGCTTGCAATCGGCACCCCTCCCGAACTCGGTGAAGAGGTCGACGCATATCTCAATCTGATTCAGAAACAGGTTGTAAAAGACAACCCGAACATAAACCTTATTAAATCAAATCTCAAAAATGCTTCCTCAATTCTCGACGGATATATTTCACAAACGCTGAATAAGGATTCCAAAGTTGTAGAAAACTGGGTTGACGCGCTGTTCCTGCAGCAGATTGACTTCAAATACAATGAAGATGACATAAATCCGCAGTTTCTGGTAAAATTCCCGGAAGGCTCTACCGAAAAAGCCCAGAAAGCCGAAGAAAAAGCTCCCGTAGAAGCTGCAGTCCCTCAGACTGAAGAAACTGTTCAAACAGCCGCCGTTACAGCAGAAGAAGAGACTGAAATTCAACAGGAAAAAACTTCAAATACCTATGTTCCGCAGGATAAAGAACTGAAATCGCTCTTTATACGTTCAAAAAAACTTGCCTACGCCAATGAGCCGAAAAAAGCAATTGAAACTTTCCAGAAAGCTCTTGCCCGCGCGGAAGAAGTAGGCGATACAGAAACACAATCAAAAATCTTCTACGAAATAGGACAAATCTACGACAACCACGATTACCCTGCACAGGCGCTCAAAAGCTATCACAAATCCCTTCAAAACACTACAGATACTAACATAAAAACAAAAGCTCATTACTCAATGGCTCAGATTTACGATGACGTAAACCAGATTGAACCGGCGCTTGACCATTACTTTGTATCGGTATCTTTCGGAGGCGAAAGCGATAACCTTGCCGCCCAGTCAACATCCTTAACAAGAATGGGAAATATTTTCTCGGATATGTATGAGGACAGTGCGTTTGAATACTTTGATATGGCAAACGCGCTTGTATCACAGACGGATAATGCAAAAGTAAAAGGATTTGTTGCATCAAGCACCGGCAGAGCTTACGAAAGATTCGGCGAGCCGCAGGAAGCGTTAAAATCTTACTCTAATGCTGTTCAAAACTATACAAAAGCTGAATCACCGCTCAAAGTTGCACAGAACTACATAAGCGCTGCAGACATTATGATTGAATATAACAGCAAAGAAAAAGCACGCGGACTTCTGACAAAAGCACAAAAATTTGCGCAGAAAACCGATGATGTGAACCTGATGAACGAAATTCAAACCCGCCTCGGCCAGCTTGGATAGACTTAAAAATGGAGTTTTAAAACTCCATTTTATCGCCTACTTTGTAATTTGTATATTTCAATTTGCCGTATGTCAGCAAACTCTTTAAGCTTTCGCCGCCCGTTCTTGTGTCGCCGAAAATAAGTTTTTCAGGCATAACTTTGAGTTGGAAGGCGTCCATGCCATACTTGTTCGGTCTTTTTAATCCATTTGTATCAAAGTAGATATATGCACACGCAGTAGACCATGTTAATGTCTGAGGTGAGCCGTCAGGGTTTGTTAAAGGGCGTCCGTATTCGTCATACTTGTTAGAGGTTCTAACTTCACCGCAGTAGTTATACTGAAAAATTCCTAATACAGCCCCGTCTTTTAAAATTATTTTAGGGTTATTACTTGAATCTGCAGTATAATTCCCCTCGGAATCCACGAACGGGGTTGCATATTCAATGGAATAAAAAAACTGACTGCAGCCTTTATCTGTTTTTGCCTTGCAGACCTTTGCGCCGCTGAAATACTTTGCGAAATCTTCTGCAAGCTGTCCGCTGTCAGGAGTTCCGTTTTTAGCCTCAAAAAGTCCGCGAATATCCCCCGGGGTTCCACTTTTTGCCTCGTAAAGCTTAATTGCCTGATTTATTTCAGAATATGTCTTTTTAGCTCTGGTTGTAAGCTCTGTTTCTTTATTATTTTGAATAAGCGCCGGCAAAGTCATAGCGGCAACCACACCTATAATTCCAAGGGTAATAAGGACTTCTGCTAATGTGAAAGCGGCCTTTTTAGAAATGAAGCGTGAAGGGTGAGGCGTGAAGGGTTCTCTATTGCCCTCCCCCTTTAGGATACAAAGGGAACCGTTGAGCTCTGCGAAGCGAGTGACCCAGTATGCCTTGTGCCTTTTGCCCTCTCTCTTTGTGAGAGGGCAGAATTTGTTAATGAGCGATAGCGAATTTACAAATTCGGGAGAGGGTATAGCGCCCGCAATGGAAAAAGATTTTAAAAAATCTCCGCGCTTAATATTTTCTAAAAAAGTGTGCCAGAAATCTTTGTCCTGAGCGGAAGTAAATCTACCCCCCCCCCCCTCTGAGTTTTGAAGCTATAGTTGTGTTTTGCATAAATTTATTCCTCCTTTTTTATACCGCCGGCAGGTATGCCTGCGGGTAGTTGTAATCCTCTTTAAATCCTATGTGTCTGTATAGTTTCAGCGCCTGAAAATTATTTGTTTCAGTCGTTGTGTTAACTTCTGTTATCGGTCTAGTTCCTGTTTCTGCCATCTGTATTAATTTTTCAACCGATTTTTTCAGCATCTGTTTTGAAAGCCCCTTGCCCTGATGTTCTTTCGAAAGCGCCATTATAGGAATATTTGCTATCTGACCACCTGTAAGATTCATAAAACAAAAACCTGCAGGTTTGCCCTTGTATAAAAGAACGGTTGTGGCTTCCGGCAAAAATTCCGCGTAAAGGTTTTTTACAATCTTTGTTATTATGTCATCAGTGCCCTCGCGGGTTTTAAAACGCGGATCAAAAAGCGCATCTGCACTCTCTGTAAACGCTTCGTTTACCACTTCTACTGCATCATCAAAGTATTTTTCCTTCCATTCTGTAAGTTCGTAATCTTTTTCAAGTTCAGGAAGCTCTGCCATTGCAAGAATTTCTTTCGAATTTGTTCCGAACATCATAAAACGCAGAACTACAATTCCGACGAATCTAAATCTATATCTTGCCGCTGTATGGATTAAATTCTTTTGCGCTCCAAGCATAGGGTAGCAGACAACTTTATCTTCCCTGTCGTATTCAGTTTCGCGCAAAAATTCCTCTATAAGATATTTGGCACGCTCCTCAATGTTTTCCATATTGTATGAGTGGATAATATTAAGTTCAACCGCTTCCGAAATTGAGGTTGTATAAATTAAAAATGCTACAGGAATACTGTCCTCCAGAAGAACAATACATTTGATTAATTCTTTTTGGACTGCTTCTAAAAAATCTTTGTATTCAAGCGGATTCAGTTCAAACTTGTATTCTTCGACTGCTCTGTCCTTGAAATCGTTATAAACGCTTTCAAAGCCTGCATAATCTTCTTCATTTAGTAATCTGGCTTTGTATGTTTTTTCCATAATTCTATCCTTGTTTGAACTGCGTGCGTCCGGCGGCTGCAGGGCGTGAAGCAGCAGGCCTTACAGCATGTGGTGCATTTTTTCTTTTTTAGTTGCCATATATCGTTTGTTGTAGTCAGTAATTTCAGACTCTACTTTTATTATATCATTTATTTCCAGTCCGTAACCCTTTAAACCGATGATTTTTTTAGGGTTATTGGTAATAAGATTAAACTTTCTGTAACCAATGTCTAGTATAATCTGCGCCCCGACGCCGTAATCCCTCAAATCCTCTTTAAATCCTAAAGAAAGATTGGCCTCAACTGTGTCCTGCCCTTTTTCCTGAAGCCTGTAAGCCTTTATCTTATTAACAAGTCCGATACCCCTGCCTTCATGACCTCTTAAATACACAACCGCGCCTTTTCCGTATTTTTCAATCATTCTCAATGCCCCGTGGAGCTGGGAATTGCAGTCGCATTTAAGGCTGTGGAATATGTCGCCGGTCAGGCATTCACTGTGAACCCTCACCAGCGGGATCTTATCGCTGCCGTCGTCCTTTACAAGCGCAACATGTTCCTGACCGGTAATTTTGTTTACATATCCGTAAATTCTGAAATGTCCGTATTTTGTAGGCAAATCTGCTTCCGCCTCACGGCTCACAAGTTTTTCAAATCTGAGGCGGTAGGCAATAAGTTCTGCAACAGAGATAAATTTTATACCGTATTTGTCAGCAAATTTTCTTAAATTATCTCTGCGCATCATGTGCCCGTCATCGTCCATAATTTCGCACATAGGCCCTGCAGGAGTGTGACCGCATAATCTTGCTAAATCAACTACAGCTTCTGTATGACCGGTTCTTTGTAAGACTCCGCCCCTTCTTGCAACGCACGGGAAAAGGTGTCCGGGTCTGTTTAAATCAGAAGGCACCGCATCATGCGCAAGTGCCACTTCTATCGTCTTTGCACGGTCAAACGCGGAAATTCCGGTTGTGACACCGTATTTTTCAGCAGCATCAATACTTACTGTAAAGGCTGTTTTCATGCCTTCGGTGTTTTGTTCTACCATCTGCGGAAGCTGCAATTTGTCGGCTATTTCCTGTGAAATCGCAAGACAGATAAGTCCTTTTGCTTTTTCTGCCATAAACTTTATTATTTCCGGCGTAACCATCTGACCGGAGCAGATTATGTCGCCTTCGTTTTCTCTGTCCTCGTCGTCTGCTACGATTACAGGTTTTCCTGCTTTGAAATCTTCTATCGCTTCTTCTATCGAATCAAACTTGAAATCTTCTTCCATTATATAAATCCGTTCTCCTTTAAAAAGTCTGTGGTAATATTATTATTCTGCCTTGATAAAAATTTTTCAACATACCGTCCGAGAATATCTGTTTCAATATTTACATACTCGCCGTATTTTAAATCTTTGAGGGTTGTGTTTTCCAGCGTATGCGGAATAATTGCAATTTTAAATATATTCCTTTTTATTTCAGCAATCGTAAGACTTACACCGTTTACGGCGATTGAACCTTTATAGACGGCATACTTTGCCTCTGTATCAGGAATTTCAAATGTCATATCCCCGAGGTATTTCCCTCTGCAGTCGACGTGACCCTGAACAATATGCCCTCCAATTCTGGCGGATGGAGTGAGTGCTCTTTCAAGGTTTACTCTATTTCCGGCTTTGAAATCCCCGAGGGTAGAAACATTCATTGTTTCATTACTTACGTCTGCCGAGAAGCTTTCTGATGTAATTTTTGTAACAGTCTGGCAGCAGCCGTTAATTGCAATGCTGTCGCCGATTTTTGTATCCTCAAGGACTCTGCTGCACCTGATAGTGATTGTTGCACCGTTTGAGTTTTTTGTAAATCCCTGTATAACGCCGATTTCTTCTATTATCCCTGTAAACATAAGTTCAGTTTAGCATAAAATTATTATTGTGAATAGGGAGGGGTAAATGAAGTGAAGCGTGAAGGGTTCAACAAAGCCCTCCGGCACTATCGTGCCACCTCCCTTCAGGTTTAACGGGTGAATGGTTAACATTAGACATGTCATTCTGAAACGGTAATCGTATAGGCGCGCATGAGTTGTCACTGTTCAGAAGCTATTTGTTTTGAGATCCTGGGAGCCATTTTGCACGAAAAACAAGTTTTCGGCAAAATAAGGCAAACTAGTTCAGCATGACATATCTAATAATAAACTTTTTCACCCGTTTACTTCTTTAATAAATGTTTCTACCCATTTGACGAGTGTGAAAATTTCATAAGGCTTTGGCAGATAAAGGTCTGCGCCGGAGTTTAAGATAAGTTCCTTATCATGAAAAATTGAGGTAACAATAATTTTTGTATTATTGTATGCAGGGTTTTGTCTGATTTTTGCGGCGGTTTCAAGCCCGGATTTTTCCTCAATTGTTCCGGCATCAAGTATTATTATTGCAGGTATTTCGCTTACATCTTTATGGGCGTGGAACTGCCTTAGGGTTTCGGTTTCATAACCCTGCATGTTTAATATTGTGGTTAACAGAAGGGTCATTGCTTCATCAGGTTCGATAATGGAGATTTTGTTATTGTAATTTTTTTTGCACACGGAATCTTCAGCGGAAAGTTTTGCACGCTCAATCAGGTAATTTGAGCCGGACGGAAGGTTTGCGGTGCGGTGAATATTTAAAAGAGAGGTTATAAGCTCCTGCGGTTCAGAATATTTTTTGTACTCATCTGTTACAACTCCGATTGTTGTGTGCATAAAATCAGAACGCCTGCCTGCTGTGTCATCCCCCTGCATAATCATATATCCGCGTGCACTGTCCGATTTGGAATAGAATTTAGGTGCAACAGTATCAAATGCAAAAGTTAGAAAGTTTGCAATCTTTTCAGCTTTGTAAGTATTAGTAATTACAAGAAACTCATTGTCTGATATACTGCCTAAAAAATCATCTTCGCCAAGCGCAGAGGTAATTATTGCTGTATATGTCTGCAGCAATCTGTCAGAGGCAAGTTTTGTGTAGGCCTCCCTGTAGTTTTGAAAATTTTCAATAGTGATATAAAGGCATGCCCATCCGGAATTTCCGGTTAAGGCCCTTTTTATTGCACGCAGCGAGTAATTTTTATTTGGAAGCATTTTTTTTAAATCAAGATTGGATTCAAACTCACGCCGCAGATGCGCTTTTATTCTCATGACAAATTCTTCCGGATTAACTGGCTCCGATATAAAATCATCGGCGCCCCCTTCCAGAACTTTCAGTTTGTCCTCAAGTTCAGCAGATTTTGAAAGCGCAATGATAATCGGACGCATGTTGTATGTGAGGGCGCGGATTTTTCTGCAATAATCCGACAGGTCGCTGTCTATGCTGTCTGAAATTATTATCATGTCGGGTTCTTTATCCTGAATAATTTTCATTGCCGAAATCAGGTTTTTTGAGATGATTACCTGTGAAAACCTGTTTTTCAAAAGCTTCTTATACTTGGCGGGAAGTTCGCGTCTTTTATCTATGATGAGGGTTACTGTCTGCATTTTGCCCTCGCCTGATTTTCCGGATTGTATATTGGGAATACTGCCTCAAAAGTTGTTTCTCCGCTTTTTGAACATACAGAAATTTTCCCTCCCATTTTTTCTGTGAGGTTTTTGGTAATATAAAGCCCCAGCCCGCTTCCCTGAACTTTTCTTGTGAGCGGGTTATCTATTCTTGAAAACTTTGTGAATATTTTGTCGTAATCTTTTTCATCAATCCCTATACCTGTATCGGTAACTTTTATTGATAAAAATTCACAATCCTGGCAAAATGAGGATTGTATTTTTATTGTGGAATTTTCTTCGGAATATTTTGCAGCGTTTTCGATTAGGTTTGTCATAATCTGCTGGAACTTATCCTTATCCACAAGAATTGACGGAGTATTGTCGTTTATTTTAACTTCAAACTTATGATTTTTATACTGGTTGCTTACTATTGAAACAACGGTGTTTATAAGAGGCTTAACGTCTGTTTCTTTCAGGATAAGGTTTTGTGTGGAGTTTTGCAGACGGGTGACAGAGAGCATGTTTTCCACAAGATTAATCAGGCGGTTTGACTGTTCTTCTATAATTTTTATGAACTTTTTTTTGCTTTCGTCATCGAGTTTGTCCCATGAGGCAAGCATTGTCTGCGAAAATCCTCTTATAGATGTCAGAGGTGTTCGCAGTTCATGGCTCACGGTCGAGATAAAATCTTCATAATTTTTTTCAATATCGCTCACATATTTATTATAGCAGATTTTTTGCAAAAAAAAAGCCGTCTTAGAATAAGAACGGCTACCAGACTTGGGGAGGAGGTATGGAAAACTTTTGTTTTCCATATCTGTATTTTTTGTATCGGAGGACAAAAATTTTTCTTTAAAAAAATGCACAAAATATCCTCCAAACGGTGTAGAAATTGTTAGTGCTTCTTAATATTTTTGCCAGCCATAGGAAAGTATGGTACGATTTTCTTTAGAATGGAGATTTCAGCCTTATGAGAATGTTAATTCATATATTTACGGATATTCCGATTTTAATCGTATTGTTGACTTTTATATCTTCACTTATTTTCTGTGTTGTAAAGTATAAATTTGTAAACAAAAATCTTATGATTCTTTTTGCATTTTTCAGCCATTTTAAAAAGACAGATTTGAATTTCCGTTTCAAAGAAATTGATGAGTGGATGATGATGAACCCTTATGTATCAAATACCTGGATGGAATTTAAAAATACACTTGTGTTCTCGGAATCCGTTGCCCTGAAAGGTGCCAATAACAATCTTACTTATAAAGAGGTGTCTACAACCGTACAGAATATTCAAACAACGGTTGACCCGCTTTACTTTTTTAATGAGGAAGCGCTTGTCACCTCAAAATTTAACTATAAATTCATGCAGTCTGTTTCAACCATTCTGACAGGTTTCGGGCCGTTATTTACCTTCTTGAACATTGCAATTGCATTCGGTAAAATTGACTTTTCATCTCAGGAAAGAACAATCGCCTCAGTTGCACAGCTGATGAGTTCCATGCAGATTGCGGCGCTTGTATCAGTATTTGCGGTAGGTTCTTCCTTGCTTTTTATAATTTATGAAAAAATTACATATAATTTACTTTGTAAACAGCCGCTCGGTAAGGTTCAGGAGTTGATTGCAAAACTCTTTGATAATATTTCATCAGAAAAATTCCTCTTTGAACTTTTGAGAGAAACAAAGATTCAAAACAACGCAATGCAGCATATTATTGCAAGTCTGCCTAATGACTTTAAAATAGCACTCAATTCTGGCATTGCAGGGAACCTTGTTCCATATCTGGAGAACCTGATTTTTGGCATGAACCTGATGAACAAGCAGATGAAAGAGGTTGCAAAGGCTAGCAAATCTGATGCGGTAGACGAGTTATTCTAACGGAGTATGAAAATTGGCTATATACGGTAAAAAAGCAGCAATAGAAGAAGGCAATGACAATATATTCTGGACAACAATGTCAGACTTGCTGTTAGGTCTGGCAATCATCTTCATGACGCTGTTTGTGCTTGCGATGACAGGTTTTACGCAGGAAACCGTTAAATTGCAGCAGGATCAGATGAAAGCATCAGAACAGCTTGCTGACAGACTTAAAGAAGCAAATATTGACGCTGAGGTTGACAAACTTACGGGTAATGTCAAGATTTCAGACCTTGAACTGTTTGATGTCGGGAGTTACACGCTTTCCGCAAAAGGCAAGGCATATCTTGAAAAATTTGTTCCTATATATATAGATACGCTTTTTTCAAATCCTTCTTTATACGAAAATGTTGTTAATATTGTTGTTCAAGGGCATACGGATTCCCAGATGTTCCGCGGGCTGAAAACTCCGGAAGAACAGTTTGCCAAAAATATGGAACTGAGCCTTTTAAGAGCAAATGCGGTAGAAAATTATTTGTTTAAAACAAAATACAATCCGCAGTACAGTGAACAGTTAAGAAAAATGATAGTTGTAGAAGGCAGAAGCTTCTCTGAACCTGTCCTGACGGCTGACGGGAAAGAAGATTACACAAAAAGCCGTCGTGTAGAATTGAAATTAAGAGTAAAGGCTAAGAGCATCTCAAGAATGTTTGGGTTAAACTATGGCGGTGATTAACGAAAACCTTATTTTAGAAACGATTAATATGATAAAGCTGTACAATCTTGACATCAGGACTGTCACAATGGCAATAAGCCTCAGAGATTGTGCGGATAGTGATGTCGATGTTGTATGCGAAAATATTTACAACAAAATTACTAAATACGCAAAAAATCTCGTTGCGTATGCGGATGATTTGGAAAACGAATATTCCATCCCGATTATAAATAAGAGAATTTCGGTAACGCCGATAGCGCTCATCGGGGAAGCCTGCAAAAACCCTGATTATGTAAAGATTGCACAGACACTTGATAACGCGGCAAAGGATGTCGGGGTTAATTTTATCGGCGGGTTTTCAGCACTTGTTGAAAAAGGCTGCACCAAAGGCGACAATCTTTTGATAGAAAGTATTCCGGAAGCGCTTGCAAAAACTGAACGCCTCTGTTCTTCCATAAACCTTGCCTCCTCAAAAGCCGGCATAAATATGGATGCTGTTTTAAAAATGGCAGATACAATTAAAAAAGCAGCCGAGCTTACAAAAGATGCGGACGGCCTCGGTGCGGCAAAGCTTGTGTGCTTCTGCAACTCTGCCGGAGATAATCCTTTTATGGCAGGAGCTTTCTGCGGAATTGGAGAACCTGAATGCGCGCTGAATGTTGGCGTTTCCGGCCCCGGTGTTGTCAGGGCGGCAATTGAGGCGCTTCCGAAAGATGCAGATTTGAGTACGCTTGCCAACAAGATTAAACAAATTGCCTACAAAATAACTTCAACAGGAGAACTTGTAGGAAGAAAACTTGCCGCACGGCTGGAGATACCATTCGGCATAATTGACCTGTCGCTTGCGCCTACACCGGCGGAAGGCGACAGTGTTGCGGGAATTTTTCAGGCAATGGGGCTTGAGCATGCCGGAGCGCACGGAACAACTGCTGCTCTTGCAATGCTTAATGATGCTGTGAAAAAGGGCGGGATTATGGCAAGTTCGCATGTCGGAGGGCTTTCCGGTGCATTTATTCCTGTGTCAGAGGATGCCGGCATGATTGAAGCTGCTGCAAAAGGATGTTTGACCTTTGACAAGCTGGAGGCAATGACATGCGTTTGTTCTGTCGGACTTGATATGATAGCAATTCCGGGTAACACTCCAAACAGCACGATTGCCGGAATTATTGCAGATGAGATGGCAATCGGCATGATTAACAAAAAAACAACTGCCGTAAGGATTATTCCTGCAGTCGGAAAAGGAGTCGGAGATAAGGTTGTATTCGGAGGGCTTCTCGGTGAAGCTCCGGTAATGCCTGTAAACAAACTTTCATCTGCAGGTTTTGTGAACCGTGGAGGGCGAATACCGGCACCGATACACAGCTTAAACAATTAAGAAGGTAACTTATGGGAAAGTCTTTAAATCAGTTAGCACAGGAATTAAAAAAATTAATACTCGACGCAAATTCAGGGACATCGGATAAAAGTTTTCAGCCCGAAAAATACAATAACCTGAAAATGTCAATGGATGTTGTGCAGGAGCCGACTCCTCATGTCAGAATAAGCATAGGCATTTCAGAAGCTCTTTATAATATTAATACTCAGGAAAAAATGGAGGGTTCTCTCGGGCAGAATGAGAGATACGTTCAGCGCTGGTTTAACAAGCCAAATGTTGTCGGCAATTTAAAAGACTGCTGGAAAAGAAGAGTCGATAACAGAGGTAAAATTACAGATGTCAGAGAATAGTGCTTATTGTTTTTTCAAAGCTTTTGAGCGCAGATTTCTGTGGTAAGTGATTGCAAACCTGTGCGCTTCATCTCTTATTCTCTGGAAAAGAAAAAGTGCGCCTGAATCTCTAGGCAGAATTACCGGCTCAGATTGGTGCGGAAGAAAAACTTCCTCATTGCGTTTTGCAAGACTCACTACATCAATATCTTTCACGCCTAAGCCCTCTATAATCTCCATAACGCTTGATAATTGCCCCTTGCCGCCGTCAATTATCATTAAATCCGGTTTTTCCCATTTTTTCTCGCCGAGATGTGACATTCTGCGCGTTAGAACTTCCTTCATTGATTGAAAATCGTCAGGTTTGCCTTCAGTTGAGCGGATTTTGAATTTTCTGTATTCTGATTTTTTAGGAAGCCCGTTTATAAACACAACCATTGATGCTACAGTATTTGTACCCTGAATATGGGAAATATCGTAGCATTCCATTCTGTGCGGGAAGTTTCTCAACTGTAATTTTTCCGCCAGATAGGAGCCGATTTCGTTGAAGTCCTCGTTAATTCTGACCATTTTTTTTATTTTTGCATTGTCGAGAACAACCCGCGCGTTTTTATCCGCAAGCATCTGAAGCTCTTTGCCCTGTGTGGATTTTCCGTAACTGATTTTAACTTTTTTGTGCGCGATAATCTCAAGCCACTCCTCATAAAGTGCTTTTTCGCCTACATTTTCAAGTTCATTGGAAACGATTTTATCAGGAAATTCCAGCTGCAGTGTGTTATAATATTCTTTAAAGAAAGTTGCAAAAAATTCTGTTTTATCTTCCTCTTCAACTTCGTAGACAAAATCTTTTTTATCAATAAGCCTGCCTTCTCTAATCATCAAAATTACGATTGCAAAAATTCCGTCCTCGTTGAGCATGGAAATTATATCCTCGTTAAGTTTGGTATTTTCATAGACGACTTTTTGTTTTTCCAGCGTTTTTTTCAAATCGTTATAGCTGTCGCGGAGGCGTGCTGCTTTTTCAAACTGTTCGGACGCCGCATACTTTTGCATTTGTTCCATCAACTGCGCCATAAGTTCAGATTGTTTCCCTGCAAGAAAAAGTTCTGCCTGTTTCACAAGGTTTTTGTATTCTTCACTCGTAACTTTATTCTGGCATGGCGCCATACAGCGTCCTATCTGGTAATACAGGCACGGGCGGTCTTTGAATTTCGGGGATTTGCACTGTTTCAGCGGGAAAATTTTCTTCAAAAAATCCAGTGTCGAATACATTGCGCGGACATCAGTATAAGGGCCGTAATATCTTCCTTTTTCAGGGTTCATATTTTTTTTACGTACAACCGTAATCCGCGGGAAATCTTCATCAGTTATAAGAAAATACGGATATTTTTTGTCGTCTTTCAGAAGAATATTGTATTTAGGTTTATGTTTTTTGATTAAGTGGCTTTCGAGAATGAGCGCTTCGACTTCGGTGTTTGTGATAATGTATTCCATCCGCTCAATTTGTGATACGAGAACCTGAACTTTTACGCTGTCGTGGTGTTTTTTATTAAAATAACTCATCACTCTGCGTTTGAGAATTTTTGCCTTGCCGACGTAGATTATATCGTTATCTTTATTGTAATAAATATAACACCCCGGAAGCGAGGGCAGAAGTTTTAATGTTTGTTTTAAGTTCTCGTTCATCAATTTAATTATAACACACGTTTGCTGATGCCGGTTGATAAATTTTAGAAAATAGATTATAAGAAAAAAGGCAGATGAAAATATTCTAGAATATTTCAAATTAAATAAAAAAACTTTTTTCGGGCACGCTCCCGCGCTGCTCCTGCTATCGCCTTAATTAAAAAAGCATAGAAAAATCTAAAGAGATGCTGAAATAAATTCAGGGCAGTCTCTGAACTTGATTAAACCATTCATCCTTTCACCTGTTCAACTTTGTTCATTTATATCATTTTCCGTAAGCTTGAATTCTTCAACACAGGAGTAGTCAACGGGCAAAATGAATGTTATATAATCTGAATCTGCCTTTTTGTCCATTTTCATAATATTAACCATCTTTTCTAACGGATAATCCGGAATTTTTTTGAAATTGAATTTTTTTATGACATCATCAGCAAAATATTTGTAGTTGATGTCAATAAGATTACGTTTGACAGCCAGATTAAACGCGAAAATCATGCCTTTCACAATAGCTTCGCCGTGTGTGAATTTATTGTATTTTGTATACTTTTCAACGGCGTGTCCGTATGTGTGCCCGAAGTTCAGAATTTTTCTTAGCCCGCTTTCCTGCTCATCTTTTTCTACAACAGAAATTTTCAGTTTAATGCAGATTTCTATTAATTTTTCCAGAATTTTCGGCTGTCTTTCAAGAATTTTTCCAACATTTTCACTCAGAAAGTTTGTGAGGTTTAAATCGTCGCTGCAGCGGCAGGACTTTTCAATAAAAGCATATTTTACAACCTCTCCCAGACCTGTTTTGAATTGTCGTTCATCAAGAGTTTTGAGAAAGTTTGTGTTAATGATGACAGCTTTCGGCTGATAAAAACTACCGACTAAATTTTTGCCAAAATCCGTGTCAATACCTGTCTTGCCGCCGACAGAACTGTCAACACAGGCAAGAAGGGTTGTAGGCACCTGAATAAAATTAATTCCGCGCATATAGGTTGATGCTGCAAACCCTGCAATATCACCGGCAACGCCACCTCCTATTGCAATAATCGTATCGCCGCGGGTTAACTGCATTTTCAGCGCCTGAATAAGAATTTTGCGGTAATTTTTGAAATTCTTTTCCTTTTCGCCGTCTTTCAGGATAAATTTTTCATCTTTTTCAAACCCGAGCGTTTTGCCGTAAAGCTTATTCACTTTTTCGGAAATAACCACAAGAAATTTTTTGCCGGTGGCAAAAGAGAGTATTTTTTTGCGCAGTGTGGAAATATCGTTATTTGTAATAATAATAGGATAGCTTTTTGCTGTGGAATTTATGTTTACGGATAATTCAGCCATTTATAACTCCGAGAATTTCTTTAACTACATCATAGGGAGTTTTGTTATCGGTGTCAATTGTAAAGTCGGCTTTTTCGTAATTTCCGGCGCGATCGTTGGAAATTTTAGCAATCCGCTCTACTGAAAAGTTTTTGACAAGGAGCGGGCGGTGGGTTTCCTGTTTTATTCTTTTGTAAATTTCACCGGGGGAAGCTTTAAGGTAGATGACAGTGCAGTTTTCAAGCAGTCTTGAACGGTTGGCTTCATCTTCAAACGCTCCACCGCCTAAGGCAATTATTTGATGCTTAAGGGCAGAAAACTTTTTAATTTTTTCCCGTTCAAGTTCGCGAAATCTTGCCTCCCCGAACTTGAGAAAAATTTCCGAAATTTTTCTGCCCGAACCTTTTTCTATTTCACTGTCAATATCGACAAGGATGTAGTCTGTTAAAACCCTGTGTAATTCTTCTGCTATGGTTGTTTTTCCGCTGCCCATCATGCCTATTAAAGCTATGTTATCTTTCTTCATGGCTGTTCTCATTGTGCACCACCGGCGGTGCAGTCAGTTAAAGGTATTCAATATTTTTAATAATACACTAAATATTTATTGTAGAATATAATCTATGAAATGGATTTTTGTATTATTTATAATTTTTGTAATTTACTTAACGGTTGTGGAACCAAATATTTTGACTGTGAAGCGGATTGAGATTAAGAACGAAAAAATGAAGGGGCTGAGGATAGTTTTTGCGTCGGACTTTCACTTTAAACCTTTTGAGAGGCACCGGCTTGCAAGGATAGTGAAGAAGATAAATGAGCAGAATCCGGATGTTATTTTTCTCGGCGGGGATTACGTGAACGGTCATAAAAAAGGAAACACGCTAGATATTGAAACTATTGCGGAAGGTCTTGGCGCTCTGAAATCTAAGTACGGAACTTTTGCTGTTATGGGAAACCACGACGGCTGGCAGGGGAAGAAAGATATAATAGAAGCTTTTGAGGCTGTAGGTATTACTGTTCTTGAAAATTCATCGCGGGGTTTAGAGAGGTTTTCAGTTGCGGGGGTTGAGGATTTGCAGACCGGAAACCCTGATATAGCAAAGGCTCTGCGCGGAGTGAACTCTCCTGTTATACTTCTGTCGCATACGCCGGACGTGATAGAAGATGTGCCGGAAGAGGTGGATTTGCTGCTGTCGGGGCATACGCACGGCGGGCAGGTAGTTCTTTTTAAGCCGTTAACGGTTCCTTCAAAGTACGGAACAAAATACGCATACGGGCTTTTTGAAACCCGCGGCGGGAAAATGTTTGTATCAAAAGGCTTGGGAACAAGTATTCTTCCGCTCAGGTTTAATTGTCTGCCCGAAATTGTTGTGGTTGAGTTTTATTAGAAAGAAAGCTAATTTCAATTAAAAGAAGTAGGTTTGGCTTTTATCCCAACAATAAAGAAAGCAGGTAGGTTGGGGCATACTTGCCCGACAAAAAAAAGACGATAAGACGTTAGGATGCTAAGACGTTAAGTGCGACAAAAAATGAAGGGTGAGGAGTGAAGGGTTTTCTATTTCCCTCGCCCTACGGGATACAAAGGGAACAGTTGAGCTCTGTGAAGCGAGTGACCCTGTATGCCTTGTTCCGATGGATTTCTATTGCCCTCTCTCGCCGTGAGAGGGCAGAATTTGTTAATGAACGAAAGTGAATTTACAAATTCGGGAGAGGGTAAAAATAGGAACAGTAGTATTAATTTTCTCAACACGCTCCCGCCCTGCTCCCGCTATCGTTTCGAAAATCAATACTACTGTTCCTCACCCTTCACTCGTTTAGTAAAGTAGGTTGGGGCATACTTGTCCGACAAAAAAAAGACGTTAAGTTCAACAAAGTTGAATGGTGAAGAGTGAATTGTTTCAACCCAATTTACCGGCAAAAAACTTTTTTCAGGAGTTTTCAAATTAACATAATGATTGTGCAATCAACACGAAACAACACGGTTTCTTTCAGGCAGAATTCCGTATTTAATACTATGGCAAATATCGAATCGAATATCCTTCTCAACAAAGGAATTACGGATATTGGAGGTTTTGTTATTCCGCAGGCAATTATGTCTAATAATAAAGACGAATCCATTGAGAGAGTCTTTAAATCCCTGCTGTACTTTATTTTTACCTTTGTTTCACCTTTTCTGCTGCTCCCTCTGGTAAACAAATATGCTCTTAAATCTAATAAAATTATAGATAATTTATCCGGAGAACAGAAAAAAATTCTTGAAGTTCCGAAAAAATATCTTACATGCGGTACTGATAAAATGCTTGAAGGAATTAAAAAAACTGCAAAAAATCTTTTTGGTGATGAAAATAAGTTTAATCCGACTCTGGAAAAATTTTCTGACAAAGAAGAATTAAGGAGAAAATTAATAAACGCACATTCAAAAATACTTTTTGCAGATTTTCTTGTTACAAATGTTCTGGTTGCATCAATTCCGTGGTTAGGAAATGCTCTTACTAAATACCGGACAAAACGTTCAGGCTATTCCGGCACTTACAAAATAGCGGATGAGGAATTCACAAAAAAGGCTGCACAGGAGCATGACAAAACAAAAAAACTCCGCCAGTCTGCAACGGTTGCACTTGCACTTTTGCCTTCATTAACAGTGCCTTTTGCCTTAAGAAAAGGTATGCTTAATGGAGCAGAAAGCAGCAATAGAATTTTTAAATGGTTTAACAAAAACGCATCGGCTTTTGATTATAAAAATTCAATATATATGAGTCGTCTTACAGGGCTTATTATGTGGCTTACCGGTGACTACTGGCCGTACCAGTTAGCCTGCCGCGACAAATACGAATACCGTGACACAGTTATAAGAGGTACAAGTATCGGACTTGTCTTTTGGGGCGGCGATTTGTTTTTGAAAAATTTATTTTCAAAAATTTCTGATAAAGTTTTTAAAACCAACCTTATGAACAAAAAAGAAAAAAGACCTTACAGATTAAGCGAATTAAAAAATGCGGCAAATATTGAAGAATTAAAAAGGCTGCCGGCAAATACCCTGAAGAAAACTCAAAAAGCAGGAGTAGGATTATATCTGGTTAATCTTGCTATAGTTATGGGAACACTTGGTTTCGGACTCCCTGCCGGATTAAATAAATTGCTGAGAACTAAAGTGAATGAAGATAAGAATAAAACCGGTAATGACCTAATCCTTCATGACAGATTCTTTGACTTCTACAGGAGCTTCGGCTTTTTTAGGTTTCTTAAATAAAAGCATGAGCGGAATTACAAGGAAGCATATAACCCCGAAAATTCTGAATGAATCTATAAACGCCCAGAGGTTCGCCTGTTCAACAAGGTTTCCGTACATGGAATACTGCGCCATATAATGCGCGACACTCTGGTTTGCGTAAGCTGTCAGCGCCGATGCGGTCGATTGAACCCTTTCTATGAATACGTTGTTTAATTCGTTACATTTGCCGACAAGCATATACTGGTGAACTTGTGCAAAACGAGTAAGCATTGTGGCAACCAGTGAGGTTCCCACAGCACTTCCGATGTTTTTTAATAAGTTCTGGATACCTGTTGCGTTTGTCATCTGGTCATTTCGGAGGGTTTCAACCGAAAGATTCATAATAGGCACCATAGCCAGACCCATTCCCATTCCCATAAAATAGTTAGGAATTGCGATATTCATATTGGAAATCTGAAGGTTCAACATACCGAAAGCCAGCCCTGCACCGCCGATTAGTGATAATCCTGCGACCACCATAAGCCTGTTATCAATTCGATTTGAAAGGGTAGCCGTTAAAACCATGGCCGTTAAACTCCCGAAACCTCTCGGCATCATTGTAGCGCCGCTTAAAAATGCAGTATATCCCATCATACTCTGCAAAAATTGCGGAAGAATTACTAAAGACGCATACAAAACCGCCTGAATTACAACCTGTATAATCGTTCCTGCCGTGTAGTTTTTGTCTTTAAAAACTTTTAAATCGATGAGGGTATTTTTTCTTGTAAGCTGTGAGTGGAAAAACAAGAAACACGCCACCATAGAAATTCCGAATGTCCATCTAATCCATGTTGCGGCAAACCAGTCGTCGTTGTTTCCTTTATCAAGAACAGTCTGAAAGGTTACAAGCCAGATGGTCAGATAGAAGAACCCGAGCCCGTCGATTTTAACGTTTTTTTGTTTTTTTGCATAAGGCGGGTCTTCAACGAGTTTATGACAGAGGATTGCCGCGGCACAGCCAAACGGAACATTTATGTAAAAAATCCACGGCCACGTCCAGTTATCCGTAATCCATCCCCCGAGAACAGGCCCTATAATAGGGGCTAAAATTACACCCATACCAAAAATAGACATCGCAAGCCCGCGCTGTTCCTTCGGAAAACTCTCCACCATAATAGCCTGCGTGATAGGCAGAATTCCGCCGCCGCCAAACCCCTGCAGTACCCTTGCAAATATCATGAATTCAATATTTTTCGCCATACCGCAGAGCATTGAGGCGATAGTAAACATTAAAATGCTTATTACAAAAAAGTTCTTACGTCCGAACACTTTGCTGAAAAAATCAACAGCAGGAATTACAATTCCCGCTGCGATTAAGTAGCTTGTCAAAATCCACATGGATTCATCACGGGTAGCCGAGAAACTGCCTGCCATATAAGGAAGCGCAACGTTTCCGATTGTGCCGTCAAGTACATAAATAAATACTGCAAGCATTACGGGTATTGCCATTATCCATGGGTTAACAGTCGGTTTCCATTCTTCTATTGTTCGTTCGTCTGACATACAAGTTCCTGTTGTTTTACTTTTCTCTCACTCTTCAATATAAACATAACAGGGATTAAAATGAAACATGCAACCGCAAAAACTTTAAAAGTTGTCATATACGCACATAAAGTAGACTGCTGTATAAGCTGGTTATAGAGCATTTTCCCTGCCATATAGGTTGCGTTGAACATATCTCCTGCCTGATGGATAAATGAGCCGGCATAAGAACTTAATCTGTCTGCATAATTATTATTTACCTCAGTCAAGGATTTCACAAGCCCGTTCTGGTGCACCTGAGAAAATCTTGAAATCATGGTTGCGACAAGAGAAGTTCCGATAGCGCCTCCGATTGTTTTTAAAAGGTTCTGGAACCCCGAGGCGTTTGTCATCTGCTCATCCTTCAATGTGATACAGGATAATGTCGTAATCGGCATCATTGTGAATACAAGACCGATACCGAATACAAAGTTCGGAATAACAATATTCATCATGCTTATTTGCAAGTTCAATTCACTCAGCATCCAGCCGCCGAGTCCCATACAGAGAAGCCCTATTATACCGTAATTTCTGTAACTTATACGTCCGCCGACGCCTGCAAAAATTGCAAGCGCCATAAACGCTCCGAGTCCGCGCGGCATTATCGCAACCCCGCTTGTAAATGCGTCATATCCCATCATATTCTGCAAAAGCTGCGGCAATATGGCAAGTGACGCAAGTAAAACGCCATTCAGCAAAATAAGCATTATAGTTCCGCATAAAAAGTTGCTGTCTTTTAATACATCAAGTTTTATCAGCGGTTTTTTGCCGATTACCTGTGAAATAAAGAATAAAACACATCCGATTAATGCAACAGCGCTTAACCAGCAAATCCACGGTGCATTAAACCAGTCAGCGTCATTACCTTTATCAAATACAATTTGCAACGGGATTAACCATACACACAGCCATAAAAATCCGAATTTATCAAGATGAGTATTCGGCTGGCGTTTTGCATAAGGCGGATCTTCAAGAAATTTTTTCGCCAGCGCAATACAGAAAAATCCGAACGGAACATTTATAAAGAAAATATACGGCCATGACCAGTTTTCAGTAATATACCCGCCCATAACAGGCCCTAAGATAGGCGCTACAACGACAACAAGCCCGAATACAGCCATCGCCTTATTTCTTGCTTCACCTTTGAAGCATTCCATAGTAATCGCCTGCGCCATAGGCATAAGACAGCCGCCGCCAAAACCCTGCATTGCACGCGCAATTACAATCATCCCGATTGAATTCGCCACCCCGCATAAGAATGACGCAAGGGTAAATACAAAAACCCCGAGCATAAAACAGTTTTTTCTTCCCATAAATTTACAGAAAAAATCTATCATAGGAATTACAATACTGCTCGCCATCAAATAACTTGTTAAAACCCAGATAGATTCCTGATTACTTACGGAATAAGTTCCTGCAATATGCGGCAGGGCTACGTTTGCTACTGTTTCATCCAATGCATACATAAACGTTGCAAGGATTACCGGCATAATTATCAGCCACGGATTCGTTTTTGGCTGCCATTCTTCTGTCTGGATATTTTCTTCCTGTGCCATAAAATTTTCCTTCTAATCCTACGCCGCTAATTTTGCCGGCGCAGCGGATATTAATCTTTTTTAAAAAAGTGAGTTTTGGTTTTTATGCCTCACTCACTTTTTCAATTCTCCCTCTTTCTTACTCTCTTATTCTAACCTTTGGTACAACCGACATCCCGGGAACTATGTTGTATTCCTCCGGATTAATTTTTTCGGTGAATACTATTTTTACAGGGATTCTCTGTACGATTTTTACGAAAGAACCCACAGCGTTTTCTGGCGGGAATAAACTTGCCTTTGCGCCGGAGCTTCTTTGAATACTGTCGATTTTACCTTTGAATACATGATCCGGATAGGTGTCAATTTTAATATCAACAGGCTGTTCCGGTTTCATGTGTCTTAACTGGTTTTCTTTGTAGTTTGCAACAACCCAGACATCGTTAGGAACTATTACAAACAGAGGCGACCCCGGCTGAACATACATACCTACTTCAACACGTCTGCCGGAAACTGTTCCGTCCTGAGGGGCTATTACTTTTGTGTATTTTAAATTTAATTCTGCCTGATCGCGTTCGGCTTTAACTTCTTTTAAATTAGCGTCCGCAACTTTGTTATCCGATGTTGATAACAAGGATTGCTCTGCCTGCATTAAGTTTGCCTGTGCAGAATCGTATTTTGCCTGTGCATTATCAAGTGTTTGCTTTGAAACAGCTCCTGATTCAAAAAGTTTTGTGTATCTTTCCAAATCTTTTTTGGCAACATCTATATTGGTTTGCATTGCTTTAAAGTTAGCTTTCGCATTATTTTGATCAAGTAAAGTTTTCTGATATTTTGCTTCAGCTTTTTCTAAAGCAACTTTATAGTCCGTATCATCAATTTCCGCAACGACCATACCGGCTTTTACAGGCTGGTTATCGGTTACGTAAACCTTTGTAATATGACCTGAAATCTTTGGCGAAACCTGAACGGTTGTTGTTTCAACGTAGGCATCATCCGTTGTCTGGTAAGTCATGGCTTCGTAGACAAAGTATCCGACACCGCACGCAAGCAATATCCCTATAATTGCGCCGATGGTTCTTTTTCTTCCTTTAGGGGGTTGTTTTTTCTCTTCTTCTTGAATTTCTGTTGTTTTTTCTTCTTCCATTTTTGACCTCATCTATATAAATTATATGTTTAAATTTACAAATTCTTCCAAATTTTTTCTGAAAGTTCTGATTGCTTCCTGTAATTTATTCTCTTCTTCATCTGTATATTTGCAGGAAACATTTTCAAGAAATGCTTTAAACTTTCCGTTTATTTCTTCAAGTTTTATATTACCTTCTTCCGTAATTATAACTTTCTTTATAAGTCTGTTATTTTTTACGTCAATAATTCTTTTTATTAATTTCTTTTTCTCAAGAGAATTTATAATTCTGCCGGTATTAGCTCTGTCTTTCAAAATGAGTTTTGCTAAATCCCGCTGGCATATTTCAGGATGACAACAAATTGTATCCAGTGCAGCATTTTCTTCCGGTGTTAGTTCTATTTCAAGCTTTTTAAACACTTGAATCCCTAAATATTTCATAACCTTTGCCGTTAATTCTATATCATAATATATGCTGTCTGTATAATGTTTTATTTTTTCTTTCATGCTATTTTCAATTCTTTTTTATAATTTGTATATCTGTTGTAAAAAAAATATGTTGCATTTACAACAATAGTATGCTAACATATCATTGTAAAAAATGCAAGTAATAATTTAGAAGGAATTAGAAATTGAGAAAGCTAGTGATATTAACCCTTTTGGCAAGTTTGACGGCAATGAATGCCATGCCTCTTACTGCCATTGCAGAAGATAAAACAAATACATCTTCCCCGAAACAATTTAAGAGCATGGTTAAAAAAAATAAAAACAAAAAAGTATCGGATGATTACAAATATGCTTACGTAAATACAGAATGGTGGGCAGGTTTTAATGATCCAATTCTCAGTGATTACATAAATCAGGCTGTAAGAAACAATTATGATTTGAAAATGGCAACATTGAATGTTGAGGAATATTACCAGAATGTAAAACTTCAATTTGCGAATGAACTTCCGCAGGCCGGCATCGGATTTTCTCCTGCTCTCACAAAAATGCCCGGCAAAACAAATACAGAAATGATGTTTGTTGCACCTGCTCTTGTCAATTATGAACTTGATATTTTCTTAAAAAATCATGATAAAACAAAATCTGTTAAGAAACTTTATGAAGGTTCAAAACTTGATGAGCGTGCTGCTTATATTTCTATTGCGGCATCGGTTGGAACAGTTTACCTGAACCTTGTAAAGCTGGATAAGACAATTGAACTTCAGGAAGAAATAGTAAAAGCACGTCAGGAAATCTATGACCTTATGGTTATGAGCAATAAAGAAGGTCTGACCTCCACTGCGGACACAGTCAGAGCAAACAAGGCGCTTGTCAGCGGTCAAACCCAGCTTGTTGAACTTAAAAAGCAGAGAGAAACCCTTCTGAATCAGTTCTGCGTGCTTTTAGGCGAAAGCCCTGAAAATGCCGGAGAGATAAAAAGAGCATCTCTTGACAGTTTAAAATTTGACAGAACAGTTCCGGAGTCCATTTCTTCTGATATTATTGTTCAAAGGCCTGACTATTTGAAGGCGGAATTAATGGTAGAAAAAGCCGGTATAGATGTAAGAGTTGCCAAGAAAGAATTTCTTCCGTCAATAAATATATCCGGTCTGGCATTTTTCAACGCCGGTGATATAGGAAGCATTTTTACAACAAAAAATATGCTACTGTCGCTTGCGGGCGGTGCGCGGCTTCCGATATTTACAGGCGGTTCAAGGGTTGCTAATTTACGCTTGAAAAAAGCAACTTACGAGAGAATTTTGCAGGATTACTATAAGACAAACCTTACTGCAATTCAGGAGGTTAACGATGCTCTTGTAACCTCAAAAATGGACAAAACAAAAATGGAGCAGACTTTGAAACAATCAAAACTCGAAAAAGCCGACTACAGCTATAACGAGGATAAATTTAATCAGGGTACAATCTCCAAACTTGACTTGCTCCAGTTTAAAGAAAATCTTCTTGCAATCGACCAGCTGGTAGCACAGCAGAAAGTTGAGTGCATGGTGGATTCGGTCGGCCTGTATAAGGCTACAGCAAGTAAAATATAACAGCAAAACTTAAATAATCATCACCTCTTTACTTATTAGAAGTAAAGCTTGCCGGTAAGAAATTACCGGTTTTTTTTATTTTATGAAACCAGATGCTTTGTTTTGTCCTGTATCTCAAGTGCAATATCTTTTGCAAAACTTTCTTTTAAACTTATAGCATTAGCAACAGATAAAATATCATTAATGTCCGGATTTTTTCCCTCTCCGTTTATTGTTGTTGCATGCTCTCCGTTAAATGAGGAGCTGTAAGTTAAATCATAGGCCGGAGATAAATGCCATTCATTTTTTTTATCATCATATATAAATGAGAAATTTTTTGAATGATCGTCACGATTATGTGCAAAAACATTAAAACACATTACTCTGAACAGCTGTTCGATTTCTTTATAACTGCCTGTTAATTCCAGAGTCAGTTTCATCAGTATGTTGTAATCCAGATTCGGGAAACGATGGCTTGTTTCAAGCAGTCCGCTTACCGAGACCATGTGAATTTTTTTATTGTTACTCCTGTCAAATCTTTTTACTCCGAAATAGCCGGAACAGATTTTTGATGGGAATAATTTTGTTTCCGGCATGTTAATTCCGCATTTTTTGGCACAAATTGAATATTCGTATTCTTGTTCACCGGCATTTTTTTTATCCTGTGAGGACGGGAATTTTATAATCCAATCTTCCCCGTTTATTTTTGTTAATATTTTAGGTCTAGCCCCGCCGGAAGAACCGCCCAGTGTAAAAAGTCTGTCAATATCTTCCGAATAGTTTGTTTCCAGAAATTTTGAACATTCGTTTGCTAAATTGTCTAAATCGTAATCGGTATTCTCCTTTTCAGGGAAAGAGTGTACCGGTTTGTATGATAAAGCTCCCATACCGGCTTCCTGAACTATTGCTAATCTGTTCAAATTATCGATTTCAGCCGGATTAAGTTTATTTTTTAACAGGAATCTGTCAACAAGCAGCCTTCCCCAGCCGTCCGGCAGAGTATCATTAAAAACGCCGAATAAACCGTTAAACGGATTAAATTCCGGTACAAAAACTTTTTTTACAAGCGGCAGGCTAAACGGGGATATGCTAAAGCCATTATTCAGCCAATCACCGTCATACTCAAAGGCAACAAGGTTATCAGGAGTTTTTGCCAGAGTTCCAACAGGCAAACCGTTAAAAAAAACTTTAAGATATTTATATTTCTCCATTTATAACCTCATCAATTGAATTGTAGCTCTTTTTGGTAAATAGGTTATCTAAATCGTTATTCAGACCTAATGCAATAGCAATTTTTATGAATGATGTAAGCGAAATTTCATATTTACATTCAAAGCGTTTGATAGAGCCGAGGCTGACTCCAGATTTTTCTGCCAGCTGCGCCTGAGATAATTTTAAGTTTTTTCTGTGCTTTTGAATTTTTTTAGCAAGGCTTTTTGCAATTTCGCCGGGTGTATTTCTGGTAAAGAAAAATTTATTCATGGATAATATATTATCTTATTTTGCTAATTTTGTCAATAATAGATAATATATTATCTATTATTGACATTTACCCCTCCGCTTCCCAGCGTTTCGCGTCAAATTTTAAATCTCTGACATTAAGTTTTAAGGATTTCAAATACGGCTGAAGTTTTACTAAAATCTGTGTTTTCTTGAGCATTAATTCCTGCGCTACAATTGAGTTTTCACACGCTATGACCATTACGTTTCCGCCCATCATGGAATAAGGTTTTGATTTTGAGGCAAACTTTGCGCCCGCAGCTTTTGCCCAGAACTTGTACAGGTTGCTGCGCGTCATTGCTTTTTTGAAAGTCTTGTCCTCAAGCAGTTCCGCGATTATTGTATCTGTTCCGACAAAGTCTGTGTATAGCACTTTCTTCAATTTTGCGTTCCCGATTTTTTTGTGATAGTATGTTTGAATGGATTGCATTCAATTACATAATATCATAAAAGCCTCCAAAAATATATTGATTATTTCCCACTTAAATCCTGACGGTGATACCCTCGGTTCCATGTGCGGGCTTTATTCTGCGATTAAGGATAATTTTAAAAAGAAACCCGATATGCTTATGTTATCAAAGCTTCCGGCAATTTACGAGTTTTTGCCTTATGTGAAAGAGGCAAAACATATATCTGAGTTTGACAAATCAAGAGAGTATGACTTAGTCATAAATGTTGATGTGGCATCTTATGACAGAATGTGTGACGCGGCTGTGTTTTTTGAAAAGGCCGCACATACCGCAAACCTTGACCACCACAAGACAAACGATGGCTATGCTGAGATAAATTTTGTTGAGCCTGAGGCAAGTTCAACCGGCGAGGTTCTCTATCGGATTATGAAAAATGCCGGCTGGAAAATCAGCACTGACACAGCGGTTTGTCTTTATACGGCAATATTAACGGATACCGGTTCTTTCAGGTTTGATAACACAACGCCGCGTGCTCTGAATTTTGCCTCAGAACTTGTGGCGCTCGGGGTAAAGCCGTCGCAGATTTACAAATACTGTTATGAAAACAATTCTAAGGAACTAGTGTTATTTCAGGCACATTGCGTCGGGAAAGCCGTTTTTGAAGATGATAACAGAATTGTATACACAATTGTCTACAAAAAGGATATGGAAAAATTTGGCGCGGGTGAAGACTGCACAGAGGGATTGACCGAGAAGTTAAGGGCTATTTCTACCACAGAGGCTGCATTTGTTGTAAAAGAACTCGGTGCAAATCTTTCTAAGGTATCCATGCGCAGTAAAAATATTGATGTTGCAGAGATTTGTTCTGTTTTTGGCGGCGGCGGGCACAGGCTTGCCGCAGGATGTGTTATAAAATCCAACCCGCAGGATGCTGTTAAAAAATTGTTGGCGGAAATCAGAAAACAAAAAGCATGAAAAAAAAGTTCAATATAAAATTAGATGGTTTTTATAGAGCAATAAAGCGGCTTGTTATTTCCGTAATTCAGAATGATTTTTACGGAATGGCATCTGAAATGGGATTTATGATGGTAATAGGCATATTTCCATTTATGCTGTTTCTTACAGCTGTTTTCGGGTGGATGGGGAATAAGTCTTTAATGGATCCTATTCTGGTATTTTTGTCGACCTTTATGCCGGAGCAGGCGATGGAGCTTATTATAACTGTATTGTCGGAAGCAATGATATTTTCACACGGGCGGCTTATGGCAATAATCGGTATTTGTGTTACGCTGATACTTTCTACAAATGCTATGGCTGTTGTGCTGAAAGGATTAAACAGGGCATACAAGGTTGAAGAAACAAGGAATTTTGTCTATACAAGGATATTATCCTTTTTAATGGTAATCGTGGATACCATGGTAATGTTTTTAACAATAAACCTTATTGTATTCGGTAAAGTAATAATCGGGTTTATGATGACGCATTTCCACATGTCAAAAGGGGTTGCGATTACGTTGTTGACGCTGCGCTGGCCTATTGCGTTTGCGGCATTGTACCTGATGGCGTTTTTAAGTTACTATATTTTGCCGGATTTGCGCGGGAATGAGAGGTTCAAGCGAAAGAGCGCAATTCCAGGAACTTTTTTCTTTACAATTTTCTGGCTGGTCGGTTCGTGGGGATTTTCGATTTACGTAAACAACCTTAAGACCTACAACATGGTTTACGGCACAATCGGGGCGTTTGCTGTTTTGATGGTATGGCTATACTATACATCGGTGCTGATACTTATCGGCGGGGAGATAAATTCGCAGGTCTATAACAAGCTTAATGAAAAGGCGCGTGAAATCCAGTCAGATCTGGATGCCTTGAAAAAAATAAAAGAAAAATAGATTATAATAAAAAAAGGCAGAGGAAAATAAATAGTAATAGCAATAAATGTTTTCTCGAACACGCTCCCGCGCTGCTCCCGCTATCGCCTCAAAAAGTTAAAAAAAGCATAGAAAAATCGAAAGAGATGCTGAAATAAATTCAGCATGACAAAAGGAAGGTTCATGTCATCACTGAAATAAATTCAGGGCAGGCTCTGAAATAGGTTGCCTTCTTTTGCAGAAAACATGTTTTTGTGTAAAATGGCTCCCGGTGACAGGATCTCAAAACAAAGAGATTCTGAACAGTGACAACTCTGCGCGTCTAAGCGATTACCGTTTTAGAATGACATATCAAAAGATGAACTTTCCCTGATGGGAGTGCTCTGAGACCGTTGGCTACATCTACCCGTGACTGGTATTTTTATCCGAGTAATCCTAAAAAATGTCTTAATAAATATTGATATGTTTATCATAAAAGTATTTGTAAAAACTAAAAAACCCTCCCTATTTTAGGGAGGTTTTTTTAGTTAATTATCAAGATGTTCTTTTCCTTTTATTGATTCGCTTTCGTTGACGTAATTTGTAACCTGTTTTAGTGCCGGTTTGTATGCGTTAACAGTAGCGTTTCCACCTAAGCAGCCACCCTGACAGGCCATTACTTCAATCAGGTTGCCCAGATCGCACATACCGTTTTTAGCATATTTTTTCAAATCTCTGATTGATTGCTTTGTAAGCCCATCAATTAAAACAGGATGCGCAGGAATTTCTTCCGGAAGCAGTGCCTGAACGGCTTTGGCAACTCCGCCGGTCACGCAGTAGTTTCTGCCTTCGGCTGAAGCCTGTGTCTTAAATTCGCTCTTTTCGCATTCCGCAACCTGAATATTAAGCGCAATAAACCAGGCGCCGACTTCTTCATAATTTAATACATAATCTACATTCGGATTTTGTAGAGCTTCACGTCTTTTAGCAACGCAAGGACTGAAGAAAACAGTTACAGCGTCAGGATTTTCTTTTTTAACAATTTCCGCTGTGTAGTAAAGCGGAGTTTTTGTATCCGAGCGGAATGGTTTCATCTCCGGAATGTGTTTTTCAACAAGTTCGTTGTATCCTGCGCAGCAAGATGTTGTCATAAATTCTGCACCGTTTTCAAGACGTTCGGTAAACTCGGCGGCTTCTGTTCTTGTTGTTACATCAGCGCCCTGCGCAACCTCATAAACATCATAAAATCCGAGTTCCTGAATAGCTTCTTTCAATTGTTCCGGAGTACAAGGCAACTGTCCCATCATTGCAGGAGCAAGCATTGCGATTACTTTCTTTTTGTCTTTTATAGCTTTTAAAACATCAATAATCTGACTTTTTTCATGAACAGCACCGAAAGGACAGGCGGAAACGCATTTGCCGCATGAAATACATTTTGAAAAATCAATCTGGGCATGACCGTCCTCACCTTTTGCAATAGCGCCTACAGGGCAGGCATTTTCGCAAGGAACTATAATTTTCTGGATTGCCTGGTACGGACATACCTGAGCGCACATACCGCAGTTTTTACATTTTGCAGGATCGATAACGGATTTGCCGTTGATAACACTTATTGCCCCGAATTTGCAGGTATTAACGCACGGTCTTGCAACGCAGCCCTGACACAAATCGGTTACGTAAATTCTTGCAGGAACGCAGCCTTTGCAGGCTGTTGTCAAAACTGTCAGAGGATTTTCTTCCGGTTCTTTTCGTTCCAGAGCTTTTTCAGCGAGTGTGGAAAGAAGTTCGCTATCGTCGGTTTCTTCAATAGAAAGCCCCAAACCGGCAACAGTTCTGTCGCGCAGGATTGCACGTTCTTTGTATATACAGCATCTGTAAGGCACTTCATGACCTTTCGGACGCATATCGTAAGGTATTAGACGTGTATTTTCTTCAAAATTATCGCTTAAAAAAGCTTTTATAAGTCTTACTAAGATTTCCCGTTTCAAATGAGATGTCTGTTTAGGGGTGTTTATTGCCATATTTTCTACCTCTTTACTATTCTGTAATATATTTAATATTATGACATAAACACAAAATTTTTCAAAAATCAGTGCAAACCTGTATACCTTTGTAAATTTTAATGTAGAAAATATCAAAAAAGTTTTTTGAGGGTTTAGAGTAGAGAGCAGGGGGTCTTATATGCTGACAGTAAATAATAACAGGCAGAATTTTACGGCACGTCTGGATCTGGCTAATATAAAACTTAACAAAAACAGATGGGATAATATTTCTAAAATGTTTGCGGAAAAAACTCAAGAAATTTCTTACACATTTAAACTTTCGGACAGCGGCAGACAACTTGATATTTATGCGTTTTCTGATGAATTGGAGATTATGAAACGCGGCTGTACTCTCTCAAAATCGGGAACAAAAAAAACTTATGGCCTTACCGGATGAAAAAGTCTCGCAGAAATTTATTGATTTACTCGATAACTTTAAGTATCAGGATGAAACTCTGGTTACTTCTCTTGAATTTTTAAATAAACTTAAAGATAACGACAAATATGGTACACTTTTTTACCCTTATTTTCCGGATGACCAGAGCATTTTCTCAAGAATTTTTCATCAGATAGTGGTTAAGATGAATGTAGATAGATCGTCCGTTACAGGGAAGGATGCAATTTTGAAAGACGCAAAGTTTCTCTTTTATATGTAAAGTTTAAACTGTGTATAATTTGTCCTGAGAAAATTCTATGAGAAAAAGAGAATTTGTAACCTGTCACCTTAAAAAGCAGACCTGCTTTGAGTAATCTGCTTTTTTAAGGTACCGGCAAATTTGTCATGAATTGTATGAATCTTATTTTTGCAAATGTTTATGGAGCTTATAATTGTTGCCAAGAGTGTCTTTAAGCTGGAGTTCCTGTTCGCTTGTGCCTTCTCCTTCAACTTCAAGAGTGCCGACAGGAGATTGAATTTCAGTTATCTTTTATGGTTACCTTTGTCTGGTTGTATGATATTTCTGTTTTCTCGCGTTTTGCTGAAGCCTTTTGTGTTCCTGACTTTTTGCGCTGATAGGTTTAACCGGTTCCATACAAAGCTCCTTTCTTAAAATGTTTCGTGCTTGATATTTCACCGAGAAATCTCAGTAGGATTGAGGTCGGAAATTGTTTTGTGAAAGCTGAAACTCTCGAAAAACTTTTATCCGCATAGATGTTTCTGTTGAGGAACTTTTTGCAAGCGATCATATTAAAACAAATTCAGAACTTTTAGACGGAATAAATTATTATATCAATTCTGCAAAGGATGATAACAAAATGCTTGAAAAAATTTATAAGATTATACGCGATTTAGTGGAAGATGTATGATAAAATGATTTACTGCAAAAATCCCGCACATTGCAGTTGCGGGATTTTTTGTAATTTCAATAATATTTATACAGCAGGGGGTTAGATTTTATTGTTCTTTCCACCCATTTGAAAAAGTTATTTTGAGGCAAGTTTTTCGTCAATTGCTTTGAGAACTTTTTCAACAGTTGCTTCTTTTATGACATCCTCGTCAACTTTTACGTAAGGAGCTTTGGAAAATTCCCAGTCAATTGAGCATAAACCTAAGCAAGGAACACCTGTTACCTCTACTTTATCGCCGTATTTAGCCGGAACTGTTTCAATTAATTCCTGCAGGTTTGCAGAACCCATAACGAAACATGTTGTTCCTAAACATACTTTAACACTCACTTTTTTGTCCATCTTTTTCTATCCTCTCTATTAATTGTTGATATATACTGTGACGGTATTCACCGGAAGTTTAAATATCCGGTCAGGCTTACATATACTGTACCGTAACCTTTTTAAAATATTTATCCTGCAAAACGTTTGCCATTTTTTTGATTATATTTTTGCGGATTTCTATTTCTATCGGCAGTGCCGGATCATAGTGTGCCTGATTTAACTTTGCTCCGACCATAAAGTTAATGCAGTCACTATCTAATAAAAATTTTACCAACTTCCCTGCTGCATTGTCAATATCTGTAGAGCCGTTTTCTAAGTATTCTAAAGTTTTGGTCAGTGTAAGAATACCTTCTGTGACCAGATCAACCCCTTCCATATATGAACAGGCGGGAAGTTTCCCGATACTGATTGTTGTATCCATTGTAATCGGACGGTTAAGCTCACGGGAGATAAGGTTTGCGGTTGTTCCGCCTGCTATTGCTTTTTTACCTTTGAAGTTTGCAAACATCTGGGCATATTCCCTGTCTTTTTGCTGGTGATAAGGCGGACCTGTAAATATTAATGCTTCGCGCGGTTCTCTGAAATAAAGCACACATGCTGAAATATCGTCTTTTGGTTTTCTGTCTGTTTCAATATTCCTTGCCTGATTTACAATGTATTGTGCAAGCTCGGAGCTTGATATGTCAGGATGTTCTTCCAGCTTGTCTTTTACAAGAACAATCAGCCCTTCGCGTCTTAAGCCAAGTTTTAATCTCCCGCCGCCGAGGCCTGACTGAGTTACACCATCTGAACAGAAAATTAACCTGTCGCCGAGGCGGAGTTTCAGTTTGTATATTCTGAGTTTTCTGTTTTTGAAAGTTTTTGACTGAATTGTTTCAAACGGCGGGTCTATTATTTCATTATCTCTAATCCATAAAAACTGCGGGTTTCCTTCTTCTACAATTTTTGCGTTTCCGTCATCGTTCACATCAATTGCCGAAAAGGTTGAATAGCTTATTCGCCTGATTTTACATACAGGAAGCGAGTTCATGATAATTTCTGCTGCCTGACGGATTGGGATCTGCTGGTTTTCAATAAATCTCAAAAGCATTGTGGCGGTCATGCAGGACAGAATATTCGCCTTAATCCCGCTGCCTAGCCCGTCTGATAATACTGCAATCAGACGCGCTTCATCCGGATACCGTTTTGACACAAAGTAATCTCCGAAAGCGTTCTGGTTATATTTTTTCATCTGGCTGCAATCAATATCTATAAACATGAGTTGAATGGTTGAAAGGTTGAATGGTAAAATTCAGCAAATCAGCCGTTAGTCCCTCCTTCTGCATCATCTTTATCGTCAAAGTCGTTGGCAATTGAACTCAACAACGTTTCGGTTTCTACCATGTGTTCTCCTAAAAGGCAGGCGATTTCCTGAACGATTGAAATATTTTTGGAGATAACCTCGTGTGCTTTTTGCGCAATTTTTTCCCTGTTTGTTTCGGATTGTGTCACATCTGAGATAACAGCGCCTACAAGTTCATTTTCTTCAATTGTAAATATGCTTATATCATAAAGACAATTTTTTACAGCATATCGTTCTTTATGAAGTTCTTTTCCGGATTTAAGAATGGTTCTGAACAAATCAGCAAAGTCTATAATTCTATCAAGTGCGGCTCCTGCAAGCCCTTCCGGCCGGGTTTTGAATATGTCATACATATCACCGGTGAACATTTTCATAAAGCTTTCGTTGGCTTCCACAATATTCATATTACTGTCAACCACGACAACGGCAGCTGGCATACAGCGTACAAGGGCTGCAGCTTTTTTCATTGCAATTTTTCTCATATAAGAAACACACATTGAAGTTTCAGCGTCGCCGTCAAGAAGCGCTTTGGCTAAATCTCTGCAGGTTGCATAGCCGCAGCCGCCGCAGTTTAATTCATCATCTACAGTATGTTTGCCGAGTTTTTTGAGTGTTTTTAAGATTTCTTCTATAGGATACTGTGAATTCACAATTTTTTTCTCATGAATTTCGTAAGGCACGACAACCGATGGTGCTTTAGGTATGACTTCTCTGTTTTTTATTTTTGTAAGCACATCGGATACAATGCTTATCCCGGCTTTTTCGGTTGATATGCAAGGGCCTGCAACGCAGCCTCCTTCACAGGAGAGTGCTTCCACAAAAATAACGCGGTCAAGCTTTTCCGGTTTAAGATTGTTGAGTGCTTTTTCAAAAGACTCCAACCCTGCAATATCCATAAGCTGAACTTCTTTTTTTATCCCTATACGTTTGATTGTTTCGTTCATTCCGCCGTCAATCGGGTAAAGTGCCCCTTCATAAGCTGAATTAGGAACAAACTTATTTTTAGGGTCTACCGGAATTGTTGATGCGTCAACGAGTTCATCATGTATCCAGTACTTCAATTCTTCAAATGTTAAGGCAACATCAAATAACCCGCTGTATTTAACCTCATTTTTCTTACCTATGCAAGGCCCGATAAAAACAATTGCTATATCATTGCCGTATTTTTCTCTGAGCATTTTAGCGTGAGTCATAGCCGGAGAACCAAGAGGCGTAATATATTTTGTAAACTCCGGATGATAAAGCCTTACAAAATCAACTATAACAGGACAGGCGCTTGAAATAAAAAGTCCTTTTTCTGCTTCATTAAGCATCTGGGTTGTTTTAATTGAAACCTCCTGTGCGCCGAGTGCAGTTTCAGAAATCTCTTTAAATCCGAGCTTTTTTAAGATTGAAATCATTTTTTCCGGTGAATATTCAAATACACCGCTCCAGCTAGGTGCAAGTGATACATAGACATCTTTCTTTGCAAGTATTAGATTTTTTGCTTGATCAATATCAACCCTTACGCGTTTGGCGTTAGACGGGCAGGCTTTTACGCAGTGTCCGCAGGCAATACACTTTTCCGGAATGACAGAGGCATGACCATTTTCAATTTTTATTGCCTTAACTAAACATTCCCTTACACACTTGTAGCAGTCGTGGCACTCATTTGAAAGTGTATAGACAGGATACTGATTATTCATCTTTTTCAAAACTCCTTTTTGTATTTATCATATTTTGCAGAAATTATATGATTATTATTTTGCGCCTTCAAGAATTTTTTTCAATTTTTCTTCATCCATTTCTGAATATTCAACCCCGTCTATGATAATGTTAGGGCCTGTAGCACATTTGCCTTCACAACGGTTGCCAGCCAGTTCTATTTCTGCTTCAAGTCCGTGTTCCTTTATATAATTTTCAAGAAATTCAAGATTTTTATCATTGCCGCGGGCAAAACACGAACTGCCCATACATACTGTTATTTTCTTCATTATTATCCTCTAAATTATAATTTAATTGTAGCGTATTAAATTTGATATGGCAAGCTAAATATTGTAGAATTACCCAAATAATGATATAATAAAAAATTAAAGAAAAATATTCATAATAAATGTCGAGCGCGCTGTTTCCGCAATCGCCTCAAAAAGTTGTTTACATGTTGAAAAGAAGCGGAAGATTTGATATAATTAAAGTAGAGAGGACAATCTATAAATGTTTTCGAGACGATAGCGAGAGCAGAGCGGGAGCGTGTTCGAGAAATCATTTATAGATTGTCCAGAGAAAAGTAATAAAAAAAATAAAGCAAAGGGGACTAAACAATGGAAAAGTCAAGTATAGCAAGGATTTGCGGGGGGGGGGGCAAGTAGTTTAAGCTCCTTAACCGGCACAGAGCAAGGGATACAGGCAGCCGAAGAGGGCAAAGCCTTAAGCTGGCGTGCATTGTTGCGGAAACTGATGGAAAGAAAATCCCCCCCTGCCCGCCTTTACAAAGTGTGTGAAGAACAATGTCCTCCCCTTGCGTGAGGACCGAAATCTTGGATTTCGAGGAGGGGTAAAAAATAAAACATTAACCTCTTCAACCATACACCAGTTAAACATGAAGGGAGGAGGCACACAGCACCGGAGGGTTTTAATAAAAAATCCCCCTTTGCTTCCCCCGGTTTTGGATTATTCGGGGTGTCCGAAAACTCACCGTTTCCGGACACCTTACGGCTAATGCCCTCCCGAAAATCCGGTTTCACACTCGCCGAGGTTCTCATCACCCTCGGGATTATCGGAATTGTTGCTGCGATGACTTTGCCAACACTTGTCGGGAACTACAAAAAAGCTCAAACTGTTTCTCAACTTAAAAAAGTTTATTCTGTTTTAAGCCAGTCAATGTTAAGTTCGGTTAATGCTAACGGGGACAGTAACGGATGGGTTGATACTTCTCTTGAGGTTTCGGCTGATAACTCAAGAATATATTTTGATAAATACTGGAAACCTTATCTGAAAATAATTAAGGTTTGTGATACTGCCCAATCTTGCGGTTACAGCAGCAGTAAGGTAAAATATCTCTCCGGGAAGGAGACTATTTTTCTTATTTCTTCCTCAAGAACGGCGGGTTTTCTCCCGGACGGGACGTTTCTTTCTTTTGTTACAATAAGCTGGGATGATGAAGGTGCTCCACACTATTCACAGACACAGATGGTGCGGGTGGATTTAAACGGGTCTAAGCCGCCTAATATGCTTGGCAGGGACACATTTACTTTTGTTATAAATCTGAATAACAATTCAGTTAAGCCAGCCTGTTACAATAAAGATGAAGATTATGTAAATAATGATTGCAAACGCGACGGTGCGGGTGAATGCTGCCTGCAAAAAATTATTAACGACAACTGGACAATAAAGGACGATTATCCGTGGAAATAAAAACCGCAAAGGAATGCGGCTTTTTATTTTTATTTTTCGCAGGATGTTTGACCGCCTGCGTTCAGGTGGCTTATGACTGCTTTTGCAAATTGTTCTGCTGATTGAAAGTTCTGTGCGGTAATTAAATTGTTATCTTCCACAATGTTAATTTCTCCGGCGTCAGATTTGACAAATATTGCACCTCTATCTTTCAGTGCATCTTCAAGAAAGAACGGAACAATTTTATCCATTTTTGCTGACTTTTCTTCTTCATTAGTAAAACAGGTAAGTCTTTTGCCTTCAACAAATGCTCTGCCGTCTTTTTCCGCTGTCAAAAGTCCTGCCGGCCCGTGGCAGATTGCTGCAATAATCCGGTTTTTTTCGCAGAAATAATTTATGATTTCGCCAGTAAGTTCACTTCTGGCAATGTCAACCATCGGCCCGTGTCCGCCAGGAAAAACTATTGCGTCATAGAGTGTGTAATCTATGCTTTCCAGCGGAATTGTATCTTCAAGCGCCTGTTTTGCGGCTTTCCATTTTATATCATCAATAAAGTTTTCACTTCTTTTATCTATCGGGGCTTTGCCTCCTTTCAGACTTGCTGTTGTCACAAAGTATCCCTCTTTTAAAAATTCAAGATACGGAACTGCAAATTCTTCAAACCAGACGCCGGTTTTATGTTTTTCTTCACCTATTTCGTCTGCGTTTGTGACAACCATTAAAACGCGTACCGGTCTTTCAAGTTCACATGATTCAATAATTTCTTCGCTTGTTTCTGTATATTTTTCAGACATTTTTCCTCCTTTGAATTGACCTGTCTGCAGCCTTACGGCAGCAACGAAAGGCATCATTACCGGATTAAATTAAATCTGAAAAATACAAATTTTTATATTAGCCGGCCGGAGAATATTGTTAAGTGCAAAAAAAAGCCTTTTTAAAAAAAGGCTTTATGGAATTAAGAATAGCTGGAAGTATGAAAAAGATTTTATTTAATAATTTTATTCAATCACTTCATACTTTCAGCACAATCCTCCGGTCGGGTATAATTATTCAGCGTATTTGCGTGTCATAATAATTTTTCCTGCTTCATCGTAAGCATTTGCACCGAGCCAGTGTGCTATAAGTTTTCCGGACGGCAGGTAGATAAAACTTTCTTCTTTTGAAACTCTGAGGCTCATGTTTACTAATCTGCCGGAGGCTGTGTATTTGTAAGTTTTGTAAGGGTAATCAGTCCGGTCTTTTTTCCCAACATATAGTAAGTTACCATCAGACGAATAATACCAGACATAGAGCGGATTGTCATTAAACATCACAGCGTAAGTGGAATCAGAGAAAAATGCCAGCACTCTGTCTTTAAGTTCAACTCTTCCCTGATAAACGTAAGCTAAATTTTCTCTGTTTTGCGTGTCAGTATGATGTGAACGCACCAATCCGCGCTCAATTTTCGGAGAGGGTTTTTTCATAAGTGAACGGCGTGCGGTATCAGCATCATACCTTATTCCGCCCTCAAGAGTAACCCCTGAGGCGCAGGCAGGCAGAAGAAACAATATCGATAATAATATACAGAACTTTTTCATACTTTAATTATACATAAAAAGTTCCGTTTTTCAGCGCCTCTTTGACATCATGCCGCTTAAGTTTTTTGGCGGTTTTTCCGAGATATTTTTCCACAAATTCTTTTAAATCCGTAAAGTCCGGATTGGTTTTCATACAGTCCAGAAATTTGTCCTGATGTTTTCCTGTGAGAATATAGAGGGTTCTTTTGTGTTTTGATTTGTCGCTGTAGAAAACGAAGCTTTCCGGCAGCGTTTCCTTAATTGCATTTTGGATAGGGTTAAGCTGGCGGGCTGTGCCTTTTATTTTGGCAAAGCCTGTAAACGGGGTAGTTGTATTTGTCTTTGTAATCATTTTTTTCTCCGGTGTATGGTGTAACTTTAATGTATTAAAATTCTAACAGAAAAATTTTTGCCATGTTTTTCTGTTTATATAAAAAAGATTATGTGTTATAATTTCTCTGGCAGGTATTATTGTATGGAAAATAAAAGAGAAATAGAGCCTGATAAGATACTTGTACGCGGTGCAAATGTTCACAACCTCAAAAATATTGACGTTGATATTCCGCTTAAGAAAATTGTGGGTATTGCTGGAGTTTCGGGCTCCGGAAAATCTTCTCTTGCTCTCGGTGTTTTGTATGCCGAAGGTTCAAGGCGTTATCTGGAAGCGCTTTCCACATATACAAGGCGCAGAATGACGCAGGCTGCAAAAGCTCAGGTGGATGAAATTCTGTATGTTCCGGCGGCACTTGCGCTGCATCAACGCCCGGGGGTTCCCGGTATAAGAAGCACATTTGGAACAGGCACCGAACTTTTGAACAGTTTGAGGCTTATGTATTCAAGGCTTGCAAATCACAGGTGTCCGAACGGGCATTACCTTGAGCCGACTCTTTTGGTTGCCGCAGGCAAAGAACTTGTCTGCCCTGTGTGCGGTGCTCATTTTTATGCACCCGGAGCAGAAGAACTTGCCTTTAACAGTCAGGGTGCCTGTGAGCGCTGCGGCGGTGTCGGTACGGTCAGAACGGTTGATGAATCGACGCTTGTTCCGGATGAATCGCTTACCATAGACGAAGGCGCCGTTCTTCCGTGGAATTCGCTTATGTGGTCTTTAATGACTGACGTCTGCCGCGCGATGGGTGTGCGTACAGATGTTCCTTTCAAGGAGCTTACGGCAGAAGAACGCGATATAGTTTTCCACGGGCCTGCTGTGAAAAAACATATTTTTTATAAGGCTAAAAATTCAAATCAGGCGGGCGAAATTGATTTTACTTACTTTAATGCGGTCTATACTGTTGAAAATGCGCTTAAGAAGGTTAAAGACGAAAAGGGCATGAAACGCGTTGAAAAATTTTTGAAAGAAGATATTTGTCCGGACTGCTGCGGAACACGGCTTTCTGCAGCGGCAAGGTCGCCAAAACTGCGCGGAATCTCTCTGGATGAAGCCTGTAAAATGACCTTATCCGAACTGATAAAATGGGTTGATGGCGTGCCGGCTTCACTGCCTGAAAAAATTAGACCTATGGCAGAATCCATTTGTGAATCCTTTCAAGCAACAGCAAAAAGGCTTATCGATTTAGGACTCGGTTATCTTTCGCTTGACCGTGCAGCCTCGACACTTTCTACAGGTGAAAGACAGAGAATGCAGCTTGCGCGTTCTGTCAGAAACCGCACAACAGGCGTTCTTTATGTACTGGATGAGCCGTCTATAGGGCTTCATCCGGCAAATATTAAAGGCTTAAATGATGTAATGCACGATCTCGTGGCTGACGGAAATTCAGTTGTGCTCGTTGATCATGATACTCAAATTCTTTCTCAGGCCGACTGGATTATTGAAATGGGCCCGCAATCGGGTGCCGACGGCGGTGAAGTTATTGCGCAGGGAGATATTCCGGCAATTATTAAGAACCCTGCATCCAGAATAGGGCCGTTTTTGTCCGGTAAATATGAAACCCGTCTGCGTCCTGAAATTAATGACAATGAAATCTTTGCAAACGGCGAAATTACTCTCTCAACCTCGGCAATTCATACGGTAAAACCTCTGGATGTTAAAATACCGAAAGGAAGATTAACCGTTATTACCGGAGTTTCAGGCTCAGGCAAGACAACGTTGGTTCTTGAAAGCCTTATTCCTGCTCTGGAAAATTCTATTAACGGAAAAGACCTGCCGCTCCATGTAAAAAGCATAAGCGCGGAAGGCATAAAACATGTCAAACTTATAGACGCCACCCCTATAGGAATAAATGTCCGCTCAACCGTTGCAACTTACGCAAATGTTCATGATGAATTGAGGAAAGTTTTTGCAAAAACAGCGGACGCTAAAGAAGCTGGCTATAAGGCAGGCGACTTTTCATATAACACCGGCAGTCTGCGCTGTCCTACATGTGACGGAACCGGAAGTATCAGCCTTGATGTTCAGTTTCTGCCGGATGTAGATGTTCCCTGTCCGGATTGCAGAGGCTCGCGTTACTCCAAAAAAGCTGAAAATATTCTATACATTTCTAAATCGAAAGAAAAATACTCGCTGCCTCAAGTTATGGCAATGGATGTTAACCATGCGCTTGAAGCCTGCAAAGATTTAAACATAGTGAAACAGCGCCTTCAGGTTTTGAAAGATTTAGGACTGGGTTATCTGACATTAGGCGAAGCCACACCGGGGCTTTCCGGAGGGGAAGCGCAGAGGCTGAAACTTGCCTCTGAAATGGGCAGACGTCAGGAAGATTCAGTATTCGTCTTTGATGAACCTACTATCGGGCTGCACCCTCTGGATGTTCAATCGCTTCTCGGTGTTTTTCAGAGGCTTATTGAGAATAATGCAACGGTTGTCATTATTGAACACGACCTTGATGTAATCAGGAATGCGGATTACATAATTGATATGGGCCCCGGAGGCGGTGAGGACGGCGGAACCATTGTGGCTGCCGGCACTCCTGATAAGATAATTAACTGCCCTCAGAGTTTAACAGGTAAATACTTGAAGATTTAAAAAGTTTTCTGTAAAAGTTGTCAGGACAACAGAAAAATTTATTAGTTTTTGAAAATGTATTGACAAAATCAAAAAATAATTGTATTATACAATTATGGCCGATGATTTTTTACTGGAAAATGAAAATTCAGCCTGCAGCGGTGGAGGGGGAAGTAGGCGTTGCGGTTTTGAGCAGAACAAATGCTATGGCGGCACAGGCCGCGGTGGTAGAAGAATTAATGCCGGACGCAAGAAAACATGTATAAAGAAAGTTCCGTATAACCGCCGGATTAATGAAAGAATATTAAATATTTTAAAAGATTACGCAAATTCGCATAACATTACCGAAACGGAAGCTCTGGAAAGTGCGATTTTGCTGCAATCAAATATAGATAAGTTAAAAGGAGATAAAATTATGAAAATAGCTATTCCAACAGAAGAAGGAAAATTATGTTCGCATTTCGGACATTGTGAATCGTTTACATTTGCAGACGTAAACCCTGAAACAAAAGAAATTGTTAATCTGGAAAACAAAGTTCCGGAAGAAGGCATAAGCTGTCAGAGTGCAAGCTGGATAGCCGAGCAGGGTGCAAATATAGTTCTTGCCGGCGGAATGGGCGGCAGACCTCTCGGAATATTTGAACAGAGCGGAGTAAAAGTTGTGACCGGCTGTCCTGAACTTCCGGTAGAAGAAGTGGTGAAATCATACCTGAATTCTACGCTTACAACAGGTGCAAATGCCTGCGGCGGTGAACACAGCCACTGCCACGGTCATAGCCACGGACACCACCACTGTCATCACGGGGAAGAATAAATAGGATAATATATGTGATTAAATCTTTTGTCGGGCTTTATGCCCGGCAAAATTTTTTAAAGGTTATTTTTGAAATAATCCGGATCGCTTATCGCTTGATGGGTACAACTTACGCCATTGTAGGTACTACTGCTTCCGGTTTTAGAACAGAATGTTTCATCCTGATCGTGGTAATCTGTATTAGGGGCTCCCATCGGCAGAAGCTTGCCTTTTGGTGTCAATTGAAAAGTAAAAAGGTCTTTCCCCCAGACATTCGGACGTTTTTTTATTCCGTTAACGTCAACAGAAATATATATTTTATTGTTGTCCCAATTTTCAATCATGATTAAGCTGCCGTCTATCAAAACAAATTGACCGTTATTAAGCAGTGTAGGATTAATATATCTCTTTTCATCAAATGTTTTATAGTGCTCTGTAAACCTTGTTGTGCCGCCTTCATAGCGTTGTTCGCTCGTACAATATTCAGCAGCATTTTCATAATCTGTAATATCGGTAGAACCTAATCCGCAGTCATATAAAACTTTAAAATATTTCATAAATTCCTGCTTGAATGTCTGCCTTGCAAAATTATCAGGTGTAATGTCCGTACCTAAATCTGCTGCCATGTGTGATACGGCCTGATAGATAAGAGAATTGTTCTTTAACAATGCAGTTCTGAGTTGCACCTGCTGGTTATTTGCAACAAGTGAAGGCAATGTCATTGCGGCTACAATTCCGATAATTCCAAGTGTAATAAGAACTTCTGCCAAAGTAAATGCAATTTTTTTGTTACTCTTCATTGTATTTTGCCCCATTTTGTATCAGAAAAACGGGAACTATCAAAAGAAGATAGAGAAATTTTAAAAGAAGCGACCAAAAGAGACATCATGCAAGATATTAAACTCTATGCAGAGCGTATTGCTGATGAATATTTGGTTAAAAATTTGCTGTAAAAGAACACATGGTTTGGTTATTTGTTCCACATGGTTTGATTTTTTGGCAAAAATAATTTGAATTAATGAGCAAATTTTTTCAATTTTCCTATTACTTTTTCTTAAGTAGTAGGTTTTGGTAATCTTTGATTACCGAAACATTTTCTGTTGCGGTAAATTAAAATTTACCACACCCTACAGACTTAAATTTACCATAAATTATATGTAACATTCCGTAACAAA
>CALVBB010000005.1 GCA_944325705.1 Candidatus Gastranaerophilales bacterium
CCCCCCCCCCCGCAAATCCTTGCTATACTTGACTTTTCCATTGTTTAATCTCCTTTGCTTTATTTTTTTTATTACTTTTCTCTGGACAATCTATAAATGTTTTAGAGACGATAGCGAGAGCAAAGCGGGAGTGTGTTCGAGAAAACATTTATAGATTGTCCTATTTATTTTCCACTGCCTTTTTTATTATAGCATTATTTTTGTAGCTCTGCAAGCCTACCTTACATATTTTTTCCCAACAAGTTCGTCCGGCAGAAACTGCTGATAAACATCCGGTGCGTCATGGGAATAAATATACCCGACCCCGAAACCGTATTTTTTTGCGTCTTTGTAATGCGCATCCCTGAGGTGCATAGGCGGAGGGTAATCATTTCCGCCGTCAATATCTGAAAGCGCAGCATCTATAGCACAGGCAGCTTCATTGGATTTCGGAGCCCTCGCAACATAAATCACGGCCTGCGCAAGAGGAATTCTCCCTTCCGGAAGCCCAAGAAGTTCAACAGCTTTATAGGCATTTAACGCAACGTTCAAAGCATTAGTATCAGCATTTCCTACATCTTCCGCAGCACAGACAATCAGGCGTCTTGCAATAAATCGAGGATCTTCACCGGCTGCAATCATTTTGGCAAGATAATAAACCGCCGCATCAGGATCAGAACCACGCAGACTCTTCTGGAAAGCCGACGCGCAGTCGTAATGCTCCTGCTGCGAATATCTGGTGTTTCTTTTCTGGCAGATTTCTTCAATAATTCTGACCGTCAAGTTCCGGCGCCCATCAATCAAATCACTTGCAAAATAAGCGTTTTCAACGACGTTCAGTGCATATCTGGCATCACCGCGCGCAAGATTTATTATAAAATCAAGCACCCCGCTCTCGCAGTCCATAGGAACGTAATTTTTCGCTAAATACGCAAATCCGCGCATTACAATCTTTTTCATGCTCTCATCATCAATAGAATTAAGCCTTACAACCTGCACACGTGAAAGAAGCGCCGGCACAACCTGAAAAGACGGATTTTCCGTCGTAGAACCTATAAGAAACAGCGTTCCGTTTTCAAGATGAGGAAGAAGCGCATCCTGCTGGGTTTTGGAGTATCTGTGAATTTCGTCTATAAAAAGAATGGTTTTTGTGCCGCTTCTCAAAGCCATTTTAGCATTTTCGACCGCGTCTTTAATATCTTTTACACCGGAGGTCACCGCGGAAATTTCAATAAAATTAGCGCTTGTTTTTGTAGCGATAAGCCGCGCAAGCGTAGTCTTTCCGCATCCCGGCGTTCCCCAGAAAATCATAGAAAACAGTCTGTTCGTTTTTAAAAGATTTAAAATAGGACTGTTCGGCGCAACAACATTACTCTGCCCGAGAAATTCTTCGATAGATTTTGGGCGCAGAAGTTCCGCCAGCGGTATCTGCTTATTTTGGTTTTCCAGTTCCGTAAAAAGATTATTCATAGTATAATTGTAGCATTAAAGGACATTAATTCCAACAGAGTAATATATATTTATTTTCTAGGACGCGCTTCTGCCCTGCTCACGCTATCGCCTCGAAAATAAAATATATTACTCAGATAAAAGAGAGGGCTTAAAATGAAAAAACTTATCTCTGCGCTAATAATCCTTATAATTATACTCTGTGCCGTATATTGCGCGCCGAAAAAAGATACAAACACAAACGAGGTAATCGTCTGGACTTTGCAGATGAGCGATTTTTCGGAATATATGAACGGGGTTATCTCGGAATTTGAAGCGCAAAATCCTGATATAAAAATAAAATGGATTGACGTACCGTTTTCGGAAGGTGAAAAAAGAACGCTCGCCTCTGTTTTAAGCGATAATCCTCCGGATTTAATCAACCTTAACCCGGATTTTTCGGCAGCACTAGCACAAAAAGGGGCTCTCGCTGAAATTAACACTGCCGAAACCTCTCAGTTTAATGAAGGAATTTTGAATTCTCTGAAATACGACGGAAAACTCTATTCAATCCCGTGGTATGCAACATCCGCTGTCACAATTTACAATAAAAAATTAATGAAAAAAGCAGGACTTGAAGTTCCGCTGACCTACGAAGCCGCCAGAGCAACAGCCCCCCTGATACGCGAAAAAACAGGAGCATACATCTTTCTCCCTAATATTACGGAAAATGACACAATGCTTAAAATCCTAAATAAATACGGCGTAAATTCACCCGAAACAATTGCAGACAAAGATTCCGTTCAGGTATTTAATTATTTTAAAGACCTTTACGCAAAAGACTTAATACCTAAAGAATCCATCACGCAAACGCACCGCGAAGCACTTGAAAAATATATGTCTGAAAATATAGTTCTTTTTCAGGCCGGTGCAAACTTTCTCAATATGATTAAAGAAAATGCGCCATTAACTTACAAAAACACAGACGTAGCACCGCAAATGACAGGGAAACTGGGTCAGAATGACTTTTCACTGATGAATTTTATAATACCTCTCAAAGCAAAACACAAAGAAGAAGCCCTAAAATTCGCACTGTTTCTGACAAATGAAGAAAACCAGCTGCAGCTTGCAAAGTTAACAAATGTAATCGCTGTAAACCGAAATGCGCTAAAAAATGAATTTTATACGACTTATGCTGAAGGAGATTTGATGTCAAAAGCCCGCGTTATAAGCGCAGTACAGCTTGATAAAGTTGAACCGGTTTTCCGTCCGTCGCGTAACCAAAAAGATATCAATACTCTTATAAACACCGCAGTTCAGGAGGTTCTGTTAAACAAAGCTCCGACAGAACAAATCCTCAAAAAAGTTTCAAAAGAGTGGAAAGCACTGCTTGACTAATTTAGCAGAAAAACCCTCTTGTGGTGAATACACTGAAGCCCGGGCCGAAATACGGGGTTGCTAAAGGCATCCCGCCGACAACACCTCCGAAAAAGCCGCCTCCGCAGCATCCGCCGCCAAATACAGGCATAGGCATCACAGGTGCAGCGAAACCGCCGCAGCAACCGGCCCACGGGTTCGTTACAGCTGCATTAAATAACGACGCACCCAGAAGTCCTGCCATCCCCTTCTGGTTTGCCTCAGCAGAGCCGTAGCCCGCCATATTATTTACAAGAAAACCCATATTTGTACCGTATTGACGCCGCATATCATAAGCAACTTCATTACGAACAGCTCCGTTAGTTAAGTTTAATCCAAAATTCATTATGGATTCACCGGTACTGGCTCCGTTTCTTTTATCCTCAACCGCACCCAGTGTCGAGCCCAGAATGTTATTTATATTACTCAACGTATAATTTAATTTTGGTAAATCCATAGTTTTTCTCTTAATTTATATACTTGATATATATATAAAGAAAATTTTTATATATTAATTGCCATGAAATTGATAATTTATTAAGTAATGTTACAAAAATAGTATAAAAAACTAAAGTTTAAGAACCATGCTGCCGATAGAAAAGATATAGGGAAATCAAAAGGGATTAATAAAAAACTATGGTATTCAGTGTTTCACAAATGGATTTAGGAATTGACAGAGCCACCCTGCAGCAGGTGTCAAAGGCAATTCTTAATCGTGCCACAGAAAAAAACAGCCAGTACAATGTAAACACCAATACTAACTTCTTTCAACAGAGAGATCCGGGGATTGATCTTTATAAGGGGAATATCAATTCGGATGTAGCCAGACAAATTGCAATGAACAATTCAGGTATGCAGATTCAGTTAAGCCAGAGCGCACAAGATGCAATCAAGGCGTTAAACTCAAATGCAGCACAGAAGGTTCAGCAGGCAGTTGAAGGGAAAATGACAGCAGCAGTAAATGAGATTACCGTTCAGGAACAGAAAACACCAACCCCGAAATTCAACAGCATCATCAGCATGGCAACAAGTAAAGACAAAAACGGGTCAAATCCGTTTTACCACGGTGAATTATTGATGAGCGGCAACAGCAAAAAAGAAGAAAAAGCAGAAGATAAATCTATTTTCGCTTAATCAACAATATCGTCAATCTGCTCAATATCTTCTTCAAGAGAATTAACAACCTCCTCCAAAACGCTTTCCTTGTGTTCAGATTTTGATTTTAAATCCTCGAGTTTTTTCTTCGCATTCTTTTCCATCTCAAGTTTTTTAGCGTTAATCACATTTGCAACATTCATCATAGCAAGAGAATTCAGCGTAGCACGCAGAACTGCACTTCTATCCATATAACGGTCATGGCCCTGATTTTCTTCTTCTTCCTCATTCTTCTGCTGGGCAAAGTATTCACCGCCCTGTCCCATCTTGTCATCCTGAGTACGGGCAGCAGTACCTGAAATGTCGCCGCTCTTAAAGTTAAAAGCGCCGCCAATCCCAAAAAATCCTGCTGACCTGTTATCGACCATATTCAGTATCCTCTGTTGAATCCTCTGATATTATGGAAATCAGTACAGATTTCCGCCACTATCATATCGTGTTTACTAGAGTATAGCTAATTCAATGCAATATTAACTCATCTAAATAAATTATTTTGCTAGATTATTAATAAATTTTTACATAAAAAATGAACACCCCTTACGGAATGTCCATTTTCAAAAAATTTTAAACAAATAACTACACAGCTTTCTGAACTTTGCCTGCTCTCAAACAGGAAGTGCAGACTTTAATCCTTTTAGTTGAACCATTGATAACAGCTTTCACAGACTGCAGATTTGGTTCCTGTGTATGAACGATTTGTTTATGCGAAAAAGTTAATTTCGCTGCTTTAACCGGTTTTTTACCGCAGATTTCACATTGTTTAGACATAGTTAATTTCCTTTTCTAGCTAGTTGCGTACCTTCATCATATCTAAAAAATTACAAAAATCAAGTCACATGTTAATTTTCATTAAATTAACTAGTTACTTGTATAAGGATTGAAGCATAGTACTGATCGACACACCTCCACTTTGGGTAATGCTGCAATTTCCATCTTTAACTTTAAAAGACTTTTAGCTAATAAAAAGTTAAAAGAGAATAGATCATGTCCCCATTTGTTTGGCCTTTAGTTCCGTTAACATCAATTGCAAACAGCTGTGCTTCTGCCATTTTGTACGCATTCTGAGCTCTGCGAAGCAAGTGCCCCTGTATACCGTAGGTTGGCTGAGGGGGGCTGTAATGTTAAACGGTTGAAAAGTTGAATGGTTGAAGGGTTCACCATTAGACATGTCATTCTGAAACGGTAATTGCTTAGACGCGCAGAGCTGTCACTGTTCAGAATCTCTTTGTTTTGAGATCCTGTCACAGGAGCTACTTCAGAGCCTGCCCTGAATTTATTTCAGTGATGACATGAACCTTCCTTTTGTCATGCTGAATTTATTTCAGCATCTCTTTCGATTTTTCTATGATTTTTTTAACTTTTTGAGGCGATTGCTGGAGCAGCGCGGGAGCGTGCCCGAAAAAAGTTTTTTATTTAATTTGAAATGTTCTAGAGTTTTTTCCTCTGTCTTTTTATAATAATCTATTTTTCGGTTTCATGCAGCATGCCCTGCAAATACCATGTTTTTGCACCTGTAATCCTGACGTTTACAAATTTCCCTGTCAAATCGCTGTCGCCCGGAATATGAACAGTTTTGTTGTTTCGTGTTTTGCCGGTGTTTATGTGTTTACCTTTGCGGAGATAGAAGCTTTCCACAAGAACTTCCATATCACGTCCGACGTATTTTAAATTTGATTTAAGACAGTTTTCTTGAACTTTTCTATTCAAGCGCTGGAACCGCTCAGCCTTAACATCCTCCGGAATATATTTATCAACCCATCTTGCTGCAACTGTCTTTTCACGCGGAGAATACGCCGCAACATTCGAGTAATCCAGTGCAAATTCATCTATTGCAGTAAGAGTTTCTTCAAACTGTTCTTCCGTTTCTCCCGGAAAGCCTGCTATAAAATCACTTGTTATTGTAACATCCGGAATCATATCACGAACTTTTTTAACAATTTTGGCATAAGTTTCTCTGTCATACCGGCGGTTCATTTTCTTCAAAACTTCGCTGCTGCCTGACTGCATAGGAATATGAAAATACTCGCAAACCTTATCAAGAGAACGCGCGGTTTCAATCAATTCATCCGTAATATCAGTCGGATAAGAGGTTACAAAACGTATTCTAAACTTGCCTTCCATACTGTTCAGGTCGCTCAGGAGATTTGAAAGCCTGTAATTAATATCCGTAAAATCTTTGCCGTAGCTGTCGACATTCTGACCGAGAAGCGTAATTTCCTTAAACCCTGCATCAAGTGCGTCTTTTGCTTCTTTCAAAATAATCTCCGGACGGCGTGAACGCTCCCTGCCGCGGGTGTAAGGGACAATACAGTACGTACAAAAATTGTTGCAGCCTTCTGTAATATTAATCCACGCATTCATGGATTTAACGCGCTTAATCCCGTAATTTTTTGCCTGCCCATCTTCTGTCGCATTTGTTTCAGTACACTCGCAAACCTTTTCGCCTTTTTCAACCTGTTTTAAAATTTCCGGCAGCGAATAAATCTTATGTGTGCCTAGAACAAAATTAACATAGGGCGCACGTTTAAAAATTGTATCAGCCTTCTGCTGCGCAACACACCCGCAAACCCCGATTACTAAATCAGGTCTTGACTGCTTCCATTTTCCCCATGTTCCGATAAGACTAAAGGCTTTATCTTCGCTTAACTGTCTGATGGAACAGGTATTTACCATAAGCAGGTCAGCCTCTTTCGGCTCTGATGTTTCTTCATAATTAAACGCTGAGAGCATACCGAGCATTCTTTCGGTATCTGACTTGTTCATCTGGCAGCCCATTGTTTCTATATAAACTTTTTTCATAACATTCCTCTTGAGTGATACAAATAAATTATACAATAAAAATTCTATTTTTTCTTGCCGGACAGGTATATCCGACCACACAGTTAAAGTTGAACAGATGAAAGGTTGAAGGGTTTAAAGGAACAGTTGTATTTGTTTTCGAAACGATAGCGGGAGCGTGTTATGAAAGTCGGATTAGTATATCTGACCTACAAATGGTTGACCTTCCACCAACGGGGAGGGCATTAGTTGAACCCTCCGCTCCTCACCCTTCACTCTTCACTTTTTTTTGTCGCCCTATCACCTTCTATTACCAATAACCTGCTTTTATTCTAAAATTTAATATACTTGACTTTTAGGCTAATAAATTATATCGTTTTATTATTCTCAGATTTGTACGGGGTTAAGAAAATATGGTTCTAAAACAGAAAAATGTCCTTTCTATGCTGGAGGACAAAACAAACGAGTATAACGACAGGATTGCACTCGGAATGAAAACAGCACTCGGCTGGAAAGAGTTTACCTACAAAGGACTCGGACTTCTCTCCAGAAAACTCGCGTGGCACTTGATTAATGAACTGGAAGTTAAAAAAGGCGACAAACTTGCTATTCTATCAGAATCAAAACCTGAATACGGAGCATGCGTATTTGCCTCAATTCTTGCAGGAATGACAACCGTGCCTCTGGATATAAAGCTTACCAGATATGAACTTAAATCAATTCTATCAGACTGTGAGCCGCTTGTTATGCTTGTGTCGCAGTCTTATGTTAAAACTGCGCTGGAATTGCAGAAAGATTTACCGTCCCTCAAATATATTCTTGTTATGGATGAACCTTCTTACAATCTGGGACTTACCAGCATATATGAACTTCCGAACAACTACGATTCAAAATGGCGCCACAGAAGCCCTAAATCTACCGTATTTATAATTTATACCTCAGGTACAACCGGCTCGCCAAAAGGTGTTGAAATTACTTTCGGGAATATGATGTCGCAGCTGGATGATCTGGGTGACACTCTTGAGCCAATTCTTCCTGAAGGACACTGTACAATCCTTTCAATTCTTCCGATGAACCATCTTTTCGAGATGACAGTCGGATTTTCGACATTTTTAAATTTCGGATTTTCGGTTTACTACACACAGAGCCTTAAGCCGAAAGACATCATGACCATTATGCGAGAAAAACACGTAAACTTCATGATAGTAGTGCCGGCATTTCTAAAACTTTTAAAAACAAGCATTGAAAGTGAACTTCACAGCAAATCAGAAGCAGAACAACAAATTTTCAAACTTAAATACGCTATAGCAAAATTTATACCTTTTAACAGCATAAAGAAATTAATGTTCAAAGATATTCATGAAAAATTCGGCGGCCAGTTTATGGGCTGTATGCCCGGCGGAGCACCGCTTGATGTTCATGTCGGAAAATTCTTTGAACGTATCGGAATAAAAATTTATCAGGGCTACGGGCTATCTGAAGCAAGCCCTATTGTATCGGTAAACACAGACAGACGGAAGGATTTAACATCCGTGGGCAAGCCGCTTAAATCATACAGTGTCAAAATTGATAAAGAAACCGGAGAGCTTATGGTGAAAGGCCCTGCTGTTATGAAAGGTTACCACAATCAGCCTGAATTAACCGCTTCTGTTATAGACAGCGATGGATGGCTTCATACCGGCGATATTGCCAAAATTGACAAAGATGGACACATATTTATCACAGGCAGAATTAAAAATATGATAGTGCTCTCTGGCGGTAAAAAAGTATTTCCGGAAGAAGTTGAAGCGGTACTGGAAAAAAGTCCTTATTTTGCAGAAGTATGTGTACTAGGGATTTCGAGGACTTTCGGGGCAAAAGACGGCACTGAAGAAATTGCTGCAGTAATAGTTCCGTCAGAAGAATTGACATCTAAATACGACGATGAAACCCTTGAAACGCTTATTCGTTCTGAAGTAAAAACACTCTCCAGCAGGCTGACCGCTTACAAACGTCCGGTAAATATAATTATTTCTAAAAAGCCGCTTCCGCGGACAGCAACCAGAAAAGTTAAACGCAAAGAAGTAAAAGAGTTAGTAAAAATTTAAAAAGGAGAATAAATGTTCAAAAAATCAATTGCCGCCGCACTTTTAATTTCAATTGCCTTCTTGAGTTTTGCAGTTATACCTGTATGCGCGGAGGAAGAAGAAATTATTCTGGAACCGCCGGCAGAAGTCGAACCGGAAAAAGAGGTTATTGAATCTCCTGCAATAGCACCAAAGTGGGAAGAATTTTGCGAAACAGGCTATGAAAAGGTTGAGGCAACAGAAAGAAGCGATGTTTTCGATATTTTTAGTTTTGTAAAAAGCGAGCGCGCCAAGAAAAATTACTGGGCTCAAAGACGTGAAAGTTTTAATAAATATCTAAACTACTGCAATACAATTACAGATGAAACAGATAAAGGCGTCTGCTATACAGAGCTCAGAAAAATTGAAACAGATAAAAATGATGAATACAAACATCAGCGTAAAGAGCTTCTTTATCAGCATAATATAAGAATCGACAAATAACTTTACAAACACCTGTCAAAAAATATTTTTTACAGGTGTTTGTGCTAACATCATCATATAGAAATTTAATAAAAAAGGAGAAAAAATGATAAAAGTTACCCCGTTCACAAACACCAAGTTTACTATTCCAGCAAATCAGGACGTTCCGTATCTTTATAACCACCTGACAAAACTTGTAAAAAAAGAACAGACAGGCGGCGTTTTTCATGCTGACCGTGTTGAGATTTCTGCTTCATTAAAAACTCAGGAAGAAAATATCATAAACAAATTGACAGAACTCGGCGCAAAGTTCAAAATGGAAAATAAGTTTTAAAGTTTGTTGAAAAATTAATTTAACAGATTGTTTTATCCTCCTTTTTATGTTAAAATAAATAAAAAAAGGAGGATAAATTTATGCAAAACACAGCTATAGCTTCAAAACTCAGAGGGGGGGGGGGGGCTCGGCTTCCTGTAAATCCGCTCAGGACAAGGGCTTCTGGCGGACATTTTTAGAAAATATTAAGCGCGGAGATTTTTTTAAATCTTTTTCCATTGCGGGCGCTAATGACAAAGAGATTCTGAACAGTTGCAGCTATTGTGAGCCGCAACAATTTACGTTTCAGAATGATATATCAAAAGATGAAGGCAAAGACCTCCCTTGTAAGGGAGGCGGCACGATTGTGCCGGAGGGTGTTGAAGAAAACCCCTCACCCGAATTACTAAATTCACTTCGTTCATTAAGTAATTCTACCCTCTCACCTGCACTGTGTTCCGGAAGCAGGCTCACAAGGCGCATTCTTCACCTGTTCGCTTTGCTCCGCAAGGGGCGAGGGATAGTAAAGACTTCACGCTTCACACGCCGAAAAGCCGCCTTTACATTGGCAGAGGTGCTTATCACACTCGGTATTATCGGGGTGGTTGCTGCGATGACACTGCCAACCCTTGTCGGCAACTACAAGAATAAAGAACTTTCAACGCGGGCTAAAAAGACCTACTCGCTTATAAGTCAGGCGCTTCAAAAATATCAGTCAGACAACGGAACAGTCGGCGATATAACAGGTCTGTTTGACACATCTAAAAACTCTGCAGACGTCACAACCGCCTTTTCAAAATATTTTAAAGCAACAAGAGTCTGTACCTCTAAAACACAGAAAGGCTGTGACAAATTCTATTATGAAGTTACGTATGCGTCACCGCTGTACAATGCAGAAGGTTCAGCAACAGGTTCAAGCATGTATACCCCAAAATTTCTCCTTCCGGATGGAGCATTGATAGGAATTAAGATGCAAAGTTCATGTATACATCCAACAACATCAACAGTGTATAATCCTGACGGAACTCCACAAAAAGATGCTGACGGTAATGTAATAACAAACACCTATAACGAGAACAGCTGCGGCTCAATATATTTTGACACAAACGGCCCGGCAAAACCAAACCAGTTCGGAGCAGATGCCTTTGAACTGCGTGTTAGAAACAACAGCAAATTATGGGGATGGGGCAAAACCGGCTGGGACAGTCTGAATGAAATTCTCAGCGGCAAAGATCCGGTTTATTCAAAATATTCTAAAGGAGATAAGTTTAATTTTTAATAAAAAAGAGTTCCCGCGGGAACTCTTTTTTTTATCTTGGGCTGCCTACAGTGTATTTTGTGTACTGAAGTTCGTTTTTCCCTGCAAGAATATTCCTGAAGCTTGTACCGCCATAAGGAGCCCAGGTACCTGCTAAAACTTTATTTTGAGTTATCGCTACCTGATATGTATCAGCCCCGAACTGGTTCGGGTTTTTCGGCCCGTTAACATCTATATAAAGATAGGTACAAACAACAGATTTACCGGTTGTAGGAATTGTATTTCCGTCCTCATCAAGAATACAGCTGCCTGTAGAATCCTGCTTACAATCATTTGTTATTCTTTCGCATGCTGTCATCTGCTGGAGTGCAATAATTGCACCGTCATTTAGAATTATTTTAGGATGAGTCATATTTGAAGCTTTTGTTGTCGTGCCGGAACCGGAGTATTTCGTTGCATACTTCTGGGTGTAATAGTATTGAGAACAGCCTTTTTGTGATTTGTTTTCGCAGACCTTTGCCCCGTTAAAAAGCTTTGCGAACCTTTTGGCATTTTCCACAGAAGATTTTGTAACATCAAAGAAAACCGAATTGTCCCCTACAACACCGGCTTCTTTCTGCGCCAGAAGCACAGCATTTTGAATATTTGAATATAACTTCCTTGTTTTGGTGCAGAGTTCTACCTCCTTATGCTTGTTTATCAGTGTCGGCATTGTCATTGCGGCAACAACACCGATGATTCCAAGTGTAATAAGAACTTCCGCCAGCGTGAATGCTTTCCTCATTATTGATTTGCTCCTTTCTTTATATTATTATATCTTATAACTTATGCTTTTTCAATCTATAAATTATTGTTTATTATTTATATACACGCTAAAAAGCAGTCAATAAATATTGACTGCTTTTTAAACTTTAAAAACCTTTGTATGGAGCTTAAACTACTTGCCCCCCCCCCCGCTTTTCTTGATATTACTGCGTTTCCCATTGTTTATTCTCCTTTTTATTATTCCGTTTCTCTTTTTTTATATTAAATAAAAAACTTTTCGAGGCGATTGCGGGAGCAGCGCGGGAGCGTGTCCGAAAAAAGTTTTTTATTTAATTTTAAATGTTCTAGAATATTTTCCGCTGCCTTTTTTATTATAATCTATTTTATCCAAATCTGCAACCTTATAAAAAAATAACCATGCTTCTATAGTTATAAAAAATAAAGCAGCCCGTAAGCCGTGTTCTGTTTTAGATAATCATCTGTCTGGTATTGCGATTACTCACAATCTCAAGCGGTTACTTAGAAGTGGGCGGACGACCTTTAAACCTTCAATTCAACCTTGCATCCTATCGGGGTTTACCTGGCCAATACCTCTCGATATTGCCGGTGAAGCTCTTAACTCACCGTTGCACCATCGCCTGTGACTTTCGTCCATTGGCAGTCTCACGTCTTTGCTTTTCCGCCGCCTGTACAATCCTATAACGGGATTGCTTTGTTCCTTCCGCATTCACTTCAGTCACAACGGTTGTATTGCAATGGTCAAGTCTGCTCGTCCTGCTCCGCAAACCGCACAGCACTTAACCTGCTGACGCATTCATTTCTGTGGCACTATCCACCGGCTCACGCCGTCCGGAGTTTCTCCGGCGATCTGTCCTTGGATGCACGGACTTTCCTCACATTTTATCAGCTACAGCCTCCTTTCCGAAAGCTAAGACCTTATATGCGCGATTATCCGGCTGCTTTATTTAACTGCATATTAGCATAGAAAAATTTTTTTAGAAAGGGATTTATTGTAAGGCAAGTGCCAGACCTGTCAAACAAAGTCAGACACTTCACTCCTCACCATTCACTTTTTATTCTCTTTAAATTATTAAGTGATGTTACAACATTTGTAAAATATTTGTCTTTTTTTTGCGTCTAAAATAAAATATTAATGGGAAGTTTTGAGGGAACTATAAAATTATGTTGAAAGAAGCTTTAAAAGAGAAGACTTTATCTCCGCAGCAGGTCAGAGCTATATTAAATACTGACAACAAGGAAATCGTTGAACTTTGTAAACGTGCTTCTATTCTGCCGAGAAAAAATAGCAAAGGTCAAACCTACTTTTCTTATGATGAAGTAAAAAATCTGAGGAGAGTACAAGCTCAAAAAAGGAGTGTTACTAATCCTATGGTTACGCAGGTACAAAAACAGCCTTCTGCTATGAGAAGCATTCTCGCTTCATTACAGCAAATGGAAAATACACTTAGCGATAAAATCGCAAAAGTTATTGATGAAAAACTTGAGGGGATGGATGAAGTTGTTGTTGAACTAATCAGATGCAAAACAGACAACGAAACCCTCAGACAAAAAATCGTAGATTTGAATAAAGAAGTTTACCAGCTTAAAAATGACATTAACAGCTTCAAACCTATCGGACTTGGCTTATACAGAAAAAAAGAACGCCACGTTTGGGAATAGACTAGACTTAACGGAAATGTTCTGCAATACAAATATCTGCCGGAACGGGTTTAGGCGGTAAACAAATAATATAAGGAATTTAGACAATGGCGGTTAAAGAAAAAGAAACAGAAACGACATCAAACGCTGATGAAAGAAGTAAGGCGCTTAAGCTTGCAATAGAAAAAATAGAAAAAGATTTCGGTAAAGGTTCAATAATGAAGCTGGGTGACAAGGCTTCAGTTAATGTAGAGGCAATCCCGACCGGCGCACTGGCGCTTGACGTTGCACTCGGTATCGGAGGAGTTCCGCGCGGTCGTATTATTGAAATCTACGGGCCTGAAAGTTCCGGTAAAACAACCCTTGCTCAGCATATTGTGGCTGAATGCCAGAAAAGAGGCGGTATCGCAGCTTTTGTTGATGCAGAACATGCGCTTGATCCTGAATATGCAAGAAACCTCGGGGTTAAGGTTGATGATCTTCTTATTTCACAGCCTGATACAGGCGAACAGGCGCTCGATATTACAGAAGAACTTGTACGCTCCGGTGCTGTGGATGTTGTAGTTGTTGACTCTGTTGCAGCACTTGTTCCGAAAGCAGAAATTGAAGGCTCTATGGAAGATCAGCAGATGGGACTTCAGGCTAGATTGATGAGCAAAGCGTTAAGAAAATTAACCGGCGTTATCGGAAAAACCAATACCACCGTAATCTTTATTAACCAGCTCCGTATGAAAATCGGCGTTATGTACGGAAATCCTGAAACAACCACCGGAGGTAACGCATTAAAATATTACGCATCAGTTCGTCTTGAAATTAAACGTACTGATGGAGTAAAGGGTGATGGAGAGGACATCGGAAACCACGTCAGGGTAAGAGTTCTTAAGAACAAAGTTGCCCCGCCTTTCAGAACTGCAGAATTTGATATTATTTTCGGAAAAGGTATCTGCAAAGTCGGCAACATTCTTGACGTTGCTGTTAATCTGGACATCGTGAAAAAAGCAGGCTCCTGGTTTAGTTACAATGAAGAAAAACTCGGACAGGGAAGAGATAAGGCTAAAGAATTTCTCACCCAGAATCCTGACCTGCTGAACGAAATTGAAATTAAAGTAAGAGAAAAATTAGCCCAGTAAAATAATTTGCATTAAGAATTGTAAAAGAATATGTTTTTCTTCTTAATAAAGTAGCAAGAAAAAACATGTTCTTTTTTTATCTAACCAGTAAATCAGGAAATCGGAGGCAATTTATGCGAATAAACTCAATAAACAGCAGCTACATGCCGGCAAAAAATTTTTCAGGCAGCAGACAAACTAAATCAAACAACAATATTACAGCTCCCAATATTCAATTTGAAGGGCAAAACAATAACAACGATAAAAATGGAGATAAATCGCTGAGAAAAGCGGCAAAATACAGCGTCGGCGCACTTGCAGCATCAATGCTTCTGGGTGCGGGAATGAGCAGCTGCGACAAATTTGATGCCGAGCATACAACTATTATTCAAATACCTGTTGATACAGCATACAAATATATCCCGATAGTTCTGAAGCCTGATACAATCAAAGAAATACAAACTGATACCCTCAAAGTTCCTGTCATAATTCCTGGCAAAGACAGCATCGTATACAGAGACTCAATAATCCATGACACAATTGAAAAAATTGTTGAAAAACGTGACACAATCTGGATGAAACGTGAATACGATTCTCCTGTTGCCCCTATTATTAAGAAATTCTATGATGTATTAAATATCAATCCGGGCAACGGACGTATTCCGGTTAAAATGGTTTGGACAGATGAAAAAGACGGCTCATTCAACAAGTCAGTATTCGACGGCAAAAGTTCATCTATTAACCAGATGACCTTTAACATAACTAAAACTCCGTTTGATGAAAATGCAGGCGGTGTTGTTCTCGGCAAAAACGAACAGTACTACAGACTTAAGTTCTCTAAAGTTAATGACAACGCTCTTTCTCTCATATTTGAAAAACCGAGAATTGAAGGCAAACCGGAAGAGGGCAGAGATGATCAGTGGCTGCCTGTTGAATACTACATTTACGACATTTATTCTGATCAGGTTAAACGATTTGAACTTAATAATGACAACTCAACCGAGGACAGAGGTGAATTCCTGCCGGGCGATATACCGTCATCAATTATCCTCCAGAACATATACGGAGATAAGTACAGATACTCATCACTCAGCGTTCAATCAACAGACTCGCCGAGTAAAACTGAGGACTATGAAGATTAACCTCCAGATAAAAACACAATAAAAAAAGCTCTCCCGATAACAGGGATTTGTTGACTTTTCATTTACAACCCCTCCTCGAAATCTAAGATTTCGATCCTCCAGCAAGGTGAGGAAAAACTCATAAAATTCCCAACAAAGAGAAAAGTTAACAATACCACATTACGGAGGGCTTTTTGTTGTGTTATAATAAAATCATGAAAACATTAGCGCAATTTGTACAAAAAAAGAGAGATAACCTCGGGCTTTCACCGAAAGGATTGGCTGAAAAATGCAACCTGCCGATTTCCGTCATCGAGGAAATCGAAGCAGGCAAAGAACTTTTTCTTGCCGTAACTGTCAGACAAAATCTGGCAAAGGGCTTAAAATGCCATCCAGATGAAATAAAAAAGCTTGAAAAAGATTTTACAAATATTCTTGTGTCACAGGAGATAACCGACAGCTTGAAAGAACTTATTTTAAACGGAGCAGGCGGTTTAAAATGTCCTCAATGCGGAGCACCGTTAGTTACAAGAATTGCAAGAATGTATGATCTGGAGGACAACCTCATATTACATCCGAGAGCACACTGTTCAAAATGTTCATTCCAGATACACAGTTAATGTTGATGATTGCAGGAACCTTTACTGTTTTTTAGTATAACTCGCTCACAAGCTTGTTAATCAAACCTTTCACCGCAGGAGTAATTATCAAATCGGGTTCTTTAGCAGTAAATTCATCAAGAGTTGTGATTGCATCGCGCAAATTCCCTTTACGCTGGTAAAGCAGTCCGCGCATAATAAGGTTGAGCGGATTATCATTTTCATAAGTTTGTTTAATTTTCGTATCTACAAGCCCCAGTTCCTGATAGCAGTCAGCAAGATTTTCATAATATCTGAAATTAAGACTGAACTGTTTCAGCGCACGTTCAAAGCAGTCCTGCGCCATGTCAGGATAACCCATTTTCATATAACATTCACCGAGATTGTTGTAATATACAGCAGAAGCCTGCCTGTTCGGACTGAGGCTGATTGCTATTTTAAACTCCTGAATCGCCGGATAGTACCAGTGATCTTCCAAATAATACAACCCCAAATTATTATGATAATATGCGTTTTTCTCGGCATCTATTGTATAAAAATCCGGTCTACGGTATCCGGAAAACAATACCGCGCAAAATATAAGTGATATTACAGCAAATTTTTTCATAAAATATACCTCTCATACACCGCCACTGATATTTTGTGCTATGCCGCTCTGCCGGTAAAATCAACAACGGGCATACGTATTATTTAAGGATAATCCGCCTAGGGTCAAAACAAATTATAATAAATCTATTTCCAGCCCTTCGTATGCAAGTATTGCCTTTCCTCCCAAAGCTTTATAGTGTTCATTGATTTCATCAAGTTTTTCATCATCATAACCCGGATCAAAATGGAAGAATACGAGTTGTTCAGCATTAACCTGCTTCTGGCATTCTACAGCCATATCAAAAGTTGAATGTCCATACCCTTGTTTAGGTACAAAAGAACTCATATAATCTTCTGTAGTATATTGAGCATCATGAATTAATAGATTGCATCCGCGGGCAAAGTTAGCAAGCTTTTTATCTCCGCCGAGATAGCTTTCTTTGTCGGTTGCATAAACAAGGACCTTACCTTTGTAAGAAATCTTATAAATAATAACACCTTCCTGAGGATGTGCATAAGAGCGGTAGCAGGTAATTACCACATCATCTTCCCCGGTTGAAGCAAGATCATCCTGACGTTCAATTCTTTTTATAACAGGAGGCTCGCCCCGGCGCAGTATAATTGCATCGGTTTCTGCAATATTTCTGATATTAAGATTACCCGCAATATCGCCTAAATCAAGCGGGAAGGATTTGCCAAACAAAAGCTCTGCAAGCTCATCAGAAAGAGATTCATTGTAATTTACGTTGCCGTAAACATTTATTACAGTTGACGGAATATGGAGCGGTCTGAAAAATGTAAACCCCTGAATATGATCCTGATGAATATGCGAAAGTAATACAGTTGCCCTGATAGGAGTTCTACTGTCATTATCAACACCGGAAGCAATATAGTGTTCCAGAAGCTCGTTTCCTACATCTATTAAACCAGTACCTGCATCAAGTACAATAAGGTTTCCGCCTGCATAAACCTCAACACAGGAGGTATTGCCGCCGTATTTCAGATATTCTTTTTTTGCTATAGGATAACTTCCTCTGACGCCTCTGAATTTTACTTTAAACTCGCTCATATTTTCAACCTCTGTTATTTTTTAATTTCATAAACTGCACTCCGGTCTTTGCTGTCGCCTGCATATATATTTGAAGCAAATACAAGAAGTTTAGCCATTTTCTGAACACCTGTCTCGCGTGTTTCTTTCATCTGAATATCAAAAACGACTTTCTTACGTGTATTTGTCACAGTAACTACTCTGAAAGCATTCGGATAAGACACAAGTGCCGGAGAATTTACATACAGAACATTCCCTTTCTGGAAAATCTTAGCGGCATGATAGTGTCCGGAAAAAACAGCGATAGGGTTTGTATGTTTTTCAATAATCTCCTGTACATCACCTGCGTTTTGAAGCCTGTGGCTTTCGCTCGGAAACGGTTCAAGCACAGGAACGTGCATAAATATCAACACTGTATCGTTTCCGGCCTCATCAAGTTCTTCATCAAGCCATTTGAGTTGTTCTTCATCAACAAGCCCCTGAGAGGTAAGCCTTTCGCTGATAATAGTGTCTAGAACAATAACCTTATACCCCTTTCTAGGCTCAAAAGAGTAGTATCTCTGTTTGCCGCGCATATTTTCGTTATGCGAACCCAGAATATCAAGGTACAAAGCCTTTGTCAAAAACCCTCCGACGCAGCGGTCGTGGTTGCCGAATGCAAAATACCATGGCACATTTAGCTTTTCAACATGCGGCAAAACTGCAGTCAGCTCTTTTTCAAAAGGTTTGTCTATCAAATCCCCCGTAAACATGACAAAATTAATGTTCGGGGTTTCATTAATCTGTTGTATGGCGTCATCCAGAAGCTTTGGAGATTCACCTGTCATTTTAAAGGTTGTATTTGAGCCTTCTTTCAAGAAATGAACATCACTTACCTGTGCAAACTTTAGGCTCGAGGCGCTGTAGCATTGCAGCCCGTAAACCATAACACCGGTAAGAGCCAGAGTGATTAGTGTATTCATCAATCCGGTTAAGAAAGATTCTTTTTTCTTATATTTTTTTCTTGCCATACTACTCTTTCTCTTCTGACTGCTCTGACGCTGCGCCGTTCATGGCGGATTTAACTTCATTATACTTTAAAAGTAAAAATTTATCATCATCAGAGAGGATGAGTGCTTTATCAAGGTTAAGAAGAGCGTTGTTGTAATCTTTCAGCCCGTAATAGCAAAGCCCGATATATTTATAAATATCGGAAGTTTGAATATCACCAATCAAAGATTCCAGAAGCTCCTTTGCTCTGGCGTAACTGCCTTTATTGTAGAGAATAATACCGTGCACATAGCGGTATTCAATATCATCATTCAGTGCTATCGCCGTATTAATTTCTGTTTCTGCATCGTTGTACTGTGACATGCCCATGTAAGCTTTTGCCCTTACAAAATATCCGAAATCCTCCTGCTGGTTATAATACAAAAACCTTGTAACCGGAGGAATTGCAGCATCATAGTGTCCGGCTTCAATATTACACAGTGCAATAGACAAAAGAGCCTGAGTGAACCCGGGTTGGCTTTCAAAAGCTTTTGAGTAGGCATCAATTGCCTGATTATACTGGCCGTTTTCTCTGTAATAATCTCCAAGAAAGCTGTAAACCCAGAAATTTCCACCGGCGGCCGCCTGCTTCAGCGCATCAAGCATTCCCTGCCGGTTTCCGTTTTTTCTTGCCTGAATTGCGGCATCAAGTTTCTGATTACCCGCGGTTATATAGGACTTTCTGTTGACATTCAGCAGACGTATCAGCATACTGCGAATATCATGGAAATCTTTATTATCCGGCTCAAGTGCCAGAGCCTTGTCAACATAGGTAATCGAGCCTGCATAATCCCCCATAACAGCATAATTCTTTGCAATATCAAGGTAATCCTCTGTCATTTCGCTTGAAAATACAGGCATAACCAACAATATACTCAACAGTCCCGATAACAGCAATTTTTTCATATCAAAATTATAACATATAATTATAATCTTTGTAATTAGTCCGGATGTTTATCAAAATCCAACAACTCTTTAGGTTCAACACCCAGAACATCCGCAATGATTTTTAACTTTGAAAGCGTAATATCTGTGCGTGCAGTTTCCACCATTGCTATCGTGGATCGGGAAATTCCGCTCACTGCAAGGAAATCATCCTGCTTAATCCTCTTTTCTTTTCTAATCTTTGCTTTACTGACATTATAAAAAAATCAGTGTCACTGACATTTTAGAAGGAGAAAATCTATGTCTTATATACAGCAAAAAGGATTTACACTGGCAGAAGTCCTGATTACACTCGGTATTATCGGTGTTGTCGCAGCAATGACAATGCCTTCGATTGTCGGCAGATATAAAGAAAAGCAGCATACAATACAACTGCAGAAAGTTTATTCTATACTCTCACAGGCGTTTAAAATGGCAGTTTTAGAATATGGGGAACCTTAATACTGGGGGCTTAGCACAAGTGAAACCGGAGAAATCGATAAAAATGGCAATGTGATAGTAGACAACAGCGGCCAGATACTTGCCGCAAATATTTTTAGCAAATGCCGAATAATAAATCTGATAAACAAATCCGTAAATATTTGTCATTTGACGGTAGAGAGGCCACTTCTAATGTAACAAATATAAACCAGGGTTACAACAACACTTTATATCTGGCTGACGGCACAATTGTAACTTTTGGATGGGTGTATGAAAATTGTGCAAACGATGCAATTGAATGCGGTGATATATCTGTAACTTTTCCGGGAAAAATGCACAGCTGGGCGTTAACCGATTTTTCTTCTATCTGTCGCCTAAAGGGATTATACCATACGGTCATAAAAATCATACAACAAGAAGCTTTAAAGATTATTGCGATATTACTAATTCGACAGGAAAATCAAGCTCTGAACAAGGAAGAGGTTGTACAGCATGGGTAATATCTAATAACAATATGGATTACCTTCACTGTACAGGACTGGACTGGGACTCAAAAACTTCCTGCAAATAAAAGCTCCTTTATAAGGAGCTTTTTTATTTACATATTCATTACCCTTAAAATTTCTGTCATATCGGATGAGGTCTTTTTTACATCCGCATTTGAATACTTAATAGCATTGTCCGGATCCTTCAGTCCGTTGCCTGTCAGGATACACACAACTTTTGAGCCGGCTTTTACCGTATCTTTAACCTTAATCAACCCAGCCACAGATGCAGCGCTTGCAGGTTCAGCAAGGACTCCCTCGGTTGATGCAATCAGTTTGTATGCTTTAACAATTTCTTCATCAGTGACAAAATTAATCATCCCCCTGCTTTCATCTCGTGCAGCTTCTGCCTGTTTCCAGCTTGCAGGGTTGCCTATTCGTATAGCAGTTGCAAGCGTTTCAGGTTTTAAAATTCTTTCCCCGCGTACAATTGCAGCGGAACCTTCTGCCTCAAAGCCCATCATCTTAGGGAGAGCCGGAATTTTGCCAAGTGCATAAAATTCCTTGTAGCCTTTCCAGTAAGCAGTTATGTTGCCCGCATTCCCGACAGGTATAAAATGGTAATCCGGAGCTGTACCGAGGGCATTGCAGATTTCAAATGCACCGGTTTTCTGACCTTCAATTCTGTAAGGATTTACTGAATTTACAAGCGTTACAGGATATTTGTCAGCAATTTTTCTGACAAGCTCAAGCGCTTCATCAAAATTTCCCTGAATCGCAATAATCTCAGCACCGTACATCATTGCCTGCGACAGTTTGCCAAGCGCAATATACCCGTCCGGAATAAGAACAAAAGTCCTCATGCCGGCCCTTGCCCCGTAAGCAGCCGCAGAAGCTGATGTATTACCGGTAGAAGCACAAATTATCGCACCGGAGCCTTCTTCTTTAGCTTTTGAAACAGCCATTGTCATCCCGCGGTCCTTAAAACTGCCGGTAGGATTACACCCTTCAAATTTCAAATAAATCTCGGCATCAATCCCTATTTTCTTTGCAAGATTTTCAGCCTTGATTAACGGAGTGCTACCCTCGTTGAGAGTTATAACCGGTGTTTTTTCCGATACCGGAAGGTATTCTCTGAAAGTATTGATTAATCCTTGATAGTACATAAAATTTCCCTCGCTTTTTACATACTAATTCTACCATAGAAAATTTTAAAACGAAAAATCAAACAAATCTTTTAATTCCACATCAAGAGCATTAGCAAGAACCCTCATTGTCTTAATAGTAACATTTGCCTCCCCGCGTTCAATCTGGCCTATGTAATTAAAATTCATATCGACAAGTTCAGCAAGCTTCATCTGTGAAAGCTTTTGGGACTTCCTGACATAGGCAAGTTTTGCACCGAAACGTTTCTCAATGTCAAAATTTTTATCCATAACAACTATTATAAATTTTGTAATAACAAATTTCTAACGTATTATAAGCAGTTTATACCAGTTAATAACTATTAAAATTTGTAAAGATTGCAAAAAAATCTGGCAATTTACAATTTAAAAATATCTTTATTAACATGTAAATAACTGTTAATGACTATTATTTATTAGTTAATAGAGGATACGAAAGGAGATTACAATGGACATCAATGGAGTAAATCAGACAGCAAAAGTACAGGCTGAGACTGCAGGAATTTCAAACGACGCAGCCGCAGAAAAAACAGAAAAGCTGAACAGCGTTTTTGAACAAAAGCCAAAACTAGCAATACCAGATACAGACCTTCCGGAAGCATTACCTTTACATGAACAAGAACCGGAACAGCTGACCAGAAAACAAGCAAAAGAGTGGATTAAGGAGTACAGAGAAAAGACCGGATGCTCCAAAAAAGAAGCTAAAGCCGCCTTTAAAGAGGAATTTGGTTATAAAGTTCCGAGCAGTATGTTGATGAAAGGTCTAAGAGCTAACCTTATCGGAATAATTCCTATTGCAGGCTTCCTTGCATTAACCGGGGATGCAATCAGCAATGGTAAACTTGGTATACAACGATTTATTGAAACAGGATCATTCAAAAGGAGTTAATTATGACAGAACCGGTAAGAATAAAAATAGGGAATGTGTCGTTTAGTTAAAGAGGATACGAAAGGAGATTACAATGACTATTAATGGAGTAAATCAGACAGCAAAAATTGTGCAGCCAGAAACTACCAGCATTCAAAATGATGCAGCAGCAAAATCAGAAAATCTGAACAGCGTTTTTGAACAAAAGCCAAAACTAGCAATACCAGATACAGACCTTCCGGAAGCATTACCTTTACATGAACAAGAACCGGAACAGCTGACCAGAAAACAAGCAAAAGAGTGGATTAAGGAGTACAGAGAAAAGACCGGATGCTCCAAAAAAGAAGCTAAAGCCGCCTTTAAAGAGGAATTTGGTTATAAAGTTCCGAGCAGTATGTTGATGAAAGGTCTAAGAGCTAACCTTATCGGAATAATTCCTATTGCAGGCTTCCTTGCATTAACCGGGGATGCAATCAGCAATGGTAAACTTGGTATACAACGATTTATTGAAACAGGATCATTCAAAAGGAGTTAATTATGACAGAACCGGTAAGAATAAAAATAGGGAATGTGTCGTTTAGACAAAAGGATATTAAGTCATATAGCGTAAACTTTCAAAACGATGAAAAAATTAACAGTGTTCTTTTGAACAACGGAACAAAAATAACTTTTAAAGATCAGGAAGCAGGAAATAAATCTGTTAACTGCGGCAGATTACGTGATGGCGAAATATATAATATGACAAATTTTTTCGGAATAAAAGGCTTAACAATCGAAGGGTCTAAAGAAAATGACGCCTACCGTTTATACAGCTGTGAGGACTACAACATTGACACACGCGGCGGAAAAAAAGACCAGATTATACTTATTGATTCATCCAGAGGTACAATCAAAGCAGACGAAAATGATATAACTACCAATTCTTCAAGAAAAACACCCATTAAAGACAATGAAATTTATACAAGAATGAAAAAATAATACTTTTCAAAAAAGACCGGCAAATATGCCGGTCTTTTTATTATACCTGAACTCTTATCAAACTGTTTACATTGTTGATAACTTCATCATTTTCAAAAGCTTCAATCGCTTTTTGCATATTTTTTTCTTTCACAAGCTCTGTAATGACTGTAATATCAGCAGTATTATCGTCTGAAACACAACGCTGTACAATGCTTGCAAGACTTATGTCATTATCCGCGCAAATATTACCGATTTTGCCGATAACGCCTTTGTTGTTTTTAGCATTAATAGAAAGATAATACTTGTTGATGGTATCTAAAATATCAATCGGCACAGCATCATCACTGTGGCGGCATCTCATCATAGGAAGAATATAATCAGTTTTGCCAAGTTCAGAAACAATTGCCAGAATATCGCCTACGACAGAACTTGCAGTAGGAAACTCTCCCGCCCCCGGACCCGAAAGCGTAATATCCCCTACCGGATGCCCGCTTAATGAAACAGCATTTGTCACATAATCAATATGCGCCAGAGTCGATTTTTTGGAAACAAGCATAGGATGAACCCTTACATCCGCTCTGCCTTCCTTATCAATATAAGCGGATGCAATAAGCTTTATCTTATAACCCAGATCATTTGCCGCAAGCATATCCTGTGCGCGGATTTTTGTAATCCCTTCGCGGTAAACATTCTCCAGCTTAATTCTCTTATTAAATGCAATTGTCGCAAGAGTTGTAATTTTATACGCAGCATCAAAACCTTCCACATCACCTGTCGGGTCGGTTTCAGCATAACCAAGCTCCTGCGCTTCTTTCAAGACATTCGCATAAGAAGCTCCCTGAACATCCATTTTTGTCAGGATATAGTTTGTTGTACCGTTCAGAATAGCTTCAATTTTTGTGATTTTATTCCCTGCCAGAATTGTTTTAACCGGCATAATAATCGGAATGCCGCCTGCTATTGCTGCTTCGTAGAGAACAACCCTGTTATATTTTTCAGCAAAATTAAAAAGTTCTTCGCCGTGCTTGGCAAGAAGCTCCTTATTTGCCGTCACAATATGTTTGCCGTTTTTAATGGCAGTCTTAATCAAATCAAACGCCGGCTCCACACCGCCGATTAATTCCGCTACAATATCAACATCCGGATTGTTAACAACCTCGTAAGGGTCATCTGTAATTATCGAAACATCAAGCCCGTCAATATTACGCGGTTTGTTGATATTTTTCACAGCAATCTTTACAACTTCAATATTTTTAAAATCCCTCAGCGTTTTAAAAACACCGGAACCTACAGTTCCAAGCCCGATTATGCCGATTTTAATCTTTTTTCCGTAATTCTGCACCGGCTGCAAAATATTTTTATCGCAATTTTCCATAGATTAATCGTAACATAAAAAGAAAATTTTATATAATACTTTCATATATATGACAATAAGCCGCCCTATTCCAAAGCCGGTAACAACTTTTGATGAACTTAGCAGCCTAACGTCTTATTCTCAAACGTGTTACTTATCCACTTCACACTTTGTGATGTTTTTGTTATTTCTTATAATATTTGTAGTGCTGTAGCCTTTAAATTTACCGTTCAAATCTTTCTTAGCTTTCTTAACGACACTCTCCGAGTTTGTGGTGCCTGTAACGTTTCTATCCATGGACTTTTCAAGCATTCCAGTTTTGTCATAAGTTCTGTAGGATGATATGTAGTATCCTTTCGGGTAAACATTACCTAAACTGTCAATATTTGTAAGCGTCATATCAATAGTTTTGCCTTTCGGGGCAGAAATCAAGCGTCTTACAGTATCAGCAACTTTTTCTTCCACAGCAAGATGCTGCACCAATCTCTGGGGTTTAAAATCAATTCTCATAATAAAATCTTCCTTTAACTAGTGTATAATTTACACTAATGATATTATTATGAACTTTTCTTGTTGTAAAGCCTTTTTAAATATTACTTAATATTAAAAAATTTTTTAAAAGTGAAAATTATCTGTGCAATAAATTTTGCAATAGAAAATTCTTCGTCGGGTTCTTTGAATTTCAAATCCTTTTCTGAAACAAAAACGTCTTTTTCTTTCTTAGAAAAAATGCTTTCATCCAATCGGCGTTTTTTCTCTTCCTGTTCGTTTTCACCCTGCTGCATGTAACCGAGATTACCAGCGCCGCCGTCGTTTTGCATGCTTGCGGCTTCTCTGATTACCGGTTTTGTACTCAAAACATTTACATCGAAACCACTCATAACTTTTTTCCTTATATTTTTCCCTTATATATATAAAGTATTTTTCATAAAGAAATGTTACAATTTTAGCGTTTTTGTAAAATTTTTGTTACATTGTGTTATAAATCCGAAAACTTAAGTACTGATTGGCTTTTAAACCCTATTTCCAGTAAATCTCTTTTCCTGATTGCGGCCGTAACATCCGGACGGAATTCAGGGGTTTCCGGTGTGAGATAAATTTCTATAATATTATTTTCTCCATCATAGTTCACGGAAATTTTTTTTATTGCAGAAAGGTGAGAACCGTCAAGTCCGTCTGCAACACGTAAAATTCCTGCAAGACGCTTTATCCTTTTTCTGTCTTTTTTTTCAAATTCAGCATAGAAATCATGTTTTTCTTTATCCGGCAGACTTCCTCTGTGAAAACGTGCGATGCAGGCAACAAGTTTGGTATCGTGCGGAGAGAATTCATCCAGTCCGTTTTCAAGAATAATCCTGCGGGAGTGCTTGTTGTGGGATTTTGCTTCAATATAATACCCTATATCATGAAGAAGGGCCGCACTTTCAAGAATTTTTCTATCTTGAGGCGGCATTTCTTTAACCTTCCGGCTTAATTCATCAAACAACAAAAGGGCTATACGCCTGACTTCATAAGGATGAGAACTGTCTTTTGAAAACTTTGCTAAAATATCTTCCGTTCTTAATTTCATCTTGTGTAAACTTTAGCAAAAAAACTCTTTTTAATCAAATTTTATGTTATAATCAGTTTAGTAAAGAGGAGATTATGGCTGATAAAAATGAAACTGATTTAGGTAATCTTAGCTTTGATATACCGCCGGAGGTTCTGGACGAAATCCAGAAAAATATTGAGGAGATTATAACAAATTTTCCGGTGCCGGAGAGCAACAAACTTGACGTAATCAGAAAAATCAATTTTATGTATTCCCACACCAGACACCTCTCGGTTACCGATGCTCTGACCGGATTGTATAACCGCCGAAGCCTTGATGTTCATCTGGAAAGAGAATTTTTAAGAGCAAAACGCTACAAAAATGATTTGAGTATTGCAATTATCGACATAGATTTTTTCAAAAAAATAAACGATACATACGGACATCTTTGCGGGGATTACGTGTTGAAAGAGGCGGCTTATCTGATTATGGAAACCTTCAGAAAAACTGATTTAATTTTCAGGTACGGCGGAGAAGAGTTTGTTGCGCTTCTGACAGAAACCCCGCTTGAAAAAGCGCTTATCCCTCTTGAAAGACTCCGCTCGCGTATTGAGAATTATCCGTTCAAATACAATAACACTCCCATAAAAATAACTGTGAGCATTGGAGTAAATGCTAATAAAGAAAATACAGAAACAGCAAGCGAATTCCTTGACAGTGCAGATAGGGCGCTTTATCAGGCAAAAAATACCGGCAGAAATCGTGTTGTTACAACTTAAAGCGGGAAAAGGGCTTGAGTCTTTTCAATAAATACCCAGTCGGGTGATAGAAAATTTTATCTGTCATGTTTATCATTAAAAAGTTATGGAGGTAATAACTGGATAGATGACTGACAAAATTTCGATATACATTATAGAAGATTATTTATTGACAAGAAAAACTTATAAACATCATTTTACCCGCTATAATGAATTTGAAGTGTTAGGGGACTTTGAAACAGCTGAAGAAGGTCTTGAAGCAATGAAGAACCGCAGGGCAGACGTTGTTTTAATGGATCTTGGGCTTCCTTATATGAACGGTCTTGAGGCTACTAAAATAATCAGCCGCAAGTTTCCACAGACAAAAGTTATTGTACTCACATCCCATGACAGGGAAGAAGAAATTTTTGCATCGCTATCCTCCGGCGCAAATGCCTACGCATTGAAAGACATTTCCATGCCTGATCTTTGCAACGTTATCAAAGAAGTACATAAAGGCGCGGTCTGGATTGATTCCAGAATCGCCAGAATGGCGCTGTCCGTCTTTCCTGAACCGGAAACAACCGACTTCGATAACCTTTACATCACAAAAGAAAAACTCAAAGTAAATCTCACAGAAAAAGAACTTGAAATATTAAAACTCATGGTCGAGGGAAAATCTAACACAAAAATCGGTGATATTATGATGATTAGCCCTCATACCGCTAAATCTCACGTCTGCAAAATCCTATCTAAACTGTCCGTAACGGATAGAGTTCAGGCTGCAGTAAAAGCAGTCCGGTATGACCTTTTAAAAAATAAATAATTGAAAAGAAAACTTAATATGAGCAAAAAAGTAGTAAAAAGCATTTTCTATACGTTTTTTGCGGGCTTTATAATCTGGAGCGTCTATGCCGATGCTGCAGCAAGTTCAAGCCCCGGAACACTCGTGACAGTCGGACTGATACTGGCATTGCTCACGGCATACATTGAAAATAAAAAACTGCTTAAAAGATTAAAAGTTAAAACTGACCGGCTTGAAGAATTGATTGATACTTTCAGCAAAAACTGTCCTGATCTTATAACATATAAGAATACAGAATTCCGCTATATCGGCTGCAACAAGGCTGTGTTTAAACTATTGCAGAAAAAACATTTCGGCAAAATTATTAACAAAACTCCGTATGAATTGCTGCCGCAAAAAACCGCTGCCACCATCATAAAAAATGATAAAAAAGTTCTTGAAACCGGCAAAAGTATAAAATATACCCTTCCCATAAAATACCCGGGCAAGGGCGAAAGAATCTATGACATTATCTCTGCTCCCACAATAAAAAACGGCAGAGTAACCGGAATTATTACAATCGCAAGAGATATTACAATAAGGGAGCGCATGCGTTTCAACTTTATCGAAAAACATCAACAACTCAGCGGAATGCTCAATAATCTTCCTTTGGCATTTTTTATAACTGACAAAGAGGGCAGATACATAAAAGGCAACAGTGAATTTCAAGAACTAGCCGGTCATACAGAATTATCGCGTTTAAATATTGCCGGAACTTTTACTGAAATCGATGAGAGAATGCTACTTGATGAAAACAATATTATACTGAGGGAGAAAAAACCTCTTATCACAGAACACATATACAAATTCCCTGATAAAAATCCGACATGGTACAAAGAATACCGCGTGCCTTTTATAAATGCACAAAAAGAAGTCATCGGGATAACAGTATTTTTGCTCAATATTCAGAAAGAAAAGGAGGCTGAACATCAGAAAGAACGTTTTGTTGCAACTCTTAGCCACGATTTAAAAACTCCGGTAATAGCACAGGTCAGATCGCTCGAAATGCTTATAAACGGAATGTTTGGTGAATTAAATGCCGAACAGAAGGAAATGCTGAAGTTAATACTTGATTCCTGTAATAATATGTACGATATGGTTTCAACAGTTCTTTTTTCATATAAATTTGAAAACGAAGAAATAAAACTTCAGCATAACGCCGTCAACCTTGTGGAACTTACAGCCGAGTGCTGTAACAATCTCGCTAAAAAAGCGAACGAAAAAAATCTTGAAATTATAATCAGACCGGATGCAAATATCTATACCATTAACGGGGACAAAAACTTTTTACAAAGTGCGATTTCTAACATTCTCGAAAACAGTATTTCCTACGCCTTTGAGCGGACAAAAGCTGAAATTATTATCAAAAAAAATCATGACAATTTAGAATTTAGAATAATCACAGACAGCCCGTTTATTAAAGAGGAAGCACTTTCCGCAATGTTTGACAAATACAGAGGACACTCCTCATACAATAAAATCGGATTTTGCCTTAAGCTTCATCTGGCAAAACAGATTATAGAAGCACACGGCGGCAGTCTAATTGCAGAAAGCAGAAAAAACGACAAAAATACTTTCGGATTTGTAATTCCATTGTCAAAAAATATAGCTTCCTCACCAGAAAACAATTATGATATAATTTTTGCATGACACTGAAACTTATTAATCAAAAAACGCTTGATAAAAATATTTATTCAGATATGAAGAAGCAATTTCCGGCGGAAGAATTGAAAACGTATTCGGAATACAACACTCTGCTTGCCAGTGGAGATTACAAACTGGGACTTGTATTTGATGATAACAACTTAATCGGATATATCCTATATCTGACAAAAGATTTCATCTGGGTGGATTATATTGCCGTCCTAAAAGAGTTTCACTCGAAAGGTTACGGCGGAAAAATTCTGGCCTCGCTGTTTGAAAAATATTCACACCTCAAGGGCTGCTATTTTGAGGTTGAACCTGAAGATGAAAAATTTCCGCAAACTATAAGACGGATGAACTTTTACAAAAGACTCAGCTGCAGCGAACTGAATTTTGTCTACTACTTTCCAAACCCGCTAAAAAAATTGAAGATGAAACTTTTGTATAAAAGTTTTGACGGGAAAATTCCTGACAGAGAAAAAATAAAAAAAGATATTGAGGCAGTTTTTGAAGCGCTGCATAAAAAAGTTGAATGCAGAAAAGAAATTCTGGAATTAATTTATCGGGAAAACTCGTAAAATGTACGTGACAGTGGCAATAATAATCAGGATAATCTCGAACACATTTTCAAACGTTTTTCAAAAAACGCTTACCGCAAACGGAACTGCGGCTCTTGCAGTTAACTTTTACACCTATCTTGGATTAAGTATTGTAAGTCTGTTTTTTCTTGCAGGAATACACCCTTCTGTTTCCGGTTACAAAATTTGGATTTATGCCGTAACCGGCGGACTTCTCGGAGCATCCGGCAATGGATTTTTAATAAAGGCACTTGAAACAGGTGAGCTTTCTGTACTAGGGCCGATAAATTCTTACAAAGCTGTTGCAGCTATGATTGCGGGAATTTTTCTGGCGCATGAAATTCCTTCTGTTGCCGGAATATTTGCAACCGGTCTGATTATATGGGGAAGCTATTTTATATTCAACTCTACAGAGGAAGGGTTTTCGCTGAAACTTTTTAAACGTAAAGACATACAATACAGAATTGCAGCACTGATTTTTACGGCGCTGGAAGCAGTTTTTATCAAAAAAATAATTCTGATTTCTGATATAAAAACCGCATTTGTTCTGTGGTGTTTTTTCGGAATGATATTTTCTTTTCTGGTTTTAAAAATTAAAAAAATATCAATAAGACTTTCCGGCAGTAAATCATTTCAGCAGCTTGTCGCACTGATTGCAACAACGGGTCTTATGCAATATACAACAAACTACGTTTTTAAAAATATGAACGTAAGCTATGCTCTTGCGCTGTTTCAGTTATCGACAATTCTGAGCGTAATCTGCGGGTGGAAATTTTTTGACGAAAAAGATTTTAAGAAAAAACTTGCAGGTGCCGTTATTATGGTAACAGGAGCAGCAATTTTGATATTATAAATGTGGCGGCCGGAAAAAATTTTCCGGCCGCCTTTTTTAAACTAAGCAGTTTTTTTATGCTCTTTTTTGTCTTTCATTTCTTCTTTTTTTTCTGCAATTTTTTCTTTTACTTTTTCAGCACCTTCCTTAATATTTTCTTTCACATCGTGAGCTTTTTCTTTGGCGGCTTCAACACCGTGTTTTACATCGGCTTTAATTTTGCCGGCAGTTTTTTCAGCTTTTTCTTTGAGTGTTTCCTTATCGTCGTGATTTTTTTCCATAATTTCTCCTTCAAATTTGGTGACAGAGTTATTATAGAAAATTTTCGGTGTGATTAAATCGGGAAAAAGCACAATCAAATAAGTAATATAATTTACCCGAAAGTATAATTAATCCTTATGGAATTTTCGCCACTTAAAATTCGGGTAAGTTCTTCTGATACGGCTCCAATCAACTTCTATATTATTTTTTGCAGTAGATTTTTTAGCTGTTTCCCAGTCCTGAATAAAATCCACACACGCGTGATCCATAAAGTGAAGCCTGTCCGCGCATACATATATATCTTTGTCGTCCGGAAGATTCTCAAAAATATCAATAAGCTGCGGCAGCTGCAGAAAAATTATGTTGCCCTTAAGTTTTACGACAACCTTGTTTTCTTCCTCGCTATCCTCAACCGTAATATGAACCTTCAGCATTTTGAATACGCTTTTTGCAATAGCAGCGCCGAAACCGACAAGAATTCCTTCAAACAAATTCGTAACCAGAATCGCAACAAGAGTAATCATATAAATTGCAAATTCACCTTTACTCAGACCGTAAAGATTTTTAGCCGCCTTCACATCCACAAGTTTATATCCTGTGTAAACAAGAATTGCAGCAAGCGAAGCCTGAGGAATATAATTCAAAATCTGCGGGAAAAATGTTACGAATAACACAATCCAGATACCATGCATAATTGTCGAAAATCGTGTCTGAGCATCAGCATTAATATTAGCAGCACTCCTCACAATTACACCTGTTACAGGAAGCCCTCCGACCAGTCCCGAAAGAGAGTTGCCTATACCCTGTGCGATAATTTCTTTATTGTAATCGGTCTTTGAACGCTCGCACATTTTATCTATAGCATTTGAAGTCAAGAGAGTTTCAGCACTTGCAATAAAAGTAATGATTAATGCACTCAAAAGAATTTTGAAATCCAGAACATACTTAAAAGTTGAAAGACTGATTAGCTTCACGCTATCCCAGAATTTTTCGCCAATCTGAATATAATTTATATCAAAATGAAAAATTCCTGCAACAAATGATGCCAGAAGAACTGCAACAAGAGCAGCCGGAATAACTTTAAACTTTTTGTTTGGAATGTTATTCCATAAAATAATACAGCCGATTGTAAGAATACCTATAAACGCAGCGTGGTGATGCTGTGAACCGTCAAACGGCAGAACAGAATTATAAATTACCAACCATAAATCCGCGATATTTTCAAAAAAAGTATTCTGCGGCTTGCTGTCAAGCATTATGTGAAACTGCGATAGAAAAATCGAGATACCGATACCTGCAAGCATTCCCTGAATGATAGCCGGCGAAATTGCCCTGAACCATTTACCGAGAGAAAAAAGCCCGAAAATTATCTGCATCAGCCCAACAACAAAAATTATCAAAAACAGCTTGTCAACACCGAGCGTCGCAATAATATCGACAATAATCAGAATTAAGCCTGCTGCGGGGCCTGAAACCTGCAGAGAGTTTCCTGAAAAAGCGCCTACAACAATTCCGCCGATAACAGCAGCCACAAGACCGCTATAAACAGGCAGTCCGCACGCTATGGAAATTCCGATAGCAAGCGGCATTGCTATTAAAAATACTATTATTGAAGCAAGAAAGTCTTTCTTAAATGAGGTAAGATTTAAAATATTATTCATAATATGTCAATAATAACAGCTAATTACAAATATGGCAAGTATCCTACCGTATCTTATTTTCTTTGCTGCGGAATAAATTTATCAGTTTAATTTTAACAATGCAATCCCAGAACAAGGTTTTATTAGTTTCTTTTGTAAGAAGGTGTTTATATTTTGATTTGTTTTTGACAAGATATTCAGGAAAACTTGAATCAATCTTTACAGGAAGCAAATAATATTTTTCAAATTTTTGATATGAAGGCAGCATCTGCGCGTCCTGTTTATAATCTCTTTTCTGCTGCATAGCCGCATTTTCATCACCATGGACAGCTACACCTTGAAGCTTTGCGGCAAGAACATCCGCACCGCCGGCATACCCGAAGTGCCAGCCTGCATAGTTGTAATACGTCTGCCGTTCAAGCCCGTCATACAACCTTATCTTTGTTGCTGTAGTTCCCCTGTTCCACTCCGGCAGAACTCCGGAATGAGAAACTTCTATATCATCGAGAATATTTTTGTAATCTTTGTATGAAAGAATTTTTGTTGCATGATTAAACTTCATGCCTGCTGCAACATTATTAAGCCAGTAATAAAACCCGAACATCTTTAATGATTTGATACCGGGTTTGTCCTTAACTTTCAAAATAACTTTCGGGTCAGGAATTTCATCGGCATCGGAAATCATAATAATATCATTATCTTTGCAGTCCTTAAGCCCGCGCAAAATACAATTTCTCTGGTAATTTTCCAGAACCCATGTAGATGTCAGAGGCGGAATATCATCCACAATTATATGTATAATTTTATCTTCAAAATTCTTAAATCTCTCTTTGTTTTCCAGAAAATAAAGCGGCTTATCTTTGCCGGTGTGAGTTTTTACAGCCTCAACTATAACAAATTTGTCAACAATATCATTCAAAACATTCAATCGAATTTCCAAAATATCAAGCTCATTAAAAAAACTAAAACAATCATAAATTTTACCTGCCGCAGATTTTTCATTGTTGTGCCGGTCAGGGCTTAAATCAGGCTGCCCCCCCCCCCGTTTTACTTGATATGACTGTGTTTTCATGGTTTATTCTCCTTTATTCTTATTATACTTGATAAAATTTTTAAAACAAATGTTATAATAATAAAAAAGGAGAATTATATATGAAAGCACTTGTATATAAAAAAAATGGAAAAATTGAACTTTGTGAAAAACCTGTACCTGAAATTCAGGATGCGAATGATGCAATAGTAAAAGTCACATTATCAACAATCTGCACAAGCGACCTCCATATTATACATGGAGCAGTTCCGCTTGCAAAAGAAGGGGTAACTTTAGGTCATGAATTTGTCGGAGAAATTATACAGACCGGCAAAAATGTCAAAAATTTAAAAATAGGCGACAGGGTGAGTGCAAACTGTATAACTTTCTGCGGCGAATGCGGATTTTGCAAACGCGGTTTTATAAACAACTGTATAAACGGAGGCTGGGAAATAGGATGTAAAATTGACGGCTGTCAGGCTGAATATGTAAGGGTTCCGTTTGCAAATACAGGGTTAACAAAACTTCCGGATAACGTCAGTGATGAAAATGCGCTCTTTGTCGGTGATATTTTATCCAGCGGCTATTTCGGAGCAGAACTATGCGAAATTAAAAATGGCGACATTGTTGCAATAATCGGCGCAGGCCCTGTTGGATTATGTTCTATGATGTGCGCCAAACTTCTCGGAGCTTCAAAAGTAATTGCAATTGACATTGACGACAAAAGACTTGAAATTGCCCAAAGTCAAACTCTTGCAGATTATTTTCTTAATCCTGAAACAACTGATATAGAAAAAGCCGTTAAAGAAATTACTAAAAATAACGGTGCTGACGGGGTTATCGAAGCGGCAGGGGGAGAAAACACCTTTGAACTTTCATGGAAAATAGCGCGCCCGAATTCCGTGGTTGCAGTTGTAGCAATGTACGAGAAACCGCAAATTCTTCCGCTGCCCCGGATGTACGGCAAAAACCTTATCTTTAAAACCGGCGGCGTTGACGCAATTCACTGTGAAAAACTTGTAAAATATATTTCAGAAGGCAAAATCTCCACAGACTTTCTCATAAGTAAAAAAATGCCTCTGAATAATATTATTGAAGCCTATAAACTTTTTGAAGAAAAGAGCAGCGGCTGTCTGAAAATTGCAATCACTTATTAGCGCCACAAAAACTGGAGCACAATTCCGCATAAAATACTTATCAGCAAAAGCATAGAGATAACAAGCGCAGTATCTTTCAGACTGCTGTTTTTCCTGATTAACACCAGAAGCCCGAGCCCTGCATTTGAACATAAACCTGCCATTGCAGCACCGAAACTTATTGTTCCTTTTATAAGCATCATAGTGAAAGCAATTGACACAGCGCAATTAGGAATTAGCCCGAGAATTCCGGTTACAACAGGTTCAAGTATTTTGTATTTAAAACCTGTATTTGTAAAAAATGCACTTATAACAGAATCTGTCACAAAATAATTCAAAAATAGTGTAATCACAAGCACAAAAGCAAATACATTCACCGTATGCACCAGAGGATGCAGCCAGAGATTATTTTTGCTTCCGGAAAGTATATCATGTTTGCAGCAGCCTTCATCCGGAATTTCTTCCACCGCATCTTTATCAATTTTTGTCTTAAAAATAAAATCAATTAAATATCCGGCAATTATTGCCACGACAAGTTTCACCGTAATAACAGGCACAACGAGCCAGACCTTATCCGGTCTTGCAAGCAGAACAGGTATCGCCTCATCAGATGTTGCAAGATAAATCGCAATCAGGGTTCCTTTTGTGATTAATCTTCCAGAATACAAAGAGCTTGCAATAATCGAAAACCCGCACTGCGGAACAATTGACGCAAGACTGCCTATAACAGGGCCGGCTTTTTCTGTTTCTTTCATAAAATGATTAATCTTATGCGCATAATAGTACTCAAAAAGTTCTATAAAAACAAAAACTACAAACAGAAACGGCAGAATATGAAAACTGTCGATTATTGCGTCGGCAATCCATTCCGGAAAACCAAAATTCTCCACAAAACTGTCAAACCCGTGAAATAACCACTCATTTAATCCGTTTAGCTTATTCAAAAAATTTATAATCATAAAACTCTTCCCTTTATTGTAATTTTAATATAAAATATAAAAATAAAACAAGTTTTTATCTGTTCCTGTACCGGTAATTCAAACAACAAAAAGAGGCAAATTTATGAAAAAGTTTTTATTAACATTTATTTCTGCACTTATTTTAAGTACAACAGCAGCACTTGCTGAAACCGTTGTTTTTAACCCTAATTCAAAAATTTACCACAACACTTCCTGCCACTCCGCGCAAATCTGTAAAGTATGTATTAAAATTGATAAGCAGGAGGCAATAAAACGCGGCGGACGTCCTTGCAAAAAATGCGGAGGATAATCCGCCATATCGAACAAAATCACCTTATTGTCTTATTTTCAATCTTAAAGCCCTCAAGCTGCAGCAGTTTAATCTTTTTATCAATTCCTCCTGCATATCCGGTTAAACTGCCGTTCGAGCCGACAACCCTGTGGCATGGAATAATTATTGAAATAGGGTTATGACCTACAGCACCGCCGACTGCCTGTGCAGACATAGATTTCCTGTTCATCTGAGCTGCAATTTTTTTAGAAATTTCTCCGTAAGTAAGGGTTTCTCCGTAGGGAATTTCGCAGAGAATTTTCCACACCGCCTTCCTGAAATCATTACCCTGAGGGGCAAGCGGAAGTTCATCAACCAGAGGCTTTTCTCCTTGAAAATATCTATCGAGCCAGTTTTTAGTCTTAATAAAAACCGGCAAATCGTCTTTCTCTATCAATGGTTCCTTAACTGCGGCACAAAAATATTTCTGCCCTTCAAGCCAGACGCCTGTAATATTTTTCCCGTCACCGGCAATGGTTAGAACACCTAAAGGTGAATTGTATAAGGTCTTGTATAACATAGTTTATATTATAAAACAAAATTTTTTAACTTGACGGATTTATGAGACAAATGTTATGATAGTAGTATAAAATTTAATAAAATTATAAATAGAGTAAGGTAAGATATTTTAAATTATTTTAAAATTCTGTCTTACTCTTTTTTATAACAAACACGGGAAAGGCGGTGGTGCTTATGAAAAGTTAAAAACTAAAATAGATATTATAATTGGTAAAATGTTGCCAATTATTCCAGAGTAAAAATATATCATAGCAATTTTGTTATTCTTATATTCATCATTAATTTTATACTTTGCGCCGGGATTAATCATATATTCAATAAATGATGCAACGCAAAATAAAACAATAATAAAAATAGTTATAATAATGTTCAAGCCGGAAAGTATTGTAAGACCGGTTACAGCGGAGGCGTCTGTTTCAATTATAGTAAAGTTTTTAAATATAAGTTTAATAAAAATAATCTGCCAGATAATATTAAAAAATCCCAGAAACGAAAAAAGATTTAGAGATGTATTTTTACTGATTTTGAAGATATTCATACACTATAATTTAACATAAAGGAGAAAACGTGGAAAAATATAAATTACACGAAGATATTAAAATGTTATCAGAAAAAGTTTACTCTCTTGATAAATTTGAATTACCTGACGGCTGGAAACTTATAAAATATGTACCGAATTCAAAGACAGGATTTCAGGGTGCTATTTATAAAAACAGAAACGATGTTATCGTTATATATGCGGGCACAAATCAGCCAAAAGATTTTTTTGGTGCAGATTTACAGATGGGTATTTTATCTGTTCCTAATCAACAACAGGAAGCCCATAATTTGTTTATGGAAGCTAAAAGAATGTATCCTCACGCGAATATTATACTTGGCGGTCATTCTTTAGGTGCGAGTCTGGCTCAGATTGAGTCTGCTCATACCGGTGCTCCGGCAGTTACTTTTAATGCTTACGGAACAGGTAATATTTTAAGAGCAGAAGGTTACAAAAATATCAAGGATTTAAATATTATTAATTATGGAAATCCTGTGGATATTATATTTAATGCAAATTTCACAGCCCAGCCGGGCAGAACTTTTATTACAAATACAAATCTAAATTCCTCTGCTATATACGGTGTACAAAGAGGTCTAAGATTACATAAGCCTGATATAAGCAGTCATTATTTATCAACAATGGGCAGATTAAAGGATGCTGTTGAAGTAACGGCATACGATTTTCCGGAAACACGTAAAACGCTGCAAGGACACGTTTATAAAGCAGATAATCTCTACAAAAACAATGATGCAATGATGCGGCAATGGAAAGATATTCCGTTTGCTGATCCTGTCAAAAAACAGCAGAAAACACCGCAAGAATTAGAACCTGTAATTAATCAATTTCTTGAACAAAAATTGTATGATATTGACTACTCCGGCTACCTGAACCCCGAAACCGGCGAGGACAAAATCTTTTCTCGCGAAGCTATCTCACAAATGTCAGGCGAAGAATTTTCCGGTAACGAATCCGCTATTATGGCTCAATTAAAAACTATCGGTATCCCTTACGAAGCCGATCTGACACTTGCAAGTTTGCAAGGCAAAGGTCTTGTGTACGTTAGACCTTACACAAGAAGCGACGGCACCGAAGTCAGAGGCTACTGGCGCTCATTTTAACGTTTCAACACCGGAAAGAACTATAGATAGCATACTAACAGACAAATATCAAAAATATCTGACTTTAATATGAAAGGAATATTTTATGACAAACACTATGCCGAAAAACTATGCAGAAATGATTTTGCAAGATGAAAATTTGACTCAGGATGAAAAACTTCAACGAATTAATTTAGTTTATTACAACTACAGACAAAAACTGGAAGAAGATTTAAGAAACTATTTAAGTAAAAAATGGGCAGGTGCCGCGCTTGAAATAGGAAGTGCCGCAATTCCGTTCGGTGGAGCAGGGAAAGCAGTCGCAATAGCAGGGCAAAATTTGCTTCAAAAAGCTCTAGGAAGAAAACTTTCTCAGGAAATCGGCTCGGGTGCCTTCTCCGGATTTGCTGCCGGTGCTATGTTCGGTACAGGCAGAGGCTTGATTGATGATAAAAATCCTGTGTTCACTGCCATGCAGGATGGCGCTGGCGGGCTTGCCACCGGCGGATTAATCGGAGGGGCAGGAAGCTATCTGGAAAAAGCTGTACGGGCTAACCAGCTTGAAAACTCAAAACCTTTAAATGAACTTACAAAAGCTCAAATTAAGAAACTGGTAAAACAAGGAAAAGAATATTATTGGGATTATTTGCAATGGCGTGATGTAGTTTCACCGCAATTAGGGAAAATATATTTTTCAGGAGCTCAAGCTGGTGAAATAAGAGCTCATAATATGAAAATGATCCCCAAAATACCTGAACAAATCAGAACTGCACAAGGGTTAAAATATAGTAATGATAAACCCTGGAGGCAAGATGCAAATAATTTCTACAAACTATACAATACTTATAAAGGTAAAAACTATGAATATGCAGTAAGAAATAATTCAAACAAGACCGGATATAATTTTTATCAAATAAAAGAAGTGGGTTCTACCCCTGCATACTGGGACCAAGCCCCAGCGCTTGAGATAAAACCCAATAACATTATAAACGATAATTTCGAAAACTTCAACCCTTTACCGGTGATATTACCTCCATACATAACGCAAGAACAGCAAACTACACCGACTTTCTTGCTTGAAGGTCACCTTGAAATGAATGTTGACAAAAACGGCAATCCTATCTTCACACCGCACGAAATCGGTAATATGACAAACGAAGAATTTGAGAAAAATTTAAGAAACTATTTAAGTAAAAAATGGGCAGGTGCCGCGCTTGAAATAGGAAGTGCCGCAATTCCGTTCGGTGGAGCAGGGAAAGCAGTCGCAATAGCAGGGCAAAATTTGCTTCAAAAAGCTCTAGGAAGAAAACTTTCTCAGGAAATCGGCTCGGGTGCCTTCTCCGGATTTGCTGCCGGTGCTATGTTCGGTACAGGCAGAGGCTTGATTGATGATAAAAATCCTGTGTTCACTGCCATGCAGGATGCAGGACTTGGAAGCGTTTTAGGAGCAGGAATTAGTGCAGTCAACGGCAAGGTACTTTTAAATAACCATGTTAAACAATTAAATGAAATTTTAGATAAACGGAAAGACTGGGGGATTGCATTTCAAAAAGCCAGTGGAAATCCGGAAAAAGCAATCAACACTCTGCTTGAACACCAGAAAGGCTTTGTTCCTGATGCCTTCAATAAAAGAGGTATAGGCAAGACAGATTTGATTTGGGGAAAAGACGGAGAATCTGGATACGGAATGGCCCATTTAATAGAAAAACGACAAAAACAAAACATTGACATCGATGAATTTTTAAAATCTTTACCGGAAACTATTGATAACGGTATTGTTACTCAAAATGATCCAAGACGTCCTAATAATAGATACATTGAAGATATAAAAAATAAAATAGCAATATCAACAGACTGGTTTGGGAAACCAAGAAATTGGATAATAACTGCACACAAACAAAATAAATCAGCTGCGAAGCGTTTGATGGATTCTGCACCTGCATCAAACCTTTCGCCGGAGAAAGGCAGGAACTCTATCTCCAGACTTGCAGCTAATAAACCTATTATAACGAACAGCGATAAAAATATCAACCCTATTCAGCTAAGCATACCTCCATTCATACCGCAAGAACAACAAACCACGCCGACTTTCCTGCTTGAAGGTCACATTGAAATGAATGTTGACAAAAACGGCAATCCTATCTTCACCCCGCACGAAATCGGTAATATGACAAACGAAGAATTTGAGAAAAATCTGCAGGTTATTGAACAGCAGTTAAATGACGGACTTATAAAACCTCAAACACCTCAAGTTGACTACTCCGGCTACCTGAACCCCGAAACAGGCGAGGACAAAATTTTTTCTCGCGAAGCTATCTCCCAAATGTCAGGCGAAGAATTTTCAGGAAACGAATCCGCTATTATGGCTCAATTAAAAACTATCGGTATCCCTTACGAAGCGGATCTGACACTTGCAAGTTTGCAAGGCAAAGGTCTTGTGTACGTTAGACCTTACACAAGAAGCGACGGCACCGAAGTTAGAGGCTACTGGCGCTCCGCTTAAACAGACGATAAATCCGCGGCTTTAATCAGGTCGGGGCTTTTGCCCCGATCTGTTATCTGTTTGAAAAGTTAACACGCAAAATTTTTTATTCAGAACTTTTATAAGAATATGTCTGAAAATATAACATTTATTAACAAAATTCTTCCGCGTGCAGCATTACCTTTTAGACGGATAAAAGGGAGTGTTTCTGCCAGAAAACACTTAGCAGATAAATACAGCCTGAAATTTTACAGAGAATTAAACAGCCGCTGCAAAAATAATACTTGCAGTGTTAAAGATTTTAAAAAAGCTTTAAACAAAACTCTCTACCCTGATCGTATAAAATACTGTATATCAAGAGAAATAAACGAAGATAATGACGGCAGCTTTTATATAACAAGAAAATTTAATGCGGGGCAAAACGGAAGTTATACCGTTAATGTAAAAGGGTATCGTATTCTCTTGCCGCTAAACAGCAAAAGAGATACCATTCTGGATAAATTAACAGCTTTTCACGAAGCAAGACATCTTTTTGATTATATTTGTAACCCGAAACATAGTATTTTACGCAAACATAATCTGACAAATACTCCGGAATACAACGGTATCATTAATTATATATCTAATCTATTTCTGGGTGATATTTACAAACCCTTAAAAATGAAAAATATTAAAACGGATACAGAAACTTTAATAAAAAACCTTCCGGATGATATGGCTATAGGATTTTTACAGATTATCAGATACAGACTCCAATCAGAAATAAACGCATATAGAGATGAACTCCGGTTTTTGTTAAAAGACGGCAAATTAAAATCCGGATTTGAATTAAGCATTGACATGTATAAATATTTCAAATTCAAATCGAAATTAAAATTTGTAGAAAATCTGCTAAAAAATATTATCAGAAAAGAAAGAGAGTCATTAAAAAAAAGATTACCATACTAATATCCGGACAGACATAAATACATAGATATACATAATAAATAAGACAGGATAGAATAACCTATCCTGTCTTATTTACCCTGGATGCGATTGTCTTGGTCGCTCGCGTTTAACGGGTCTTCGGACTTTCTTTTCAGAAGCTGTGCTTCTTCCAAAGAAAGCTCCTCCGCCCTCAGCTCGCTCCCGCTCAAACGCAAAAAGCATTCTCATCGCTATTCAATGTAAATAAAAAGGACGAGATTAACCCGTCCTTTTTATTTACCCTGGATGCGATTCGAACGCATGACCTACCGCTTAGAAGGCGGTTGCTCTATCCAGCTGAGCTACCAGGGCCTGGATCCAGAGGAACTTTCCAGACGTTTGGTTTCTGTGGGGTATCTGTATTCATTCCTCATAGTTTTTATCTTAGCATAAACATTTTTTCGTGCAAGTCGTTTTTATAGAGACTTATATAAGTAAATTTCACTAAATAGGTTAAAATTGTTAAAATCGTTTAACTATCATCATTTTTATCCTTAGAATTACAATTGCAACGTGCAGTTTTTCAGAAGGAGAGTGTAATAACAGAAAATGCACGCCGATAAAAGATTATAATAGATTAGGTGCTGTTAATCAATCATTGCAATTGGATAAACAGATTTTAAGTCTTTCACAATATTTAAATCTAATTCTGCATATAAGACACATTGCTCATTATCTGCCTTAGATATAATTTCTCCTGCTGGTGAACAGATTATTGAAGTTCCGATGGCACCGATTTTATCATTTATTAAACCTGTTTGATTGCAGGAAACTGTATAGACCATATTATCGTATGCTCTTATTCTGTTTAATGCCGTCCATATTTCCTGTTCTTTTTTGAATGAATTTTTATAACTTTCAGCCGAAATAACCCACGCAGTCGGAAGAACTATAATTTCAGTCTCCATTTGTGCAAGTTTTTTATAATGCAGAGGATATCGTATATCATAACATATTCCGATACCGGCTCTTCCAAAATCAAAGTCGACCGTCACAAATTCATCTCCCGGAGTAATTCTCTCGCCTTCTGTTCCTCCAAGATAATTAAATAAATGTATTTTGCGGTATTTAGCAATAATTTTACCCTGCCTGTTGATTATAAAAGCAGTATTATAAAGTTTGTCGTTTTGCGCTTCAATTACAGAACCTGCAATAATATTTGTATTATATTTTTTTGCAATTTCTTGCATTTTTAAAATTGTATCTCCGCCGTTTTTATCCTCCGGTTCATTCACAAAAATTTTATGGTCAATTCCTGTAGAGAAAAATTCAGGCATTACGACCAAATCAATAGTTTTACGGCAATTTTCTTTTATAAATTGTTCAATAATATTTATATTAGCCTTTTTATCACCAATAACAGGTTTTGTTTGAATACATAAAACTCCTATCATATTTCCTCTATCCTCTCTTAGTCTTTTTATTTACGCACTATGGATCTTGTTTGTCAATTCCTATTTTATGGGACTTATATAGCAAATTCCACTAAAAATGGCTAAAATTATCACCCCTGAAATAAATTCAGCATGACCAAAAATTTTGGATTCGCTTTGTCAAACAAGTTCTGCATGACAGTATTACGCTTATTTAGTGGAAACTTGTATATTATTTCCTTAAATACCTGCTTACGACCGCTCTGCCAAAATTTCTGCAGCTTTTGCAGCCTTCTTACCGTGAATTTTCAGTACAGGTATCAAACCAAACAGTGTATATTTTGTTGTATTCGGGTAGTAATGAAATATTTTTAAAATATTTAAACCGCAGAACTTTATCCTCTCCCGTCTGACAAGTTTCAGACCGTTCAGTATACAGGTAAGATTTTTTTCTTCCACAAATTCTATCATCTCTTTCTCAGACTGTCTTGCGTCTTCTTCATGTTTCGGGGATTTTGTGGAAACAATGGAAAACGGATTACGCCTGTAATAATAAGCACATTCCGGAACTGTTACCAGCCCGTTAAGATAATAAACAGCTTTTATCGACCAGCAAATATCCTCGTACAATCTTCCGTCAGGAAACAGTAAATCAAGCGCAATAAGGCTTTCGCGCTTATAAATCTTGTTCCAGACATAGTTATACTTTGGAATTTTGGCAGCTTTCAATTTTTCAATACTATCAGTAATTAATTCTTCTTTTTCAAACTTTACCTTATATTTAACAGCCCTGTTGCCGCAGCGAATAATATTTCCCGAGGCAATTTCCGCATCATATTTTTTTGCAGCGGTATAAAGTTTTTCATAAAAATTTAAATCAACCCAATCGTCAGAATCCACATACCCTACAAATTCTCCGGATGCGACTTTCAAACCGTCATTACGGGCAGCAGAAAGTCCTGCATTTTGCTTATCTATAATTTTTATCCTGCTGTCTTTCTGTGCGTAACATTTCAATATTTCTGGTGAACTGTCTTTTGAGCCGTCGTTTATGCAGATTATTTCAATATCTTTGAGCGTTTGCTTGACGAGTGTATCAAGACAATTTGCAAGATATTTTTCCACATTATACACAGGAACTATAATTGATACCTTAGGATTTGCAGACATTCAAAATCAGCCTTTCTTTATTTTTCGTTTTGTTCTGGCAATAAAAGTTTTAATTTTTAAACTCAGATAATTATCACGTCTATCAACATCAAGATATTTCCACCATCCGTCAGGATAAGTTGTATCAAGATGCTGTTTTAATTCCATAAGTTTGTTATAATACTCGGATTTAAAATCATCACCGCATTTTCCGTACCACGAAAGAGCCTTTGAAAAATATCTGTCAGCAGCCAGGAAATAAAATTTTTTCGTCAGATTGAGTTTTTTTAGCAAATCTTCTGCTGCATAGAAATTCAAAATAGGCGAAACAGAAGTTTTTCTGGTATCGGAAGTTATAGCTCCGGCGCGGTTTTTAACGTAATAGTAAAAATTTTCATCCAGAATATAAACACTTTTTGCAGTGAGCATGGTATGCAGATAAAAGAGCTGATCTTCACCGTCTTTTATTTCCTGAAATCTTATATTGTTATCTTCAACAAACTTTCTGCGGTAAAGCTTGCACCACGCTGTAGGCGGAAATGCAAACAGATTATTTTCATAATCTTTCAGCGACAAAATTCTTTCCTTGAATTTTGCAGGAATTTTATTCACGCTGTACATACCCTTTGAAACACTTTTTCCTTTAACGGAATATGCTCCGAAAATTACGACGTCCGCTCCTGTTTCAGTAATTTTATTAAGAGTTTTTTCAACAAGAGTTTTTTCAATCCAGTCATCCGAATCCACAAACAGGAGATATTCACCGGCGGCGGAAACCATCCCGACATGACGGGCAGAAAACAGACCGCCGTTAGGTTTGGTAATCATCTTAATCCTGCTGTCACGGTTTGAATATTCACTCAAAATCTGTGCTGAATTATCAGTCGAGCCATCGTTAACACAGATAATTTCAATATCTGAACAGGTTTGAGCTATAACACTGTCCAGACATTTTGAAAGGTACTTATCAACATTATAGACCGGAATAATTACCGAAACTTTTGCCATAACAAGTTAATTGTATAATCAGATTAAATTAAAGTCAATAAATTGTAATGTTTTTAGATTTTCTGTTATATTTTACCGTCATTAATAAATTGTAGAAAACTTTTGTCAGAAGTTCATCTTTCGTCATCGCATCAGTCAGTTCGTCAATCATCTGCGCATTTGAAAGGGTTTCAAAATAATAAAACTCCCACACTCCTACCTGTAAAACTTCGGAAAGTTTCTGCAGGGTTTCAATTGACGGTGAAAACTTACCTGTTTCAATATAACTCAAACTCGGCGGTTCAATTCCGACAAGTTCCGCAAGCTGTTCCTGTGTCAGCCCTTTCGACTTCCTTATAGACTTTATCCTGCTTCCTAACTCTTTTTTAATATCCATTACACTGCTCCCGTAATTTATTATTTGATAAATTTAAAGAGCTAAACATAAAGTTTTTATTTAAAATTATATTGTTTTTTAAAGTAATACATGATATTATATAAATAGAAACTTTATATTTATGGAGGATATTTAATGTTAAAAATTAAATCTTTTGGGTTTACATTAGCTGAAGTGCTGATAACGCTTGGAATTATCGGAGTTGTAGCAGCAATGACACTTCCGGCAGTTATAAACAATACTAAAAATAAAGAACTCGAAACCGCGTTTAAAAAATCATATTCCCAACTCGGACAGGCAATACAGAGCATATTTCTGCGGGAATACGGCGGAGCCGGAATTAGTATAGGAAGTACCGGTACAGGTACATCCAGTGCTGCTTATACGGACTTTGTCAATTATATGCAGAAGCAGTACAAACAAGCCTCCATCTGTATTGATGGTCAGAAAAATTGCTCACTTGCTATTTTTCCGCTGGAAACTTATTCAGGAACAGAAGGAAGCAACTTTATAACTAAAAACTACAAAACATATAATTCCAAAACAGCAAATGCCGGAGGTTATTGTAATGACGGGATTATGGCAATAACAGATGGAAGCTTTATTTTCTTTGATGTAAGCAACGCAGAACAGGAAACAGCCGGAAAATTATTGTTTTGTATTGATGTAAACGGCTGGAAAAAAAGACCGAATAGGTTTGGACATGATTTTTTTATGTTTGAAATGGAGCAGAACACAGGCAAACTTTTGCCTATGGGACTTGAAAATACAGCATTTCCCGAAGATAAGTACTGTTCACTGACATCCTCTGCTGCACAAAACGGTCTCGGCTGTACCACAAAGGCTTTGAGCAATCCTGATTACTTCAAAAACCTGCCTAAATAAAATTTTCTTTGCATAAAGTCTTTGTTTAATATAAAATTTTATCAGATATATTAAACGAAAGAGGAATTAGAAAATTATGCTAACCGGAAATGAAATAAGAAAATTGTATTTAGACTATTTTAAGGATAAACACCAGCACACAGTTGTTGAAAGTTCAAGCCTTGTGCCTGACAATCCGACCGTACTTTTGACAACAGCGGGAATGCTGCAGTTTTTGCCGATATTTTTAGGAATACAGAAATGTCCTTACGACCCTGCGCGTGCAACTTCATGCCAGAAATGCGCAAGAGCGGGCGGTAAAGATTCCGATATTGAAAACGTCGGCAGAACACCGCGCCATCATACTTTCTTTGAAATGTTAGGGAATTTCTCTTTCGGTGATTATTATAAAAAAGAAATTATTCCGTGGGCGTGGGAATTTGTGACAGAAGTTCTAAAACTCGACAAAGACCGCCTGTGGATAACTATTTTTGAAACAGACGACGAAGCTTACGAAATATGGAGAAGCGTCGGCGTTCCGGCAGAAAGAATTAAAAGAAAAGGCAAAAAAGATAACTTCTGGGGACCTCCGGGTGCATCAGGCTCTTGCGGCCCTTGCTCCGAAATCCACTACGACCTCGGAGAACAATATAAGTGCGACGACCCTCGCGGATGCGGTATAGATACCTGCGAATGTGACAGATGGGTTGAGATTTGGAACCTTGTATTCACAGAACTTTATCAGGATGAAGAAGGCAACCAGTCACCGCTCGACAGCAAAAACGTTGATACCGGTATGGGGCTTGAACGTATTACAATGGTATGTCAGGGCGTTGCCTCAACTTTTGAAACCGACCTTTTAAAACCTATTCTGGACAAAGTTTCAGAGATGAGCGGCGTTTTATATTCAAAAACCCCTCACCCTAACCCTCTCCCGCAAGGGGCGAGGGAAGGCAGCGAAAAAACGGACATTTCGCTGAGAATTATCACAGACCACGCAAGATGCGTCACCTTCCTCATTTCAGACGGTGTAATCCCGGGTAACGAAGGCAGAAGTTATGTTTTAAGAATGATTTTACGCCGTGCACTCCGCCACGGTAAAATCCTCGGTATGGACTTGCCGTTCCTCTATAAACTCGTTGACGTTGTTATTGAAAATTACGGCGAAGCTTATCCTGATTTGGTTAAGAACAGACAAAAAATTATCGACACAATCAAAAAAGAAGAAGAAAGATTTGCCAAAACCCTCGACAGAGGCTACAAACTTCTCGATGAATTTATCGCAGAGAAAAAAGATATTGACGGTGAGAGTGCATTCAAACTCTACGACACCTACGGCTTCCCGCTTGAACTTACCAAAGAAATCGCAGCGGAAAACGGGTTGAACGTTGATGAAGAAGGCTATAAAACCGCAATGCAGGAACAGAAAGACCGCGCAAAAGCCGCAACCGCAAAAATAAGCGTCACCGGCGATATGAAATACGCAAAGCTTGAAGACGAAGTCGGCTCAACAGAATTCGTGGGCTACGAAGAAAGTGAATGCGACGCAAAAATCTTAGCGACAATCGAAGGCGACGGATATGTTGATATTGTTCTCGACAAAACACCTTTCTACGCTGAATGCGGCGGTCAGGTCGGCGACAGCGGATATATTGAAAACGATAACCTGAAAGCTGAGGTTCTCACAACTTTCAAAGTTAATAAACTTTTCGTACACCGCTCAAAAGTTATTAACGGAGAAATCACAATCGGCGAAACAGTCAAAGCAAAAATTGATGTTCCGCGCCGTGAAGAAATCAGGCTTCACCACACATCAGCGCACCTTTTGCAATCAGCATTGAGAAAAGTTCTCGGAGAAGAAGTTCATCAGGCAGGGTCGCAGGTGGAACCTGACAGAATGCGTTTTGACTTCACATTCTCTCGCGCAATGACTGTGGATGAAATCTTTAAAGTTGAAGAAATTATGAACAACTGGGTTGCAAAGGGTTTGAACGTTCACACAGATGTTATGGATATTGAACAGGCAAAACTCACGGGTGCAACTGCGCTGTTCGGCGAAAAATACGACGATGTGGTAAGGGTTGTCTCAATCGGCAACGAAACCTGTATTTCAAAAGAATTCTGTGCAGGTACTCATGCAAGAAATACCCGCGACTTAAGACTTGTAAAAATTGTCACAGAAGGCGCAATCGCCGCAGGTACAAGACGTATTGAACTTGTCGTTTCCAAAGCCGCATTTGAATTTATGAATGCAAAAGTCAGAGAAATGGATAAGCTTTCTCTTATATTCAAAACCCACTTTGACGGCGTTGTTGAACGTGTGGAAAAACTTCAGGAAGAAAATAAAGAACTCCAGAAAGAACTTGCACACGTAAAAGAAGAAAACGCGCGCGCAAAATTTGCGTCATTCTTATCAAAAGCGCAAGAAATTGAAGGCGGCAAACTCTTTATCACAAAAGTTGAAGATGTTGACGGCAACGCACTCAAAACAGGTATTGAATTTGCCTCTCAGAAACTCGGCGAAAGCATCATAGTTCTTGCAACAACAAGAACCGTTGCGGTGAAAGTTTCGGACAGTTTTGTGAAAAAAGGTGTAAATGCCGGTAAAATCGTCGGTGAAATTGCACGCTTTACAGGTGCAAACGGCGGCGGCCGTCCGAATTTTGCACAGGGCGGTATCAAAGACGCCTCTAAGCTCGACGAAATCCTTGCAAAAGTCGAAGACGATTTAAAAAATTATCAACTCGTTTAATGAAGATAAATTGAAAATATTACATAGACGGTCAAGCTGTTTGAAAGAAATTTCTTCCGCCTGACCGTTTTCTAATTTCAAAACAAGTTTAGAAAAGCAGTTCGGATTTAATAATCCGATAAAATCTTGATACAGTTTGTCATTCTGAACTTGTTTCAGAATCTACATCAGGAAGAGTTGTATTGGTTTTCGAAACGATAGCGGGAGCAGGTCGGGAGCGTGTTGAGAAAATAAATACAACTCTTCCTAAAGTATTATGTAGTAAATAATTTTATTTAATTTGTCAAATTACTTTATTAAGTGTAAACGAATTTAAAATTATTGCATGAATATCCGGATATAGTATAGAATTTAAGAAAGAAAAATAAAAAAGGCAAAACCTTCCGGGCGTGGAGCAAATCCAGAAGAGGGGGACAGGGGGATTTTATAACATGACAATACTAAAAATAGAACGATTGGCGCACAACAGGTTTGTGCCGGAATACAAAACAGCAGGCGCAGCAGGGATGGATTTGTGCGCGGCAATTTCTGAGCCTATTACTTTAAAACCGCTGGAAAGAGCTTTGGTGCCGACAGGTCTGAAAATAGAACTTGAACATGGCTATGAGGCTCAGGTACGCCCGCGCTCGGGACTTTCTATTAAGCACGGAATTACATTAATCAACTGTGTGGGCACAATCGACGAGGATTACCGCGGCGAAGTCTGCATCCCCGTCGTAAACCTCTCCAACGAAACTTACACAATCCAGCCGGATGAAAGAATTGCACAGATGATTATCTCGCGTGTTGAACAGGCAAAAATAGAAGTTGTAACAGAACTCACGGAAACAGCAAGAGGTGCCGGCGGTTTTGGCTCTACAGGTAAATAAATATTTTATTAAACGAATTTTCATACTTTTGCTGCCGGTAATTTTCTTTACAGGCGTAAAATTTCTTATATACCTTGATTTGAAATCAATTTGCATCTGGAAAATTCTAACAGGTCATGACTGTCCGGGGTGCGGAATTACAAGAGCTTTTAATGCAATTTTCAGCAGGCAGTTTATGGAGGCGTACCGCTATAACCCGAAAATTGTTATCATTGCACCGCTAATGATTTTTGTGTGGCTCGGCTTATTATTCCACAAAATCCTCAAATCTCAATCATTGAGAGGATGACAAATTCACAACCTGCTGCACAACGCAGCTTTCCTGTAACATTGCTGCTTTGTTTTTTACTCGGCGGCTTAGGTGTTCACAGATTTTATACCGGTTACATCGGTCTTGGAATATTATAGCTGCTCACAGCCGGCTGCTGCGGTATCTGGTATTTAATCGACCTGATTTCAATTATATTTAACAAATATAAAGATGCGGACGGTCAGGAGCTTGCCGGCTATAACCAGAATATTGGTTACGGAGTTTTGATTGTCCTTGCCTTAATAATTATCATTTGCTATGCAACTATGATGAAATAATTAAGTGTTACATACACAAAAAAGCTCTCTGTAACTATACTACAGATGGCTTTTTATAGAAATAAATTAATTTTTATTACTTTAGCCGGCTGATCGGGCAATTTTATTTTATCACGGTTTTTACATATAATGGCTTAATTCTGATGTGCAGTTTTAGCAAAAATAAGGAGTTTATATGCCGGTAAATCGTGTAGAAAATACAAGTTCGCAGGGAAAACTTGTCCGCACCTCAATTGCTGCAGGTTTTCTTGCCGGAGGGGCCGCAGGTTATTTTAAACCCGTCATAAAAAACGGTGAACCGTATGACAGCTTTATAAAAGAAATCGGCTATTCGCTGAAAAATGAGGATAACAAACATATAATCAGAACCGGTGAAATTCTGGAGGCGCTTGATGAAATTCCAAAGGAAACCCTTTCAGCCATTGAAACGGTAAAAGCCCGTGCAGAAGGTATAGATCCCGCAGAAGCAGCCGCAAAAAAGGCAGCTTTCGCAAAAGAAGAACTTGACTACTTTCTGACAATCCACTCGGATGAAATAGGCATATTTCCACAGGAAAACGGAACCCTTGAGGATGCAGTAAACAATTTTACCGCCGGTAAAACTACTCAGGAAATAAAAGACGCAGTAAAAAATGAACTTGCCGGCAAAATTAACAACCGCCCGCAGATTGATTACGAGGAACTTGCAAAAGACTACTTTGACGAAGTTTACGACAAATCCGCAAAAAAATACAAGCAGGCAGGTGAAAACCTTGCGCAGGAAACAATAGATTTTGTCAAAAAAGCCGCCCGCAACACAAGAATTAAAACCGGCGTACTTTACGGCCTCGCAACTGCCGCAGGCGCAGGTGTACTGACATTTATAGCCTCAGCCTTCCGAAAAAAATAACATCTACTCCTTCAAATCAGGAGAAAATACAGAAATCTTTTTTAGGCTTTCTACATCAAAATTGGTTTTAATAAGGTTGTCAAAGAGGTTTTCCTGCTGTTTTTCAACAGGCTTCTGCCTCTGCCAGTAATCCTTGTCCAGCTGCGGTAACCCTTTATTTGATGATATGTCGCTGCTAAAATCCACCAATTTTATTTCCCTTATTCCTCATGCTATAACGGTCGTAATTAAAAAAACTTTAGACCGGAAAAAATATTTTTTACAATATTTAACATTTCTCATCATTCCCTTTTCATATTCAGAAGCATCTCGTTCGGAATAAACAAATCACTCACCCCGCCTGATGCAATTACAAAAATGAATTCCACGCTCTCTCCTGGTTCAATATCAAGACATCTAAACGGCACGCGCAAATCCATTACTCTGTCATATACTGCCAGAATTTCTTTGGGATTCTGCACAGCCCAGAGGTTGTTAGGAATTGCCTTAATCAGCCTTATAAGCCTCAACCTCCCGTCAGATACGGTAATTTGAAGTTCACTGTGAAATTTCTCTTTTGATACAGGGAGAATGTTTTCCGTTTTGTTAATCAATCTCATAGGCGACAGTGAATGCCGGCGGTTCGAACTTCTCGTGTACACATACATCTGGTAAGTGTTTTTCAAAAGTTCAGGATTACTCTGCATGTATTCACTTATGTAAAATCTTAAATAGAGATTATCACTGTCGCAGCCGAAGCATATTTTATCAAAGAACTTGTTCTCCTTAATCACAGGCCCGTCAGGAATTCCTATACAACCTGCATTAAGCCATGAATCATTGCTTCTGTCATTTCCGTCCAGAACAGGATTAATCTCGCCTTTCGGGTATCGGGAAGGTTTGCTCGCAGCAGACAGCAGCGGAATATCCAGATAATCAGGCACCTCTGCACCAAGATAAATATAGATATTTTTCAGGTGTTCGCGGAATATGTAATCAAAAATATTGTCACGGCCGGAATCGTTCGGCGCACCGTACCACCAGAACCAGTCGCTGCCTTCACAGATAAAAAGCTCTCGCCTTGCAAGTTCTATATTCGGGTTGTAAGGATTTTCCTTAACAAAGTTTGAGAAATCATCACGAACCTGTTTTAAATAACTCCACGCAAGATTTTTCATAGGCTCGTCAATCCAGAGCTTAAAATTTCTGTTAATCCATGAGCCGGAAGTTATCTTTTTCAGAGGTTTTACAGATGTATCCTTCTCAATATAATCACTTAACAGCACGGTTTCCAGAGAGGTGTCCTCGTCAATAAGTTTATAAAGTGTCTTTAAAAAAGTAATCCCGTCATGCGGATAATTTTCCCAGCAGTTTTCTCCGTCCATTGCGATTGTGAGAAGATGATTTTCATCCGGAGAGGTCAAGAGTTTGCTCTGCATAACTTTTATACGGTCGTAAAGGTCGTTTGCCGCAAGTTCTGAATCGTAATTCGGATATTCAAAACTTATCAAATTCGACACAAGAGAATCTCTGAACACCATCTTCAAGCCGTTTTTATATTCGTAAGTTTTCAACAGGTGATACGGTTCTTCAAGATACCCTTTAAAATCCCGCACAAATTCAAAGTTAATAGAATCCGCAAGAATTCCGTCATCGGAAATTGTCCATTCAACCCCGACGTCTTTAAACAAATCCAATTCCTTCGGGCTTACGCAATGTTCGGACGGCCAGATACCGCGCGGGCGGACGCCTATTAATTCTTCCACTCTGTCAAGTGCACTCACGGTCTGAATTTTCGCATCGAGCGGCATCTTCAAATTCGCAGGAAGCCCTTCACTGTTTGAAATTTTTATGCTTTTTATATCAAGCAAAATAGGCAGTATCGGGTGGTAATAAGGACTTGTGGTAATTTCAATTTTACCTTCCGCAGCGTACTTTCTGTATGCCGGAATAATTTTTCGTATAATATCGCGCTGGATTTCTATAATTTTGCATCTGTCCTCAAAAGTGTAGCCTCTGCCTTTTTTGAACAGCTTTTTAAGTTCAATATACTGATTTTTATAAACAGGATCAAACCAGGCAAGGTTAAACAGCGCCATAAGGTCAGAGTATTCCTGCTCCGTAAAGGCAGTAATATCTGCCTGCACCATCTGCTGTCTTTTTTGATAAAGTCTGTTGTATTCCTCGTAAGGAAAAATCATTGTCTGATAATTCGCGTCAAAAAAGTTATTCAAAATGAATTCTCTGTCATCAGAGTTAAGTTCCTCAACAGGAGTTACGGTAAGCCTTGAGTGCAAATCGTGCAGCCCTTTCTCACCGTAATCAATAAAAGCATCCAGCAAGACCGGTACAACATTAAAGTTTAGTTTAATGTTTTTAAAATTATCCAGAATAGTAACCATATCGAGATAATCCTTAACCGCGTGAAGCCTTACCCATGGCATAAGATAATCACCTTCCGGCGAAAGCTGGTAAACAGGCTGGTGCATGTGCCAGTAGAATGCTATGGAAACTTTTTTGTTTTGACTCATCATAAAAATCTCTCAATTCCGGCAATCCGGCTTCGCGCCCTGCCATCCTGTCCTCTAAATTATACGGCTCAGATTACAAATAAACTATACCATTAAAATTTGAAAAGTGAAAGAAAAAATACCCCCGATTATTCGTATTTTAAAAAGTTTTTATTTCTTATTATATCCTGTCCGGATTTTATTTATTAAATTTTTAACAAGCCTGAAAAAATTATGCCAAAAAATAACTAAATAAATTAGACAATAGCAGGGTGCCACCGAGATATAAGATATAAATAAAAATTTGCATAATTCATCACTTATATCAACAGGTATCTTAATATCGGCAGTCAATGCGGGCAGCAGCAAGATAACAAGAACTAATGACGGCAGGAGCCATTGATTAAAAAAGCGGTCTAAATAGACACTCCAGTGTTTCTTGATAGCGTAGTGAGTTGTTATTAACGGAATTAGAAAATATAGAATAAAAAGGGTTATAAGTAAACAGATTACTATTTCTGTTAACGTGTAATGCTTGTAATAACTCAATGAAAATGCTATTAACCCACCCCAGAAGAACACTGTAGGTATCAATATATTAATTAACATTATTAGCAAATATATAATCAGCCCTTTTACGTCTTTATTCACATCCTAATTCTATCACAATTTTTTGCAAATAAAACTCAATAAATTTTTAACAAGCCTGAAAAAATTATGCCAAAAAATAACTAAATAAATTAGACAATAGCAGGGTGCCACCGAGATATAAGACATAGATAAAAATTTGAATAATTCCTCACTTACATCATCAGGAATCTTAATACCGGGTGCCATTGGCAGCAGCAAGATAACAAGAACTAACGACGACAGGAGCCCCTGATTAAAAAAGCGGTCTAAATAGATGCTCCAGTGTTTTTTTATAGCATAGTGAGTTGTTATTAACGGAATTAGAAAATATAAAAATAAGAAAATAATAGCAATTAAAATAAATATTGTTTCACCGAATTCATCATATTCCGGCTTCACCGGTACCACTGTTAGTGCTATAAAGTAGATTAATGGTAACAACATCACAAATATTATTAAACTTAAATATACAATCAGCCCTTTTACATCTTTATTCATATCCTAATTCTATCACAATTTTTTGCAAATAAAACTCAATAAATTTTTAACAAGCCTGAAAAAATTATGCCAAAAAATAACTAAATAAATTAGACAATAGCAGGGCGCCACCGAGATATAAGATATAGATAAAAATATGAATAATTCCTCGCTTACATCATCAGGAATCTTAATACCGGCTGCCATTGGCAGCAGCAAGATAACAAGAACTAACGATGGCAGGAGCCATTGATTAAAAAAGCGGTCTAAATAGATGCTCCAGTGTTTCTTGATAGCATAGTGAGTTGTTATTAAAGGAATTAGAAAATATAGAATAAAAAGGGTTATAAGTAAACCGATTGCTATTCTTGTTAACGTGTAATGATTGTGATCACTCAATAAAAATGCTATTAACCAGACCCAAAGGAACACTGTAGGTATTAATATATTAAGTAACATTATTAGCAAATATATAATCAGCCCTTTTACATCCTTATTCATACCTCTATTCTATCATAATTTTTCGTGAATAAACTTCACTATCTTTCTCACAAGCCGCCATAAATTATGCCAGAATATTACTATATAGATCAGGCAATAGCAAGGGATAGCCCCAAAATAAAAATCATACAAAAATACACTGAAATTCCAGCTGACTTTCGCTACATCATCAACCTTCAACGTTATTGGCAGTAATAGTAAAATAATAAGAACCAACGAGGGACAAAGCCATTGATTAAAAAACCAATCCAAATAGATGCTCCAGTGTTTTTTTATTGCATAATGCGTTATTATTATTGGAATTAGGAAATAGAGAATAAAAATGGCTATAAGTAAACCGGTTACTATTCCTGTTAATGTATAATGTTTATAATAACTCAGTGAAAAGGCTATTAAACCGCCCCAGAACAACACTGTAGGTAATAATATGTTAATTAACAGGATTAGCAAATATATAATCAGCCCTTTTACATCCTTATTCATATCTCTATTCTATCATAATTTTTCGTGAATTACATAAATGTTAAAATGGTTCTCTAAAAACCCTTTTTCCTGCATCGAATATCCCCAGTTGTTGATATTATTAGGAAAATCACCAATTCCAGCAGGTGTTCGGTATCTAAAATCATAGTAATCAACAACTATTCCATTAAAATACCCGTCAGATGTTATGTGAGGATTATATAATTGACAGTGTTGTATACCTAAAAAATTATCCATATTAATTAGATTAAATTTAAACTCAATCTCTACTGCATTATCTTGTTTGTTGTTTAATAATTTTAAATAATTATTAGTTATAAATTCTTGTATTTCCGGAGAATTCCAGAGTTGTTTTGACTGTTTTGAGTTATTGTCATAGATAACCCCTCTTGAATTTTTCGGAATACCAACTTTATCCATAAGTTTACTTAACCCTTCATTTTTTATTTCAGAACGTGAATTTAAAATATAAGCATGTTCATTCTCTCTGGCATACTCGAAATCTCTCATAGCATTCTGCAAATTTGCTCCTGAAATGGTCATTTTATTACTTGCAATTCTGGCAGTGAAATCTGTTGCTTTTTCGCCGAGCTTCATGCCGTTTTCCAATGGAATATCATAAATATTTTTATAAATGTCCGGTAGTGGATTTTCATAGTCATCAAAGCTGATGTCCGGTAAAAATGGGGTGTTCCACGGTGTTGTGTTCACATTGTATTCAAGCTTCCCTTTCAGGGCATTACCTTCAGGGATTTCAGTATGTCTTGCAGAACCTGGTTTTGAACGGTAATACGCTCTGACCTTAGTGCCGTCATCACGGGTGTAACTTCTGACATAAACTTCATCCGACGCAGCAAGGTCTGCTTCGCGCGGAATCCCGAGATTACTTATCTATAATCTATTGCAGGCTCGTTCAGCTGAAACTCATCAGGATTCATGCGCCCGATTTCTTCCGCATAGTAAATTTTATCAGAGCCGCTAACTTTGTTAAAAAAATCTTTCAATGACATTTTTAAACCCTTTCATATTTATATTTTTCACTATTGCCATTGTTTACGATTTATCTAATCCGCGCAAGACCACGTTTTCGCCGCCTTGAATTTACGGGGTAAGTTGCTGCCGCATCTGTAAAAGGCTTTGAGAATAATTCAACGATTTATGCCGGACAAGAATAAGTAAATCCAAAATAAATTTGCTATGGTATCTATAGTAATAATGTAAAGAGAGGCATTTGACAGACATAAATAGGTATATAATAATACCGCCGCCAGACAAAAATAATTGAGTACTTTAAATACCATATTTTTTTGTTTTATTTTATATAAATAATGAAAGAAAATGTTAAAAAATAAATAATATGGAACCGCAAAAATTGTTAAAAGAACAATGCCCGAAAAAAGAGGAAGCCCCATACTGTCGGCAATGGTTATCATATTTATTTCGCTGATTGACCTGTAGAAGCGTGACATTTGCGAGTAAGAAAACCAGATATAATACAGGTTTATAAAAGAAAACGTTAGCCATTTGGGCGGGTATTGAAAATTCTTCACTAACATATCAAGATAATAACACGAAAGTTTAAAATGGCAGTTTGAATCTTAATGGTACTATAAAGTAATACTTTTCTAAGTTTTTAGTTTGTTGAAGTGCATAAGCTGAATTATTCAATATGTCGGTGCTGTTTTTGTACTTAGATTTATCAAAATCATAATTGTCATAAATCATAACATTGAAGTATCCTTCATTATCAAAATACGGATTAACAGCTGTAGCATTATGCAACCCCAGAAAAAGATTTCTGTCTTGATTAAATGAAACAGGAAAAACCTTATTTTTAAAGCCATATCTTTTTTGTGCTTTAACAAGATTTAGAAATTCCTGTGAATTAGAAATGTTCTTTGCTAAAGAACTATTATTACTAAAAAATATTCCGTTTATATTTTTAGGAATATTAATCCCTAATTGTTCACTAAGCTTTTTATTAAATTCAGAGCTGATAACGTGTATGTCGTTATTTGGCGGGATATTTTTTGTTCCTGTTATTGAAATATTCATAAGTATTTCTGAATCAATATAATTTTTATTCAATGTTTCATTAAATTCTTTTAAAACTTGTTGTGTGCTTAAAATATCTGGTTTACTGTATATATTAAGCGGAGAATTCCATATTGAATTGAACACGAAATTTTTTGAATTTGCTCTATCATGTCTTTTTATATTGTTATTATTGTTAATATCCGGTTTTGAGCGATAATAAGCTCTTACCTTAGTTCCGTCATCTCTGGTATAGCTTCTGACATAAACTTCATCCGACGCAGCAAGGTCTGCTTCGCGCGGAATCCCGAGATTACTTATCTATAATCTATTGCAGGCTCGTTCAGCTGAAACTCATCAGGATTCATGCGCCCGATTTCTTCCGCATAGTAAATTTTATCAGAGCCGCTAACTTTGTTAAAAAAATCTTTCAATGACATTTTTAAACCCTTTCATATTTATATTTTTCACTATTGCCATTGTTTACGATTTATCTAATTTCCGCAAGACCACGTTTTCGCCGCCGCGAAAATAGAGGTGCCTCAATTTATCCGAAAACAAAAACTAAATACTGCCTGAAATAGTATTTTTGTAGTATAATATTGACGTGGAGTATTACTCAATATAAGGAAGAGAAACTATGAAAAAACTTTCACCATTACAAATCGAAAGATTAAAGTATCAGCCAAAACTTCCTGAATGCCTTGCAAACGGCATTAACTCTCTTGAACTGGTTGAAGGTTCTGCTACCCAGTCTGTAAGAGATCAGGAACAGATTAAAGAATTATTCAAAAATACTTACGGCAAACCTGTTGTAAGTTTCAAAAATTCAATTTCACTCTCAGCATCAATGACTAAAAATGTCGGCGTAATCCTCTCCGGCGGTCAGGCTCCGGGCGGTCATAACGTTATTGCCGGCCTTTATGATGCTTTAAAAGAAGCCAATTCCTCCAACAAATTATACGGTTTTCTCGGAGGCCCGTCAGGGATAATCGACGGAAAATACGTTGAATTTACTGATGAATTTATGGACGCTTACAGAAACACCGGAGGTTTTGATATTATCGGCTCCGGCAGAACAAAACTCGAAACTGAAGATCAGTTCCAGAAAGCTCTTGCAGTATGTAACAAATTAGGAATTACTGCTGTTGTTATTATCGGCGGCGACGATTCAAACACCAACGCGGCACTTCTTGCTGAATGGTTTGTTAAAAACAATACTGGTATTCAGGTTATCGGATGCCCGAAAACCATCGACGGCGATTTGAAAAATGACCAGATTGAAATTTCTTTCGGCTTTGATACCGCTACAAAAACTTATGCCGAATTAATCGGAAACATTCAGCGCGATGCTAATTCCGCTAAAAAATACTGGCACTTTATTAAAATTATGGGCAGAAGCGCTTCTCACGTTGCACTGGAAGCTGCTTTGCAAACCCAGCCTAACATTACCTTGATTTCAGAAGAAGTTGAAGCTAAGAAAATGTCACTCGAAAGCATTATTAATTATATGTGTGATATTATTGTAAAACGTGCAGATATGGGTAAAAACTTCGGTATTGCAATTATTCCGGAAGGTCTGATTGAATTTATACCTGAGATGAAATCTATGATTGCAAACCTTAATGACATCATGGCTTCACTTGAAAACGATCCTGATTTTGTTAATGCAACTACAATCCGTGACAAGTTTGATATAGTAGAAAACAGATTAGAACCTGCAAACGCAAAAGTTTACAGCTCACTTCCTGTATTAATCAAAGGCCAGCTGCTTGCTGACCGCGATCCGCACGGCAATGTTCAGGTGTCAAAAATCGAAACAGAAAAACTTTTAATCGAAATGATTGAAACAAGACTTGACGAATTAAGATCACAGGGAGATTACATCGGCAAATTCTCAGCACAGTCGCACTTCTTCGGTTATGAAGGCAGATGTGCATTCCCGTCAAACTTTGATGCAGATTACTGCTATTCACTCGGCTACAACGCATTTGCACTGATTAACTTTGGTTTGACAGGATACCTTTCATCAGTAAGAAACCTGACAGCTCCGGCATCAGAATGGGTTGCAGGCGGTGTACCTCTTACAATGATGATGAATATGGAAAAACGCCACGGCGAAATGAAGCCGGTAATTCAAAAAGCTCTTGTTAAACTTGACGGCCCTGTATTCAAACAGCTTGAAGAAAATAGAGAGGACTGGGCACTCAATGACAGATACCTCTTCCCTGGTGCAATCCAGTATTTTGGCCCATCCTGTGTATGTGATGTAACAACCTGCACTCTTCAATTAGAAAGAAGCAAGGAGCTAATCAACGCATAATTGCAGCGCAAAATATTACTAAATCTAAGTCAAAACCCGTCCTGAAAATTCCGGACGGGTTTTGCAGATTTTGTACACCTGATAGAAATCTAATAAATTAATTATATATCCATAAATTATAACAATATCGATGTAACGCCTGTTACATCAGCCATTCCGGATGAGAAATATGTGAAATCGAATAAAGAATTAACCGATAAGATTTTCAAGAATTTTAGCATTGTCAACAGCTTTTCTTGACTGGCTTACTGTAACCCTGCGCATATAGGTTCTCAAAGCCTCACGTATAAGTTCACTACGTGTACGCTGTTCATCATTTGCAAGACCATCAACTTTACTCAAAAATTCATCGGGCATTGTGACTAAAATTTTTGCCATTTTCTAACCCTCCATACTACCACTCCGTATAAATATTTTAACATATCTTTTTAATTTACGCAATATATAATCCGCAGAATTAGTCCTGACAGGCTATGGACAAGTTTTGCTGATTTGAAATATTATAATTTGTGTTAGAGAAGAAAGGAGCTTTCCTATGGAAGAACATCACACTACCGATTGTTTTTTATGCGGACATCCTGTATTAAAACATGTATTAACAGGTTTGTTAGTATTTCTGGGCGCATTTGCTGCATTTTATGTTGTAACGGACTGGCATTACAAAAGAATGCTTGATCCTTTTGTTCAAATGAGAAAAGTTGACAAAATGATGATGAAAGAGCAGCAGCAGGCACGTAAATTGATTGAAAAACAGGCGCAAAAAGATTTCAATTTTGAAAAGAGAACCGAACGTTTTATCAGAGCAGAGAAAGACGGTGATAATTACAAGATTATCATTGACTTAAAACCTTTTGACAATGATGAAAAAAATGTTGAGGTCACAACAGACGGAAATGTCTTAACAGTAACTGCAGCAGGTGCAGTTAACCGCCACGGACACGAACACATTTTGAAAGTTGCGCAGAGCTATTCATTCAATGATGATGTTGATTTGAGCAAAATCACAAAAATTAGAGAAGGAAATGAATACATCATTTTTGTTCCAGCAGAATAAGTAATAAGTTTATACTGCTTCCGGTCTACAGCCGGCCGAACCATATTTAATCTCACAACATAAAAAGACCTGATTTTTATAAAAAATCAGGTCTTTTTATGTTAACATCAGTATATGAAAAAAATTTTAGTAGTTGACGATTCGCCAAACTGGGTTAAATACCATGAAAGCGCGCTTTTATTAATATTCGGTGACAATGTTATTATAGATAAAGCTTATTCTGCACGCGAAGCTAATGATAAAATTACCGCGTCAGTTGACGAACCTTACGACATAATTTTCACTGATATGCAGATGGAAACCGACTTTCTGCCGTTTTATGCAGGAGAGTGGTTTATAAAACAGATTCAGCTTTTTAAGGAGTACAAGGCCACAAAAGTTGTAATAATTTCCGCAACCAGCAACATACGTCAGATTTCGGAAAAATACAATGTTGATTTTATTCCGAAATATATGTGCAAAAGCGTTGAAGCTTATAAAAAGGTTCTGGATGTAAAATAGCCCCTTTTATAATAAATTTTCAACTTATTAAAAAAGACCGCCTTAAAAAAGCGGTCTTTAAAAAAAGAGTTAATCACACAGTTATATATTTTTTAGAAAGCTGCGGCAGGTTTCTTCTGGGCAGTAGCGCCAGGGATAGACTGCCAGTTGGCTGCCATAATCTTTTTGAAAGATTTCAACGCAGTATCTTCAAGTTCACCGAGTTCTTCAGCTTCCATAATGAGTTCTCTCAGAGGAAGCAGAGCACGCTGGTCGCGAAGAACACCGAGAGCGGCGGCGGCACCGGCTCTTACCAGTTCGTTTTCATTACGGTTTTTCATAACATCAATCAAAGCAGGAACTGCTTTTGTATCATTCAGTTTGCCCAGTGAAGTAACTGCATAAATTCTAACGTTTACCCATTCGTCATACAACATATTAATAACTTTATCAACAGCCTTTTTGTTTCCGATTTCGCCCAGTGCTCTTGTAGCATCACATCTGACGTTAACTTTTTCGTGGTCTAGTGAAGCGATCAACGCATCAGTTGCAACATCACCTATTTCAATAAGCGCATCTGTAGCGGTAATACAAACCTGCGGGTTTTCATCATTTAGCGCTTCGACCAGAGGTTCCACAACGATTTCACCGCCCAAACGGCCGAGTGCACGTGCAGCGCGGACTCGAACATCAACGTTTCTGTCCTCTCTTAAAGATTCAATCAGGTGGGTTGTAGCTTTTGAATCGCCAAGTTCGCCGAGAGCTCTTGCAGCATAAAGACGAACAGAACCATTTTTGTCATGTTTTAATACATCAATTAATGGTTCAACAGCTTTTGAATCACCCATCTCGCCGAGGATACGGGCTGCGTTGTATCTGACTTTTTCGGAATTGCTTGTTTTTAAGTCTACTAACAATTCGTCAAATGATTTTTTAACCTGTTTTTTCTTACTGTTCACACTAATTGTCATTAAATTTTCCTCCGACACTACAATAAAAATTCTACACTATGTATTTATAAAAAATATTTGTAGAAAATTATTGCCTTTTTTCCTTATATATATTAAACATTTGTAACATTTGCCAAGTTGTCCTTAAGTGTTTGTCGGTGATGTCTTCTGATTTCCGGTTATTAAGGGGTTATGTCTTTTTACCGTAAATCTGATTAAGGGTAACACTCACACTTTTTATTTTATACTATCAATATAACATATTTTTCAAACAATTTCTTAATTCGTTTATATTATTTATGCAAATTTGATGATTGTTTTTTTAACATAATGTTTAATTCAATAATACGCCCATGTTTTTTGTAACATAACTTTACATATATTACTTACTACAGATAGTAATAATAAATTCGCTACCCCTGCCAACCTCACTGTTTACAATAATTTTGCCGTTATGCTTTTCAATTATCTTTGCAGAAATCGCTAAGCCCAGCCCTGTGCCGACTCCTACACCTTTTGTTGTATAACCGGCTGTAAAAATTTTATTAATTTCATCCTGAGAAATTCCTTTTCCGGTGTCTTTCACGCTCACAGTCAAAGTTTCGCCCTGATAACCCGTTGTAATTGTAATTGTTCCTTTGCCTTCAATTGCTTGACAAGCATTGACAAGAATATTGGTAAACACCTGATTCAGCATATTAGGATAGCATTTTATCAGCGGAAGTTCTCCGTAATTTTTTACAATTTCAATTCTGTTTTTTGTTTCATGACGGATTAAATCCAGCGTCAGATCAAGCTCTTTGTTTATATCTGCCTCCTGAAGTTCTGCCTCATCAAGCCTTACGAACTTTTTAAGCGAGGTAACAATATTGCTTATACGCTGGATTGCCTCACTGTCAATTCCATTGATTTCCTGCATTATATCTGCAATTTCGGTATCTTTAATCTGCGGGATAAGTTTTGCAAAAAGTCCGTTGTTTGATTTAATTGAAGCAACAGGAGTGTTGATTTCATGTGCAACTCCTGCAACCAGTTGACCGAGAGATGCCATTTTTTCTGAATTAATAAGCTGAAGCTGGGTTTCCTTCAATTCTTTCAGCGCATTTTTAAGTTCTTTAACAGTCTGGATATTCTTCTGATACAGTTCAGCCCTGATGATTGCGCTGCCAAGCTGGAAAGAAATAGCTTCAAGAATTTCGACTTCTTCGCTTAACTCACGCTTCTGATGACTGAGCAAAACTATCACCCCGAGCAGCTTTTGCAGGTGAAAAACCGGAACCACAACACGCATAACCGGCTGTTTAAACGGAGGTGCATCCGTATATTCTTTCAGACAGTGCACAACTGAAATTTTGTTATTTTGAATAGTGCTGAAAGTTTCACAATCAAAGGAAATGGAGGAAGTTTTTGCAGATTTTTTCTGACCGTAAATTTCCAAAATTTCAAAAGATTTGTTTTCAAATTTTGCAAAGTAAGCTTTGTACGCGCCGAACATTATCGAGAGTTCCGAAAGTGCAGATTGCAGAATTTTTGAAATATCCATGGATTCTCTGATTGTGTTTGTAACCTTGTTAATCAAAGCAATCCTTATAGCCTGCGACTGGGCTTTTTGTTTAATATTCTGCAAATCCTCATTTTCCGCAGCAAGATTTCTACATTCAGCAAGAAGCTTTTCATTTTTCTTCTGTTCTTTTATAAGCTCTGTTTTTGCACTCACATCAGAAAAAAAGAATATCGAATACTTACCTTTTTTTATAACCGTCAAATCATAATACAAAATTTTATCTCGGCTGTGCTGGTAAGAAACACATGCAAAAAAATTCTCTTTACAATTAAGCGCATGATAGATAGGAGAATAGTTTTCAAGGTTTTCACTGTTTAGCGGACAGATGTCAAAATTCGATTTGTGTGAAAATTTTTTCAAATCTGTAAAGCCATCGAACCATCTTTTGAATGTATAATTCCTGTAGACGACTTCATTTTTTGAATTAATAATTATTACCGCATCCCTGAACTGATTAAAAATATCAAACTTCTTCATGATTATTATTATAATTTGCTATCCGCCAGCAGGCAATTTGTAAAACTAAATTAACGCCCTTATTATGAATATTAAAGCATAAGTTCAAAAGACAAATTCTCTACAATAGTCTGGATATTCATGTTCAGCCTCAATTCCCGTTTTGCTTTTTCAACAGAATTTATATCATGCAAAATTTTCATCTTCAGCCCTCTGTTTTCAAGATTGGATTTCAAAAGTTCTGTCATATAATTCTGTATCTGATTAAAAACTATTGACGCCTCATTATCTTTTGTTAAATTTAATATTCCGTCATTAAGGTCAAGAACCTGATTTCTCTCAAGCGATAAGTAACCTGCCATTGTTTCTTTCACAATCGAAAAATCTCTGTCCTCCTCCTTAAAAGAAGGTACAAAAAAGCACTGCGCCCTTGATACAATTGTAGAAATCATATCTGTTTTATCATTCGTTAAAAAGAAAAATGTAGTTTTAGAAGGCGGTTCCTCAAAAGTTTTTAAAAGAGCATTGGCTGTCGGCTCCTGAAAATTAGTTTCGTTAAGTCCGCACACATTTCCGTCCTTGTCCTTATCGCAAAATATCAAAACTCTATGGTAGTCAGAACTTACAAGCAGGTCATTCTTAATCATACGCGCCTGATCAATTGAGATAACCTGTTTTGAATCATCATTTGCAGGCTTGTTGTCAACTTTTGAAATCGTCATAACAGCAGGATGGCTGTTTTCTCTAATCCAGCGGCAGTTCAGACAGCTGCATTCCGGTGTATGATCGCCGGTGCAGTTTAGCATACGCGCAATTTCTAATGCCAGATTATATTGAGCCTGAATATCAGTTCCGTAAAACAAAATACAGTGCGCAATATTTTTATCCGGATTTTGAATACCTTTAGAAAAATATTTCATCAAAAACGGATAGTTTTTATCTAAAGAAGGCATTTTCCACCTCCGCTTCCGGATTTTGCGAAAGTCCGGACTTAATCTTGTACTCGGCTTCAGTTATATTTTTCTTGAGTTTTACTAAATCTTTCAAATTAGTTTTCTTAAGCTTTTGCAGTGTAAGTTTTACTACATACTCATGCTGACCGGTAAGACGTGAGAGTTCAAACGGGGAACACGAAGAAGCTTTAGCTTTTAAAATTATCCACCTTCTCACCATTGTTTGCAGGGTTGAAACTATCTCCAGACAATACTTTTTGTCTAAGAGTTTTCTGTATTCTTTGAGCGCTTTATCCTTTTCACCCTCCATAAGATAGTCCGAAAATGCAAACAAATCCTCGTTGGAAATACATATTTCCTGAACCATATCTCCTGTGACAAGTTCATTCGGATAAGCCATAAGCTGAAGTTTCTCTAGTTCTGTATCAAGCTGGCGGAGATTGTTCCCTATCTGTGTAATCATGGCGGTAAGTGCATCAGAAGTCATTTTTAAACCTTTGGACTTTGCATTTTTTTTAAGCCAATCCTCCAGTTCGGCAGTTTTGTATGTAGGAATTACAGCAAATTCTTTCGCATTATATTTTGCAAGAGTTTTAAAAAATTTTTTGCGAGAATCAAGCTTTTTACCCTCATCTCTGGGAAGCTGTGCAACAAAAACAATATCTAAATTTTCGTCATTATTTTCCAGAGCGGCAGCAATCTCTTTTATTTCTTTATCGTCAAAAGTTTTTGAGAAATAATTATAGCAGTCTATCACAATAAGCATTTTTCCGAACATCATTGGCTGTGTTCTGAGTATTGAAATCAAATCCGGAAACTTCGGGTTGTCATAGGTTTTGAAACTCATTTCAAGAAAATTTTTATCAAGACCTTTTTTAAGTTTGTCTATCTCTTTTTCTATATTAAAATCTTCTTCACCGTAGAAAAAATATACTGCCATAGTAAAATTATACAACAAACCGGTAATATTGTTACAGGAAGGTAAGAAATAAGTTAGCAATAAAAAATGTAAAAATTTCTAAAATATTTCACAGGAGATTTGTTTGTCATATTATATAAATACAGACTTTAAATTAATAAGAAGGGGAAAAAGATAATGACAAAAAACAGAATCGGAATTGATGTCGGCGGAACAAACGTAAAAATTGCTCTTGTCACAAGCGACGGCAAAATTACATATTCAAATTCAGTTCCGACACGTGCGGAAATGGGTTACGAATACACAGTTAATAATATTAAGCAGGCAATATATGATTTGATGAAAGAAACTAAAACTTCATCAAAAGACATTCAGGGAATAGGTTTCGGATTTCCGGGGCAAGTTGATTACAAAGCTGGAGTTGTAAGAAATGCACCGAATATTCCGGGCTGGGTTGATGTTCATATCGCCCAGATGATTGAAAGCGAATTCCATATCCCGACACGCGTAGATAATGATGTAAGATGCGCGGCTCTCGGCGAATTAAATTTCGGCGCAGGCAAAGGCTGTGAAAACTTAATCTGTATTACTGTCGGAACCGGCATAGGCTCCGGATTAATCGTTAACGGCAAGCTTGTCCGCGGGGCTTCAAACGCAGCAGGCGAAATCGGACATATCAAACTTCAGATGCACGACGGCCCTATTTGCGGCTGCGGGGATACCGGATGTCTGGAAGCTTTTGCGTCAGGCCCTTCAATTGTTGCTATGGCTGAAGAATATATTAAAGGCGGCAAATCTACAAAATTCAGAGAAATGGCAAACGGAGGCGCAATCACTCCTTACATTGTCTGCGAAGCAGCAAAGGCAGGTGACCCTGTTGCGAGAAGAATTTTTACAATAATGGGTGAATATATCGGAATTGGTATGGCAAGCGTTGTAAACCTTTTAAATCCGGAAAAAATTATTGTGGGCGGCGGTGTTGCGGATTCCGGTGACCTGCTTCTCGCCCCTCTCAAAGAAACACTAAAAAAGCGCGCAATGAAGATTGCGGGAGAAACTGTAGACGTTGTTCCGGCACAGCTCGGAAACACAGCAGGAGTTATCGGCGCAAGCTTACTTATCGAAAGTTAAAAAAAGGAGGCCGATGCCTCCTTTTTTAATACATATAAATACCTGACTTATGCGTCCCCATCTTTCTGTTAAAAGTTTCATATTCTAAATGATGCCTGCTTTTAACGTCATTTATGTCTTCTTCAATTATTTTAGTTTCTGTTTTTAATTTCCCGTATTTATCATATTCTTTTTTTATAACAACATCATCGTAACCGTCACCGTCTTTATCAATAAAAGTTGAGGAGGAGGCATTCCTATCCCATTCAGTTTTTGCCTGAACGTATGATGTTACAGAATAAATATCTTCCTTGCCATCGCCGTTAACATCTTTATATACGATTTCTTTCATCAAATTATTATTTTTATCATACTGTTTTTCTATTTTAGAACCGTCGTCGTTAATTTCAGTAACTATTTTTTTAGGGCCAAAACCGAAAATCCCGACATGCTGGTTAGTTTTCGAAGTTATTTTCTGATTTAAATCAGTTTTAGCCGTTTCTCTTTTTTGAACCCCTTTGTTTTTAAAATTCCCCCCCTAAATTTTCAATTGATAAAAAACTCATAATATCTCCTTTCGTGCTTTTTTAAAATCCGCCTGTCAGATACTTTTAATAAAAAATTTTGCCCGAAAAGATTGCTATACCGCCACCCCATCCTATCCTATCCTATCCTATCTCAGAGTATAATTGAATTTCAGACTTTTTTAAATTCATATTTACATTTTGTTACAGTTAAAAACATCAGGAGTTTTTTGGGGTGGGGGAAGGTTGCAAGAACGGTCTATTTTGCTTCACCATATTGATGAACAGTGGTATTAGTTTTCGAAACGATAGCGGGAGCGTGTTGAGAAAATTAATACTTACTGTTACGGTAGCAAAGCAAAATTCTGTCGGATTTGTAAATCCTACCTGCCAATGGCTGACCTCCCTTACAAGAGCGGTGGCACGGAAGTGCCGGAGGGTTTTGTTAAACCAATCAACCCCCTTCAACCATTCCCCCGTTCAACTTTATCGCCCCCTCTCCCATAGGGAGAAGCGCCCCCCCCTCACCTTTCACTTTTTTGTTGCTCTTAACGTCTTAGGGTCTTTTATATGATATAATACATTTATGAAAATTTTATTCATAACAGACTTATACCCGGTTGCGGAAACAGAAAAAACAACACCGCGGACATTGTATGATTTTGTTGAAGGATTTAAAGAATTAGGCCACAGTGTTGATGTAATAAAGCCAAACTTCATTCTTAACTCTTTTATCCGCAAAAAACCTTTTTATAAAACCGGACAATATAATAATATATATAATGTAAATTACTGGACACCTTTCTGGTTTAATGTAAAACATAAACTGAACCGTATGCTTGACTATGACATAGTTGTAGCCCACATGCCGTCAGGAATTTTATTTGCAGACAAACTAAATCTTCCGTTCGTTGTCGGCATACATAATTCTGATTTGACAATTCTTACAAGCCCGCTCTACCGGCTTCATTTTAAAAAACGTCTTGAAAAAGCTCTGAAAAATGCAAAAGCCATAGCCTGCCGTTCAGAAATTATAAAGAAAAAGCTCCTCAGCCTCTATCCGAAATTTAAAGAAAAAACCTTCACAGCTCCATCCGGCATTGACGAAAATATAATTACAGAAAACATTTCCCCGTTCCACAATCCTGTGAAAGTTTTGACCTGCGCAAATTTCAAAAAGAGAAAAAATATTGATAAAGTTATTCTTGCCCTGAAAAATCTGGAAGGTTTTGAATTGACAGTAATAGGGGACGGCGAGGGCAGAAAAACTCTTGAAAAACTTGACAAAAATGTAAAGTTTACAGGAGCACTCCCCCGTAATAAAGTTCTCGAAGAAATGCGCAACAGTGATATTTTCATACTGCCGAGCATCAACGAAACCTTTGGTATGGTATATCTTGAGGCTATGGCCTCCGGCTGTCTTACAATCGGCACAAAAGGCGACGGGTTAGACGGCATTATTAAAAATCAGGAAAACGGATTTTTAACAGTTCCGGATCCCGTTGAGATTAGAAAATTATTTGAATTTATAAAAAACTTAGACGAGGACAGGCTAAAAGTCTTGCGCTGCAATAGTTTCTCTACAATAAAACAGTACACAAAAACAGCCTGCTGCAAGCAATATTTGCAACAAATTTTTAAGATTTTGTAAAGATTTGACATCATGCAGACATGTTTTTGCTAGTATTAACTAAGTTGGTTAATTTACCCCTCTGGATAAACAGCCGAACATACTCGAAAGGAAGAGAATTAATGAAAAAACTTTTAACCGTACTTTTTACATTACTAGTCAGCATTCAACAAGCACAAGCCTTTAGTATTGATGCTTTTATGGACAAAAATATCGCTCCGGTTTCTGACAAAATCGCAAGCTGGATATTTTTCCCGATACACGTTTTCGGTGCTGATGTTCCATTAATTATTTTTTGGATATTGTTTGCGGGTATATTTTTCACGTTCTACCTTCGGGGAATTGCAGTATGGGGTTTCAAGCACGCCTTTGATAATGTTTTCAGACCTAAAAAAAGTAAAGACGGAGATGACGAAGGTGAAGTGTCGCCTTTTCAGGCTTTAATGACTGCTCTTTCCGGAACAATAGGTCTTGGAAGCATTGCCGGTGTTGCGATAGCAATTTCAATGGGCGGGCCGGGCGCGGCTTTCTGGATTATAGTCGGAGCGCTTCTCGGAATGTCTTTGAAGTTTGTCGAAGCTTCTCTTGCTGTCAAATACAGGAGATTTAACCTTGACGGCTCAATATCCGGCGGACCTATGCACTATATGGCGCATGGCTTAACCAGAAAAAAACTCAGATGGCTGGGGCAGCCGTTGTCTGTAATATTTGCAATTCTATGTATCTGCGGGGGCATTACCGGCGGAAATATGATTCAGATTAATCAGGCAGCAAACCAGTTTGTTAATGTTTGCGGCGGAGAAAACGGATTTATGCACAACTTCCACTGGGTAATCGGACTCGGTATGGCTATTGTTGTAGGTTTAATCGTAATCGGCGGTATTAAAAATATTGTAAAAGTTACTGAAAAAATCGTTCCGCTAAAAATATTTATATACTTATTTGCAGCAGCTGCAGTTATCATTTGTAACTTCAAATTAATCCCGCACGCTGCGTGGGTTATTGTAAAAGAAGCATTTAAACCTGAATCAATATACGGCGGAATGTTTGTTGCAATGATTATGGGTCTACGCCGTTCGGTTCAGTCAAATGAAGCCGGAACAGGTTCTGCCCCTATTGTTTATGCGACAGTAAAAACAGACGAACCGCTTTCTCAAGGATTTGTAGCACTTTTAGATCCGTTTTTAACAGGTTTTATGTGCACAATGACAGCCTTCGCAATTGTTATCACAGGCACTTACAAAACTCATGCCGGTCACACATCAGGTATAGAGATGACATCCGATGCAATTTCATCGGTTATGCCGTTTTTCCCGACACTTCTTGCCGGAATTGTTCTTCTGTATGCCCTGTCTACCATCATAAGCTGGGCTTATTACGGTCAAAAATCCTGGAACTTCTTATTCGGAGAAGGAAAGAAAAGAACACTCGCATTCCAGTTTATATACTGTGCATTTATCGTAATCGGTTCTGTATTGAACGTAACTTCCGTTATTAATATTACAGATGCAATGATGATAGCAATGTCGCTTCCTAATATTATCGCAATGTATATTCTGGCACCGGAAGTTAAAAAAGACCTGAAAGCATATTGCCAGAAATATCAGTTAGGCAAATGGATTAACAGGGATTGGCTGGCAGAAGTACAGCCGGCACCGGTTCCTGTAACCGCAGAAGAAGAAAATGGAGAAATGCCATGTCAGAACAACAAATTATCGTAACAGTTTCCGGCATAGACAAAGTAGGCATTGTAGCGAAAGTTACTGCAGTGCTGGCCGAATACGGGGTTAATATCGAAGATATAAAACAAACTCTGATGCAGGGGCATTTTGTAATGTTCCTCCTCGGAAATATCGAAAAATCCAAGTATAATTTCAAAGAAATTAAAGAAGCATTGACTGAAACCGGCAAAGAATTAGGTATGGAAATCTGGGTTCAGAGAAAAGAAATTTTCGATAATATGCACATGGTTTAGACAATCTGCTTCACTGATGCCCGGGCCGTATGCTGCTATTAATATACCGGTCTATAGACTTGTCCTTATTGCGGTTATTTACCGGACAAATTTTGCTTTAATAACATAATTTTTTCATACGACCTTTCGATTTGTTCTAAAAGTCCGGCATCAGTTCGGGCTTTTTCTGCTGTAATTTCTATTGCGTCAATAACATCAGGCGTTGAATTTCTGTGAATAAACATATTAAGACCGGCGCGGATTCCTTTTTCCACCGCAGCGGCAAGCCCGAATTGCGCAACACCTTTCATCATCATGTCATCGGAAATTATAACACCTTCAAAGCCAAGTCTGCCGCGCAAATAAGAAAGAGCATTCCGGCTTAAACTTGCAGGTATAACATCGCTATCAAAACATGAGCAGTGAAGATGCGCTGCCATAATCATTTCAATGCCGTCTTTTACTGCATCTGCAAAAGTTTTTATGTGGGTTCTCTCCATCTCCTCAAGGCTCAGGTCAATACGGGGAAGCGTCAGGTGGCTGTCCGCATCAGCATCGCCGTGCCCCGGATAGTGCTTTACGCACGGTATAATCCCGTTTTTGCGGTAAGTTTCCGCGACAATTCTCCCTGCCTTAATCACGCTGTCTGCATTATCAGAAAAAGCCCGCTCCCCGATAATCGGATTTGCAGGATTTGTATTCACGTCAATGCAGGGCGCAAAATTAAGGTTTAGCCCGTAACTTTTAAGCTCAAGCGCAATCTCTTTTGTCTGCTCACGCAAAAATTCCTCGCCTTTTTCAAAGGCAAATTTAGCAGACAAATATTTTTTGCCATTATGAATATTTTCGGTTCTCTCAACCCTGCCGCCCTCCTGATCAACAGAAAGAAACGGTGGAATTTTGGCGATATTTTTTATTTCTGATGTCACCTCACGGAATTGTCCGGCTGTCTGAATATCTTTTGTAAAAAATATTACCCCGCCAAGTCCTTCCGTAAGCGCTTTTTTATACCCTCCGCCCTCAAGCCCGAGGATAAACATTTGATAAAGTTTTTCTCTAATATCCATAAAATTTCTCTGCCCCTGCGCGCTTAAAAATATCACAAAATCGGCTTATAAAATATTATCGTACAGCGGGTAAAGCTCTGTAAGTTTTCCGTTTTCGACAACCTCCTCAATCTTTTCAAAAACAGGTTTGGCATTATCTGCTGTCAGAAGTTTCACAGATGCCGGAAGCTTTACATCATCTGTAGTTTTTAATTCAGTAAAACCTTTATTTTCAGTTAAAAATTCTTTGTATGCTTCTAAAATTTTCAGGTATTTTTCATCAATTTCGTAATCTTTCCCGAGATAATACTTCACGTCTTTTTTAAACTGTGCAAGGTAAGAGTAGACAAAATCCACTTCGGAAACCGTTTCTGCTTCGTTGTATTCTCCTCCGCAGCAGAAGTTGCCGAGAACAGGTTTGTTATCCAGCGTTTTAATAGCATCTGCCCATAGAATACATCCGAGATAAAACGCTATATAATCATCAACAAGCGCCTTAATCTTCGGGAAAAACATCTTAAACTGGTTTTTCTTCTGCCCGAAATTTCTAAACCTGCTGATAGTTCCGTAAACGTATTCAATATTAGGGACTATTGCTGAAATATGCGCTACAAATCCCGGATCAAACTGTACTCCGTCATCAAAATTCATTATCTTATCTCCTTATAAATCAGATGTGTATTTGCGTTTGTTCAATAACTTTTGTTGAAAATCTTTATCATACAGAAATTTATATCCTGTCACGTAAGATTTTGCAACCTCTTTTGAAAAAACTTTGCGTGCAGACCAGTATGAGGTATGCGCCAGCAGAAATGTTCTCTTGCTCCATACTGTAGAATTGTCAAAAACAAATCCTTTCGGTTCGTTCAGATTAATTTTCGCCTTAGCTTCCATATCCTCAAGCGTTAAGTTCTGGGTGGAAGGATACCCCATTGGATCTTCCTTAAAGTTTACGGTCAGCAGGAAAAGTCCGTCCTCGATAATATTTTTAAGCAAAAATTTGTTATAATAAGTGAGTTCGTAATCTGGATCTGCAAGGTCGGAATAAAAAAGCACCAGCGGACTTGCAAAGTTTACAACCCCCATAAGAGCACTCTGCGGCACACAGGCGTTTTCCGTTGCTTCATTTAATTTCAGGTAATTCTTCTTAAAAGTTTCCGGGTTATTGTCAACTCTCAGATGTCCGTCGGAGGTTACCGCTCCGAGCTGTGCTTTATAAAGAGCAGAGATACAGGTGTTATTCATCGGATTTTCCGCAACGAAATTTTTTATATCTTCGCTTACCGCAACAGCATCAAACAAAGCTTTTACATCAATATACCTGAGCTTGTTAAACAAATATTCATAGGTAATAAAACTTCCTGCAGAGTAACCGTACAGTACAACTTTATTCCCTTTAGCAGCTTCTGCTTTTACGATTTCGTTCAAATCATCCAGAATCGGGAGCATGTGATGGGATTTCTGCACCCAGATAGCATCGTGTAAAAATCCTGCAATCAAAGACCTGACACCGTAAGCAATTGTAGGACTGAAAGCTTTTGATATATCAAGCTGATGCTCTACAAATTCAAGATCAGTCTTGCTCTTATCCCCCCAGAAAAAAATCACCGGATTTTCATTAATTGAGTACCCGCCGTCCTTCAGAAAAAAGTGATAGGCTTCTTCATTTTTCACAAAGCTTTCCCGCATTTTAGGATGAAGCTTATTCACACCTTCTTCAAACCAGTTTTTCATTTTTTCATCATTGTTGTTTGAACCGTTGATGTAAATAAAACTAATGTTTTCCTGTGCAGGAGTAATATTCTGGAGCAGCAAAAATGCCGCAAACATAATTAAAATCTTTTTCATAAAAAACATTTTACCACATAAAACCTGACGCCGGCAATAATTTAACAGAACAAAATACCCGCAGCATTGTTTCGGGGCTGCGGATATTTATATCTTTTTTAAAAAACTTACCTGCAGTTAACGGCTTTGTAAGTAACACCTGCAGCCAATCCTGCAAGCAGATTTACAAGAATTGTTACAAGTGCAATCTTCAAACAGCAGATAGTGTGCATAACAATACAGGAAATTGCAACTGCGGGATTAAATGCAGCAACACAAATTCCGCCTACGGCAAAAACACCGGTCATTACAGTTGAACCTATAGCCAGCCCGTAATAAGAATTTCCCTCGACCTCTCTTGATGTAGCTGTCAGAAGAACAACATAGCAGAGCGCAAACGTAAAAATGAATTCCCCCGTAATGAGCGCCGGCATACTAAAAAGCATAGTTGAAGCATCCGGTACCTCTCCCGCAAGATAATTCACTACAAAAGCCGCAACGATTCCGCCGAGAATCTGTGACAGCGCATAAGGCACCCACTGATAAGCAGGCAGTGCTCCCCTTACAACTGCGGCCAAAGATACTGCAGGGTTGTAGTGTCCGCCGGAGATAAACCCTCCGGCATAAACCATAACCATCAGCACCGCCCCGATTGCAACCGCCGGAATTACCCCCGGCACCCCTATTCTGGTAACCGCTCCTATTGTAAAAACAAGAAAAAATGTTCCGATAAATTCTACAAGGTATTTTCTAAAATTTTCGTTCATCATGCTCTCCTTTTGCAAAATGTTCCACCCAGTAAAATCAGAATATTTTATAAATCAAATTTGAACATCCGACAGCAGGGTAATCTGTTTAAATTTGCACAGGAATGTTCCGGATGCGTCCTGATGAAAATTATATACAAGTTTAAACCAAACAATATCAAAATTGTCACCCTGAACTGGTTTCAGGGTCTCGGAGTGTAAAGATGCTGAAATAAGTTCAGCATGACAATATTACGCACATTTAGTGTAAACTTGTATATAATTCACGTCAGGACGCATTTGCTGCCGGAGAATTTTTCGGCTATAATATCTCTATGTTTTATTTTGATTACATAAACGGGAAGAAAATTTTAAAATCTGATTTTATAAACGGGAGTGCAGAAGCTTTTTTTACAACAAGAGAAACCGTTATTAAAACTAAAGAACCCGGGATGAACGGGCTCGTCGAAGAAAATAAAAACTTAATCTGTGATTTTCTGAAAATAAAAAGAGAAAACCTGGTTTCGCCATGCCAGACACACACCTCTCATATTGAAATTACTCAGGCCGGAAAATCAGAATATACTGATACAGACGGACTTATTTTAAATAACACGGAACAGGCTGTATTTTTAAACTTTGCAGACTGTACGCCTGTTATTTTATACGACAGAAAACAAAATCTCGGCGCGGTAATTCATGCCGGCTGGCGCGGCACAGCAGAGAGAATTAGCGAAAAAGCAGTCCGGAAATTGAGGGAAGATTTTAATACAAAACCTGAAAATATTACGGCTCTGATAGGGCCTGCAATTTCCCTGTGCTGCTATAATGTCGGGGATGAAGTCTTTGAAAAACTTAAAGAAACCGTATCCGATTTTGAGAACCTCTACGAAATAAGAAATAACGAAAAATTTGTTGACCTTAAAAACATCAACGCCCGCCAGCTTAATGAGGCAGGAGTAACCGAAATTGATGTATGCCCTTACTGCACATCCTGCGATAATGACCTGTTTTTTTCCTATAGAAAAGAAAACGCAACCACAAACCGCCACAGCGCAGTGCTGAAATTAAACACTTCCGCTCTTGCTGAAAGCAATAATTTATGCTAAATTTATTATATGAAATTTTGGACTGAAGAAAAAATTAAAGAAGCAATATGCGATTGCACGCTGCATAATTTTCCGCAAGGATGGACATCAAACGGGTTGAGAATCTGGCATACTGATTTTGTTGATGAGAGCATGGCGCTCGTTCGTGCAGGTCAGGAAAAACGGGGTATTCTTAAAGATAAACTCGACAGCGTTCTTGACAAAATTTCCGCAATCGTTACAACCGCGCCGGAAGAATTCTCACATTACGGCAAACCGGTTGTGGAACTTGAAGTTGACCCCGGTGATGCAATCTTAATGTTCGCAAAGTATATAAGAAAGTTCTTTAACGGAAAAGTTATAGATATTACAGGAAGTTCCGGAAAATCAACCACAACAAAAATGCTCTATGACCTCCTGAAAGACAGAGGCGCCAGCGCAAACCTCTGTCAGGCAAATACTTCATGGGGAATTTCATGGAATATGTCAAATTTCAATATTGAAGATAACTACTGGGTTATAGAAACATCACTCGGCGGCGGGATTGCAAGAAATTCAAAGATTACGCAGCCTGACTATGCAATAATTACAAATGTTGCACCCGTTCACCTGAGAGAAGATCAGCAGCTTTCCGATATTGCACTTGAAAAAAGCAAAGTTTTCACTGCAATGGAGGAGGGCGATTATGCTATACTTTACAACGAAACTGCACACTATGATATTATTGAAAATGCCGCAAAAGCTAAAAAATTAAATATTATAACCTTCGGTAAAAAAGATGCCGATATAAAAATTAACTGCGGCACTGAAAACTCCTTTGAAATTGAGGGCAAAACCTACAAACTTAACGATACCCCGACACCGGAACATATAATGCTCGATATGGCTGCCGCTCTTGCCGTTGTATATCTTGAGAAACTTGATATTGCAGAAGCGGTAGAAAAACTTACGCACTTCCAGAGCCTTGCAGGACGCGGTGAAGCGTTCAGCGGCAAAATTTCTCCGGACAAAACTATCCACGTTATTGATGAAGCTTACAACGCAAACCCGCTTTCCATGAAAGCTGCGCTTGAAGGGTTTAAAAAGATTATTGGCGACGCAAGTTCGGTTCTCATTATCGGCGACATGTCAGAAGGCGGCTCCGATACAAAAAAACAGCACCTTGAACTTGAAAAAACTATCAGAGAAGTCAACCCATCAAGAATCCTCCTTTGCGGTCAGGAAGTAAAAGCTCTCTGGAATGTTTTGAAATTAGACTACCCGGGGGCATACTACGAAAAAGTTGAACTTCTTAATAAAGAACTTGCCGGCTGGCTGAAAAACGGCGATAATGTTTTTGTGAAAGCCTCACACTCAATAGGTTTATACAAACTCGTAAACGTACTGAAAGCCTATATGAAAAAATATAATAAAGAGGGATAAGTATGAAAAAAGTATTTATAATAATATGTTTAATGGTATTTGCAGCGCCTGTTTTTGCGGAAGGCAGCACCCATCTGGAAGCTGTTAAATATATGAACCAGTCACAGGGATTTTCAGGCTTCAACCGTTCTCTGCCTAAGACCGAAAATCTGGAAAAATTTGAACAGCCGACAGAAGTTAAAAAATCCGGTGAAAAACAGTACGACTATTACGGCTATGAAATAGAAGAAAAAAGCGATGAGGTGCCTGTAAAAAAAGTTATAAAAACCAGAGATACAAGCAAAGGTACAGTATCACAAAACACAGATAAATCAGCACCTATGACTTATGACAATTTCCCGAAATTCTACGACAACAACAATATGATGCAAAACAGCATGCAGGGAATTATGCCGGGTATGATGCCGGGGCTTGGCACAGGAATGTATTAAGGCTCTAACTCTTTCAAATTAGCGCAGGTATTGCCATTGCCAGTCCCTTTACAGGCGCAGGAGCTGCAGCTTTATGTAAAGAAATGTTGTCCTTGTATCTTACCCGAAAATTTTCTTTATGTTAAAGTTAAAGATAATGATGAACACAATTTCCCCGATACAGCAGCCGGCGCAGGCAGTAAATTCAAAAAAATGGACGCTTCACAGGCATCTTGTTTGTGACACCGGATATGCAGCGCTCGGATTTGGAACGGTTTGCGGAATTACCGGAATGAAAAGGGTAAAATTTCCGCAAAAGATGAAGGTTCATAAAATTTCAGCATACCTTGCAGGCATAACATCATTCCTGCACTTCGGCTTTGTAAAAGGGCTGGATAAAAAATTGACAGTAAAATAAATAGCCAACTCCTCTCTCTTTGTGATACAAAGGGAACCGCTGAGCTTAGCGAAGCACGTGACCCTGTATGCCTTGTGCTGATGGGAGAATTACTTAATGAACGTAGTGAATTAATAATTTTGGAGAGGGTTATTAAAACGAGGAAGAGATTAAATGACCGAAGATATAAAAGCACAGGAAGAATGGCACCCGACGATAAACCCGTGGCTGATGGTTACACCGGTAATGCTTGCGATATTTATGTTCGTACTGGATGAAACAATCTCCAACGTAGCATTAACATACATTGCAGGCTCAATGTCCGTAAGTTTAAATGAATCCACCTGGGTTTTAACAAGTTACTTAATTGCAAGCGGTATTGCAATACCTCTTGTTTCCGCAGCATCCAAACTTTTCGGGCGCAAGAATTATTTTATGATATGTACGATAATCTTTACTATATCATCATTTCTCTGTGCTATTTCACATTCTATGATAGAGATTGTACTTGCGAGATTTTTGCAGGGGCTCGGCGGAGGAGGTTTGTTACCGCTCGGACAGTCCATAATGCTCGAGAGTTTCCCGAAAAAAGACCGCCCGAAATCAATGGCAATTTTTGGGATTGCAGTAATTTTTGCCCCTCTTATAGGGCCGGTTCTCGGCGGCTGGATTACGGAAAACTGGTCGTGGCCATGGATTTATTTAATAAATGTTCCGCTCGGATTTTTATGTGTTTTTCTGGCAAAGAATTTATTACAGGAACCGCCTTACGCAAAAAAGCAAAAGAATGTCCATTTTGACTTTAAAGGAATGGCTTTTTTATCCGGCTGGCTGATTTGCCTGCAGATTGTACTGGACAAAGGTAATGATGCTGACTGGTTTGGCGCAGCATGGGTATGCTGGTTGACTACATTTTCTGTTATATTTGCAATTCTATTTTTTATCTCGCAGGCAAGGGGGAAAGAGCCGCTTATCAATCTAAGAGTATTAAAAGACCGTACATACTTTTTCGGAACGCTTGTTCAGGTAATTTTGATGGGAGTATTCCTTTCATCAGCCGCGTTATTACCTTCAATGCTCCAGAATTTGCTTGGCTACACTGCATATTTAAGCGGACTTTCAATGGGCTCGCGCGGTGTCGGAAGCTTTATCGGGGTAGCGCTTTATCTTACTCTATCAAAAAAACTCGGCGACCGCCGGATAGTAATGATTGGCTTAACTCTTCTCGGATTTGGAAGTGTATTTTTCGGAATGATAAACTTGCAGATAAATTTGACGACAATTGCTTTGCCAAACATTTTATATGGATCAGGTCTATTTTTGGCGCTAACGCCGCTAATTCCGCTGTCATTTTCAACAATTAAAAACGAACAGATGACAAACGCTACAGGGTTACAGAACCTCGTAAAAAACATAGGCGGCGCAATCGGAACCTCACTTGGCACGACAATGGTCTCAAGGTTTTCACAGGTACACCAGAATATGCTGATTAATCATCTTCACGATACAAACAATGTTTTTGTTGACCGTGTGAACGCCCTGAGCGGAACATTTGCGTCGTTGACAGACACATTTACGGCACATTCAATGGCGCAGAGCCAGATTTATTCACAACTTGTGCAGCAGGCGCATTTATGGGCGTATATTGATACCTTCCGCTGGTTTGCGTTTGCAACATTTATGCTTATACCTATGCTTGTATTTATTAAAAAGCCGAAAACATTGCAATAAAAGCTCTATCCGGAGCAATCCAGACTTTTTAAAGTGAGTGGTTCTACAATAATAAGTCCCATCACAAGAGGTACCGCATCTTTAGTTACTGTTTCAAATTTTTCAGCGCGTAATCAATGCACTGTACGATAAATTCATTACGGCTAATATCAGTCTGCAAAGAAAGTTCATCAACCTTTTTCAGCATATCAACATCCAGTCGTATGCTTATAACTGTCTTTTCCTGCTTTATAGGTCTAAATTCGTTCATAAAATCCCTGTAAATAATTGTATTCAAATTCAGATTAATAAGATATATTTAAAAATACACTACAAAATGTATTTACTTTATGAATACAAAATATTATTTTATTAATAAAGGAGGAAAAATGACTAAGAACGCTTTTACTTTAGCAGAGGTTTTAATAACTCTCGGAATAATTGGTGTAGTATCAGCAATGACGCTGCCGGCACTGGTTAACCGTACGCAGGGAAAGGAACTCGAGGCTAAACTGCAGAAAACATATTCTGTTTTACAACAGGCAAAGCAGCGGATGGATCTGGATTACGGAATGACAGTCACACCTCAGACACACAATACCACAACAAAATTTTTGCCGGAATTTGCCAAATACTTTAGCAAATATGTAAATTGCGGAGAAAACAATTGTGACGTTTTTGAAAGAGATAGTGAAGGCAAGCTGACCTCTAAACATTACAAAGCATACAATATGAAAACGATTGCCAACGCTGACTGGTTTGACAACGGACTTTATATGATGACTGACGGGATGTTTTTAATGTCTAATGATGCTTATGGTACTAACGGTATTGTTCTGACCGTTGATATTAACGGCATAAACAAAAAACCTGACGCCTGGGGGCATGATGTTTTCTCATTTAATATTAGAAATGACGGGAAAGTTCTGCCTATGGGAGCTGATGGTACAATGTATCCGCTCAGTGAGTATCCGGACTACTGCAGCCCGACATCCACAAACACTTATAACGGCATATCTTGCGCATACAAAGCGCTCACGGATAAAGATTACTTCAAAAACCTGCCGAAATAATGATTTCATGTTATTATAGATAAAAAGGCGCGCCGCTTAAAAGCGGCGCGCCGGAAAGAAGAAACATGAATAACATCGAAAAAATCATAAAAGTAAGCAAGGGGGAAGAGCCGGCGGATTTGGTATTAAAAAACGCACTGCTTGTGAATGTTTTATCAGAAGAAATTTACGAAACCGATATTGCAATTATTGGTGATAAGATTGCGGGGATTTCAGAAGGTTACAGCGGGAGAGAAGAAATCGACCTCAAAGGGGCTTATGTCACTCCTTCTTTCATTGACGGTCATGTGCACCTGGAAAGTTCCATGCTTATGCCGTCGGAGTTTGCAAAACTCGTTCTGCCGTCCGGCACCACAACCGTAATCGCCGACCCGCACGAAATTTCTAATGTCATGGGGCTTCAGGGGATAAGCTTTATGAGAGAAGCCACAAAAAATCTTCCTCTTGATGTTTTTATGATGCTTCCATCCTGTGTTCCTGCAACAGATTTGGAAACCTCCGGAGTTGATTTAAACAGCTACGATTTAGCGCTTTTGATTGACGCCCCATGGGTTCTTGGGATTGCGGAGATGATGAATTTCCCGGGGGTAATTAATTGCGACAAAAGCGTTTTAAGTAAAATTCAGCTCGGGCTTGATAAAAACAAACGCATAGACGGACACGCCCCGAATTTAGGAGGGAAAAATCTTGATGCTTATATTGCCTCGGGTGTGGCTTCAGACCATGAATGCACCACTCCTGAAGAAGCAATAGAAAAACTCCGGCTCGGAATGTATTTGATGATTCGGGAAGCCACCGGCGCAAGGGATTTGGAACCATTGATTCCGGTATTAAAAAAATATAATACCCGCAAATGTATGTTTGTAACAGATGACCGCCACCCGAAACATCTCGGGAAACACATCTCAAGAATGGTTAAAAAAGCCGTCCGACTCGGAGTTAACCCGATTAAGGCAGTCCAGATGGCAAGCCTCAATACGGCAGAATATTTTAAATTATACGACAGAGGTGCAATAGCTCCGGGTTATAAGGCCGATATTGCGATTTTTGATAATCTTGAAACTTTTGAGCCAAAAATGGTTTTCAAAAACGGGAAACTTGTTGCAAAAGACGGAAAAATTACCGTTGATATGACAGAACTTAAACCACCTGCCTTGAGAGGTTCCGTTAACATAAAATATTTGTACAAGGAAGATTTTCAAATAAAAATTTCTGCTGGCAAAAATAAAATAAAGGTTATAAACGTTATCCCGCAGCAGTTAATCACAAAGCTTTCACTTGAACCTGTAAAATCAGAAAACGGGTTTGCAGTATCGGATACGGGAAATGATATACTAAAAATTGCCGTCCTGGAGCGTCACAAGGCAACTGGAAACATCGGACTCGGGTTTGTGAAAGGCTTCGGGCTGAAATCAGGCGCAATCGCATCAACTGTTGCCCACGACAGCCACAATATGATAGTAATCGGTACAAACGATGAAGATATGTTTTATGCAGCAATCGAACTTGAAAAATCACAGGGCGGAAAGATTATTGTTGAAAACGGGAAAACTCTGGCACACCTGCCATTACCTATTGCCGGATTAATGTCTGATAAACCTGCGGCTGAAGTTATGGAAAAGATTGCAGAACTTGAAAACGCCGCACGCAAAATCGGCTGCAAAATTGCGGATCCTTTCATGAGTATGGCATTTCTGTCACTTTCGGTAATCCCTGAAATAAAAATTACGGATAAAGGGCTTATTGATGTGAATAAGTTTGAAGTAACGGAACTGTTTGCATAATGAAGGGCAGTGTTTATTTAGCCCTTATTAGTGAATGGTGAGTATCTTCGTTGGGCATATCTGCCCGACCTGCGTTACTCAATACAAAGAGCTTCCTGACAGCGGCAACTATTAAAGTTTCAGATTGACATATCATCTAATGTTAAACCGTTCACCCCTTCACCAATTCAACTTTTCAACAGTTCTGCCTGCCGGATTGGTAAATCCTACCTACTGTCCTACCACCTTTACTGCAGACGGCGCTTCAACTCGTATTTTACCTCCGAAAGCGGGCCATTGTTCGGGGTTCTTACAGTGTTAAAATAATTCCTTGCATATACAAACGGATACTTCGGAATCCAGCCGAGTTTAAAAAATATTGAAACAGTGTCTGCACCCTGCGACAACATAAGTTCATCAATGGTTTTTTCATGCGCCGGCGAAATTGATGAGAAAATCTTTAACAAATAATCAGTAAAGGTTACACTGTAATAGCCGGTTGCAGTTCCCGGTTTTGCAATAATTTCAGATACTTTAAAGTTTTCGTTGCCTTTAATATTCTGAACATCCTGCGGTAACGTCAGAGTTTCCCCTCTTACCTGTTCAATTTCGTACCACTGGCCGTTATAATTTATCCTCATCATATTAGCCTGAGGCATATAAATATCATCAAATTTGTTTTCAAGAATAGTGTTGCCTTCCATATCAACAACACCGTATTTAAAATCTTTGCAGGTCAGAAGCATACCGCCAAACAGAAGATCAATTGACGAGTATTCCTGAGGAAGAATTACTCTGCCGGTTTCGTCATAAAGCGCATATTTTGAACCTTTGCCGGCTTTGAAATATTTACCGAGCATTCTTTCTGCATGAGTGTATTTAACAGGAACAATAATATCACCATGATTGTTCATCAATCCGAATTTATTTTTCTTCTGAACAATAAAAGCAGAAGTTCCGAGAAGTATCATCTTTTTGTATTCAGGTTCGGCGAGAACAGTATCATCACAGCTTTTAAGACCGAAAAGTCCTTCTTTATCCTCGCCCCGGAAAACTTTCACACAGGCGTTTTCAGCAACAGAAGCCTGCCGGGTTTCCGCTAAAACCATATTCTGACAAACCAGAATTAAACTTATAACCAGTAAAAATTTCTTCATAAATATATCATACCATAAAATTGTGTTATGATATAATTATTATTGAGGATAATATGAAAAAAAGATATAAAGCTATAGGTGGTGTTATATGCGCAGCAGCGGTAATTGCTGCTCTCGGTGCTGTTACGTATTTAAAAATTCTTCCGGCAGCTGTTTCAAACCAGAAAGTTATTAATTTTGTCGAAAAAAATATAAACAAATACACATCTCTTGATGTGGAAATAGAAAACCCTGTTTTGACTACAAACCTGTCACCGGTGATAGCTTTTAAAACAGATAAAATAAAACTTGCAAAAGATGACGTTGAAATGTTTGACGTTGAAAAACTTGATGCGGAAATTTCTTTCAAAGATATTTTCAAAAAAAGGATTATCCTCAACAGATTCGGGCTTGACTATATCTTTGCGGATGTTAATAAGCTGATGGCTCTTGTTCCGCAGCAAAAAGAACAAAAAAAGCAGGAAAAAAGCGAGTGGGAAATCGACTTTTTCGATTCTGTTCTTTTCCTGAAAAAAAGTTTAATCCTCTACAAACTCGAGCCTGATATTTATGTAAAACTCAACGCGGACAACCTCAAAATAGATAACACCCAGAAGATTGCAAAATACTTAAAATTTGACATTGACACTAAAATAAAGAAGAAAGATAAAGTTCTTCATTTTGCAATAGCGGACAAAAACAGAGTCGTTATAAAAGACAAAACTCTTTTTGTTAATGACTGCGTGCTTGATATAAATAAGTCGCAGGTGCATATTAATGCTGACGCGTCAAGAAAAAACGGGCTTAACGTAAATCTTTCGTCGAAAAAATTCAAAGTTCAGGACGTAATTGATATTGTAAATTCCAACATTCTAATCAATAACGGAAGCGAAATGCTCGCCTTCTTTAAAGATATGAAGGGCGACTTTGATTTTGATATTGATTTAACAAAAAATGATTTGAACGGGAAAATTAACCTGAACAAAAGCTCTTTAAAAATTATACCCGTAAGCAACCTGCCGGTTACGGTCAATAAAGGTACTGTGCTTTTAACTAAAAATGACATAATTTTTAAGGACATTGAAGGCTACTATGGAACCAGTACAGCAAACAAAGCCTCCGTTAACGGCTCAATGAAAGATTACACAAAAACCGGCGATACAAATGTCACAATAAAGACTGTTGCTACAAATGACTTTGCACAGAACTATCTCTCAAAACTTGTCGGTATCCCGCTCACTATAACAGGAAATGCAGGAACCGTTATCAACGTTAAATACCTTGATAATAAAATCGACATAATCTGGGCGTCAAAACTTGCAAAAGGTGAAGATATTCTGGTCGACGGAGCCTCTCTTACTCCGACAAACTGGGATAGAGCCGTAAAAGCAGATTTACATTTTGAAAATAATATTCTTGATATAAAAGATATTAACTACTACATTGCGCAGGAAATTGTGAAAGGAAGCAAAGTTAAACCTGTACTTACTTTAAGCGGGATTGTAGACCTTTCAAAACCTGTACCTTTTGTGCCGAAACTCGGATTTAATATCCCGAACCCGCTTCCGAGTGAATTTTTAAACGTGCTTGCAGGTCAGAGATTATTCAAAGGCGGGAAATTCTCCGGCGACCTATATATGGTCAACAATGGAACTTACCCGAAAATCAAAGGGAATATGAAGCTTAGCGGAATACGTATTCCATCCCAGAGAATAGGTATCAAAAACGGTGAACTTTATACTGACAGAGATACAATCCATCTTGTTGCAGACGGCAGATATAAAAGGATGAACTTTGATTTTACAGGAGATATTGCAAACGGTATAAAATTCCCGATTGTTATAAAGGATGTTAATCTCGGTCTTGACAAACTTAACGTTGACAGAATTTTGCAGTCTTTCAACATGCAAAACACCGAAGCAATAAAAGAACAGCCAAAAGTTTCAGAGGCTGAACTTGAAGATGAAAACAGCGAAGAGGCAGATAATGCCGTTGTATTTGATGTAAATAATCTTATTATTGAAAGATGTATTTTCAGACTGAAGGAAGGCAATTACAAAGACATAAAATTCGGTAACCTTGCAGCGAATTTGACACTGGACAAAAATAACATCCTCCAGCTTCACTCAAACAGATTTGACATAGCAGAAGGAATTTCATCAGTGAAGGTATTCTGTGATCTTAAGAAGCACAAATACAACCTCAAACTCGGCGCAAAGGATGTGAATTCCGACTTGATGTCAACAACCCTTTTGAACCTTCCGCGTGAAATCTCCGGTAAGGCGAGCGGCATAATTGACCTTTACACTGATGACAGTCTAAAGCTTAACGGTGCAATCAAGTTTGCAGTTAATGACGGTCAGATACAAAAAATCGGGCTTGTGGAATACGTTATGAAATTTGCGGCGCTTTTCAGAAATCCGCTCGTTATGATTAGTCCATCTACAATTTCAGATATTGTAAACATTCCGGAAGGCAAATTTAAGAAAATAACAGGGGATTTATTTATAAGAAATAACGTGATAGAATTTCTGAAAATCAAATCTTCCTCCCCGCAGCTGAGCAGTTACATTGCAGGCCGCTACGATATTGAAAAGAGCGATGCAACGCTTAGAATTTACACAAAATTCAGCAACGAGAAGAAAGGGTTTGCCGGCGCTTTGAGGAGTTTCTCGCTGAACAGTCTTGCAAACAGAATTCCATTAAGCAGCAGGAACGATGCACAGTATTATGCAGCAGAACTTGAACAGCTGCCGCCGCTGGAAACAGGGGATGAACACGCGCAGGTATTTCTGACAAAAGTTGACGGTGATGTTGTAAACAACAACTTCCTCTCATCTTTGAAAAAGATTAAGTAAAATGGACAGAATAAATAACATAAATTTTAACAGTAGTACAAAACCGTATAAAACTTGCGGGCAGGCACAATCAGCAGAGATTACACTGTTCGGTTCAGATAAGCCTGCAGACATCTCCGGCACAAAGGGGCTTCTTGTTGAAAAGGATAAAATTCCTCCGGAAGGCAGCAGCCGTCCGGAACATTTGAAAAATGCTCCGGATGCAGAAATTACAGTTGCCGGTGAAAAAAAGTTTGCGGTAATTGTTGTGGATACGGAAAACAATCTTCTCTACAAATATGATAAAGACGGAAAAGCCGAAGTGGTGTATTCTGTGGCAACCGGCAAAAAATATACCCCGACACGAAAAGGAATTAAGATGATTACAAATGTAGAGTCTTATCCATACTCAACAGCATACGGTACAAAAAGGAAAAGAAACCCGAACGATTACGGGCCGAATGTAATAATAATCGAAAATGTTAATCCTGAAACTGGCAAGATTTACGGCCGAAACGGACAGTTTATCCACGGAAACAACAATCCGGCAAGTCTGGGTACTTATGCTTCATTAGGCTGCGTAAGAATGGACAACGAAGTTATTAAAAAACTTGCGAAGGAAGTTGAACGAAATACTTATATTTTGATTAAGTAAATGTGGAGTGCTTATACCGACTGGCATTCGTTAATTATTTCAAGCTTATTTGTTGTGGGAATTAACGTCTTATAGTCTTTGAAGAACAAGCTTTATTACAAGTAGCACTTTGGCTCCTGACCTTCGACGCCGGCGTATAATTCAACGTATTCTTTTGCAGGGCTTGCGTTAATCTTTGTCAGAAGAACTTCTTCTATCTGGAAAAATCCTACATCGCTTGACATTTCAATTTCAATCTTAATAGGTTTTTTATCCCCGTGGTGAATACCTATACGATTAATGGCATTAGCGGAGTATTTGTGAATATCTCCGACACGCGGAGCATGGTTGATTGCAAGTGGAATCCTTGCACGGCCTTTAGTCATATCGCAGCCATCAGCAATAAGGATTATACCGGCTTCTATTGAATGAATTTTCTTTGTCGACATGTGACCGATAATAGCCTCGGTTGCGAGCGATTTTATAACCACACGCTTGTGAAGATTATCAGGGAAAACGTGCATCAAAGTTCTGTCAATAATAGGCTGCGCAAGCATAGCCGACATATCTTCATGCCCCTGCCTTCCAATTGACATACCCAGATCGTGCATAAGCCCTGCAAGAATAACCGCACACATGCTGTCCTCAAAAGTTCCGGTTTCCTCTGTTTCGAGCGATGTTTTTATGCCGGAATCCTGCAGAATATTAAGCATTTTTATAGCATTTCCGGCAACCTGCCGCATGTGAACAGGCCCATGGTCATTGTACCCGAGGCGTTTTATAGACACATTATTTGCGTAATCCTGAAGTTCCTGCAGTTCATCATCTGCAAAAAGGTAGTTAACAAGCTTCAAACAATTCGGATTGTCATGCAGCCTTTTTTGTATTTTTGCTTCTATAGAAACTTCTTTTACCGATTTCATAATTATCACCGCCTTCTGATAAGGTGCCGCGCATTTTTGCCGCGAAATTTGTCTTACATCTATTTATATAATACAGCATAAATTTTTATTCATCAAATCTGCCGTCACATTGTGTACCACAAAAAATACACGCCCCGCCTTTAAGATTATACCCTGTAATTTCATAACCGTTTCTGACAAGCAAAGGACGTCCGCATTTTTTGCAATAGGTACCTGAGGTTTCAATGCTTGTAAGATTGCCTGTGTAAACGTATTTTAATCCGGCATTTTTTGCAATTTCATAAGCTTTTAAAAGAGTAGAAAATTTTGTGGCTTTACGGTCTGCAAATTTATACTTAGGAAAAAATGCGCTGAAATGCAACGGGGTACAGTCACCAAGATTTTCAACTATCCATCTGCACTCTGCCTCAAGCTCCTCCGGATAATCGTTTTCCCCTTCTATAATCATTGTCGTAAGCTCTAGCCAGCAGTCTGTTTTACTTTTCACGTATTTTATAGTGTCAAGCACCGGCTCAAGATGTGCAAGACAGTTTTTTGTATAAAATCTTTCGCTGAAACCTTTTAAATCAATATTTGCAGCGTCCATATACCGGAAAAATTCTTTCGCCGGTTCAGGATTTATATAACCGGACGTAACGGCAATAGTTTTAATCCTGCTTTCTCTGCAAAGCCTTGCCGTATCAATTGCATACTCAAAAAATATTACAGGATCGTTGTAGGTAAAGGCGACACTTTTACAGTTGTATGCCTTTGCAGTATCTGCAATCTGAGCCGGCGATGCCGGATTCAGAATTCTGCTGTCCGATTTATTTTTTGAAGTTGTCCAGTTCTGGCAGAACATACAGCCCATATTACAGCCAAGCGTGCCAAAAGACAGAACGGAAGAAGCCGGATAAAAATGATACAGCGGTTTTTTCTCAACAGGATCGATTGCAAGACCGGTGTTATAGCCGTATGTATCCAAAATAATTTCTCCGGAGCTATTTTTCCGCACATGACAGAATCCTTCCTGCCCGTCTTTTAATGTACATTCCCGCGGGCAGATTGTGCATTGAACTTTATCCCTGATTTTATTTTGATATTTCATTTTTAATCCATGCTCCCGCTTCTTAAGCCTTCAATATCCAGTGTAACATATCTTATGCCGTAAGATTTCAATGTTTCTGTTATAGCGTCCTTTCCAGTTAAAAATTCAATAAATTTTTCGGGCGGGATTTCAATACGCGCAATATCATTGTGAAGCCTCAAACGGCAGTTTTCAAAACCAGCACTTTTGAGTACCCGCTCGCCCTTTGCAGCAAGTTCTATTTTATCTTCAAAAAGTTCTGTTCCGTAAGGGAATCTCGTTGCCAAACATGGAGTTGAAGGTTTATCAAAAATTTCTATACCGCAGTTTTTTGCATAATCTCTTATCTCTTTTTTGGTTATTTTAAATTCCGCAAACGGAGATAGAACTCCGAGCTCTTTTAAAGCCTTAAGCCCCGGCCGGTAAACGTTCAGGTCGTCAAAGTTTGTTCCGTCGATTATTACCTTTCCGGCCGCAAAATCTCTCAGTTTCGTAAACATAAGCTTTTTACAAAGGTAACATCTGTCTTTCGGATTATTTTTCAAAACAGCATCCTCAAGCGGTGCAAATTCAATTATTTCGTGAGGCACACCATATTTTTTACAGAAAGACTTTGTAAAATCAATTTCTTCCTCCGTCTGGAAAACCGACATAAAAGTAACTGCCGTAATATTCAAATCCTGACAGAGATAAAGCAAAAGCGCACTGTCTATTCCGCCTGAAAAAGCAAGGCATAAGCCCTGCTTTTTCAAATTCTCTAAATAAAGTTTTACATCTTCAAACTTATTCTGCATTTTCTCTAATCATCTTACGGCAGATAAGAAGTCCGGTCAAATACATTAAGCCGCAGACAAGAAGCAGCCCTAAAATCGAACCTGATGTATAAGGAAGATTTGCCAGAACCGCAGTTTTTGCTTGAACAGCCTCTGAAATTCCGTAAAGAGCGTTCTGTGTTTGCTCAACAACAGGAATATTCAATAATGACCACTCGAGCCCGTCAGGTTTTTGAGAAGCGTAATTAGAAATTACACCCGCAAGTATCAGTGAAATTCCGCCGGCAGCCGCTGAAAATTTCTTTGTATCCATAAACTTTGCAGCGACAATAACAGCGCCTGTCACGAGTCCTTCAACAATACCTATAGGAAGATGAATTGCCTGCATAAGCCCTGTAAATTTTAAAAAACTTGATAACTCCACAGAACCTGACAGCGCACCTTCTATAACCACTGCAATCGAGCCAAGCTGGAGTGCTGCAACAGATGCAAGAATTGCGCCGGTTACAACTCTGTTTCTGTCAGCAAGAGGCTTATAGAAAAGCGGATATGCAACAAAACATGCCAGAATTCCCATATTAAAAATATTACAACCGAGTGCAAGAAGGCCGCCGTCTGCAAAAAATACAGCCTGAACAACTAAAATTGCACACATTGCAAGAAACGCCGCATAAGGCCCGATTAATGCCGCAAGCAATATTGCCCCGACAATATGTCCGCTTGAACCTGTTGTTGGAATTGCAAAGTTAATCATCTGCAGTGCAAATACCAGTCCTGTCAGAACTGCTGCAGGCAGAATTTTATCCTTTGAAAATTCTTTTTTAGCCTTTTTGTAAGCATAAAAAACTGTGACACCTGCAATTGCAAGCATCGGAATTCCTGTCACCGGACAGATAATACCATTTCCTAAGTGCATAATTATTCTCCTTTTCTTTGAATTGCCATCACTCTCAGAACCGGATTTTCATACGGTCTTTTGCCCGCACCGTATCCGGTTTTTTCTATAACAAAACTTTCAGGAAGTTTTTCGCCTGTATAAAGCGCCGCAGCAATCGCAGCACCTGTCGGAGTAACCATTTCCCCGTCATTTTCAGAAATCTTAAGCGGCAGAGCATACTTTGCAGCAATCTCGCACACCGCTGGAACCGGCACAGGAATTTTCCCGTGCTGACACATTACAAACCCCTGACCGTCAGTGAGGGTTGAAAAATAAACCTTCTCGGGTTTCAAATCATCAAAAAGCACTGCAAAACTCACAATATCAGCAATAGAATCTATTGCGCCAACTTCGTGGAAATGAACTTCTTCAAGATTTTTACCGTGAACTTTGGCCTCCGCTTCCGCTACAATTGTGAAAATTCTTTTAGCAAGCCCCTTAGCCCCCTCTGTAATCTCAGCTTTCTCAATAATTGCATTCACGTCATCAAGATTTCTGTGGTCATGATGGAGATGTTCATGCCCGTTGTGATGTTCGTGATGATGTTCGCCGGAGTGTACATGCGCCTCCGGAATAATAACATCAAAGTCAGTTGCCATAATTGCATTCACCGGCTTTTTAGAAATAACATAACTGAACTCGTTATCCAGTTTCATTGAAACAAGCGCACTGTCAAGTTTTTCTCTGTCAGCGCCTAAATCAAGAAGCGCCGCGACCGACATATCACCGGAAATTCCTGATTTGCATTCAAAATATAAGTCCATTTATTTTCCTTTCGCTATAAGTTTATTTATTTGAGAAGCACTGTAACCCGCATTAAAACCGTTATCAATATTCACAACCGTCATACCTTCAGAGCAGCTGTTAAGCATTGTAAGAAGTGCAGAAAGTCCTTTCATAGAACTTCCGTACCCGACAGAAGTCGGAACAGCAATAACCGGAACATTAACCATACCTGTGATAATTCCGCCGAGTGCTCCCTCCATGCCGGCAGCAGCAATAATTACGTTTGCTTTTTTTATATCCTCAAGCTTATCAAAAAGTCTGTGGATTCCGGCAACGCCTACATCGTAATACTTCTTGACATTACTGCCGAAAAACATTGCAGTTTCTGCGGCTTCCTCCGCCACCGGAATATCGCCGGTTCCGCCGGTACAGACAGCCACTTCTCCGGTACGTTCTATATTTTTTGTTATTAAGGTAACGACCCGTGCCTGCTCGTTGTAATTAATCTCAGAAAACTCTCTCAAAAGCGCCGCTGCCTGAGAGGGCTGAACCCTTGTTCCTATAACATTCTGCCCCTGCTCTTTAAAACCCTGAAAAATTTTTATTAACTGTTCTTCTGTTTTGCATTCACAGAATACAGCCTCACTGCAGCCGCGGCGTTTTTTACGGTCTATATCAAGTTTTGCAAAATCCATATCGATATATTTATCATTCATAAATTCATTTTACCTCTTGATAGCAGCTATCAGTCAAGTTTTTTGCCTGCTTTTCCTCCTGCGGCTGCATGTTTTGCAAAAAACAATCCTGCTTCAAAAAGGAGATATGTTGGAATACCAAGCATAAGCTGGCTTACAACATCCGGAGGCGTAAAAATTGCGGCAAGAATAAGAATAACTACAATAATATACGGCCGCAGATTGCTCACTGTATCATAAGAAACAATTCCTGCCCTTATGAGCGCAATCGTAATCAGCGGCATCTGAAACATCACCCCGAATGCTAGTGCCATCACCAGCGAAAGCCCTATTATATTTGACAGTCCGAAAACCGGATTTAGATTTGGGGTTGAAAAACTCATACCGAATTTCACAACCAGCGGCATCAAAATAAACAAACAAAAAGCAGCCCCGGCCGCGAACAAACCGGTTGAAGCAAAAACTATTTTCTTGATAAAAATTTTCTCGTGTTCATACAATGCCGGAAGTATAAAATCCCATATCTTTTTTGCAATATACGGAAAACAAATAACAACATCCAGCACAAACGCGGTCTTTAACTGGATTAAAAAGACCTCCATAGGTGAAAAAAAGTTAAACGCAACCCTGCTGCCGCCTGTAAGAATATCTATAAACCAGTTTAAAAATTTTGGTGCAAGCCATAGAGAAACAGGCAGAACAATGCACAGAGAAATAATACATTTCAAAAGAGTCTCCCTGAGCGCTTCCAGATGAGATATTAAGCTTTCACCGCTGTCCTCCGGCATAGTTAGTTTTCCGGTCTTTCTTTGTCTGTTGAAGGGTCAAATTGCTCCGGCTTTTCAACAGTGCTTTCTATTGTGGCTTTAAGTTCGTTTGCCTCGTCTTTCAGAATATTTTTGGCCTTTTTATACTCGTAAGATGCCCGTCCAAGAGCCCTGGCGATTTCCGGAATCCTTTTCCCGCCGAATAAAAGTATAATTACCACAAGAATTAAAAGTATTTCTGTTATACCGAGTGACATTTTCTTCTCCTTTTTATAAAAGTTTCTGTTCTTTTACTCCGAAAATTTCTATAGCCCCGAAGTAGCAGGTATTTTTACAGGCGCCGCAGCCGATACATTTCATAGCATTCAAAACAGGAGCTTTGCCGTTTTCTTTAATTATAGCATGCACAGGGCAGGCGAGAACACACTCTCCGCATTGTGTACATTTATCTGAATTTATCATAGCCATAGCAATTCTTGTGTGCTGCTTTTCTTCCAGTGATAAGCGTTTTATCGCACCGGACGGACAAACTCTGGAGCATTCATTGCAGTCAAACCTGCAGTGCGATTTTGTGTAATCAAGATGAACGGCGCCGTAATCAGCGTCAGCTTTTTTAATAATTTTTTCCGGGCAGTTTTCTACACATAAGTTACAGTTGAGGCATTTATTCAAAAACTGTTCTCTGTTGCGAGCACCGGCAGGAAGAATTACCTCTTTAATCTTTTCTGCAATCCTGTCCTTAATCTCAAGTCCTGCCTTAATCATTCCGCCGAAAAGCGTAAACGCAACCCCCGCAATAATCATCTGACGTCTTTTCAGGCTGAATTTAACCGTTTTTTTCGGTGCAATACCGTATTTAATCCCGCCTTTAGGGCAGACATCCAGACATTTCAGACACTTTACACAGGTTTCGTTATCCACAGTTTTTTCTTTAGAATTTATGCAGCCGGAAGGACAATTTTTCTCGCACATTCCGCAGGAAACACAAATGTCCGATATATAGATTTTATTAAACGAAACTTTTGAAATCAATCCGAGAACTGTTCCGACAGGACAAAAATTAGTACAGAAAACTCTGTCTTTCCAGATAATCGCAGCAAGAACGATTACCACAGCAATTAATCCGGTCACGGATAAAGTCATCGCAGAACCGAAAAGAGTATACGGCTCAACATACCTTATTGCAGCGGCTGTTCCTCCGAAAAAAGTTCCCCACACAATTGCAGCAACAAAATATTTCAGCGGAAAATTCACCTGACGGGAACTTTTGCCTGATTTATTAACTTTATGTTTCACAAATCCGATAATCTCCTGCAAAATTCCGAACGGACAGACTAAGGAACAGTATATTCTTCCGCACAAAAACGTAATCCCTGCAAGCATTATAAAAAAGACAAAAGCAATTATAGAAAAATCCGTAATTACTCTCTGCAAAAGAGGCAGAAACTGTATATCAAAAATTTTTACCGGATAAAATACCCCGCAAATTCCAGCAAGGGCAAGAACAAATACTATAGCCGCAAGTATCAGTCTTAATTTGTAAAGAGCTTTGTTCTTCATATTTACTTTTTATCTCCGACCTCTTTTACAGTTGCGTCAACTTTCTTCAACAAGTCTGGAATATCAAGCCCCTGCGGACAATTTTTAGAGCAGAGGCGGCAGTTAATACATTTATCCGCACGTTCTTCCTCTTTCAGAGCGTTGTAATTTACACCGAACATAAACCCGTTGCCGTTTGATTTGTAAACGTTATACAGCCCGAAGATTGCCGGAATATTTATGCCGCGCGGACAAACTTCCATACAGTACTTACAGGCAGTACAGTTAATTGCGCCCTGCGACTGAATAATTTTTGCAACTTCCGCGGCGGTTTTTTGTTCAGACTCCGTAAACTCTCTAAAGTCAGTAAAAGTATCAATATTTTCCTTCAATTGCTGAAGATTGCTCATGCCGCTGAGAATTGTAAACACTCTGTCTTTACTTGAAACCCAGCGCAGCCCGAATGAAGCCTGAGTATCCTGAGGACAGGCTTCTTTTAACTTTGCGGCAGCTTTCTCAGGCAGATTGCAAAGCCCTCCGCCTCTCAAAGGTTCCATTACTATAACCGGAACTTTCGCCTCATCTGCAATTTCATATAGTTCTTTTGCATTTATAACTTCCCAGTCAAGGTAGTTAATTTGAAGCTGGCAAAAATCCCACTTGTGCTCTTTTATAACTTCTCTGAGCATTTTAGGATCCCCGTGGAATGAAAAGCCAAGATGTTTAACCTTGCCTTCCTCTTTAAGCTTCAAAATCTCGCCGTACATATCATTGTCGCGGTAGTTGTTTATGGTGTTTTTATTAATATTATGAACCATATAGTTATCAAAATACGCAACCTGACACTTTTTAAGCTGCTCCTCAAACAGCCTGCGCACATCTGCCGGAGATTCAACAAGGTAAGCCGGACACTTATCCGCTAAGAAAAAGCTTTCGCGCGGATACTGTTTGAGAATTTCGCCGATAGCATTTTCGGATTTTCCTTCAACATACATATACGCTGTGTCAAAATAGTTAGCGCCGTGTGCCATCGCGTACTCGACCATTTTGTCAAGTTCAACCATATCAATCTTGCCATCGCGCATAGGAAGCCGCATACACCCCAATGCAATAAGAGGAATCTCCAGATTATGAAACTTTCTTCTTACAACCTGTTTTTCGGCTTTTTTAACCTCTTTTTTGCCACAGCCGGCAAGAAGTGCGGTTCCACCTATTGCAAGTGCCGAATTTATAATAAAATCTCTGCGTTTCATTTATTCTCCCTGTAAATTTAAATCATTTATCCAACTTCTAATCTCTTTGTCAGATGCAGAGTTTTCATAAGAAGTATAACCCGTAAGGACTTTAGCATCCGGTGCAAGTTTCTGCATATCAGTATAAGTTGCAGACTCTCCGCCTCCGCCGTGTGTGCAGAAAGGCGCAATAACTTTCCCGCTGAAATCATTTTTTGTAAGGAATGTTCTGACAGGCGACGCCATTGTATACCACCACACCGGAGTGCCTAAAAATATTATATCATAATCTTTTACGTCCCCGTTATCAACAAGTTCAGGTTTGAAACCCTTTTGTTTTTCTTCCTGCGCCTGACTTACAACAGCATTATAATCCTTTGGATACGCAGTTTTCGGCTGAATTTCAAACAAATCTCCACCGGTAATCGCCTGAATCTTCTTTGCAGCAGCCTCTGTGTTGCCCGAATAAGAATAGTATGCTACTAAAACTTTTTTATCGCCCATATTAACAACCTCCTTGTTTTGATTAGTAAAAAGATAGTATACACCGGCTGCGCATATTGCACATACAACAAGCACAACGCCTAAAATAATTCTTATTTTGTTACTCATAATATTCTCCGATTTTGTTATGTTAAATATTTTACAACCTGATAGCAGCTATCAGTCAAGCCCCCCCCCTGTTAAATTATTGATAAGTGATGAATAGCAGCTCAAATAGGTTGAAAAGTTGAAGGGTTCAACTAATGTCCTCCCCCTTCACCCTTCACTTTTTTGTCGCTCTTAGCGTCTTAACGTCTTTTACAGCACTTATCTGCCCTCTTCATGCTATAATTTTTCTCAAATAAGGAGAGTACAAATGAACGAAAAAGAAAAACGCGACAGAGGACTTTTATACGACGGAAACTATGACCAATCACTTCTTACAGAACGTATTAACTGTAAGTCACTCTGCTATAAATACAACAATCTGCCGCCGGAAAACACAGCAGCGCGACAGGAGCTTCTCAAAAAAATCTTAGGCAAAACAAAGGAAAATTTTTTAATAGAACAGCCGTTTTATTGTGATTACGGGTACAATATAGAAATCGGCGAAAACTTCTACGCAAACCACAATTTAATAATACTTGATCCTGCAAAAGTCATAATAGGCGACAATGTATTTATAGGCCCGAACTGTGCTATCTACACCCCGCAGCATCCGATTGACACAGAAACCAGAAACAAAGGACTGGAATACGCCTTCCCTGTAAAAATCGGTAATAACGTCTGGCTTGGCGGAAATGTTGTTATTCTTCCGGACGTTACAATCGGTGACAACACAGTTATAGGCGCAGGAAGCGTTGTTAACAAAAATATTCCGCCAAATGTTATAGCTGCAGGCAATCCTTGCAGGGTAATCCGTAAAATTACAGAACAAGACAAACTTAAGTTTGAAAAATAAAAACTGAAAGTTTATTAAATCGATATTATTGACTATAGGTCATTGACTTTTAGTCAACGATATTGTATAATTGCTTTTATCAGGAGTAATTAATATGAATAAACGACAGCTTGCTGCACAGGAAACAAAAAGAAAACTCGTGATGGCCGGACTTGAGTTAATTAAAGAGAAAGGCTTTGAGTCAATTAACGTTGAAGATATTACAAATAAAGCAGGGGTTGCCAAGGGAACTTTTTATACATATTTCAAAAGAAAAGAAGATATTGTTATGGAAATCAGCAGAACACCGTTTGGGGAAATTGCCGATGAACTGGAACGAATGGAAAATGCTGAATTGTTTGAAAAGTTGCGACATTATTTTCGTCGTTTTATGGAGCAGGTTGAATTTTGCGGAATTCAAATCTGCCGTGAATGGATAAAAAATGTGATTGATCCGGGTAATGTTCCTGATACTATGGACAGCCAAAAGTGGTTCTATGACAGTGAAATGCTTGAAAATATTTTGAAAAATTCCGTTGAGCTTAAAGAAGATGCCCCCATTGAATTATTAACGCATATTATTATCAGCGAACTTTACGGAATGATGCTCTGTTGGTGCATGTCTGACGGGAAATTTGAGCCGCTTGATTGGACAGACAGATTTTGTGAAGCGCAGCTTGAGGCAATATTTGAAAAATATATAAGGCGATAGTTTATGAAATATAGAAAATTAAGAGATATTGAAGTGTCGGCAATAGGTATCGGTTGTATGGGATTTTCTCACGGCTATGGAGCTATACCGCCGGAAGAAGAATCTATAAGACTTATGCACAAGGCTTTTGACCTTGGCTGTACTCTCTTTGATACAGCAGAAGCTTACGGGCCGTTTACAAATGAAACTCTTGTAGGGAAAGCTGTAAAACCTTTCAGAGATAAAATTATTCTGACAACGAAATTTGTACCAGTTTTTCAGCCGGGACAGGAAATTCCTGAAGGAAAACTCAGCAAAAATGGTATAACAAATGCTTTGAATGATTCTTTAAAAAGACTGCAAACAGATTATATTGACATCTATTACGAACACAGGGTGCCTTTAGACAGCAATGTTGAAGAAGTGGCAGAATGGATGGGTGAATTTATTAAAGAAGGTAAAATTCGTGCGTGGGGTCAATCGCAATCCACGCCTGAACAAATTAAAAAGGCTCATGCCGTAACGCCGCTTACTGCAATTCAGAGCGAATACTCCATGATGGAAAGGATGTTTGAAAAAGATGTCATTCCTCTCTGTCAGGAACTGAACATCGGATTTGTTGCTTTTTCGCCAATGGCAAGCGGATTTTTAAGCGGCAAATATAACAAAAACACCCAATACAAAGGAGATGATGTAAGACGTGTTATCACAAGATTTGCCCCTGAAAACGTTGAGAAAAACCAGCCGCTATTGGATTTGCTTAATAAAGTTGCAGACAAAAAAGGTATAACGCCGGCTCAAATTTCTTTAGCATGGATGCTCAAGAAGTATCCTCATGTTGTGCCTATTCCTGGTATGAGAAAAGATGAAAGAGTTATTGAAAATCTTGGAGCAGCAGATATTGGATTAACTGATGAAGAATTTAACAATATTGAAAAAGAATTAAACAAAATCACAATCTATGGCAACCGAACTGACGAAGATATTCACAAACTCGGAACTGTTAAGGCAATAGATTACAAAGGAGAAATAATCTCTTGACTGAGAGCCGCTCTAATATATTAAAGTGGTTGTAAATTCGAAATGATTTTATAAAAGGGGATGAATTTATGAATGAATGTTTTAAAGACAAAGTTGTTTTATGTACCGGTGCCGCACAGGGTATCGGGCTTGCTACCGCACAAGAATTTGCAAAAGCCGGTGCAAAAGTTATTTTATCTGATGTTCTTGATATGACAGAGCAGGTAAAAAAGCTTACAGATGCAGGTTATAGTTCAGTTGAATACAAATGCGATATCTCAAGCCCGGAACAGGTTGAAAAGATGATTAACTGGATTGTCGAAAAATTTGGACGTCTTGATTGCGGATTTAACAATGCCGGCGTTCAAACTCCGCAAAGGCCTATGGCTGAAATTACTTATGAAGAATTTGATAAAACCGTGGCAGTTGATCTTAAAGGTGTCTGGAACTGTATGAAATATGAAATTATCCAGATGTTGAAGCAGCCTGAAAAAGGCTGTATTGTAAATACTTCTTCTCAAGGAGGTATTACAGGTTTCCCTGGGCAGGCTGCATATATTGCCTGCAAACACGCAATAATAGGTTTGACAAGAACAGCCTCTATTGACTATGCCGCAAAAGGTATCAGAATTAATGCTGTACTTCCCGGTGTAATTTTGACTCCTATGGCAAAAGATATTATTAAACGCAACCCCGCAATGGAAGAAGCTATGGTAAGAGATATTCCAAAAGGCAGACTAGGAGAGCCTTACGAAATTGCACACGCTGTTATGTGGTTATGCTCACCTTATGCAACATTTGTTGACGGTGCCGCAATTTCTGTTGACGGTGGATTTACAATTCACTAATTTTAAAATAAGGACAAAAATATGATTAATAAAAAAATATATATTATAAACGGTTCACCGAGAAAGCAATGGAACACCGCACAAATGTGTGAAAGCTTTGCTAACGGTGTAAAATCTAAAGGAATAGATACAGAAATAATTCATCTATATGATATTGATTTTAAAGGCTGCAGAAGCTGTTTTGCCTGTAAATTAAAAGATGGAAAAAACTTTGGCAGATGTGCATATCCGGATGAATTAACATCTCTACTGGAGAAAATTTCTAAGGCTGACGGAGTTGTCCTCGCAAGTCCTATTTATTGCGGTGATGTAACAGGAATTATGAGATGTTTTATTGAGCGGCTGACTTTTCCATTCTTTGAATACAAACAGGGGTATCCCTCAATCGCACCTAAAAAGCTTAAAACTGCAATGATTTATACAATGAATATAACCGAAGAGCTTGCTAATAAAATGTATCCTGATATGTTCAATAGAACAGAGTTTATGATAGAAACCGTATTTTCAAAACCTGTCAGAATTTTTGCTTATGACACATATCAGTTCAGCGATTATGACAAATATGTTGTCGAAACTTTTGATAAAAATGAAAAATTAAAACATAAAGAAGAACAATTCCCGAAAGATTTACAAAAAGCTTTTGATGAAGGTGCCAAAATGGCAGAAGAAATTTAAAGGAGGATAAATAATGCAAAAAATAAAATTAAATAACGGTGTTGAAATGCCGATTTTGGGATACGGGGTTTTTCTTGTTGACCCGAAAGAATGTGAAAAATGTGTAACTGATGCTATTGATACTGGTTACAGAATGATTGATACGGCACAGGCTTATTATAATGAAGAAGGAGTAGGAGCTGCTATCAAAAGATCCGGAATAAAAAGAGAAGACTTTTTTCTTGTTACAAAGGTCTGGATAACAAATTCAGGTGAGGAAAAAGCTGCAAAATCCATTGATGAATCCCTGAAGAAATTACAAACTGATTATGTGGACTTGCTTTTAATCCACCAGCCGTTCGGTGATTATTATGGCACATACAGGGCGATGGAAAAAGCTTACAAAGATGGTAAAGTACGAGCAATAGGCGTCAGCAACTTTTTCCCTGACAGATTTGTTGACTTGTGTAATTTTGTTGAAATTAAGCCGATGGTTAACCAGATGGAAACACATGTATTCCAACAGGAAAAAGTGCTGCGTGAATATATGAATAAGTTTGGCACTCAACTAATGTCGTGGTCACCTATGGCAAGAGGTGAAAATAATTTCTTTAATAACAAAATCCTTAAGTCAATCGGAGACAAATATAACAAAACAGTTGCACAGGTTGCTTTGAGATTTTTAACTCAGGAAAATGTAATAGTAATTCCAAAATCCACACACAAAGAAAGAATGAAAGAAAACTTTGAAATTTTTGATTTTGAACTCTCTGATGACGATATGAATACTTTGAGAGGCTTAGACAAAGGCGAAAGCATCTTTGTAAACCACTATGATCCGGAGTTTGTGCAATCAATTATAAATTATTAAAATACATTAATAAAAAATTAATTTCAAAATAAAAACCGGATTTATATAGAAAATCCGGTTTTATTTTTACACTATTAGTCATTGTTTTAATAGACTGTAACGATTTAGCAAATCATTCCTCAATAATATACGCATCAACAATCTGACCGTAAAAAGCAATATGAACATCTTTGTTTTCCATTGGGTTTGTGCTTGGTACATCTTTAGGATAACACTCTTTTTGAATACTTTCCGGCATTTCTGATAAGACTTGTTTTTGTTTGTATATTATACTTTGCACTCTAAAGTTAAAGGCAATTCTTTTATTGCCGGCACATTTATTTGATTGCTTTCAACCAAAGTTAAATTAGCAGCTTTTACTTTATCTATATCTCTGCCTGATTTTGAACCGCATATTCCAAGAATTTTTCTATTAAATTCTCCTAAAGGGATATTTACAGTAAATTCAGGATTTGAAAACTATTTTGAATGATTTTGTATCTTTTCAATACATAATTATCTTTTTTATTTATTCAATAATTTATAATTTTAATTTCTCTTGAATTTTCCATAATCCAAATAAACCCATATAGAACATCAATACACCACCTAACGTATATATCTCCCATAATATCGGAAAAAATAACAAACTTCCAAAATCAGGCTTTAAAAATAACGGGAAAGCAAAGTATAATGCAACAGCAGCATCATAGCATAATGCCAATAACAGTGAATATTTTCTACGAGTTGAGTTTGTTTTCAATTCCTCCGCAACTTTAATCAATTCTGAATTAGGGAAAAATTTTGCAACGTTAACAAATAATATATGCAAAAGAAAAATTTTGGTAATTATGTATAATACAATCAAGCAACAGGGAGCTATCCAGTTTGGTGCAATATAACAAGTTATAAAAAAAATAAGAAACATTCCAAACATACATATACAAAGTAATATATTTAATAAATTTAAACATACATAAAAATCATCTTTTTTCATATATTAAAATACCCCTGATTTATTTTAGTTTATACCTACATTTTACTATTGTAAAGTATGGATTTAATTTTCCTGTTTTTTTAATACTAAGACTCGGTTTGAGAAGAGGATTCGGCACTTATTTATCAACTGACTAAACTTTCAAAAATTTTTATCTTTTATCCTGTTTTTTATTTTGGCTTCTATATACCACCAGGCAAATAAAACACTATAACTGCCTAGTAAACCAAAAATTAACCCCTGAATTAGCTGACCATAAAAATCCCCGCTAAAGTAAGGTAAACCTGTTGGACAATAACAAAAATATGCAATTACTAGAACTGTTAATTTTAAATAATTTGATTGTTTTAATTTGTGAATAAATTTAGACACCAATTTATAATTCGCAGAGTTTTCTAATTTTTTATATGCAAAAGGTAAAACCAACAAACGCAAAAAGAGTAATATATGTATTATGACTACCAGTAGTGCCAAACCCTTTAGCTGCAATACTGAAATATCATCTGTAAATTTATAATACATTAATATTAAAATTAAACAACCTTCCAATGGACTTCATTTGCAAGAATATTAATAAGCAATAAACAAACTATATTTTTAAACAAGTTGTACATAATTACTTCCCTAATCTAAATCTTACAGGTATTATAACATAGTAATTTGTTAGTAAAGGAGTATTTTGAAGTGTATAGGCACTATTATTGAGTTTTCTGGTTTCTAAATTCGGTAATTCTTCTTTGCTTAACCATTTATAGTCATATTTATCAAATAATATTCCTCTAAATTCGCCATTTTCTATGCGAAGTTTTTATATTTTATACATTTTTAGCTCTTTATATAACATTAGATAAAAAGGTAATATACCACCTGTATAAAATATTATGTATAGTGTTAATATTAAGGGTATTGCACCTAATATTCCAACGTCAATATATACATGGATAGAATAAATCAAAAATGGTATATCATAACAAAAGGCTATTGTTAGTATTTTCTTTTTATTTTGAGGATTATTTTGCAGATATTCCACAAACTGGTTTATTGTTGTTTTTGTATATTTTTTCCCAATCTTTACTATTAACTTTGGAAGACGAAGTTTCAATGTAACATATGCTATATATAATGCGAAACCCCATAGAAATCTAATACCGGAACCCGGAGAACCCTGTAAATCAAAGGTTAAATTCATACTAGTATCCATACATAATATTATGAAACCTATTAATAATATATTTAAAATATTAAAAATTATATAAAATTTTATACTACTCATTTTTATCCTCTATATTTTATATTTTACTTTTACTATTGTAAAGTATGGATTTAACAACCTTGCTTTTTGGGCTGAATAGCCCA